>JAKVOZ010000006.1 GCA_022482545.1 Bacteroidales bacterium
ACAAATAACATAACAGATGTTTGGCTTTATGTTGATAATGAATTTCTTGGTGTTTATTCTTTACCAACAGATACAAATAAACCTCTTGTTATCCCTATTTTAAAAGAAGGTAAGCATGTTATACAACTTCGTCCAGGAGTAAAATGGAATGGAATGGCAGCAACAAGAGAATATTATCGTTTCTATACTTATGAAAATGATACTGTTGATTTAGTTTCTGGTCAAACAATAACCATACCTACTCAAAATATAACTTACAACAATTATGCTACTTTTGCTATGGTTGATTTGTTTGAAGACACTTACAATCATTTTCAAGATGATACGACATCTAAAAAAAGAAGAAAAATAACATCTAACAACTTACATATAATAAGTAATGATAGCGTAAAGTATGGACATAGTTGTGGAGCAATGTATATGAATAGTGAAAGTTCTTCTTTTAAGATTTTAAGTAAAGATAGCATATCTTGTTCTAACCAAAATGCAATGATTCTTGAATTAGATTATCATTGCAATATTCCTTTTGAAGTAGGCGTTTATGGGAGAACATCTTCTTCTTCATCTCAACGCTCTTTTATTAGTTCAGTTAGACTTAAAAGTAATGTAAATAACGGTTGGCAAAAAATATATATTATTCTTGGAAAATCATGGGGATTAATGAACTATCTACCTTTTCAATTATACTTTCAGCCATTCAATCCTGATAAGATTAGCAATGGTTTCGTTCATATTGATAACATAAAAATCGTACATTATCCAGAATAAAATTTGCTTAGTTATGAATAAGAAGTTCCAAACAATCAAATATATAATATCTGATTTCTTATCCGCTTTAATTACGTGGGTAATATTTTTCATATTCCGAAAAATCACCATAGAAAATGGTAACTTTAATGATATTAATAAAGTATTTGATGATAACAATTTTTATCTTGGTATAATTTTTATTCCAGTTTTTTGGGTACTTCTTTATTGGATTCAAGGTTATTACTACAACATTTATAAGAAAGGAAGGCTTAAAGATTTAAGTCAAACAATGATAACAAGTCTTATTGGAGTTATTGCAATATTTTTTGCTTTTCTTCTTGATGATCATATAGGTACTTACCGAAATTATTATCTTACTTTTGCTATCCTTTTTCTTATTCATTTCTCTCTAACATATATTCCACGATTTGTATTAACAACAATAACTGTTCATAAAGTTCATAATCACAAGATAGGGTTTCCAACTCTTATGATTATTAGTGATGAAGAAAAAGCACTACAATGTTATAATGAATTAAACAATCAAATAATTAGTAGTGGAAATAAATTTGTCGGATACATTACATTAAACAATAATGTTGCATTAAAAAGTTTTGAAGGAAAGATTCCATTTCTTGGGAACATAAGCAACCTATCTAATATCATTAATGAATATAATATTGAAGAAGTAGTTATTGTTTTAAAAGAACAAGATGAAAATCAAATATATAATATAATATTAAAGATTCAAGAGCCCCACATAGAAATGTTTATTCCTGCTGATAGAAAAGATTTATTAATAGGAAGTGTTAGGCTAACTGCAATCTTTCATACGCCATTGGTTCAAATTAGTCAGCAACCAATGGAAAATTGGGAGTTCTTCATCAAAAGAGTGTTTGATATAATAACATCTTTAATTGCAATGTTGATACTAAGTCCGGTATATATAGCAATTGCAATAATTGTTAAAACAACATCAAAAGGCAACATATTTTACAGACAAATAAGAATAGGCAAAAATGGCAAACCTTTCTATATGTATAAGTTCCGTTCAATGTATACTGATGCAGAAAAAAATGGTCCAATGCTTTCTAATGGCGATAATGATGATAGAATAACTCCATTTGGTCATTTTATGAGAAAAGTGCGTCTTGATGAAATACCACAATTTTATAATGTTCTTATTGGTAATATGAGTATGGTTGGATATAGACCTGAAAGAAAATATTTTATTGATAAGATTGTTGAATTTGCTCCTGAATATAGATTATTATATAAAATAAAACCAGGTATGACTTCGTGGGGACAAGTTAAGTTTGGTTATGCTGACAAAGTTGAACAAATGGTTGATAGGTTAAAATATGACTTATTATACTTAGAGAATATGTCTATGGCAACAGATATTAAGATTTTGCTTTATACTTTTATTATCATTTTGCAAGGTAGAGGCAAATAAAAAAATCTCAATTATTATTACATAACATCCTTTTTTTATTCTAATAAAATGAATTGCTATTCTAATGAAATAGTTCTTGATTATATTTTATTATCTCTTTAATTTATTTCAATAAAACGAAGAGTTATTTTAATGGCTTTTTTTCTTATAAAAATATTAAAAAAACAAAAAGTAAAATTAAAAAGTATTACCTTTGCAAATTATTAATTTTTTATTAGAACTAATCATTATGAGAAAAAATAACTACATTTTTAGTTTGTCAATCATAGGCATATTATATTTTGTTTTTGGTTTTATAACATGGTTAAATAATCTTTTAATTCCATTTCTTAAAACTGCATGTCAACTTCCAGATAGTCAAGCATATTTAGTTACATTTGCTTTCTATATATCTTATTTCATCATGGCACTTCCTTCGTCTTGGATATTAAAAAAAACAGGTTTTGCAAAAGGAATGTCTCTTGGGCTAACCGTTATGGCTATGGGCTCAATATTATTTATACCTGCTGCAAACGAAAGAAGTTACATTATGTTTTTAATAGGGTTGTTTGTTCAAGGGACTGGCTTAGCACTCTTGCAAACAGCAGCAAATCCTTATGTAACTATTCTTGGACCTATTGAAAGTGCTGCAAAGCGTATGTCTATTATGGGATTATTTAATAAGATTGCTGGTATTATTGGAATTTTTGTTTTAAGTAAAGCACTATTAAGTAATTTTGATGCAGTTACTTCTCATATTTCAAACACAAGTGGAGCAATTCAATTAGACGCTCTCAATCAATTAGCACAAAGAATAATCACTCCATATATTGTTATAACAATAGGTTTAATTCTTCTTGCAGTTATGGTTTATCTTGCTAAACTTCCAGATGTTAATCCAGAAGAAACACAACAAGAAAAAAGCAATAAAACAACATTATTTCAATATCCCTATCTTCTTCTTGGTATATTAGCATTGTTTCTTTATGAAGGAGTAGAAGTTATGGCAATAGATACATTGGTTCCTTATAGCAAAAGTATAGGATTACCTGATTATATTTATTCAAGAATAGGAACATTTTCTCTTGCTGCTCTAATGGTTGGATATTGTTGTGGTATAGCATTAATACCTAAATATATTTCTCAACAAAAAGCATTAACTGTTTGTTCCGTATTAAGTCTTATCTTTTCAGTATTAGCATTGAGTTGTAGTGGAGTTACTTCTCTTGTATTCTTAATACTTTTGTCTTTTAGTAATTCTCTTATGTGGCCTGCAATATGGGCACTTGCAATAGACAAACTTGGACATCATACTTCGGTTGCTTCTGCTTTACTTATTATGGCGATAGTTGGTGGAGCATTAATACCTTTGCTTTATGGCTATTTAGCAACAATCTGGGATAATCGTCAAATACCATATTTCTTATTCTTACCATGTTATCTTTATATTGCTTATTACTCAATATGGGGATGCAAAGTAGGTAAAAAACAAGACTAAAAATGAAAGAAAAAATAAAAGAACATTGTATATATTGCGGAAAAACAGAAGATGAAGTAGATTTTTTCATACCATCTGCTGTTAATGGATTAGGCATTTGCGATAAATGTAGCAAAGCAATAAATGATTTAATAGGTCAAAAGGACATTGAAGAAAATCAAAAACAAGTTGATGCTCTTGAAATAAAGACTCCAAAAGAAATTCACACATATCTCAATCAATATGTTATAGGACAAGAAAGGGCAAAGAAAGTTTTGTCTGTTGCAGTATATAATCACTATAAAAGACTTAAATATTACGCAAAACATATAGAGAAAAAAAATGATGTTATTCTTGATAAAAGTAACATTATCATTGCAGGAGAAACAGGAACCGGCAAAACATTGCTTGCAAAAACAATAGCAAATCTTTTAAATGTACCTTTTTGTATTTGTGATGCGACAGTATTAACAGAAGCTGGCTATGTTGGAGAAGATGTTGAAACAATATTAACTCGTCTTTTGCAAAATGCAGACTACAATGTTGATAAAGCACAAAGAGGTATTGTATTTATTGATGAGATTGACAAGATTGCAAGAAAAAGTGATAATCCTTCCATAACAAGAGATGTTAGTGGAGAAGGCGTTCAGCAAGCTCTTTTGAAATTACTTGAAGGAACTATTGTTAATGTGCCACCACAAGGAGGAAGAAAACACCCTGAACAGAAATATATTCAAGTTGATACAAAAAATATATTGTTTATTGCAGCAGGTGCTTTTGATGGTATGGATAGAATAATATCTGCACGATTAAATTCTAATGCAATTGGTTTTACAGAGAGTTTAAACAGAGACAATATTGACAAAAAAGATATGCTAAAATACATTCAACCTCAAGATTTAAAAAAGTTTGGACTTATTCCTGAACTTATTGGTAGATTTCCTGTATTAACATATCTTGATAATCTTGATAGGAAAGCGTTAAAAATGATTTTGACAGAACCAAAAAATGCAATAACAAAACAATATAAGAAACTATTTGACCTTGATAACAAAAAACTTATCTTTGATGATGATTGTTTGGATTATATTGTTGATTTGGCAATAGAATATTCTGTTGGAGCAAGAGGATTGAGAGGAATATTAGAACAAATAATGATAGATTTGATGTACTCTATTCCCGAAGAAAAAGATATGAAAGAAGTAAGGATAACAAAAGAGTATGCAAAAAAAGCAATAGATATAAAAGGTCTTGCTGCTATTAAAGAAAATTAATATAAAAAATAATAAAAGATGAAAAAGATAATTTGTTTAACATTAATGATATTTATTTCTGTTATTGCTTTTTCTCAAAACAAAGGTGGAATAACAGTTTTTGGTACAATTTACAATGGAGATACAATTCCTGTTGCTTATCTTGAACCAATAAGAGTTGTTGGATACATCTGTCCATTAACGCCAGAAGAAATAAGAAGCAACTCCAAACTTATAAGAGATGTAAAAAAAACATACCCTTATGCTAAACAAATTCAGCAACTACTCAATAATTATCTTTATATGATGAGCAACTGTCAAAATGATAGTCAAAAAGAAAAAATAAAAAAGACGGCTGCTAACGATATTGACAACAAGTTTTCTGGTAAAATCAAAAAACTAAGCAAAAAACAAGGCAAGATATTATCAAAACTTATTTATCGTCAAACAGGAAGGAGTTCTTATAGTTTGATGAAAGATTTTATGAGTGGATTTAAAGCATCTTTTTATAAGACAGCAACAAAGACAATGGGCATTAATCTTAATGATAATTTTGAGCCTCAAAACGACTATGAAGATAGAATGATTGAAAGAATAATCTCTGGCATAGAAAACGGCAAACTATAAAATTATGTATGGTTATTGTTATATCGGAGTGGTGCCAATAAGAAAAGATAGTAATTCTTATTGCGAACAAGTATCTCAATTATTGTTTGGTGATATTGTTAGTATAGAAAAAGAAGAGAATGGTTGGTTGTTGATAAAGACAATAGAAGATAATTATGAAGGATTTGTTGATAAAAGAAATTTAATAGTCTTTTCACAAGAAGATAATCAAGAGTTATTTGCAAAAAACGAAGAGTTAGTGAAAAATTACAGCGTTTTTTTAACATGCTCTTTACTATCTAATATTGAGATGATTAAAAACAATAAAAAAACTCTTATTCCAATACCTTTTTGTTCAAAAATTATAGGAAAAACATACTCAATAAATGATACTACATTCACAATTGATGATAATCATTTAACAAAGAAACTATCTTTTAACTTAATTAACCTTGAAAAGATTGCCAAAACATATCTTAACTGTCCTTATCAATGGGGTGGAAAGAGTGTTTTTGGTATTGATTGCTCTGGTTTTACTCAAAATGTATTTCGTTTTTTTGATATATACCTAAATAGAGATGCATCACAACAAGCCTTGCAAGGAAAAACTATTGAAAATATTAATGATATTCAAACAGGAGATTTGTGTTTTTTTGATAATAAAAACAAACATATTACTCATGTTGGAATTTATCTTAAAAATAATATGATAATTCATTCAAGTGGAAGAGTAAGAATAGATACTATTGACACAAAAGGAATATTTGACAAAGAAAACAATGAATATTCTCATTCACTTTGTTTAATAAAAAGAATGTTGTAGTTATGAATGTGTATAAACTCTTAAAAATAAATAGAATAATAAAGAGTAATAGAATAAAACTCTTAGGAATATTAATGCTACATATATTAAAAAAAAGATATTTTGGTGTGTTTCTTGACCCTATCATAGCTTGCAATTTGCAATGTAAGATGTGTTATTTTTCTGATGAGAATAAAAGAAAAGAACTTAATGGAAAATTTTCTTTTAATGATTTAGAAAAGATAGCCGATAAGTTCTTTCCATTTGCTATCAAACTTCAAATAGGTTGTGGTGCAGAACCAACAATGTATGACAATAATTTGGATATAATAAAGAAAGCAAAAGAAAAACATGTCCCATACATATCAATGACAACTAACGGAAACATTCTTAAAGAAAATGATTTAGAAGAATATATTCAAAATGGACTTGATGAAATAACTATTTCTTTGCATGGAGTTAATAAAACAACTTATGAAGAATTAATGACTAATGCTTGCTATGAAACATTTCTTGATACGCTTTGCTTTATTACTAAACTAAAACAAAAATATCCTGCTTTTAAAGTAAGAATAAACTACACGATGAATAGTTTGAATATTATGGAGTTAAAAGATTTTTTCAATAAACTTGGCTCCTACTCTATTGATATATTACAACTACGACCAATAACAATCTTAGGCAATACTCAATACAATGATTTCTCTTGGAAGAAGATTATTGACAACTACGATTCTACTATTGGTTTTTTAAAAAAAGAAGCAAAAACGCGAGATATAACTATTATTTGTCCAAGCAAAGAAGATTTATTGAAAGAAAAGAATAATGAAAGTATGATTTTTGATTATACATATGTTTATATCTCACCAAAAGAAATATGGCAAAAAGATTTTTCTTTAAATGATGATGATTTTCGTTCTTATTGTAAGAAACACAAATATATTAAACAGATAATAAAGAAACTATTCTCAAAAAATCTCACCTCAAAAGAAAAAAGTAAACTTAATTATGAAATTAATATTTAAAAAATATAATTAAAATTTGATTAAATCATATAAATTTTCGTATTTTTGCAAATTATAAAAACAGTAAAACTATGTTGTATATAAATATTCTTATAGTAACAATATTCGTAAGTAATGTTGTTTTAGCACAATTCTTGGGTATATGTCCATTTCTTGGAGTATCCAATAAAGTAAGTACTGCAACAGGAATGGGATTAGCAGTAATTTTTGTTATGACTCTATCAACTCTTGTTACATATCTTCTTCAAATTTATGTATTAAATCCATTGCATTTAGAGTTTTTGCAAACAATTATGTTTATTCTTGTTATTGCAGCATTAGTTCAAATGGTTGAAATAATATTAAAAAAGATTTCTCCTGCTCTTTACCAAGCCTTAGGAGTATTTCTTCCACTTATAACAACAAATTGTGCTGTTCTTGGTATAGCTATTCTTGTTATTCAAAAAGATTTCAGTTTAGTTGCAGGACTTGTTTATACTATTGGTATAGCAGTAGGATTCACTCTTGCACTTGTTCTTTTTGCTGGAATAAGAGAAAGATTAGACCTTGTTGAAATGCCAAAAGGAATAAAAGGAATGCCTATTGCTCTTATAACAGCAGGTATTCTTGCTATGGCTTTTATGGGATTTGCTGGTCTTGCTAAGATTTAATAACAAAGAACAAAAAAAACATTTTATTAATGATAGATAAACAAGTAAACAAACAATTAGTTAAAAGTCTTAAAGATAAGAAAAGAAAACCTTCATGGTTCGCTCGTCATAGCAGAAAAAAACTTATTGAAAAGATAATAGAAAGTTTGCAAGAGTTTAATGTTGTTCATGCTTGGGCACATAAAGAATTTGTATCTGCAATAGAAAAGAAACCTAAAACTATTGTTGTTTATGTTGAATTTAAACCTTCTTCTGATGAAGGCTTAGCAAACACTCTTGACCTTGAAATGGATAAAAGATTTACTAAAATTAAAGTTAATATCATTGAAGTTAAATCTTTATTACCTTCTATTAAGGAAAGCGTATTTAATGAAGTTGATGCAATAATATAATTATGCAAATAAGTTGTGTTATTATCACTTTCAATGAAGAAAAGAATATCTTACGTTGTCTTAATTCTTTGAAAGATATTGTTGATGAAATAATCGTTATTGATAGTTTTTCAACAGATAACACAGAAAATATTGTTAAAAGTTTTCCTAATATACGTTTTGTTCAAAATAAATGGAGCGATTATTCTACACAAAAAAACTTTGGCAATAATTTAGCAAAATATGATTATATACTTTCTATTGATGCTGATGAAGAATTATCAAAAGAATTGCAAGAATCTTTATTAAAGATAAAAGAAACAAATAAAGATGAACAAAATATATTCGCATTTAATCGTAGAAACAATTATTGCGGATATTGGATAAAGCATTGTGGGTGGTATCCTGATAAAAAAATTAGATTATTTAATAGAAAATATACTCATTGGTATGGTGATATTCATGAATATCTTGTTTTTAATACACCACAAACAAATATCTTACATCTCAAAGGTGATTTATTACACTACTCTTATTATTCCATTTCAGAACATATTGCTCAAATAGATAAATTTACCACTTTAACTGCTAAGAATTACAAAAACAAATCAAAACAAATTAGTTTTATTAAAATGTATTTTGCTGTTAAATGGAAATTTATTAGAGATTATATATTCAAACTTGGATTCTTAGATGGCAAATATGGTTATCAAATATGTAAATTGTCTTCCATTGCTACTATGATTAAATATATTAAGATTAATGAGAACATTAGACACAAAAACAATTGCAATAAGTAGAACAGATGGTATTGGAGATGTTATTTTAACTCTTCCTTTATGTGGAATAATAAAAAAAAATTACCCTAATTCTAATCTGCTCTTTTTTGGCTCATCTTACACAAAAGATATTATAACTCTAAATAATGACGTAGATTCTTTTATTGACTACACTAATTTATTAACTCTTAATAAGAAAGAACAGATAGAATACTTGAAATCGCTTAAAATAGATATTATTTTATTTGTTTTTCCTAATCGTTATCTTAGTTGTCTTTGCAAGAAGGCTAAAATAAAAACAAGAATAGCCACATCTCATCGTATCTATAATCTTTTATATTGCAATAAACTTATTAATTTCTCTCGCAAGAACTCTTTTCTTCACGAAGCCCAACTAAATACTTTCCTATTATCTCCCTTTATTAAAAACAAAGATTATTCAAAAGAAGAATTGTTTAACTTTATTCATTTTATTAAACCAAAAACAGACAGTACAATAAAAAACAAATTATCTAATACGTCTTTTAATTTAATTATTCACCCAAAAAGCAAAGGCAGTGCAAGAGAATGGAGTATGGATAATTATAATAAGATGATAACATTTCTTGATAAAGATATTAAGATATTTGTATGTGGAACAGAAAATGAAGGAAAATCAATTAAGATTGAAGGAGAAAATGTTACTATTCTTACTGGTACGATGTCGTTAAAAGAATACATAGAATTTATTTCATTAAGTGATTGTCTTGTTGCTTGCAGTACTGGACCATTACATCTTGCTGGAATATTAAATATAAATGCTGTCGGTTTATTTGCTCCAATGAAAAGCATTAGTCCTCAACGTTGGCAACCATTAGGAAACAAAGTTAAAATATTTTGCAAAGATAAACCTTTATGTAATGATTGTAAGAAAAATTCGCCTTGCAAATGTATTAACGATATTACTCCACAAGAAGTAGCATCTTACATTAACAATCTTAATCGTAATAAAAACAATTAATTACCTTCACAATAAAAAGTTTTCTTTTCTTTCGTTATTTTCCAAAAATACATTAATCTACTTGCATTTTCAGAATCTTCTTTCTTCTGTGGATTTGTCCATGATATTATAGTACAATTCTCTTTTAAAGCAACAACTCTATCTTTTGATGAGGCTATCTCTTGCATGGTTTTTTCTTCATTATCATTTCTCCAATATGCTGGATTATCTGCAACAGTAAATAAAAGAATAATAAATCCCAATAAGCAATAATACCATTTTATATTTCTCTTTGTTTTAATATTTTCAATAAGGAATAATGAAGAATAAACAAGATAAAATATTAAAGAGAATGATATTGCGATTATTGTATCATAACGAATAATATATGGACGATAAGGACGATAACCACCAAAAGGAAGAAGAAGAATATAAACAATACTAAAAATCATTATCCATTCAAAAAGATTAACAACATGTTTGCCTTCATTCCTATGATTACGATAAATAAATATTGTATTCAATAAACAAAAACCAAAGAGAAAAGAAAAACCACCCTTACCTGCAAGAAACATATTTAAAAATCCTTTTGGTAAAAGTTTATATCTTTCAATTAATGATATTGGTTCATCATACATAGAATTGTAAGTACCTAAATACAACGAATAAAGCGACAACACTGCTAATGGAATAAGAAAATAAAGATATGATTGTGGTATGTTTTTCAAAGCAAATAACAAATTAAATGACTTGTTTGCCTTAATAAATCTAATAAAGTATCGCAAAACAATAGTAAAAATAAAAACAAAAGCAATAGCCGGATTAGTGGCTCCTGAAAAACACGACAAAACAAGAAAAACAAATGAATATACAACAAGTATTATTTTATTTTTAATAATATCTTTATCATAAAACTCTTTGAAAAAGAATGGTAAAAGATATAAAACAAGAAACAATAAAGGCATTGCATAAAAGAACGCATAAGTTATTGCTGGGTCAATAATACCAATACTTCTTGTTGCTCCACATGTTTGAAAAAGAGAACAGAAGAACAAAAATATGAAAGCAAACTTTGTCCTATCTTTAACACGAAAACTTCCCAAAGTGAAGAACGTTAAAAAAAAGATTAACGCCAATTGCATTATCATTTTAGCAATAGCGCAAGAGGCATATACACTTTGTATTGGCGAAAGGAAGCCTTGCAAAACAAATGGCATAAAATTAAAGTATCTATTATATAAATAGTGAGAGAAAAAACGATTAGGTCCTGCGTGATGATTTTGATTTATTATAGTATTTACTCCGAATGGGTCATTAAAAATAGGTTTAACATAATCCAAAGGCAAAACACTTTCTGGCATATCTCCATCGAGTTCTGCATTGTAATGTTGTGAAAAACTATAACAAACATCTACAACTATCAATACAAGAAAAACATAAAATAATATCCGTTTTATTTTATTTGTATTTTCAATCATAAAAATCTAATATCATTTATTTTTATCAAGTTATTCTTAGTTTTAAACAACTCACTATCAACCTTTACTATCTCTTCGTTTTATTTTTTTATCTTCTTATTTTATTTCAATATCTCTTTATTTTATTTTGATAGATTAAAGAAATATTTAAGAGTTGTTATGAAAGTCTAACACCAATAAGATGCATAAATTCTTCTCTTGTTTGAGGGTTTTTAAGGAATGCTCCCGTAAAGTCAGATGTTGTTGTTAATGAGTTTTGTTTTTGAACACCACGCATACTCATACAAAGATGTTGTGCTTCAATAACAACAGCAACTCCAAGTGGATTCAATGTATCTTGAATACAATTCTTTATTTGTTGAGTAAGTCTTTCTTGTACTTGTAATCTTCTTGCAAAACATTCTACCACACGAGGAATTTTACTTAATCCTACTATCGTTCCATTAGGAATATATGCCACATGGGCTTTGCCAATTATTGGTACAAGATGATGTTCGCACAATGAATATATCTCTATGTTCTTAACAAGCACCATTTGTTTATAATCTTCTTTAAACATTGCACTTCTTAATATAGCAGCAGGGTCAACATCATAACCATGAGTAAAGAACTGCATTGCTTTTGCAACTCTTATTGGCGTTTTCAATAAACCTTCTCTCTGTGGATCTTCTCCCAACAATTTAAGTATCTCTTTATAATGAAAAGCAAGATTATCTAATGTCTGTTGGTCGTAGTTCTCTTTCTTCTCATATCCCAAATTATTAATCTCATTCTTAGCCATAAACTTCTTAGTCTTTATTTTGGTTTGCAAAAGTACAAAAAAAAACTTGGCAAATCAAAGACTTACCAAGTTTTAATGAAACATTATTTCTTATTAACTATTTATTAATAGATAATTTCTTTGTTACTATTCCGCTATTTGTTACTATTCTAACGAAGAACATACCATTGTTTAGGTTAGAAGTATTGATAGAGAAATTATTATCTCCTGATACTAAATTTTTGTCTCCAAGAGAAATAACTTGTCTACCCAACATATCAACAACTTCTATTGTTGCTTGTGTTGAACTATTTACAGAAACTTGAATATTTACTTTATCATTTGCTGGATTAGGATAAACAAGAGTTTGATAAACGTTATCATTAGCATCTGTTAAACCAACACCAGAAGTTATTTTGAAATCACCCATTGATTGTGCTCCATATTTTCCATCAGAAGAAAGTAATAATGTATTATCTGCATCATATATTTTATAGAATCCTCTTCCATAACTTCCATTTATACCATCACTTCCTGCATCATTAATTTCAAATGTATAACAACCAACGCCTGCAACTTCAACACCTGGTAATAATATTGTATCTGGTGTAGAAGGTGCTGTATTTGTATCTACATATGGTCCGCCATTAGCCACTACATCATTTCTAAAATTATATAGTTTCCATGTTATTTCAGAACCTTTTCTATCTCTTTTTAATACAAGTCTTGGTATTCCGTTTCCTGCAACTGGACTTGCTTTTGTTATTGAATTAACATTAGAGATATTTGACATTGTTGTTCCATTAATTTTATCTATTGATACTATTATGTTATCCGCAGAACCAATTGTTACTGGTATTGCAGGAAGATCTATTGTTGTATCACTGAATGAAAGAAGGCTTCCTGTGAATGTATATGTTTGTGTTGTATTATTATTACCATCTTTATATGTAAAATCAACACTTGTTATGTTTTCACCTTCATTTCTAAATTTAACGCTTGGTACAACTAAATCATTACAACCATATTTTGGTTTAAGTGTAATAGAAGATATACTTGCTGATGGAGCTGTTAAATTATATGTAGGATTAACTCTTATACCTGTATAAATATTAGGTCCATGTATGTTTGTACAACCTGTTGCATAACCATCTGTTACAAACACTGCAAGATTAATATCACCAAGTTTAACCTCAACATTTGATAATGTTGCTGGTATTGTATAAGTATATGTCTTTGTTATAAGTGTTCCTGCTGGAATAGTTGTAGAATGAGTTGTTAATGAATCTCCCCATTGTCCTGTTATCATATCTCTTAACATGTGCATATGAATATATTTGCCATCTGCTGTTATTTGACTTGGATTATAGTTTCCATAATTCTGTTGTTCTCCTTTTATATTATCTTGTAAAAGAACTACATTTAGAAGATTAAATGATTGGCTTACTTCTTGTCTGTAATAAACCTCAACATTAATAGTCATTGTTCTTGTTGCTGCATCAACTGATGCTGTTGCTCCTATATTTACAGGAGAAACTTGATTCAAGATTCCATTTGCTGTACTTTCCCAAGTTGTTCTAGAAGGTACTATTGTTGATATTTTACAACTTGAAATAGGTGTTCTGTTTAATGTTCCTGATGGATAACCACGAAGATTTGTTTGATTAGCAAGTGCATTACCATATTGTGTTGTATAATTAGGAGAATAACCTTGTGTGTAACCTCCTTGATGAATATTAATAGGTACTACTCTACCTGAATGTGCTTCAGAGTATTCTGCTACGTTTTGATGTCCTAATGGACAATACCCGCAACCAATACCTGTGAATTCTTCAATAACTACATTCCTATTATGAACTGTAGTATCTACAATAGTTTGTGCTGATGCTCCAAATGCAAAAGCCAAACTCATTACTGTTAATAAAATTTTTTTCATTCTCGTTTTTTTGTTTTATTATTAAATATTTATGGGTGCAAAGATATGATATAAAATTTTATTTACAAAAAAAAAATATATTTTTTTAACTTTTTTTTACTTAGATTGTTCTTCAAGTATTTTATTTTTTATACTCTCAACATCAATATGACAAATCTCTTGTAGTTCAGATACTTTTCCTTGTTCTATAAACTCATCTGGTATACCCATATTAATTATTTTGTTTTTGTAGTTCTTTTTATTTGCATACGAAACAACCGTCCAACCAAAACCACCTCTTATAACACCATCTTCTATCGTTATTATTGTTTCATATTTTGTTAATATATCATCGAGCAATTTCTCATCAATAGGTTTTAAGAATCTAAAATTATATACTCCTATTGTTTTATCATCACTGTTTATTTTTTCAACTGCTTTCAATACATTATTGCCTATCGTACCAAGACTAAGTACTGCCACCTTTTCTCCTTCTTGAATAGTCTCTGCTTTTCCTATCTCAATTTGTTTCATCTTTGTTTGCCAATCCACAACAAAGCCCTTACCTCTTGGATAACGTATGGCAATAGGTTGATTAATTTTAGTTGCAGTATAAAGCATATCTCTCATCTCTACTTCATTCATCGGTGCACAAATAACAATGTTTGGTATAAGATTAAGATAACTTAAATCAAATACTCCATGATGTGTTGCTCCATCTTCTCCCACAAGTCCTGCTCTATCCAAACAAAGAACAACATGTAGTTTCTGCAATGCTATATCATGTATTATTTGGTCAAAACCTCTTTGCAAAAATGACGAATAAATACAGCATAAAGGTATTAGCCCTCTTGAAGCAAAGCCTGCTGAAAGTGTTACTGCATGTTCTTCTGCTATTGCAACGTCAAACGTTCTTTTAGGAAACATCTTGTTCATTTCATTCAACGAAGACCCTGTAAGCATAGCCGGAGTTATCGCAACTATCTTCTCATTTTCTTTTGCAAGTTCTACAACCGTCTTTCCAAATACTTCATTAAACTTTAACGGCTCTGTTTCTTTATGTGATTTATGCTGAATAACGCCTGTCTTGGCATCAAACAATCCCGGAGCATGATATGTCGTTGGATTGTCTTCCGCAATAGGCATTCCCTTACCTTTCTTTGTTATGATGTGAAGAATCTTTGGCCCATTTATCTTCTTTAAATCATTAATAGTTTTTATTAGTGTTGGCAAATCATTCCCATCAATAGGACCAAAATATCTTATATTCAACGCTTCAAAGAAATTACTCTTACCTGAAAACAATGTCTTAATAACAAACAACACTCTTTTAATGAATGTTTTATGTTTATTGAAAGCATCTGTGTTGCCTCCCAAAGCATTCCAAATCTTATTCTTTATATGGTTATATGTTGCCGATGTTGTTATCTTAGTGAAATATTGACTCAATGCTCCAACTCTTTTATCTATTGATATTCCGTTATCATTCAATATTATAAGCAGATTAGCCGAACTTGTCCCTGCTTGATTCAATGCCTCAAAAACCATTCCTCCTGTCATAGAACCATCTCCTATAACAGCAATATGATAATGTTGTTCATTCTTTATGCTATCTGCTATCGCCATAGCCAAAGAGGCAGATATTGAAGTTGATGCGTGTCCTGTACCAAAAGAATCATATTCACTTTCATCTCTTCTTGGAAAACCACTTAGTCCATTAAGTTGTCTTATCTTTTGAAACGCCTGCTTCCTTCCTGTCAAAACTTTATGGGCATAGGCTTGGTGTCCAACGTCCCAAACAAGCGTATCATTAGGTACATCAAACAAGTAATGCAAAGCAACAGTAAGCTCAATAGTTCCAAGACTTGATGCAAGGTGTCCAGGATTTTCAGACAAAACATCTATTATATATTGTCTTAAATCACCACAAAGACTAATCAAATCTTCCATTGACAATCCTTTTAAATCGTTTGGTGTTGATACTTTCGCAAGAATTTCTCCCTCTTTAATATCTTTCATTATCTATAAAATTAATTTGCAAAGTTACAAAAAGATATAAGAATTTTCAAATAAGAATAAATTTTAATTAAATAAAAATAAGATAAAAATTGTTTGTTTGTCTAAATATCTAATCTTGATAACGCCTCATACGTTCAATCTTTGCATGCCATATGTAACTATTACGTAATTTTTGAAAGCATACAGAGTTGAAATTGTTCTATTTTTCCTATAATTATATGATATTTGGGCAAAAAGTGTTCTAAAAGGACAAAAATCAATGGTTTTCTTACCAAAATCTTTTGCTAATCTAATGAAATAGAATAAAGAGATATTTTATTGTCTTTTGATTCCATTAAAATAGTTCTTCGTTTCATTTCAACAGTGTCAAAAAAGAATGAAATACCTCTTAAAAACACTAAAATTTTGTGAGAACATATTGTCTAAAAGCAAGTACTAAGAAAAGTGATAGTTCATCTAAAAACAAAATAGGAGCAAGAAATTAATCTCACTCCTATTTGCAATGTTTTTTTATGATTAATCTTTCTTTTTCAAATCAAGACAGAGTTCATCAAGTTGCTGTTGTGAAATCATTGAAGGCGCATCTGCCATAAGGTCTCTACCGCTATTATTCTTTGGAAAGGCGATAAAATCTCTTATTGTGTCAGCACCAGCAAATATTGCACACAACCTATCAAAACCAAACGCAAGTCCGCCGTGAGGAGGTGCGCCATAAGTGAAAGCATTCATCAAGAAACCAAACTGCTCTTGTGCTTTCTCGGGAGTAAATCCAAGAGCCTTGAACATATCTGCTTGTACTTTCTTGTCGTGAATACGTATTGAACCTCCGCCTACTTCTGTTCCATTTATTACAAGGTCGTAAGCGTTGGCACGAACCTCACCTGGCTTTGTGAAAAGAATAGGATAGTCTTCTGGTTTAGGGGCTGTGAATGGGTGGTGCATTGCATAATATCTTTGATCTTCTTCATTCCATTCCAAAAGTGGAAAATCAACTACCCATGTGATAGCATAATTGAATGGATTTCTAAGATTTAATCTGCTACCCATTTCAAGACGAAGCGAACAAAGAGAAATTCTTGTTTTCATCTTCTTTCCTGCCATTATAAGCATAAGGTCGCCTGGCTTTGCATCAAACTTTTCTGCTATAACCTTTAAATCGTCCTGAGAAAAGAACTTATCCACAGAAGATTTAAATGTCTTATCTTCATTGTATTTAATATATACTAAACCATTTGCTCCAACTTGTGGTTTCTTTACAAATTCCGTTAATTCATCAAGTTGTTTTCTTGTATAAGAAGCACATCCTTGTACGCAAATACCAACAACTATTTCTGCATCATCAAATACCTTGAATCCTTTTCCTTTTGCAACATCATCTATTTCAACAAACTTCATATCAAAACGTAAATCTGGCTTATCTGAACCATAATACTTCATAGCATCTTGCCAAGTCATACGATTGAATTTAGGAAACTCCAAATGTTTTTCTTCTTTGAAAAGGTATTTTATTAATCCTTCAAAAGTGTTTAGTACATCTTCTTGCTCAACAAAAGACATCTCGCAATCTATTTGAGTAAATTCTGGCTGACGGTCTGCTCTTAGGTCTTCATCACGAAAACAACGTACAATTTGAAAATAACGGTCAAATCCCGCAACCATAAGAAGTTGTTTGTATTGTTGAGGAGATTGTGGTAAAGCATAGAACTCATTTGGATTCATACGAGAAGGTACAACAAAATCTCTTGCTCCTTCTGGTGTTGAACGAATAAGAAATGGTGTCTCTATCTCTAAGAAATCTTTATTATTTAAATAATTCCTTATAAGAATAGAAAGACGATGCCTTAATTCAAGATTTTTTCTTACACACGCTCTTCTTAAATCCAAATAACGATACTTCATTCTAAGTTCATCGCCTCCATCTGTATTGTCTTCTATTGTGAAAGGTGGTATTTGAGCAGTATTTAAAACATTTATCTTATCAACTATGATTTCTATATCACCTGTTGAAAGATTTTTGTTCTTATTACTTCTTTCTTTTACTTCTCCTTCTACTTGAAGCACGTATTCTCTTGAAAGACTCTTTGCTTGATTATAAATATCTTTGTTTGTATCTGTATTAAATACAAGTTGTGTTATTCCATATCTATCTCTTAAATCAATAAAAGTCATGCTACCTAAATCACGAGAACGTTGTAGCCAACCGCACAATGTTACTCTCTTTCCGCAATCCTTAATAGTTAATTCTCCGCAATTATGTGTTCTTAACATTATTTTTCTTTTTGATGTTCTTTACTTAAATTAAAATTTAGTGGATATTTTGCCCTTACGTCCTTATAAAAGTTTTCTATAATAGCAAGGTCTTTATTATAATCTCCACTTGGTATTATCTTCTCTTTATGAATACCACAGCATTTTGTTTCATAGTTTATCCAAGCCATATAAATAGGTTTATTGCTTAATGATGCTATAAAATAAAAGCCTTTTTTCCAATGATTAGTATAATGTCTTGTTCCTTCTGGTGTTACAACCAAAGAGAAATCTTTTTTTTCTTGCAATGTTTTTACGACATCTTCAAAGAAGTTCTTTTTGTCCTTTCCTCTATCAACAGGTACGCCTCCAAGACTTTTCAAAAGCAATCCTAATGGAAAGAAAAACATCTCCTTCTTTATTAAGAAATGACTTTTTATTCCCAAAGACCACAAACCTGCTCTTCCTATAACAAAGTCCCACATAGTTGTATGTGGTGCTTCTATTATTATAGCATTGTTCATCTGCTGTTCATAGTCTTTTGAAAGGTTCCACCCACCAAGCCTTAGAATAAGATTACCTAACCACTTCATTATATTATTTTGTAACTAATTTGTAAGTATCTTGTGCAATAACAAACTCTTCGTCTGTTGTTACTGAAAGAATTTTTACTTTACTATCTTTTGTAGATATAACTCCGTCTTGTCCTGCCATCTTTTCATTCTCTTTCTCATCTATCTTTGCTCCTAAGAAATCTAATCCTCTACAAATCTCTTGTCTTTGCCACCAAGCATTCTCTCCTATTCCACCAGTGAAAAGAATTATATCAACACCATTCATTGCAGCAGCATATGCTCCTATATATTTCTTTACCCTATAAGCAAACATATCAAAAGCATAAGTCTCTCTTTCTTTACCTTCACGCTTACCTGCCATAATATCTCTCATATCAACAACACCATTAGTTATTCCATTTAAACCACATTTCTTGTTGATAAAGGTATTCATTTGTTTATAATCCATCTTTTCTTTTTCTCCAATGTAAAGAAGAGCTCCAAGGTCAAGGTCGCCTGGACGAGAACCCATAATCAATCCTTCAACAGGAGTAAATCCCATAGAAGTATCAACACTCTTTCCATTAAGTACTGCACAAACAGATGCTCCACTACCAAGATGACAAGAAATTATCTTAGAATGATTTATATCCATACCAACCATTTCTGCTGCTTTTGGAGCAACATAGCGGTGAGATGTACCGTGAAAACCATATCTTCTTATCTTATCACTTAAATAATATTCATAAGGAATAGCATAAAGATAAGCATACTTTGGCATTGTTTGATGAAAAGCTGTATCAAATACTGCTACTTGTGGAACGCCTGGCAAAAGACTTTCCATTGCTTCTATTCCTTCAAGGTTTGCAGGATTATGAAGTGGTGCTAATGCAAAAAGACTCTTTATATCTTTCTTTACTTGTTCATTTACAAGAACACTCTTTTTGAATATTTCTCCACCATGAGCCACACGATGACCACAAGCGTTGATTTCTTTTAAAGAAGAGATAACTCCCATATCTTTATCTGTCAATGCTTTCAACACTAAGTTTATTCCGTCTTTATGAGAAGGTATTTGAATTTTTTCATAGTGTTTATCTTTACCATTAGGACGATGAGTAAATTCGCCCATATCACTTCCTATTCTTTCCAAAAGTCCTTTTGCTAAAACTTTTGCTTCGTTTGTCATATCTATCAATTGATATTTGATAGAAGAACTGCCACAGTTTAAGACTAATATTTTCATTATAATTTTTTTATTTGTAATTTTATTCGTTTTCAGATTTCAAAATTACACTTTTTTACTTAAATGAACAAATTTATTAGTAATTAGTTTTACATCTTCTTACCAAGGAATGAAAATTGCTGTTTATTATTTTTCTTTGTCTTTATACCACTTACTTTATCGCCTTCTCTTTTTAATGCAAACTTACCTTTATTCTTATTATCTTCATCTTCAAAATCAAATACTATCATTCCATTTTCTTCTACTCCATCACTTAAATCATAAAATGTTCCTTTATCTTTCATTATTAACAAACCATAATAATATTGTTTCTTCTCATATTCAACATAATAAGTCTTGCAATAAGTAAAATAAAACTCTTTTCCTTTGTTTGTTGTAGCCTTATATAACTGTCTTTCACTATTAGAAGAAAACTTTTCTAAGTCTTTGCCATTAATCATTGCACTATAACCATAATCATTTAAAAGATGTTTTATTTTTTCAATAGGAACGCCAACAATAGTAGTATCAAAATCACATCTTATATGCTTATCTAAATCGTTAAATATATCAAAATAAATAGAGTCTTTTGTAAAATAGAAGCAATTGGTTAATTCATTGCTAAAATCTTTTATATATTCCATTCTACCGTCATAAATATTTGTATCAATAGTAGAATCTTTAAGTGGTTTTGCAATAATATAACTCTTATTATTCATTATGGTATCAATAAATGAGTATTGGAGTTGAGGATTAATATAAAACGTATCAGCAGGTGTATTAAAAGGATTTTCTATTGTATCTTTATCATAAAGAAATATACTTCCTTCAAGATTAAGCATATATTTAGGTGTTGAAATTACGAAGTTAAGGGAATCTGTCTTTATTTCTTTTTGATTATAAAAGAATCTACTTTCTTTTTTGTTAATAGTATCAATATCATTTGCTTCTACATTTATATTTGTATCTATTCTTATATACTTATTTACTAAATCCACTAACAACGGCGAAACAATATCAATAAATTTCTTTCTATTAGTATCATCAAAAAACTCTTGCCAATAATAAATATCTCCATTTTGAGGATTGAAGTTATAATATGCTACCCAATATTCTATTGTTGCCCATTGATATGTCTCATCTAATTTAAAAGAAAAGTTGTTTTTGGTATTTGAAAGAAGATTATAATTCATAACTACTTTGCCTTGTGCAATTGAATTATTATCTCCTTCCTGAAAAACCCTTTCAAAGATATGTTTTTTCTCTTTTCCTTTTAATAGATTTAATTCACTGAGTTGCAAGAATGTGTTTATCTTCTCTATAACCAAAGAATCTTTGCAAGAAACAATAGGAAAATTCAAATAAGCGTTATTTTCCTCACTGCTATCATCTACATAAGTACAAAGTCTTTCTATTTTTATGCTCATTTGAGAAAAACTACTTTGGCAAAGCATTAATTCACAAACAAGTATCATTATTTTCTTTAATGTTTTCTTCATAAAATATATGGTATGTTTTTAATTAAAAACTTATTTTTGCAAAGGTATGAAAATTTAATAAAGAAAAGCCGAAATTAGTTCTTTGATTCAGTGAAATAGATTAAAGATCTAGTAAAATAGTTCTTTGTTTTATTTTTACCTTTGTGGTATATCTGAAAATCAAGTAATTACAAAGGCTGTTTTTTCGTTATTTTTTTATATTTTTTTAGTCTATAATAATTATTAATTATAATAATATATCTTACGTTTTTCTATTTGTTTCTCTTTATAAATTACTTTGCCGTTATCATCATAAGTCTTGTCTATACATGTTCTTTGTATCCAATTACCATTCTTATCATATTTATAATTTTTTATCTTTTTTACAGCCTTAATTGAGTTAGGATATGAATATATTGCTGTTACTTTTTTTTCATTTCCTTTCTTATTATATTTAAATAACAACTTTCCTTTATCTATTATTTCAGGAACATAAATTAATTCTTGGTTCCTTCTTTTTTTATCATAAAAAGAGAGTTCATACCCAGTTGTTGTGTTATATAATGTATCATTTCTATAATCTTTAATAGTCTTATATACATAATTTTTATTATCATTAAAATATTGATAAATGATTTCTTCGATTTTTTTTAATTGATTTGTATATGTTGGTTCTATTTCATATAAGTTTATTATTATATCTCCAAAAAAAAGAAAATCATTTATATTTAGAATTGTATCATAACTCATTATTTTTTGTGGTATGGATAAATATTTCTTATAATACTTTACTTGTTTTATTGTCATTGAACTAGTAGAATCTTGTATCTTATAATAAAAATTTACTGTCGGTATATAAAAACAATGTGGTATATTTAAATAACTTTTAAATAGAAAGCCAGTTTCATCATAAAAGTAAGTATCTTTATATTTATCATCTTCATATTCAACACTCTTTACTTTCCCTTTTAAATTACCTGCTTGAAGTGTTATTGCTTGCGAATACACTTCGCTTTTAAAAGGAAAAGATGAAATAAGAATTACCGCAAATGCAATAATATTAAACTGTCTTATCATATTAATTTTATATTTTATTCTAGCAAAAGTACAAAATAGTTTTAATAAAGTATCGGTTAGATGAAATTATTTTACTTTTTTCGCATTTTACTTCCATATCTAATAGGAATTTTATATTAAAACACATCAAAAGAAAATATTTATTATTATATATCAAGCAATTAAATTAATCTTTACATCAAAAATAATATAATGGTGCAATGAGTATAAAAACAACATTATATATATAATAATATATATATATCATTAATACATCATATTGATATGAATGATGTATTAATTATGATTAATTAGTTATATATCAATATAGTATATTTTGTTATTTGATAATATTAATATTTATTCTTGATAAAATTATTATTTATCAAAGATAGTGTATCAATAAAAATAATTATTTCTTTGATAGTATAATATTATATTATTGATATAATGTATGTTAAATTAATCTTTGCACCATTTATATTGAAATGGTATAGTAATGATAGTAAATTATTTATATATACTAAACAGTTAGTTTTGTATTTACTGCACCAAAATACATATAATGACGAAATATTTTTTTATCTTTTGATTATATTTCAATAAAACGAAGAGATATTTTTTTATCTTTTGATTATAATTTTATTTACTAATATACAATACCAACACTGCAATATCAGATGGAGATACTCCGCTTATACGACTTGCTTGTCCTATTGTTTTAGGTCTAATCTTTGAAAGTTTTTCTCTTGCCTCAAAAGAAAGTGATTGCAAACTTTGATAATCAAAACCATCTTTAATCTTCAAATCTTCCTGTTTATTCATCTTATCAACAATCTCTTGCTCCTTTTGAATATAACTTTCATATTTAACTTTTGTCTCAGCAGAAAAGACAACCCTCTCCCTTATTGTCTTTGGTATCTTTTCAACCTCTGTTTTCAAATATGGTATATCTTCAATTAATTCATTAATATTTACTTGTGGACGAAGCAAAAGTTGTGATATTTTAGTACTATGATTTATTGGCTGAATATCTTTTGAAACAAAATCCTCATTGACCTCATCTGGTTTTGCATTTGATGATTTTATGAAAGCGATAATTTTTTTCTCTTCTTTTATCTTCTTTTCCACTTGGAGCATTCTTTGTTTTGATGCAAGTCCTAATTTAAATCCTATTGGAGTTAATCTTTCATCTGCATTATCTTGACGAAGCAATATACGATATTCTGCCCTTGAAGTAAACATACGATATGGTTCATCAACACCTTTTGTTATCAAATCATCTATCAACACCCCAATATATGCCTCACTCCTTTTCAAAACAAGAGGTTCTTTTTCTTTTATCTTTAAATGTGCATTTATTCCTGCTATCAAACCTTGACATGCTGCCTCTTCATAACCTGTTGTTCCATTTATTTGTCCCGCAAAGAAAAGATTTTTTATTAATTTCGTTTCCAAAGTATCTTGCAATTGCGTAGGAGGAAAATAATCATATTCAATCGCATAACCAGGCCTTTCAATTACTGAATGTTCAAAGCCTACAATATGTTGCAATGCTTCATATTGAACACTTAATGGCAATGATGAAGAAAAACCATTAATATAATAAAGATTAGTATAATTACTTTCAGGTTCAACAAACAACTGATGCCTTGTCTTTCCGGAGAAACGTTCTATCTTATCTTCAATTGAAGGACAATATCTTGGCCCTTTGCCTTGTATCCTTCCTTGAAACATTGGAGAATATTTAAACCCTGTTCTAAGAATATCATGTACTTGTTCATTTGTATAAGCAAGAAAACAACTTCTTTGAATATTTTTGTTTTTCTTTTGAGGTAAGAATGAGAACTGACTTGGATTTTCATCTCCTTTTTGTTCTATAAGTTTATTGAAGTCTATCGTTCTGCCATCAACTCTCATAGGTGTTCCTGTCTTTAATTTTTCAGCAACGAAACCATAAGAAACCAAGTTTTCTGTCAATCCTATTGCTGATGTTTCTCCAAGACGTCCTCCAACAAAATTTGTTTCCCCTACATGTATTCTTCCACTAAGAAATGTTCCATTAGTAAGAACAACTGCTTTTGCTCTTATTTCAAGATTAAGTTTAGTTTTTACTCCGCATACTTTTTCATTCTCTATCATAACTCCAACAACCTCATCTTGCCAAAGAGAAAGATTTTCTGTATTTTCAAGTTTTTCTCTCCATGAAAGCGGAAATGTTATATCATCTACTTGGGCTCTTGGACTCCACATAGCAGGTCCTTTACTACTATTAAGCATACGAAACTGCATTGTGTTCTTATCTGTGTTTATTCCAGAATATCCTCCCAAAGCATCAATCTCTCTTACTATCTGTCCTTTTGCTACTCCTCCCATTGCTGGATTGCAAGAAAGTTGAGCAATAGCAGATAGGTTTTGTGTTATAAGTAAAGTGTTTTCTTTTAAATTTGCACAACAATATGCAGCCTCACAACCAGCATGACCAGCCCCTACAACAATTATATCAAACTCCTTAAACATATTTTTCTTTTAAAATCAATAAGCATTCATTCTCTTTCTCTCTCATAATTTGTTGTTCTTTATCTGTCTTGTCATTATAACCTATAAGATGCAAAACTCCATGAATGATTACTCTATGCAACTCGTCTTCAAAAGAAGAATTAAAACTCTTACTATTTTCTTTAACTCTATCTATGCTTATTATTATATCTCCACTGATAATATCTTTTTCTACATAATCAAAAGTTATTATATCTGTAAAATAATCATGAGAAAGATATTGTTTATTGACTTCTAATATTTTGTTATCATCACAAAAGATATATGATATTTCTCCAAGTTTTTTATCTTCTCTTGTTACAATATCTTTTATCCATTGTTTTATTTTTATTTTATTCTTGAAAAGAAATGATATTTGGTTAGTAAAACTTATTGCCATTATTATTTCAATATTTTTATTCTATTTGAATATGCCCTAATATTTTCTTGTCTTGCCTTTAAAAGTTCTGGTTCCACTCCATCAACATAAAATATCATCTCCAAACTTTTTCCATTATTCACTACATTAACTTCATCTGTAAGCATCTTAATTAATAGCATATTCTCTTTAAGAGAAGATTCTTCTTTATTGAAATCTAAATCCTTAAATTCTTCATTCTCACAAGTTATAGTAAAACAAACACCACCAACACATTGTTCAAATCCAATAATAACATCTTTATTTATCATATTGAATACTGTTGATAAAACTATTGAAATTGAACCAAAATAATAGTAGAGATTATTTCTATCACACACTCTTTCAGCAAACTCTTCTACTCTAAAAGACTCACTTGATAAAATATTAATTTGTTCATCATTCTTTCTCATATTCTAATGTTTTTTATTGTTATTTGAACTTTCAAATTTATAAAAATATTCGTTAACTTTGGCCTTATAATAGGAAGAATATATTGGAGGAATTTGTCTAAAAAGCTCCAATTCCCTATTCTTCAATTGTTTAAACGCTTCAATATTTTGAATATTTTTATCAAATTTATCTACTCCAACAGTGGATTTTCGCTCATCGTCTCTACCTTTTTTCTTATCTGCACGCTCACTTTCCAACATTCTCGTTAATATTTCTGCTTGACGATTAATTGTTTGATTATTTATTCTTTTATTTACTATATCTTTTTCTGTATCTTCCATCTGTTTAAGGCTTTTATTAGCATCTCCAACACCTTTTGCATTTTCTTGTTTCATTTGATTAAGATAATTCTCCATCATTTTTCTTATCATTGCTTGTTGTGCAGCAGCCTTTGCCAACTCTTCATTAAGTTGGGCATTCTCTCCTATCTTATGTTTAGTCATATTACCTTTGTTTTGCAACTCTTTTTGAAGTCTTTGTATCTCCTTATTAAGTGCTTGTTGCATTTCTCTCATATTTCTTGGCGATGTTGTCTGCCCAGATGAAGAAGGGTTCTTGCATTGTTTTGATGCTCTACCTTTTTGTTTCTTACTTTGACTTTGCTGCTGATTCATATTATCTAATGACTCCGCAAGCAAAAGTGAAAGATTATTCATTGATGCCATAGCATATTGTTGAGAAGATGTTGCCTGAGAGTTTTTATATGAACCATAGAAACTTTGATTAAACTTTAATAGCGAAGAAAGCGATGTCTCTATATTTGTTTTAACCTTACTCATCTCTTGATTAATCGTATTGCTAACTTGTCTTTGTCTTTTACTTATTTGATAAAGACTATCACCAATAGAAGCCATACTTTCTTTTATAACATTTTGCTTATTGATAATGTTTTGATATGCAGGGTCAGAAACAATAGTCTTTTGTGTTTGATATATTAAACTTTCTTGTTGTTTTGATAACGTTACAAGGTTTTTTAATATCTGTCTAACATCTCCTATATCTTCTGCAAGTTGTTCTTGTTCATTCTCCTGTTGATTCTTTTCCATCTCTTGTGCCATCTCTTTCATCTGTTGCGAAGCCTGCTTTTGATTATTTGATGCGTCTTTATTATTCCCTTTTTGTATATCTTTTTGTGCTTTGTTTTGCTTTTCTGTTATGGAGTTCTCTTTATTAACATCTTTCTTAAAATTAAAAGGTGTTTCAAGTTGAGCATCTTTTTGCTTTATCTCATTAAACTTTTTCTTTAAATCATTAAATTCCTTATTAAGTTGTTCTTGTTTGTTTTGAAGAGTTTGCTTTGAAGAGTTTTTGTCATTTTTTGTTTCATTAGATAGTTGTTCTTGTTTCTTGCTTAACTCATTTAACTTATCTATCGCATTATTAATATCTTTTTCTACTTCAAGTCTTTTATACATTTCAAGATTCTTATCTAATTGTTTTGAAAGATTTTCATTCTTATCTTTTATGTCTTTCAAAGCATCATTAAGTTTATCTTTATCCATATTCTTCTTTGTTAGTTCTTGAAGTTTTTGCATTAGTTCTTTAAGGTCGTTGTTTTGCAATTCATTAAACAATCTCTCTATTTCTTGTTGCTTTTCAATAAGTTCATTATCCTGCTTATTATATTGATTTTCCAACTTATTATTTTCTTCAAGTTTGTTTTGTATTTGACTAACTTTTTCTTTTATCTGCTCTTGTTTTTGTTGCAAATCTTTAATATCTTTCTCATCTTGCCAAGAAAGTTCTTTTTTATCCACAAGTTTCTTACTCAATTGATTTATCTGCCTTTGCAACTTCTTTATTTCATCAATTGCTTTATCTGCCTCTTTCTTTATGTTCTGTGAATTATTATCAACTTTCTTTTCAACCTCTTTTTCCGTTGGCAATGCAACAGCAAATATTTGACTTTTAGCACTCTTGCTCCCATTTATCTGGTCATTGTCCCATACTTGAAAATAATAATTTATCTTATCGCCCGCATTGATTTTATATTCCGTAAGATCAACATAATAATAAAACTCTTGGGCATTTTCATTATTGGTTATCGTTATTCGTTTTACTATTGTTTGTGGTTTTGACGAGTTGTCTTTTGGTGTAATAATTAAATGATATTCAAGTTTAGTGAATCCATAATCATCTTTTATCTGCCCACGAAAATAAATCTTATCAACGACAGTACTATCTTTTTGTTCAATAACTGCAATCTGTGGAGAGTCATCTTCTATTATTGAAACCGCAAATTGTATTGAATCAAACGAATAAGCATATCTGTTTTTTGTATTAATTAATATGTTCTGTGAAGTAAGGTATGTCTTAGAAAAGTTTATGTTTCCTTTCTTATCTGGTGTTATTGTTGTTATTAAATTATTAGATTTGAATATTAAATCACTCGCATCTTTTGTTCTTATATGCCAAACAATTCTACTACCTTTTGGTATTGAAAGATTAGTAACATTATTTACTATCTCATTTTTAATCTTTGTGTAAGAAGGGTATATTATTTCTGCTTTCAGCTCTGTAAGTATTGGTTTAGGATTTACTTGTATATCATATTCTTTACTCTTAACTTCTCCTGAGACAAATTGTATCTTCGTAGTTTTTTGAATTTGTTTGATTGTATATTGATAACTACTTTTATTGATTTGTTTCATCTCAAACTCTTGCCCATCAATTATAATATTTGCTTTATCTGGCAACATATCTCCTTTAACCTCAACATCTATTGTAATATCTGATTGTTGAATAGCTTTTAATGGTGTATTTTTTACATAGAAAGAAAATGGTGCTGGCTTTTCAAAGAAGACGTTATGATTAATATAACGATTTGTTGGCTCACTAAACAGTCTTGGAAACAATATCCCAACAATTAAAACACTAACAACCACAATAGAAAGTATCTTAAAATATTTTTTAGTCTTATTTGTATCTATTGCTTTTGTGAAAGGTATGGGCGTAAGTTGAATAGTTTTCTGTTCTATCGCTGCTTTTAATAATTCACTATCATTATCTTTTGAAATATCTTGGAGTTGCAAAAGATTAAGTAGTTTATCTTGTATCTGCGGAAAATGATTGCCTATTATCTTTGCTGCTTGAACATATGATAATGTTTTTCCTATTGAAAACAATTTAAACAATGGAACAACAACAAAATATCCTATAATACCAAAAGATAAAAGAATATAACAATAAAAGATGATTGTTCTTACTATTGGTGCGTTATAACCAAAGAACTCAATGATATTAAGAACAAAAAAGAAGACTAATAAAAGAATAACTGAATAAATTAATCCTTTTATTAAAAGATTTTTATAGTATTTACGGATAAAGACATTTAACTTTGAAATTATTTCATTATTCATGTGCTTTTTCTAATGCCATTCCTATATATATTGAACTCAAAAGTGTGAATACATAAGCCTGAATGAAAGCAACCAACAACTCTATTAAGAACATAAACACACTAAAAAACAAAGGTATTATACTAACTCCATAACCAAGCACTGGGCTCATCTGTCCAAAGATAAAGATAATACAAACAAAACTTAACATAATAACGTGTCCTGCTGTTATGTTAGCAAAAAGTCGTATTGTTAATGAGAATGGTTTTGTAAATAGTTCAACAACCTCCAACGCTGGCATAAGTGGTACTGGTACTTTCAACCAAAGAGGAACGCCTGGCATATTTACAATGTGCGACCAATATGTTTTGGTGCCAGAGAAGTTCGTTATAACAAAAGTAAATAAAGCAAGAGTTAATGTAACTGCTATATTTCCTGTAATGTTTGCCCCTCCTGGAAAAAACGGTACAAGTCCCATAACATTACAAAAGAAAATGAACGCAAACACTGATAAAAGATATGGAAGATATTTATGATATTTCTCTTGGCCTATTGATGGTATTGCAATATCGTTTGAAATGAAATCAATAAACACTTCAACAAAATTCTGCAATCCTTTTGGTTCCTTACCTTCTCTTTTCTTTGATATCTTGCCTGCCTCAACAACAAGAATAATTATTATTGCTGCTATGATAAATATCCCTAAAACATTCTTCGTTATTGAGAAATCCAATGGTGTTACTCCATTATATTTTTTGTTATTATCAACACATACAATCTTTCCTTCCAAATCCTTACCATCTTCTTTTGTTGCTAATTTATAATTTTTATATATTCCACTTGGATTATTGAATTTATTTGAAAGAAAACAATCTATCTTACCATTATTTATTAAAATAACAGGCAACGGTATTGCAACATTATGCGTTTTGTAAGTTAATATATGCCATGAATGCGAATCTCCAAGATGCTCCATTATTACTTCCCCAGCATCAAACTTCTTATTACTCTCACTTGACATTCCATTGAACGAGAATGCAAATATTATTGTTAGTATTATTAGAAAACTTTTCTTCATTTTTCGTTTCTTCTTTATTTTGAAACGCAAAAATATGAAAAAACTAAGAGGCAACGAAATTTTTTTCTCTTTTTTTTCTTATTTTCTTTACTTTACATTCTTTCTTTCTCTATTTCATTAAGTTATAATACATTTTCTAACTATCAAATACATCACTAAATATTGAAAATGAAGTTTTCTACTATTTCGTCTAAAAAAACCTTTGCGATAACCTCTCATAGCTCGCTTAAATTTTTCTTTCGGGGAATTGTACGTAAATTTTGAAATCTCAGAGGGTTTAAAAAATGAATTTTTGTTCTATTTTTCCACAAAAAAAACAATAAATAGCCTTATTTTGTTCTAAAAGTCAAAAAATGCTATGATTTTTCATTAAAATGAATTGAAGAAAGAGCGAAATAGTTCCTTATTCTATTGAAATAGTTCTTTAATCCATTTTATTAGAATAAGGAACTATTTTAATAAGCACTAATTTCAGTAAATTTTCTCTTAAATTAGGTGAATTTTTATGAAATACCGCATCAAAAAAATGCTTACTAAGAAAAGTTATAGTTTGTCTAAAAATAGCAAAACATTAATTCTCTAATTATTTTTCTATCTCTTGCTGTATTATCTTGTTAATATTGTTCTCTAAATCTTCACTATATCCCATTTCTCCATACTTTATCTTGCCGTCTTTCCCTATAATATACAAGGTTGGATAAGTATTAACATTGTAATTGTTTATTATTTCTCCATTTCTTTCTACTCTTGCAACTCTATACTTTATTTCTTTTTTCTTAATCCAAGAAACAAATTCTTCATTATTTATCTTGTTATCCCTAGGGTCAATACCTATAACAACAAGTCCTTGGGTTTCGTATTTTTCATTAAGAGATATCATTGTAGGAATAGCTTTCATACAAGGGTAACAGGCTTTGTAGAAAAAATCTATAAGGACTACTTTTCCTTTTAAACTATCCAATGAAAGAAGTTCGCCTTCTATTGTTGTAATACTAAACTTTGGTGCAATAGTATTAACACTTAAAGGCTTTCTTAACTCTTCTTGTTTTTGTTCTTCTTGCTTTGAATACATGCTTATAGTAAGTCCTTTTGGCAAACTCTTAATTGAAAACATTTCATCTTCAATCCCTTTACTCGGTTTATAGTCTTTGATTGTTGAAATAATAGTTTGATATAAAGTATCTTTGGTTGAATTATCGTATTCTACATAAGTTTGAATTATTTTAATAGGAAGGTATGATGATTTTTGAATATAGAATATTTTTTCTTCTTTTATTGGTGAAATTATTTCACTTGTATCATTTTCATAAACATCATAAGCACTTATTTTATAACAAAGCATAGTATCAAACAAAGTTTCTTCACTCATTTCTTTTTGTTTCACATCAGTAATACCAGTAAATAAGTTCAAAGATTGAAGATTTGCAAATATAGGAAAGCTAAAATCACTGAATTGATAGTTCATAAACTTTGCGTCTTCTTTATTATAACATCTTATAACTGTATCTCCATTATAATAGAAATAGTAATTTTGTTTGTCAAATACTGTTTGCTTAAAAAGAGTGTCGTCATTATATTGACTAACAAAGTATTTACAACCTAATCTATCAAGTAACTTTCTTTTATAATAACCTTTGTAATTAACGAACTCTGTATCTTTGTCATCCATATGCTTAATTTGATAGTCCATATCAAAATAACCGCTTTTGGCTTTAAGCATGGCTACTGTTGTTTTCTTAATTACTTTTTTTATGTTTTCTTGTGCTTTAATATTTGTAGAGAAAGCAAGAATTAAAACAAAGAAAAAAATAATTTTTACTTCGTTTTTCATAATTATTTCTTTGTATTTTTTTGCAAAGATAAATCTTTTTTAATTTGGTGATATAAAAACAGTTATTTCTTCTTAAATGTCGTACATAAGATTGCAACCACGAAGGGCAGAATGGTCTTTTCTTCCCATGATTTCAAATGTGCCATCTTCTTTTTGCCGTCCAATATCTTCCGTTTCAATAAAAGAGCAAGTGTAAATATTGGCTAAATCAATTATATTAATTACTCCGCTATGGTTTATAATGTTGTGGCTTTTGTAGTCATTTATTTCTTTTATCATTACTTTCATCTGTTTTGGGCAAGCAAAGATTCCTTCTCCCAAAGAATAAGCCTGAGAAAACAACTCACACATTCCATATTCCGAAGCAATATTCTTTACTCCAAAACCTTCACTTAATTTTTTGTGTAGTTCACTTTTGAGCATCTCTTCTCTTTTGCCTTTCATTCCTCCCGTTTCAAAAACTATTGTGTTTTTGAGTTGAAAATGTTGTTTTTCAATAAGGTCTAACAAAGCATAAGTTACTCCGAATAAGATAGTTTTCTTAGTCTTTCTTTCATTATCTCCAAGCAAAGAAACCACATCATTAAGATTTGTTTTAAAGAAATCACTACCTTTTTCTTTACTCTTTTGAACAAAATCATTCATCATACAGATTAAAGAAGAGTTTCCTTGTTCTAAATAGTTAGGCAACAAACATATAAAGCAATAATCTTCTACCTTATCATAGAACTGAGAAAAACAATCTTCACAATTTTTTAAGTAAAGACTTTTATCATATATCAAATGTTTGCTTCTTTTAATAGAAGTTGTGCCAGAAGACAAGAAAAAAGTCTCTTCTTTGCCTTCAAACGATGTTATTTTATTCGTTTTGAAAAAAGAAATAGGTAAAAAAGGTATATCCTCAACAGTTTTTACTTGTTTTTCTTCAACATTCAAAAGATTGCACCATCTGTTATATACTTTATTGTTATTATATTGAAACGAAAACACTTCAATGGCAAGATTATTAAAATCTTTTTCTGAATGTATTTCAAATAAAGCTGTCTTTAAATCATCAATTAATCTCATATTTGTTGTATCTTTGCACTTTAAAAAATTAAAAAAACTAAGAAGTTTCAATTGGCAAAGATATGAAAAATGCTCTTTCATCGCGCAGATTTGTTGTAATGGGTATATTTATTTTTGTTGGAGTAATATATTTTGCAAGATTACTTTACATACAAATTATAGATGACACCTACTCTCAGCTTGCTAATCGTAATGCTCTTCGTTATGTTACTCAATATCCTTCAAGAGGCTTGGTTTATGATAGGAATGGAAAACTTTTAGTATATAATGAAGCTGTTTATGATTTAATGGTTATTCCACGTCAAGTAAAAAACCTTGACACAATGCAACTATGCAATCTTTTGAAGATAACGAAAGAAGATTTTTTGAAAAAGATGGAAAAAGCCAAGAAATATTCAGTTTATGCTCCATCTTGCTTTGAAAAACAAATAAGCAAAGAAGATTTTGCTACACTGCAAGAAAGAATCTATATGTTCCAAGGCTTTTATGCTCAAAGTAGAACATTAAGATATTATCCAGATTCTGTTGCTGCTGCTGTTCTTGGTTACATTGGTGAAGTTAATGAAAAGAAAATAGAAGACGACCCTTACTATAAACGTGGCGACTATATAGGAATGAGTGGTTTAGAAAAATCTTATGAGAATATTTTAAGAGGAAGAAAAGGTTGTAAAGTTACTTTGGTTGATGTTCATAACAGAGAAAAAGGTAGTTTTCAAAATGGAAAATATGATGTTGCTGCTGTCGCAGGCAAAAATCTTTATTCCACAATAGATGTTGAACTTCAAAAATATGCAGAGAAACTAATGGCTAACAAAAGAGGCAGTATTGTTGCTATTGAACCAAGTACGGGAGAAGTTCTTTGCTTTGTTTCTGCCCCATCTTATGACCCTAATCTTTTAGTAGGAAGAGTACGTGGAGACAATTATAAACGTCTTGCTGATGATATTTCAAAGCCATTATTTAATCGTGCTCTTATGGCAGAATATCCACCAGGAAGTATATTCAAAGTAGCACAAGCATTAGTTGCATTAGATATGGGCGTAATCACTCCTAGTACTGGTTTCCCTTGCGATAAAAGTTTGGTTGGTTGTCATAATCACCCTTCTGCATCATGCGTAAAAGATGCAATAAAGATGTCTTGTAATCCTTATTTTTATAGAGTATTCCAAAGAGAAATTCAGAGAGTAAATCCTAAAACAGGTAAATCTGATAGTAAATATGGATTAACTCTTTGGACTGCTGCAATGAAAAGAATGGGATTTGGTATGAAAATGGACATAGACCTACCAAGCGTACGAAAAGGTTATATTCCTGACACTGGATTTTATCATCATTGGTATCCAACTGGATGGAACTTTTATACTATTTATTCTAACGCTATTGGACAAGGCGAAGTTAGTGTTGTTCCTATTCAAATGGCAAACTTTGCTGCATTAGTGGCTAACAGAGGTTGGTATATTACACCTCATCTTGTTAGATATTTTGGCGATGAAAACAAAAAAGACAGATTTATTAAATATACTCAAAAGCATTATAGTTATATAGGTTCTTCGTGGTGGAATATTGCAGTTGAGGGAATGTATGATTGCGTTCACGAAGCAGGAGGAACAGCACGAAGAGCATTCATTGAAGATATTCCTATTTGCGGAAAAACAGGAACAGCACAAAATATTGGAGAAGACCACTCTGTTTTTATTTGTTTTGCTCCTAAGATTAATCCAAAGATAGCAGTATCTGTTTATGTTGAGAATGCTCGTGGTGGAGGTGGTACATGGGCTGCTCCTATCGCTTCATTAGTTATTGAAAAATATATAAGAAGAAAAGTAATAAGAGAAGACTTTGAAAAACAATATATGGAAGCTGCTCCTTGCCAACATCTACCACTATTCCATGCTGTAAAACATAAAAAAGGTAGTGTTTCAACAGAAGAAGGAGAAAGCACTGACAACAATACAACTGATAACGCAAACACAAACAATACAACAAGCAATTAATGGATAGAAAGTCAAAAAATATAATAAACAACATTGAATGGAAAGTAGTTATTGCTTATTTATTCCTATTATTAGTAGGCTGGATAAACATATATGCTGCCGTCTATGATGGAGAACATTCAAGTATTTTGGATTTTTCTTGTAGATATGGCAAACAATTAATATGGATTGTAGCATCATTAATCATTGCTTTATTTGTTTTAATAATGGATCCAAAGTTCTTTTCACAAACAAGTTACCTTATATATACTATTTGTATTGGTATGTTGCTCGTTGTTTTGGCAATAGGTAGCGTAACAAAAGGAGCAAAGAGTTGGTTGGGCGTTGGCGACTTCGGCATTCAACCATCAGAATTTGCTAAGATGGCAACAGCATTAGCATTAGCCAAAGTGCTCTCGGGTATCAATGTTGATATGAATGAATGGAAGACAAAAATTTCTGCTATCGGTGTTGTTGCTCTACCAATGTTATTAGTCTTACTTCAAAATGATACAGGCTCTGCTTTGGTCTTCTGTTCATTAGTTTTTGTACTATTTAGAGAAGGTTTGTCTTCTTATGTATTAATATTTGGTGCTGCATCAATTGTTTTATTCGTTTTAGCATTAGTAATAAATCCTTATCTGTTAGTAGGTATATTGTTTGTTTTAATGTTAGTTGCTTACTTTATTATTCATAGAAGAAATCATAAAGCACGATTTATTTATTTCTTTGGTGTCTTCGCTTTTTGCGTTGTTATCACATTAGGAGTTAGTTTTGTTTATGATGAAGCATTAGAAAGCCATCAAAAAGATAGAATAGAAGTTCTTTTAGGTAAAAAACAAGACTATAAAGGTGTGGGATATAATGTTAATCAAAGTAAGATTGCTATTGGTTCTGGTGGCTTCCTTGGTAAAGGTTTTCTTCAAGGCACACAAACTAAATTCAATTTTGTGCCAGAACAAGATACTGACTTTATATTCTGTACTATTGGTGAAGAATGGGGGTTTATTGGCTCAACTGTTATAGTGTTCCTATATATTTGGCTGTGTGTTAAACTTATTAAGATGGCAGAACGGCAAAGAAGTAAGTTTGCAAGAATATATGGTTATGGTGTAGCAAGTATAATATTTTTCCATTTCTTTATTAATATAGGTATGACAATAGGACTTTTGCCTGTAATTGGTATTCCTTTACCTTTCATTTCTTATGGAGGTTCATCACTTTGGGCATTCACTTTATTGCTTTTCATATTTATTCGTCAAGATGCAGCAAGAGCAGAACTAGTTTAAGACAACTACTATTCAAAAGACAAGCATAGTAAATCGCACAATTAAATACTATTAATTCCATCACAAACAAAAGAATTTTTATTTATACAATAACTATTGTATAAGCAGTACATCAGTCATGTATTGGTAGTACATTAGTTATTGTACTAGTAGTACATCAGTCATGTATTGGTAGTACATTAGTTATGTACTGACGGTACATCAGTTATTGTACTGGTAATACATTAGTTATTGTACTACTTAAAGATAGTATTTTAGACTTATTATTCTTTTACTTTGATTGCTCTTTTGTTGAAAGAAGACCACATGCTGCTAATATATCCTCACCTTTTGATGCACGAATTGTTGTCAAAAGACTTTTACTCATGAGTTTATCACGGAATTCTATCATCTCTTTTTCACTTGCTCCAACAAACTCTGTATTTGGTATTGTATGAAACTTTATTAGATTTATTCGGCAAGAAAGACCATTAAGCAATCGGCAAAGTGCTTTTATATGTTGTTGCTCATTATTCAAATCTTTAAAAACAATATATTCAAAAGTAAGATGTCGTTGCCCATTCCAAGAGTATTGTTTTAATAATTCAATCGTTTTCTCTATTGGATATGCGTTTTCTATTGGCATCATTTGTTGTCTTTGTTGTGCTATTGGATTATGAAGAGATATAGCAACATCTACATCAGTTTGATAAAGAAGGTTCTTTAAATATGGCAAGAACCCAGCCGTTGAAACAGTAAGACGATGTGGCGAAAGTGCATAACCATAAGAAGATGTAAAAATATCTATTGTCTTTTTTAAGTTCTCATAATTATCAAGTGGCTCTCCCATTCCCATATATACTATATTAGTTATATGTTCAAATTCATCAATAGAACGGAATATGTTTAATATTTCATTAGAAGAAAGATTACGAGAAAAGCCTTGCTTGCCTGTTGCACAAAACTTACAATTCATTTTGCACCCTGCTTGCGTTGAAATACAAAGAGTAACTCTTTCTTTATCAAATATTGTTACTGCTTCAACCAAAGCATTATCTTCATATTTAAAAAGGTATTTCTTTGTCCCGTCTTTTGATGTAACGACATTAGAATACTTTGTTAATCCAACACAATACTTATCTTTAAGTTCATCTCTAAACTTTAATGAAAGATTTGTCATAGATTCTATATCTTCTATATGCTTTTTATACAACCAATCTGCTATTTGCTTAGCAACGAAAGGTTTTTGATTTAAACTTTTAACAATAACTGTTAATTCTTCAAGTGTTTTTCCAAAAAGATATTCTTTCATAAATTGTTCTTATAATATTTACCTTGATAAGTATTTGTTTCTATCATTTGTTTTTCTATTTCCTCAACAATAGTTTCATTACGTATTGTTCCAAAAGAAGGCCCGCAATTATATCTTGGAGGAACTTCGGAAGTAAATCTTTCTATAACAAAATTAGGATTAAGTTTTTCAAGGAATGAAATAATAAAATTTTTATATTCTTGAAATGAAAAGAAATGAAAAGCATTAGGATTATTATTGTATTCTTCCATCATCTTAGTATTTTTCAATATTTGAAGTTGATGAAATTTTATTGTATGTAATGGCAACGAAGAAAGGATATCTGCTTGCTTATTCATATCATCTATTGTTTCTGTTGGAAGTCCAAATATTATGTGTCCGCCAACTCTTATTCCTCTTTTACTTGTTTGTTCTATTGCTTTAGCTGTTTGACTAAACGTATGTCCGCGATTAATAGCTTTAAGAGTTTTATCATAACAAGATTCTATACCATACTCTACTATTATTTCATATTTTTCTGAAAGCATTTGAAGATAATCAAGTTTTTCATCATCAACACAATCAGGTCTTGTTCCAATAACTAATCCTATTATTTTTTCATGAGAGAGAGCTTCTTCATATCTTTGTTTTAATATATCAATAGATGCATAAGTATTTGAATATGCTTGAAAGTATGCTAAATATTTCTCAACTTTCTTGTATCGCCAACTATGAAATTTTATCCCTTCTTCTATTTGCTGATAAATACTTTGATGTCTTTGGCAATAAGAAGGATTAAAAGCATCATTAAGGCAAAAACTACAACCATTCTTGCTTATTGTTCCATCTCTATTTGGGCAAGTAAATCCCGCATCTATACTAAGTTTCTGTATTCTTTTACCATAAACCTTTTTCATATAATTAGAATACGCATTAAAAGGTCTATCGCTATCCCACAAATACTTATTCATTATTGTTTTTTCTACTATCCATTAAAAGAGAAACAATATGAATAGTTTTCAATGGAAGATTATTTTTTTGTATATAATTATTTATGTGCATTAAGCATGCAGCATCTGTACTTACTATATATTCTGCTCCATTATTTATTGCAAGTTCCACTTTTTGTCTTGCCAATTCTTCGCTTACTGCTTCATTATATATACTTAATCCACCACCAAATCCACAGCAAAAGTTTTCTCCTTCCTTATTAACAATCTCTAATCCCTCTACTTCATTTAGAATTATTCTTGTCTCTGCTTCAAGATTATATTCATTAATACTATGACAATTATTATGTAAGAATACTTTATGATTAAACTTTGCTTTTAATTCAAAGTCTCTATTATATGAACAAATAAACTCTGTTATATCCATAATTCTTTCAGAAAGAGATTTGTAAGAATTATGATTTGATGTGTTATAAAACAATTTCCCAAAATTATTCTTTACATATCCTATACATGCAGTTGAACAACCTACAATAAGATTATTACCTTTAAAATCTTCTATAAATTTCTCTCCTAATTCTTTTGCTTGTTTCCAATTACCATTATCATACAACACACGCCCACAACAAGTTTGATTAGTGTTATAATTAACTTTATATCCCATATATTTCAAAAGAGAGATTAAATCAAAACCTATCTCTGGATTAAACTGGTCTATACAACATGGAATAAATACATCTACTTCTTTCATTTGTCTTTTTTATGATTGTTTTACAAAATTAGTATATTTTTTTAATTAATTGCGTATCTTTGCACTTAAAAAATAAAATTTTATGCATTCATCACTTATAGAAACATTGTTTTTTGTAGGATTCACTGTCCTTATACTTAGTTTATTAACTCTTGATTTAGGAATATTTGAGAAGAAAGATAGAGTAGTAAGTTTTAAGAGAGCGTTAGTAACAACCATTATTTGGATTAGTATTGCTATTCTTTTTGGCGTTGTTGTTCGTTTCTTTGGCAATCAAATGCACGGTATTGAAGACAAACAAGCCTTAACTGAAATAGTTAATAAATATCATGAAAAAACTTTAAGTAAAACAACACTTGATATGCCTTATGACCAGGCTGTCAATTCATATAATAAACAACTAACCTTAGAATATTTTACTGGATATATAATTGAATATTCATTAAGTATTGATAATATATTTGTTATGATACTTATCTTTTCTTCTTTTTGCGTTCCTGCTCAATATTTCAAAAGAGTTTTAATGTGGGGCATACTTGGAGCAATAATTATGAGGTTCTTATTTATTTTTGCTGCCGGTGCCTTAATTCAAAAGTATGAACAAGTATTAATGCTCTTTGGTATATTTTTGATTTATTCAGGAATATCCATGTTTATTAAAAGAAATAAAAAAGAAGAAGTTCATCCAGAAAAAAATCCTATTGTTAAGTTTTTCTCCAAACTCTTCCCTGTGACACCAACTATTGCAGACCATAGTTTTATTAAAAAGATAGATGGAAAAACTTTCATTACTCCACTTCTTTTATGCTTAACAGTTATAGAATTTACTGATATATTGTTTGCTGTTGATTCTATTCCTGCTATTTTCTCTGTAACAAAAGACCCTTATATAGTATTTTTCTCTAACATCTTCGCCATTCTTGGTCTTCGTTCTTTATTTTTCCTTGTAAGCAGTATAATAAAAATGTTCCGTTTCTTAAAAATTGGTCTTGCTGTCTTATTGTCGTTTATTGGATTGAAGATGATTTTGGAATGCAAGCCAATAGATATGGATATACCTACAAGTTTTTCCTTAATGTCAATACTTGCAATACTTGTAATTAGTATTCTTTTATCAATATTTATACCTGAGAAAAATAAAGTGAAGAAATAATTGATTATTTCTTCGTAATATCTTATTATAACGAAGAGTTAGCGAAATAGAATAAGGAACTATTTGTTCTTATGACTTTCTTCCCATCTTTGTTTATATTTATCCATATCTTTGGGAATGTTAAATCCCCATTGTTCATTATTAATATGAATAGTTATATTATCAGCCTCTTTTAATTCATATTCATAATTATAAGTTTCCTTCTTATCTTTACATTTATATAAATTAATATGTAGTTGTGCCTTACTCTTTTTATTCGCACTCTCCCACCTTTGCTTATATTTATCCATATCTTTTGGAATATTAAACCCACATTCTTCATTATCAAGATAAATATTCTTGCCTTCATTTGAAGCCATTTCTAATTTATATGCTTCTAACATCTTCTTATTCTTCCATGAAAATACACTGATATGAATATCATCTTTTTTATTCGCACTCTCCCACCTTTGCTTATATTTATCCATATTCAATTTATGCGAACGCTTTTCTTCATTAGGATAAAGATTGACATTAATTATAATATCTTCATGGTCTTCTTGCCAACGTTTTTTATACTTATCTAAATTTGAAGGAATAACAACTCCAAATTGCTCCTTATTTTCTTTACTTGTAAGCCTATCTATTTCTCTTGAATATCGTATATATTTTAATTCTTCAAACTTTTGCCTTTTTAAATATACCTTAACACTGATAATAAGCGTTAAAACAACTGTTATTAAGAATAAAGACATCAAACCATTCTCTAAGAGAAAATGTCTAAACGGAGATGATTGAATATATAATCCTCTATCAAAGATAACAATTTTTATTGGGATAAGGCATAAGAATATTATTATTGGAATCTTATTTATTTTTTCATCATCAACCATGTCAATCTCATCTGCTATACCTCTATATTGTTTAACAAAAGGACGACACAAGAAAAATGATGTTGCTATTATAAAAAGAATCAAAGAAAATATTTCATTTTTTGTTTCTCTTGGAATAAACCATAAAAGCAATATGATAGAACCAAGAACAACTGGAAAGAAAATATTTGATAATAAATTATTTATTCTATTTGAAGCAAATGGATTAAAGAGTCTTTTTATTGTAAAAGACATTCCGCCAAAAACAATAAAAACTATTAAAAATGATAATATAACACATATATATTTGATTACTTTACTTGGGAAGGTTATTTTTAGAAAGTCAGATACAAGATTGCAGTTCCATAAATTAAATATATGTCCAAAAGAATAATTTCCATGTATCCTAACGCTAATACAAAGTATTGTCCAAAACAATAATCGCCTAATGTTGAGTCGTTCTGTATTCCATTTAAAGAAAAATAAGAAAGCAACTAACATTAATATAACTTCTATAAAGACAGGAGTAGCAAAAACATTGATAACATTATCTGCCGACTCCCATATTTGGTCTGTTGCTGCTGTATTAACACTATTGAAATCTATTTCACTTGCATAAACAACCATATTAGCTCCAATAGTAAATGCAGGTATAGCCGTAAATATCTGAAATATATAGAACACACCAAGATAAACAAGAACAAATAACACGGTATTATTAACTAATCCTGCCTTGTCTATGTTAGCATTTTTTATTTTATTATAGATGTTCTCTATTTCCATTTATACCAAAACATTTGGTCTTTAACTTGAACTTCAAGAATATCTTGTATCTCTTTTACCATAAGAACAAAAACTTCAAGATTATTATTTCTCAACCATTCTAATCCATCTTTTTCCTTACGACATGCAGCAGAAAAATTAATCATAAAATCATCTTTTGCATTAAGAGTCCACATAACTGCTTTCTTTTCGCCATCAATTGCATTACTTAAAACGCCTAATGAGCCAAAACCATTATCAAACAACCAATGCAAAGCATCAACATCTCCCCTTACTGCATTACTCCAAGCCGCAAGTTCAGGATAGCCGTTATTTAATAGATATTTAAAGAACTTCTTGTTACCTTTTAATGATTCTAAAAGAGCAAGAATAACTTTAATATCATAACCTAATAATGTTTTTTCTGTTATATTCACTATACAAATACATTATCTTAATTTAGCTCCAAGTTTATCCTCAAATGATTTTAAGAGTTTATTCATTATAGACTCTATTTGTTTATCATTTAATGTTTTTTCCTCATCTTGAAGAATAAAACTTACTGCATATTGTTTCTTTCCTTGTGGTAATTTGTCTCCTTTATATTCATCAAACAAACCTACTTTCTTTAACAACTTCTTTTCTGTTGCAAAAGCAAGTTTTTCTATATCTAAGAAACTAACATTATTGTCAATAACTAATGCTAAATCTCTTCTTACTTCTGGAAATCTTGATATGTTTTGATATTGTACTTCTTTCTTTGGAATAAGCCTCATTACATTATTCCAATTCATATCACAATAATAAACGTTTTGTTTAATATCAAATAGTTTTCTTGTAGAACAAGACACCTCTCCAATAAACATTATTGTCTTTTTATTATCTTTTTGAATAAACTCTAATCCTTGTTGAAAATAAGATTTGTTAGTATTAATTATCTCCAATCTATTAATATCAACTCTTAATCTTTGAAGAATATTTAAGGCAATGTTTTTTAGATAAAAGAAATCAGTATCATTTTGATTTTTTTGCCAAGATTCCTTACTACTCTTACCTGTTGTAAGAATAGATAAATGTTTTTCTTCTTTATATCTTTTATCAACAGAAAGTGAATCATCAACACCTAACTCTTTCTCATAACAATTACCAAACTCAAAAATCTTTATATCACTTATCTGTCTATTTATATTGTAACTCAAAACCTCTAAGCCTCCATAAAGAAGAGTTTGTCTCATAAGTGCTAATTCCTTACTCAAAGCATTTAGTATTTTAACACTCCTATCTAACGGAAAGTCAATATTATTTTCATAATACGCAATCTTAGTAAGAGAATTATTCATTGTTTCATTGAAACCATTGTTTGCAAGATATGAAGTTATAATATTTTGTATTTTTTCTGGATTTGGTTTTATATCATAATTAACACAACTCTTTATATTCTCCGAAAAATCTACATTATTATAGCCATATATTCTAAGTATTTCTTCTACTAAATCACAAGGACGAGTAACATCAACCTTGTTTGTTGGAATGATTGCAGTAAGTGAAGTATCTGAAAAGTTCTCTACTTGAATATTTAATGCAAGAAGAATTTCTTTTATTTTATTTCTTTCTATTTTCTTTCCAACTAATGTATCTAAATAATTGAAATCAAGATTAATTCTTGCCTTTTCAAATGTTTTTGGATAAACATCAAAGATTTGAGAAGATATTTTACCACCTGCAATTTCTTTTATCAACATTGCAACACGTTTCAACGCATAAACAGTAATATTAGGGTCTGCTCCCCTTTCATAACGAAAAGATGCATCTGTTTGAAGTGTATGATATTTTGCTGCTTTTCTAATTACCACTGGATTAAAATAAGCACTTTCAATAAAAACATTTTTTGTTGTATCTGTTATACCGCTATCTTTTCCTCCAAATATTCCTCCTAAACACATAGGTTCTTCACTATTACAAACCATTGCTTCTTTGCCATTAAGTTCTCTATCAATGCCATCAAGCGTTGTAAAATGTGTTCCTTTTTCAAGTGTTTTAACTTCTATTGTATTACCTTTTATTTTATCTAAATCAAAAGAATGCAAAGGTTGTCCTACTTCCATAAGAACAAAGTTTGTTGCATCTACAATATTATTAATAGGACGTATGCCTATTGAACGTAAATGCTCTTTTAACCATTCTGGTGATTGTTCAACTGTAACATCTGATATTGTAAGTCCTGAATATCTTCCACAAAGATTAGTATCTATTTTAATGTCTATATTATTCTTATTATCATCAATTGCAAATTCATCAACACTTGGAATTAAAAGTGGTTGTTGTTCATTCATTTGACTTTTCAATATAGCAACTAAATCCCTTCCAACTCCTAAATGCGAAGTAGCGTCTGAACGATTGGCTGTAAGTCCTATTTCAAATATATAATCATCTTTAACATTAAAATATGTTTTTGCTGGTGTTCCTGGTTCCACATCGCCTTTTAAAACCATTATACCGTCATGATTGTTTCCTAAACCAAGCTCTTTCTCTGAACAAATCATTCCTTCGCTCTCTTCTCCTCTCAATTTGCTTTTCTTTATCTCATAACAATCATCTTCACTATAAACTTTCGCTCCAATAGTTGCTACAACTACTTTTTGGTCTTTATCTACGTTTGGAGCACCACAAACAATCTTCAATATCTTTCCTTGTCCAACATCAACAGTTGTTAAATGCAAGTGATCACTATTAGGATGAGCAACACATGTTAGTACTTTGCCAATAACATATTTCTCCATTCCTCCTTTTATACTTTCAACTTTCTCAACTCCTTCAACTTCTAATCCTGAAAAAGTAAGCAATTGTGCAACTTTCTCAGCTGATTGCTGTGTTGGAACATACTCTCTTAACCAATTATATGATATTTTCATCTTATTATTATTTTTCTTTTTTATTATTCTACTATATCCATCTCATCTATTAGGTTCTTTGCTCCAGCAAATTTATCTATTATGAAAAGACAATATCTTATATCTAATGAAATGTTTCTACATACTTCTTTATCATAAATAATATCACTCATCGTTCCTTCCCAATTTCTATCAAAATTAACTCCTATCAAATTGCCTTCTCCATCAAGTACTGGACTACCTGAATTGCCTCCTGTTGTGTGATTAGTTGCAATAAATGCTACCGGCATCTGCCCTTTGCTGTTTTGATAACGTCCATAATCTTTTTTGTTGTATAAATCTTTTAGTTTTTTTTCTACAACATAATCATAGATATTTGAATCTTCTTTCTGCATTATTCCTTCCAATGTTGTATAATATTCATAATTAACAGCATCTCGTGCTTTGAACCCTTTAATATTACCATATGTTACTCTAAGAGTAAGATTGGCATCAGGATAAAAATCTTTTTCTTTTTCCATCTGCATTATTGCTCCTACATAAACTCTATAAAGACTATCTAATTTATCATCGTTTATTAATAAATTTTCTCTGTCTTCTTTCTTATACTGTCCCCAAATAGGCGACATTATCTCACATATTGGGTCATCAATAAGTTTATCTACCTTACTCTTCTTATACTTACTTAATATCTTTCTGGCTTTCTTTTCATTAGTAAGAAATGTGTTGTCATAAATATACTCAAAATACTTTTCACTATTACCTTTATAATCCCTATCTATTTTCTCTCTCAAAAAAGCATACTTACTCTTACCATAATCATTATAAAATATTTTCATCGTTTCCATAAATATCTTTTTATCCACCTGTTTATGCGTACCATAATCATAAGAATAATATTTGTTTAACGATTCTAATATTTTGTTGGCTTGTTGCTTAACCTTTTCTTCGCTCGTTGTATCACTACGTGAAATCTCTATTAAATTCAAAATATCTATTGCTTGTTTTGTCATATCCGAAGCAAGCCCTGCCTCACTTATATAAAGATACTCTGTTTTGTAATAAGACAATTTTTTGTAAATATCCTCAAACGCATCAAGCAATCCTCCATATTCTTCTTGTCTATCTTTCTTTTTATTTACCCATATAGTAAATTCTTTCTCAAATTCTTGTTTCTGCCCAACAGCATCTAAACGATTAAGTCCTTTCACCTCTCCTTGCCATTTTTTCCAACCATTTGCAATTGTTGCAACTGTTGATGCATAACGTAATCTTTGGGCAGGTGTCTCATTCATTGCCTTATTATAAACATCAAGTATTGCTGTGCGTATTTTTATTATCGCTGGGTCATAAACATCTGCTATTTGCTCAACTGCATACGAAGTAAGAAACTGCTGTGTGTGTCCAGGGTAACCAAAAACAAAAGTAAAATCACCTTCTTTCTTATCTTTTAATGAAATCTTTAATGTTTTCTTTGGAATATATGGAACATTATCTTTGCTATATTCTGCAGGCTCATTGTTCTTATTAGCATAAACTCTAAACATTGAAAAATCTCCTGTATGGCGAGGCCACATCCAATTATCTGTATCGCCACCAAATTTGCCTATATTGCTTGGTGGTGCTCCTACAAGACGGACATCTTTAAATACTTGGCTAACATACATCATATATTGATTGCCATAATATATTGGCTTAATCGTTGCAATGTAGCCGTTATTCTCTGTTGCTTGCTTTGTTATTGCTTTGATGTTACCATTAATTATTTGCTGCCTTTGACTTTCTGTCATATTATTAGTAACTCCATTTAAAACCTCATTACTTACATCTTTCATATAAACCAACAAAGTAACCGTTAATCCTTTGCATGGTATCTCTTCATTCTTATTTCTTGCCCAGAAACCATTAGTAAGATAATCATTTTCTACTGTTGAATGGCTTACAATTTGATAATATCCGCAATGATGATTTGTTAGAACTAAGCCTTGGTTTGAAATAAATTCGCCAGTGCAACCAGAGCCAAACAACATTATTGCATCTTTTAGTGAACTGTGATTAGCATCATATATATCTTTTGCTGTGATTTTCATACCTTTTTTTTGCATATCTTTTTCATTTCTTTGCAAAAGAATTGGCAACCACATTCCTTCGTCTGCCATTGTTATTACTGGCATCAATGGTATTAGGAATAAAAATAATACTATTAGTTTTTTCTTCATATTTATTTTATTTTAACTTGCAAATATACTAAATAATTTAATTTTTCTAACATTTTAATTTTAAGTTTTTTTATTTGTTTAAATCCATTTAAAAATCAAATGAATTGTACTGCTTAAAAATTATATGTGATTATTGATTTATTAACGCAAATGTAAAAAAACACTAAAAATATATGTTCGTCTAAAAATTTAATCTTGATAACGCCTCATACGTTCAAAAAATGCAAGCCACCTATCATCTGTCCGTAATTTTTGGAAGCATACAGAGTTAAAATTGTTCTATTTTTCCTATAATTATACGATATTTGGACAAAAAGTGTTCTAAAAGGACAAAAATCAATGGTTTTCTCACCAAAATCTTTTGCTAATCTAATGAAATAGAATAAAGAACTATTTTATTATCTTTTGATTCCATTGAAATATCTCTTCGTTTCATTCCAACAGGGTTAAAAAAGATGAAAATATCTCCTAAAAACACTAAAATTTTGTGAGCATTCAGCCTCAAAAAGTGAATACTAAGAAAAGTGATAGTTTGTCTAATTTTAATAATAAAAATATTCAAATAAATAATTGTTAAATTATTAAGCAATAAAATATTACATCCAATTGATGTTTAATCGTTGTTTGCATTCAAATATAATAAGAATTTTAGCATATTCTTTTAGAAATTATGGTAAATTTATTAGATAGATTAAAAAATTAACTCTTATTTTATATTATTTTAATTTAAAATTAACAATATGAAATATTTATTAAATAGACTTGTAACTATTTATTCTTTAGTCTTTTAATATTAAAACGAATTATTTATTAAGATTTTTTTGTTAAAAAATTGTGATTTTTTTGCCTTTTTAATAAAAAATTTTGTATCTTTGGCACCTCTTAAAAAAACTTAATTAAAATAATGAAACGATACATTTTTATATTACTACCTTTACTACTAATGAACTTAGGATGTTTCGGTCAAGTGTTATTTGGCGAAAAAACATCCCCTATTTCTCATATTGACATAAAAGAAAGTGTTAATGACATAAATTTTAGTCAAGATTTTAATTATCTATCATTAGAGGAAATTTCTGTTAAAGGTAAAACTTTCTATCATCTTGATATGGGTGAAGATTTTGTTCAAGTAGCAAAGGTAGGACAAGCAGAATTACCTATTTATAACTCTATGGTGGAGATACCTTTTTGTGATGGAGTTGAGATAGAAGAACACGTATTGGAATCAGATATATATAAATTGAAAGACAATATTCTTATTGCTCCAAAACAAAAGTCTCAATCAAAACAAAATGAAGATATAGGTTATTCATTTAATAAAGAATATTATAATAGAAATAATTTTGGTCAAAGAGAAAGAGTAAGCCTTGAAATATTAGGTGTTATGGGCGGTAATAGAGTTGGCAAACTTTCAATAAGTCCAATTAGATACAATCCTTCAAAAAACACTATTGAAGTAGCAAGAAAAATTCAAGTAACGATACATTTTATTAATTCAAACTTATCAAGAACAATTGCTTTGAGAGAAAAAGTAAGAAATAGTTTTGCTTCATTTGTAGATGGTAAGTCAATGAATAAGAATATCTCAGCAACAGTGTGCTCTTCTAATGTTACACATCCATTTAAAATGGTTATAGTATCAGATCCAATGTTTAAAGTGGCATTGCAACCTTTTATAAAATTAAAGATACAACAAGGTTTTAAAATCATTGAAGCATACACCAAACAACCAGAAGTAGGCAATGATACAACTTCAATAAAAAACTATCTTAAATCTTTATATGATAACGCAACAGCAAACGACCCTGCACCTGATTACCTTCTTCTTTGTGGAGATGTTCAACAAATTCCAGCCTTTAAAGGAAACTTTGCTAACGTTGGAGAAACACATTACACAGATTTTTATTATGCTGAATACACTTCTGATATGCTACCTGATATATTTTATGGTAGAATGTCAGCAAGTACTGTTGAGCAAATGAACAATATAATAAATAAGACTATCACTTATGAGAAATATCAAATGAGCGACCCTTCTTATTTGGATAAAGCACTCCTTATCGCAGGGAAAGAGGTTAATGAACCAGCACCAACTGTTGGCAATGGACAAGTAAATTATGCAAAACAATACCTTAGTTCTTTGGATACAAGTGTATTTTATAATCCAACTTGTGGCACAGTTAATAATCAGACTAAAATAAAACAAAAAATTAATGACGGACAAGGTTGGATAAACTATACAGCCCATTGCGACAAGAATGGATGGTATATTCCTTCTTACCTTATTTCTGATGTTGAAAATATGACTAACGACAACAAATATGGAATAGTTATTAATAATTGTTGCTTAGCAGGAAAATATGATGAAGATGAATGTTTTACAGAAGCATTATTAAGAGCAGAGAATAAAGGAGCTGTTGGAGTGATTGGAGGAAGTAATTACACGTATTGGTATGAGGATTATTATTGGTCAGTAGGAAGCAAGAGTCTTAGCAGTAATCCTGTTTATGATACAAACAATTTAGGTATGTATGATAGACTTTTCCATACTCATGGTGAAAAAAGATCAAATCAATATTTTACTTTGGGCAAGATGCTTCAAGCAGGCAATTTGGCTGTTCAAGCAATGAACTCTGAATATACTAATTATTATTGGGAGATTTATAATGTAGAAGGAGACCCTTCTCTTATACCATACATTGGACAAGGTTTAACTTTTCCAAATCAAGTTCCTTCAATAGTAACATTAGGTACTGACACAATGAACTTTGTTACTGTTCCTTATACTTATGTTGCAGTAAGCAAGAATGATACTCTTATTGACGCCAAAGAATCAGATAGTCTTGGAAGAATAAGTTTAAATATTAGCAGTATATATTCAACTGGTATGGTAAATGTTATTTTCACTCATCAATTCTACAAACCTCTTATTGATTCTTTTAATATGATTAATCCAAGTTCTCCTTTTATTATTTTAAATAATATTGAATTTGTTAAAACATCAACAAATGAAATAGTAGATACATTAGAAGAGAACACTACTTACTCAATGAATATTAAACTTAGCAATCTTGGGACAGACTCTTTAATTTTTAATGGCAAAGCTCTTGTGCTTGACAACAACAATTATATTCAAATTAATAATGATAGCGTAATATTATTATCTACTCTTAAAGCCAATTCTTCTATTCAATTAAATAATTGTTTTTCTTTCACAACAAATAAAGGAGTAGTTAATAACACAAAGATACCTTTTAATATTAATATTTTAGGAATGAGAGGATATTCAAGACATCAAATAGTGTATAAATATGTTAATGCTCCTGATTTAGATATAACAGATTTCAGTTTTGATGTTTCTACTGATACAATTGCAATAGGCTTAAAGCTAACGAACAAAGGAACAAGAGCAACATCAACTCCAAGCAAAATAAGTATTAGTAATGTTAATTATGTTGCAAGACTTCTTGCTGATAGTGTTCAAAGTGTTAATATATTAGAACCTAACGATAACGAACAAAAGACATTTCATCTTCTAAAATTAAATAATTATTACAATTCTGCTTCTCTTTCTTTAAAAGTAACTTATACAGCTGGTAATTATACTATAACAAAGAATTTGAATGATTTAGTAATTAATGGAGATAAAGAAGATTTTGAATCAGGTAACTTTTCTAAACATGCTTGGATAAATGGTGATAATGCTTGGGTCATTGATAATACAGATGCACATAGTGGTAATTTTTGTGCTCGTTCAAAGATAGGTCTAGCAGACAATTCAACATCTGATTTATCAATAACTGTTAATTGCCTTTCAGATGATACTATAAGATTTTTCACAAAGATTTCATCAGAGAAATATTATGATTTCTTATATTTCTATATTGATGGGGTAAAAACATTAACTATATCTGGAGATAGAAAATGGACAATAAACTCTTTCCCTATTAAAGCAGGACTTCATACATTCTTATGGCAATATAGCAAAGATTATGCTAATTATTACGGATTAGATGCTGCATGGATTGATGATATTAAACTACCATTGAATGGTAAAATAATAGATTTGCATTCAGTAAATACTAATGAGATTTCTATCTATCCAAACCCTGCATCTGATTACATAATAGTAAAAAATCTAAAAGATAATTCTAATATTTTTATATTTGATATGCTTGGTAAAATGATTTACAACCAAAAAGTAAATACGCATGATTTTAATATTAATCTTAAATCTATTAAAACAGGAGCATATTATATCGTCATAAAAGATAATAAAGGAGTAACTTATACAACACAAAAATTAATAATAAATAAAGAATAGCATAAATATGTTTATTCAAGATTCAACAACAATAACTGCCACACCTATTAAAGATACTATTTTTGTACCTTTATATTTAAATAAGAATCCAGAAGATATTTCTGCTGATAGCAATAGTAATATAAGTTTTGATAAATACATAATAAAAATTCTTAATGATTCTTTTCCGTATCTCAAAACACAACCTTCACTATTTACTGATAAGGCATATATTTATGCAAAAGATATGCCAATGCAAAGAAGAGAAAAGACAGGACCAAGCGATTGGATATTTGGCACAATACTATTAATAATGTTTATTGTTGCTATTTTAATAAAATATGCGTCAAGTAGTATCTTTGAATTCATTAAAGGATGTTTCTCAAAACAGCAAATAAGTATTACCGTTAAAGATGGTTCAACAATAAACTATCTATCACTCATTCCTATACTTCTAATATTTATTCCTATCGTTTCTTTATTCCTTTATATTATATTAAAGTTTTATTCTATTGATGTTTTAATTCCATATAAAGGGTACTTGTTATATGTTATTATTATTGTCTCTTGGATTATATTATACTTTTTAAAGATATTATTCATACGATTTTTTGGAACTGTTTTTAGAGGAAAGAAAATTTCTGTATTTTACATACAAAATCAATTAAATTTTAATTCTTTGATGGGATTTTCACTAATAATTCCTATGATTTTGCTACTTTATTTTGATAATTATTATCAAGAAATTTTTATTTTTATTTTCTTGTTTCTTTTTGGTATTCTGTATGTTATAAAGCTTTTTAGATGTTTTTATTTAATTATTAATACTTTTAAATTTTCTAGTATCTATCTTTTTTTCTACCTTTGCACAATTGAATTATTACCAATTCTATTGATTGGAAAAGTTTTATTTTTTAGATAAAATAATAAAAGAATAATGATTAAGAATAAGATTAAAAACATCTTAATTTCACAACCTGCACCAGCAGATTTGGATAAATCACAGTATAAAATATTACTTGATAAATATGACGTAAATCTAACTTTTAATAAGTTTTTTAATGTCGTTAAAATAAGCAACAAAGAATTTAGAGCTTTAAGAATAAATATATTAGACTACACTGCTGTTATCTTTACTAGCAAATTAGCCATTGATAATTATTTTATTTTTGTAAAAGAACTTCGTCTTGTTGTCCCTGATAGTATGAAATTCTTTTGCATAACAGATAGCGTTGCTAACTATTTACAAAACTATATTCAATATCGTAAAAGAAAAATATTTTATGGCAAATTAATATTTGATGAATTATTGGAAGTTATTGCTAAACATAAAGAAGAAAGATTTCTTTTCCCTTGTGCGGAAGACTCTACATTAGACAACTTTAAAAAATTAGATAAATTAGGAATAAACTATGATAGTTGTGTAATGTATCGTTCAGAACCAAAAGACCTTTCTGATATGGATATTTCTAAATTTGATATGGTTGTTCTTTTTAGTCCTATTGGCGTTAAGGCTTTTACTCAAAGTTTTCCTAATATCAATTCAGATAATCTTTGCTTTGCTGCTTTCGGTAAAGTAACAATTAACGCATTAAATAAATCTAAAATAAAAGTTGTTGTACCTGCCCCAACAGTTAAATCTCCTTCTATGGTTATGGCATTAGATAGTTATTTAGAATCTCTTTCAAAAGATGACAAATCAGAGAAAGTTACTAAAACTACTAAAAAAACCGTAACATCATCAAAGAAAACAACATCAAAAACTGCCAAAGTTAAAACAACATCAAGCAAAACAAAAACTATTACTAAGAAAACTGTTAAAGAATAATAATGTTCCATTTCAAAAAGATAGAACGTTTGTGTGGATACTCAATTGTTAATGATTTGTTCGCAAAAGGAGAAAGTTTTTTAATCTATCCTTTGAGCGTACATTACAATATAACAAAAGATTATCAACCAAAAGTAAGAATATTAATTGTTTGCCCAAAACGATACCAAAAACTATCAGTTAATAGAAACAAAATAAAAAGATTACTTAGAGAATCTTATAGATTAAATAAGAATCAACTTATTGATTTTTCTAAATCCAATAATCTAAGTATTGATTTTTCTATTTCTTATGTAAGCAATCAAATGATGGACTACCACTTAATTGAAATGAAACTAAAAGATGTGTTAGTTGAATTAGAAAAACGTAGCAATAATCAATAGTTTGTCATCATGAAGGCATTAAAAAAATCATTAAGATTACTTTCAAAAATCATTAAGACTATTTTCATTGGATTAATACGTTTTTATCAAGTAGCGATTTCTGTTCATACTCCTGCGACATGCCGATTTACTCCAACATGTTCTCAATATGCCTTAGAAGCCTTAAAGAAATATGGAGTTATTAAAGGAAGTTTTCTTGCCATAAAGCGTATTCTTCGTTGCCATCCTTGGGGAAAAAGTGGTTATGATCCCGTTCCATAAAAATAACTAGGCTTAATAATATTAAAAAAGACCGTCTTTTTCATATCAAAAGACGGTCTTTTTGCATATTAATACGGTGATAGAATTGTAAATATAAACTATCTATCAAAAAATAATGGCGCTATTGTATTGTTGTTACCATTGACGAAGAAATAGTAAAAGATTTACTTGTTCCTCCTGTATATGTACTGCCCGTATAGTATCCATTAAATTCATTGCCACCACTTATTGTCCCTCCATATTTTAATGTATATGTACCAGATGTAAGATTGCTTGAAGAAAAAAGAAGTGTTATACCACTATTTCCTCCATGTCCTCCACCGCCAGGACCACCGCCAGGATTTCCTCCTTGACCTGAAGTAGAAAGTGTTGGAAGTTGATAAGTAAGTATTTCATTACCGTTATTATCTGTTATTGTTATTGCAGAACCATTTGTTGCTCCACTATAAATAACTGAATGTTGTGTAGATGTACTTGATGTTGGCGTGCTCGTTGCTCCACCTGTTCCAATAAGCAATCCTCCTGTTATTGTGAAAGTGTTTTGGTCGCAATCAAATCCTTCTTCTGGTGCAGAGGTTCCATTTGCTATTGTTGTCCCTCCTGTTATTGTAAGAGTACCATTAGAATCTATTCCATCATTGTTTGTCGCATGTGAATGTGTTTTGCCACCATTTATCTGTATATGCTTACTTGCATTTATTCCATCATCATAAGTGTTTATTTCTGTATTACCTCCATTGATAAATAACGTATCCTTACTCTCTATTCCTTCGCCTCCTTCTGTTGCTGTTGTAATAATGATTGTTCCACTATTAAGATAAAGATTGTCTCCACTTTTTATCGCTTTTGGATTAGCATAATCTGCATCTTCACCACTACCTGATACATAAAATCTTGCCCCAGATGTTGAAACAGTTACATGCAAAAGACTATCATCTGCTCCAATAAATCCTATGTATAGATTAGTGTCTGCACTTATTCCTTTTCCTCCCACACCTGTTGCAGAACATACTATCGTACCTTGATAAAGATATATATTATAATCTGATTTAAGACATGTAGAAGAATAAGAATCTATTGTTCCTGTTGTATCTGTATATCTTGCTCCTGTTCCTAATGAAATAACATTTATTGTTCCTCCATTTATTGTAAGATTGCTATCAACACTTATTCCTTTTCCTCCTGCATTTGTTGAAGGTATGGTAATATTGATTAATCCTGCATCAATTATTGCATTAACCGCTGAAACTCCACTGCAATAAGAAGGGTCATAACCTAAATTTATAGTATCAAAACTTACACTTCCTGTCGGATTTAACGTTATTTGACCACCATTAATCTCAACATTGGCATCAGACTTTATTGATTTTGACGCATTACTATTATTATTTACTGTTATGTTTCCGCTATTAATTATTATGTTGTTATCCGAAGAAATACCGTTTTTCTTCAAAGCATTACAAACAAGCGTTCCTTCACCATTTATTATTGTGTTTCCCTTACTGTTAATCACTGCTTTGCCATCACTATTTGCATTATCCGTCAAAGTGTTTGTTGTATTATTAGCAAGAGTTATTATTACGTCTTTGTTCTTTGAAAGTTTTATTGGTGTTGTTGTTAAAGACGTAAGAGTTAATCCGCCAAGAGTTAAAGCGAACTTCTTATCACTGCTTAATAAAAAAGAACCATCATTGCTTGTTCCTGAAAGATGATACTCTATATTGCTTATCCCTGCCGTAGTTGTAATGGAAACATTGGCTCCGTTTACTGATACGATGAAATTAGTATCCGTTATAGAATAAACAACGTTGGCTGTATCATCATCATATTCAACATAAACAACATTAGACATTACATCGCTTCCTTGATTGGAAAACACGATACTGTCAATACCTGATATAGGATAATTTGTTTGACTTGAATTACTATTAATCAATAATGTGTTGGCATTGTTTGTTAATTTCAAACTATCTATACTTGATATTTTGTTTTGATATATCACGCTGCCCGAACGATACATCAAAAGAGTGTCCTGACTAAAAGCAATCAAACTAACCAATAGGCTTATAATTAAAATACTTATCTTTTTCATAGTTTTGAGAATTTAAATGTTCGGTCATTTACTTTAATCACATAAATCCCTTTATCAAGAGATGATACATCAATCTGACTTTGTGTTTGGTAATTGTTGTTATATAACATTTTTCCGTCCAAAGAGAAGATTGAAACCTTAGCATTATTATTTATATTGGCTAATTTAATATAATTTTTTGCAGGATTAGGATAAACAAACATATTTTCGTTGTTGTCTATGTTGGAAATAGAACTCAAAGTCTCAAAATAAACTTTTTGTATTGTTGATATAGGATAATTTCCTATTGTTCCATTCTTATCAATCACCCTCATGGTGTCAGAAAAGAAGAACACACCGCCATTTGTTTGTAAGTCAAAACTTTGAACTGTGTTATCACTAAACTGGATAACCATTCCGTTTTGAGATTTAGCTCCAAAGACACACCCAAGCATCATTAGGAGCAAAGAATAAATTACTTTCTTCATATTGTTATTGGTTTTAATTTGTTAATTGTTGCAAATATAATAACAGATTAATATTATTGCAAATCTTTTAGACGAAATACCTTAGTAAAAAGACTAAACGTTGTCATAAGTCATAAAAACAATAAATTCTTTTCAAATAAAAATGAATTCAAATAAAGAGATAATAAATTCTTTCTTTATTTGATAAGTAATAGAATGCCATTCTATTAAAACATAATGCCATTCTATTAAAACATAATGCCATTCTGTTGCAACATAATGCCATTCTATCACTAACATAATGCCATTTTGTTTTATTGTCTTCAAAAAACAATTTATTCAATTAAGGAAATAATTTACTCTCTCTTTAAATAATCTTTATTCTTTCTTGATTTCATTCCTTTTTTTCATCTTTTTGAAAAAATATTTTGAAAATATGATATTTTTAATGAAAATTTTATTGCTGTCAATCAATGGTTTATGAAAATTTATTGAAAAAATATCAAAAAATGTTTTGTATATAAGAAAATAGTAGTACCTTTGCAGTGTACTATTATAGTAATACACTATGACAGTTTTGATAATTAGTAATTTAAAAAGAAAAGTAATAACAATAAAAAGAAAGTAGTATGAAAAAAATCATTGTTTTAGCAGCAGCAATCATAATAGCAACTATCTCACATGCTCAAAGCGTTGTTGTTTTGGGTAATGTAAAAGATGCAAATAATAATTCTGCAATAGGTTTCTGCAATGTTGCACTCTATTCTGACCAATCAAATAATGCCAAACTTATTAACGGCACAACGTCTGATATTAATGGCAAGTTCGTTCTTAAAAGCAAAAGACTATCTTATATTTTGAAGGTGTCTTTTATGGGATATGAAACGAAAAGTTTTGTTTTAAAAGATATGGAAAAAAGAAAAGATACGATTTTTCTTCATGATATCTTATTGAAACCTTCATCGGAAACGCTTAATCAAGTAGAGATTGTAGGCAAACAAAACAAGTATGAAATGGATAATGATAAGATTGTTACTAATGTTGATGAAAACGTAGCAGCAACAGCAGTCAATGCCTTTGATTTGTTGAAAAAAGTGCCGGGAGTAACGATTGACAAGGACGAAAACTTGAAATTTAATGGTCAAAGTGGCGTATTATTTCAATTTGATGGCAGAGATATGAACCTACCTTATAATAGTATGAAAAGTATTCTTAAAGGTACTTCACCAAAAGATGTAGATAAAATAGAAACAATAAGTAATCCTTCTTCTAAATATGAAGCACAAGGAACGGCTGGCATAATCAATATTATCTTTGCTAAGAATAAAACAAATGGGTTGAGCGGTGATATTAACAGTTTCACAGGGTACAATAAGGATTGGAGTTATAACGATGGTCTTAATTTAAACTATGTTAGTAAAAAGTGGGTTGTTTCTCTTGGAGGTAATATTATGAATTGGGCAGGTAGTAATTCATCATCAATGAAAGAATATATATGGGGAGCAAACAATGATACATCAATGTTTAGTAAAGATGAAACAGAAGATAAATATAAGTTTCAAAGTCAAAGCGCTAACCTATCTGCTGATTATAAAATAAATGATAATAATTCTCTTGGTTTCACAGTAAATTATTCTCATAGCAACTCTCCAAGAATAGATAATCCAGCAAGCATTATGCGTATTTCTCAATCACCTTATGATATTGTTAATTCTTCTTATTCAATGAAAACATTAAATGAAAACAAGAGCAATAGTTTTTCTTCTTCTCTATATTTTAATCATAAACTTGATACTCTTGGAGGACAATATACTATTGATTTTGATTTTGATTGGAACAAGGGAAAGAGCAATAGTAGTAGTTTATCTCAATATTATACAGGTGATCTCTCATCTTTGATTAGAAAAGAGAGTATTGATGCTTTTACAAACAACAAATACAATACTTATTCATTAAAGTTTGATGAGATTAAGCCATTAAATAAGATATTTACTTTGGAATTTGGTGTCAAAACAAGACTAACAAATGTTAATAACGACTTTCATGCTTTAAAAGATAGCGTTAATGATGCTTCGCAAACTAATAACTTAAAATACAAAGAGAATGTAAATGCTGGTTATTTATCTTTATCGAGCAAGTTCAATGAAAAACTTTCTCTTCGTGTAGGACTTCGTGGCGAGCATACTTATACTAATACAGAACAAGTAACAACTAATCAAAGCAAAGAAAGAAACTATTTTGATTTATTTCCTAACGTTAATTTCTCTTGGGCAATAAACAAATCTAATCATATTTCCACAACATATTCTTATCGTATAACAAGACCAGATTATAGTTCTTTGAATCCTTTTAGAGTAAAACAATCAGATTATAACTACACAAGCGGTAATCCAAATCTTAATCCAGAATATTCTCATAAGATTGACGTAAATTACTCTTGGAATTATATAATTTTCTTAACAGGTTCTTATTCTTATACTAAGAATTCTATTAATGATTCTTATACTATAATACCAGGAACACTAATAACAGTTCAAAAACCAACTAATTTCGGTTCTTATCATAATGCTTCACTATCTCTTTCAACTGCTTTACCTATAACGAAATGGCTTATGCTTACTCTATGGTGCAATGGTACTTATCAGAAAACAATAGCACAAGGGAACAATCTTAATATCAATATAGATAAGTTTGGATTTCAAACATGGAGTAGTTTAGATATTGATTTCTTCTTTAAAACCAAACTTAATGCTTCTTGTTTCTATATGACAGGAGGAAATGATGGAGCAGTAACTTATGGTGATATATTCTCAACTAACTTCTCTATTTCAAGATATTTCTTTGATAAAAAACTTAATGTTGCTTTTGGAGTTAGTAATGTGCCAAAAAGATATTCAAAAATATCAACTAATGTTTCAAATATGAAAGCAGATCTTGATATGTGTTGGCAAAGACCTATGGCAACAATAAATATAAGTTATAATTTTGGTAAATCAAATAAAGGAGATGTGTTAAAGAAAGTAGAAAGTGATGATATGGACAAACGTAGTAGCGGAAGTAGTAATATGGGACAAGGTAATAATCAAGGACAACAAAGATAGAACAATATAAAAAATAGTAAAGATATGATAGAAATAAAGAATTTAGGTTTTTCTTATAAGAAGAATCACATAGTATTAGATGATATAACATTGAATCTTAAAGCAGGTTATATCAATGGACTTCTTGGCAAGAACGGAGTAGGTAAAACAACACTTATTCGTTTAATCTCTGGATTGCTTTTTCCGGAAAGTGGGCAGATAAGAGTAGGGAACAATACTCCAAGTGAAAGAAAGTTAGAGTTTCTTGAAGATGTTTTCTTCCTTAATGAAGACTTAGTGCAAACATCTTTAACAATAAACAAATATCTTGCTTTGAATAAAGTATTTTATCCAAAGTTTTCTATGGAAGAGTTCAACAGTTATATGGAAGAATTTGAAATAAAAGACTTTTCTCAAAGGATTGACAAATTATCTTATGGTACAAAGAAGAAAGTATTTATCGCTTTTGGACTTGCAACTAACGCAAAACTTATTCTTCTTGATGAACCAACAAATGGATTGGATATTCCAAGCAAATCAAGTTTTAGAAAGATTATTCAAAAGTCAATGAATGATGAAAAATGTATAATCATTTCTACTCATCAAGCAAGAGATTTGCAAAACATTCTTGACAACATAATTATTCTTGATGATACCAAACTACTTCTTAATGCAACAAGCGAGGAAATAACGAAGAAGTTATGGTTTGGTATTTCAGACAAGATGGCAACACAAGAGCCTATCCTTTATCAAGAAGATACAATTGCTGGGCTTGCCGTTGTTAAACAAAACACATTAAATAAAGAAAGTAATCTTGATGTTGAACTTTTGTTTAATGCCGCCTTCTCTAACAAAAACCTTATTAAAGACTTATTTGATAATAACATTAAATAGAAAGGAGAAAAACAATTATGTTTAATTTCAATAGAATGATTAATTTAATTAAAAGAATAATAGTAATAAACAAAAAAAGCCTTCTTTATGGTTTTTTAACTATTATCTTTGTTGTAGCATTGAATTGTATAGGATTTGTTAATGCTGGTTCAACAGCTTTTATTGTTTGTATGATGACAATTATTGTTGGTGTGTATGCTTTTGAAGGCTATACTAAACCTGCTCTTCGTGCAAATAATATACTACTTCCTGCAACAGTTCAAGAGAAATACTTTGCCAATCTTGTCTTTGCCTTTATCATTTTGCCTATATACATTATGATAGCAGTTACTATTGGTACTGTTTTAAGGAATATTATTACTATATTACTACAAGGTGGTGCATATCATTACTCTTTGTTTTTTGGAATAAAAGAATTATTCACTGATTGGAATATTGATGCAGTACTAAGTGCGTTATTCAGTATGTCAATCTTTTTCTTTGGGTCTTTATTCTTTAAAAAGAACAGGATAGTTATGACAATTGTATCATTCTTTACTTTCTTTGCTATCTTTGGAATAGTATTCGTTTCTATTCATTATATGATTTATAGCAACAATAATTTTAGGTTTGAATATTTTAATAATATTGATATTATTCCAAAGCTAATTGAAATCATAACAACATTGTTTTTTCTTGTCCTTTCCTACTTCCGTTTGAAAGAAGAAAGAATTTAATTGATTAAAAAAGATAGGAGAAAAAAGAAAATGTTTAGTTTCAATAGAATGATTAATCTAATAAAAAGAGAGATAGTAATGCAAGGTAAAGGTATCTTTTGGGGATTATTTGGTATTATTGTAGGGTTAATAACTGTTTATTTAGATAGAAGTAGTACTAATATCTTAACATTTACTTATATTTGTTCAATATTCTTTTTGGGATTTACTTCTTTTATTGCCTACAAAAAGCCTGCTCTTCGTGCTGAGAGCATACTTTTACCTGCAACAGTACAAGAAAAATACTTTGCCAACCTTATTTATGAGTTTATCATTATACCAATAACTATTTTTATAACAGCTTGCATTGCAGCAACAATAGGAAGTGTTATTTCTTTTTGGCTTTATGGTAATGAGATAAACTTAATTGATATATTTAGAATAAAACATCTTAATTTATCAGATTTATTTACTACTCTTGCTTGTATGTCAATACTGTTCTTTTTCAGTCTTTTCTTCAAGAAGAATAGTTTTTTGAAGACAGCAGTATCAACATTCCTTTATTTTTTTATTATATCTATAATAACAATAACTTGTATTTGGATAAAACAATATTATTTTGTTGGGCATATAACTTCTGTTTCTTACAATTTTCCACTAAACGACAAGCATCTATACATATTTTATATTGCAAGTTCAATAATATCATTGTTTTTCTTAGTACTTACATATTTCCGTTTAAAAGAAGAAAGGATTTAATATGACAATAATAAATAATAACACACCAATATATCAGCAACTTGCAGACAAAATATCAGACGATATTGTTGAAAAGAAATTGCAAAGTGATGAAAAGGTACCGTCTGTTAGAGAAATAGCAGCTGATTACGAAGTGAATGCCAACACAGCAATGAAAGCCATAGAACTGCTTTCAAGCAATGGTATAATATATAACAAAAGAGGTATGGGATATTTTGTTTCTAATGAGGCAGATGATATAATCCGTGCAAATAAAAAGAAAGAATTTATTGAGAATGATTTACCAAAAGTGATAAAGACAATGCATCAACTTGGTATTTCAATCAATGAAGTAGAACAAGAGTTTAATAATTATAAAAATTAAAAGAAATGAAAACCAGAAATACAACAAAAGCTTTATTTATCTTTCTTGCAATAGCAATGATTGCATTAATTATTCTTGCACTTGCGCAATAAAAAAAGATAAAAAAACATACTATAAAAATTAATAGTCTTTTTATAGTAGCAAAAACGCTGAAAAAATTTATTAACTCTTCGTTTTAGTAAATTTTTTCAGCGTTTTATTTTAATGGACACAACCTATTGATATTTAGATTGTTTTTTTGAATAAATTTTATTGCTGATTGATTAAAATCTCTCTTATCTTTGCTTCTATTTCTTCTTGAAGTTCAGGATTATCTCTTAATAGTTGTTTAACTAAATCTCTTCCTTGTCCAAGCTTTGTATCTCCGTAAGAGAACCATGAACCACTCTTTTTGATGATATTATTTTCTACTGCAATATCTACTATTTCTCCAAGTTTAGATATACCTTCACCAAACATCAAATCAAACTCAACTTGTCTAAAAGGTGGAGCAACTTTATTTTTTGCCACTTTTACTTTAACTCTATTTCCAACAACTTTGTCGCCTTCTTTGATTTGTTGTATTCTTCTAATATCTAAACGAACAGAAGAATAGAATTTTAAAGCATTACCTCCTGTTGTTGTTTCAGGAGAACCATACATAACCCCTATTTTATCACGAAGTTGGTTAATAAAAATACAACAACATTTAGTCTTACTTATTGTTGATGTAAGTTTTCTAAGAGCTTGGCTCATAAGTCGTGCTTGCAATCCCATCTTACTATCTCCCATCTCTCCTTCTATCTCACTTTTTGGTGTTAATGCAGCAACAGAATCTATTACAATGATATCTATTGCTCCAGAAGAAATAAGATTATCTGCTATCTCTAAGGCTTGTTCTCCATTATCTGGTTGAGAAATATAAAGATTACTTACATCTACTCCAAGTTTTTGTGCATAATTACTATCAAACGCATGTTCTGCATCAATAAATGCCGCAATGCCACCTGTTTTTTGTGCTTCTGCAATACAATGAATAGCAAGAGTCGTTTTTCCTGATGATTCTGGTCCATAAATCTCAATAATTCTTCCTTTTGGTAATCCTCCTACGCCCAAGGCAACATCTAATGATATACTTCCTGTTGAAATAGCATCAACCTTATCAACACTCTTATCTCCAAGTTTCATTATTGACCCTTTACCATAGTTCTTTTCTATCTTATCTAATGCAGATTGAAGTACTTTTAACTTCTCTAACTTATCATTATTCTCATTTTCTTGTTTTGCCATAATATTTTTTTATTATTTTTTACTTCTTAATATTTAATACTTATTTATTATTAATTTTTCACTATTAATTATTCATTTAATAAGAACGTTTATTATTCCCTTCATAATAATTAATAAAAGCCTGATTAACTACTTTGTTACCACCTTCTGTTGGATAATTGCCAGTAAAATACCAATCCCCAGTATGATTTGGACAAGAAATATGTAAGTTTTCTATTGTATTATAAACTACTTTTATTTCTGCATTACATTTCTTTGGAGTTATTATTTGTGCTATCTTATCTGAAATCTCTTGTGCTGTAAATGGCTCATAAATATCTTTAACATAATTAACCACTAATTCTTTTGGAAGATCTTCTTGCTTCTTACTTTGTTGATAAACCTTATCTATTATGTTTTGTTTGCCTTGTTCTTTCAACAATTCAATAGCAGCATTGAAAGCAACAAAGTGTCCAAGACGAGACATATCTATTCCATAACAATCAGGATAACGTATTTGAGGAGCAGACGAAGCAACAACTATTTTCTTTGGTCCCAAACGGTCTAAAATACTAAGAATACTTTGTTTTAATGTTGTACCACGAACAATACTATCATCTATTACTACAAGATTATCAACTCCTTCTTTTATCTGTCCATAAGTTACATCATAAACATGAGCAACCATATCATCTCTTTCGTTATCTTGTGTGATAAATGTTCTAAGTTTCACGTCCTTTACTACAATATATTCTCTTCTTACTGTTGTTGAAAATATTTCTTTTAACTTTTCCTCGCTGATATTATCTTTATTATTTAATATCTCTTTTATTCTTTGTTCATTTAAATAATCTCCGAACGCTTTTGCAAGACCTTGAAAAGCCACAGAAGCAGTATTTGGTATGTATGAAATAACTGTATTTTTTATATCTCCATTAATTGCATCTAATACTTGTGGAAAAATCTTTTCTCCAAGCAGTTTTCTTTCATTATATATATCTGCATCTGTTCCACGAGAGAAATATATCCTTTCAAAAGAACATCTTTTAGGTGCCTTTGGTGATTCTTTAACTCTTTTCTCGCTTATCTGTCCATCTCTTTTTATTATAAGAGCACAACCTGGCGTAAGTTCTTTTACTTGCGTTAATGGTACATCAAAAGTAGTCATAATAGCAGGTCTTTCTGAAGCAACGACTGCTATCTCGTCATTATAAAAGTAATAACAAGGACGTATGCCACTCTCATCTCTTACAACAAAACTATCACCATTACCAATCAAGCCAGCCATTACATATCCTCCATCAAAATGTTTTACAGATGAAGTAAGAATTTTTTGAATGTCTATTTCTTGTGAAATACTTTTTGTTATCTCTATATTACTTTCTTGATTAAGTTTATGTTTTTTGAAAAGTTCTTCTACTTCTCTATCAAGAAACTTTCCTATCTTTTCCAAAACTATTGCAGTATCTGTAACTTTAACAGGATGTTGTCCAAGAGAAATAAGTTTATTAAGCATCTCATCAATATTTGTGAGATTGAAATTTCCTGCTATAAGTAAATCTTTTGTTTTCCAATTACTTTCTCTATGAAATGGGTGAAGGTTTTCAAGTTCATTCCTTCCAAAAGTACCATAACGCAAATGCCCAAGAAAGAGTTCTCCAAAAAATTTAGCATTATCTTTTAAATAAGCAATATCATTGATTTTCTCATGCTGTTCTTTTTCTATTATTTTATATTCAGAAAAAACATTCTTAAAGATATCCATTATTGGTTGTTGAGCATTACTCTTAGCTATATCTATATATTGTTTGCCAGGTTCTGTATCAAACTTTACCGATGCAAATCCAGCACCATCTTGTCCTCTATTGTGCTGTTTTTCCATTAATAGATACATACGATTTAATGCCCATGTATTACCATATTTTTCTTGGTAATATTCTATTGGCTTTAATAACCTAAGTAAGGCTATACCACATTCGTGTTTTATACTTTCACTCATAGTTTATTATGATATTGGATTAATAAAATCAGTAGTAAAACAACTCTTACTTAACCTTAATGCAGGAGCTTCTTGATGTCGCTTCCATTCATTCCTATTTATTAAAGTTAAAACCTTTTCTACTACTTGTTTCTCAAATCCTTTATTTATTATTTCTTCTTTCGTTAAATGGTTCTCTATATATTCTTTTAATATTCTATCCAAAACATCATATTCTGGTAAAGAATCAGAATCTTTCTGGTCATAATGTAGTTCTGCTGATGGTGCTTTAATGATAGAATTCTTTGGTATAATCTCTTCTTCCTTATTTATATAGTTAGCTAACTTATAAACCTCTGTCTTAAACAAATCTCCTATTGCGCCTATTGCACCACTATCATCTCCATACAATGTTCCATAACCAACAGCACTCTCACTCTTGTTTGAAGTATTCATCATTGCTGCTCCTATCTTATTTGCTACTCCCATAACAACAAGACATCTTGCTCTTGCTTGAAGATTCTCTTCTGCTGTACCTGGTTTTGTCCCTTCAAAAATTGGTTTCAAGGCATTAAGACTGCTTTGAAATATATCTTTTATTGGTATTGTGTAATATTTTATTCCAAGATTAATAGCCGATTGTTCTGCGTCTGTAATACTATGCTCTGTTGAAAACTCACTTGGCATAAGTATTCCAATAACATTATCTTTTCCAAGTGCTTTTACTGCCAATACTACAACAACTGCTGAATCTATTCCACCAGATAGTCCAATAACTGCTTTGTTGATATGATTCTTCGCAAAATAATCTCTTATTCCAATAATAGTTGCTTGATATATTTTTTCTTCTTGTGGTAACATTAATTGCTTTAATGGCATTAAGAACTCTAAGGCATCGCAATATTCTGTTTTTTCTTCAAAAGCTGGAAGCAAAGCAACTCTTTCGCCTTTCTCATTAACAATCTGGCTTTCTCCATTAAAGATAAAACTACCTTCTGCTCCTACTCTATTAACAAAAACAATTGTTGCCTTACTCTGTTTTGCGTACAAAGACAACTCTTCCTTTAATTCCTCGCTCCTTTGCTTATCAAACAAAACATTAGAACAAGCAACAATAATATCTACTTCAATCTTTCTTTTAATGAAGTTTGATATATCATCTAAAAAACCAAAGGCTATCTTTTTACCTTCAAAATTTATTATCTCAAAACCATTACCTTCACTAAAATTAGTATCAAAACGATTTAAGTTTCTTTTAGTTGCCAACTCTTTAACTTCACCTTTATCAACAAAAACTAACGCATTAAAAAATCTATCTTCATTTTTAACTACTGTTCCAAAGATAAAACTTTTGTTTTGCTTACAAATATCTTCTGCACAAAGAGCAGACTCTTGGTAAAGTTTATCGTAAAGATTTTTATTGTAAAGAGGATACCCCGTAAGAACCATCTCGCCAAAAATAGACAATGTTTTTTCATCAGATTCTTTTAACACATCAAGCATTTTACTACAATTTGTATTAATATCTAATGTTTTAACATTTAATTGAGCTATATTTATTTTCATTTATATTTACTTTTTGCAAAAATAATGCTTTTTAGTAAATAATAAATACTTTTCTTTAATTAATTTTTAAGATGCTGAAAACAACAATATTACAAGGGCTAAAATAAAACGAAGAGATATTTTTTTTATCTCTTTAAAATAATTGAATAAAAGCAAGAGTTAATTAATTAGTTTTTGATAATAATTTTTCAGCATTAATTGTTGTGATTTCTGCTACTTTTTCCAGTGGAATATTTTTTATTTCTGCTATTTTTTCTGCTACTATTCTAACGTAAGAACTTTCATTCCTTTTTCCTCTAAAAGGAACGGGAGCCAAATATGGAGAATCTGTTTCAAGAACAAAATTATTTAAATCAAAATCTTTAACAATGTCTGCCACATGAGCATTTTTGAATGTAAGCACTCCTCCAATACCTAAATAAAATCCCATATCTATCAATGTTTGTGCTTGTCTTTTGTCGCCAGAAAAACAATGAAAAATACCTTTATATTGTTTTCTATTATTCTTTTTTAATGATGCCAATATGGTATCAAAAGCCTTTCTACAATGTATTACTATTGGCATATTGTTTTGTTCTTCGCTCCATTTCAATTGCTCTTCAAAGGCATATATTTGTTCTTGTTCAAACTCTCTATCCCAATAAAAATCTAAACCTATCTCACCTATACCATATATATTATAATTATCAAAAAATGTTTTTATTTTTTTTAAATCTTGTTCAACGTTTTTTGTTACGGAAGTAGGGTGTAAGCCCATCAAAGGATAGAACATTTTATCTTTTTCAGCCAAAGCAAACAACCTATCAACAGAAAGCAAATCAACATTAGGTAGAATAATTTTAGTTAATCCTGCTTCTTTTGCTCTATCAATAACTTGAACAATATCATTATCAAAAGCCTCATCATAAATATGAGAATGTGTATCAATAAGACTTATCATTTCTATTATAGGTTTTAGTTTAACTTTGCTTATATACTAAAAAAGCCCCTCAAAATAAGAGGAGCTTCATATTTCTGTTCATTTAATAAAATTAAAGACTATTAACTTTCTTAGCACATTTAGATTTTAAGTTAGCAGCTTTGTTTTTATGAATGATAGCTCTTTGAGCCAAACGGTCAATACAAGAAATCATTTTTGGTAATTTCTCTTCTGCTTCTTTCTTATCTTCAATTGCTCTAAAATCTCTTAAAGCATTTCTCATCGTTTTAGAATAATAACGATTTAATAATCTCTTTTTTTCGCTTTGGCGAACTCTCTTTAATGCACTTTTATGATTTGCCATATCTTTATTTTATCTTTTCTAAAATCTATACTCTTTTTTTTGATGTTATTTTTTAACATCTAAGTACCCTGTAGGAGATTTGAACTCCTGATTTCAAGAATGAAAATCTTGCGTCCTAACCAACTAGACGAACAGGGCCTATATTTTTCTCAATTTTTGAGGTTGCAAAATTACATAATTTTATTTAACTACCAAAATTTTGCACCAAAAAAATGTTAACAATTAATTAAATTAATCTTTATCTTGTTGGAATTCAAAACCTAAACGTTTGGCTGTAATTTGACTTTTAAACGCTGTTGCAGACTTTATTTCCTCCACACTTATTTCTTTAACCTCATCAAACGGTGGTGTTAATAAGTCAAAATTATTAGCATATTCCATTGATGACTTAACTATACTCTCTATTGATTCTTTATTTACAATTGAAGTATTAAAACTTGAATACAACAAACCTACCTCACGCTTACCTTCAATAAAGTAGTGATTTTCTTTATTAATAAAAACCCTTCCTATTAAGTAACCTATATCATAATCTCTATTGTAATCAAAAGAATCTGTTAAGAAATTATAGATATTTATCATTCCACTAAAAGAACGATTCTTATCTTGAAGAACATAAGGTAACTTCATAACTTCATGATAACGCGAAAACTCAAATACATTTGTGTGCATCATAAACACTAATATATCAGAACCAAAACGTATTTCAAACTCAAAATCACCTTTATCAGTAAAAATAAATTCTTTTGGATAACTCTTTGCAAACTCTTCAATGATTTGTTTACTTGTTGAACGCATAAGTTCAAACGCTTGCTTAGTATTATCTATTACATTATTTAATAATGTAGTTTTATTATGTATTTGAACACCTAATTCTTTGTTTTCCATAATCTAATGTTTTAAAAAAAGTCCTATAAGACTATGCTCATAGGACTTTTATTTTAATTTAATGCATTATTATTCCTCTGGATGAATTGCTTCCATAGGACAAACGTCTGCACATGTTCCACAATCTACACACTTATCAGGATCTATTTTATAGATAGGACCTTCTGATATTGCTCCATTTGGACATTCGTCAATACATGTGCCACATGCTGCACAATTGTCTGAAATTTTGTATGCCATATTTTTAAATTTATTTAGGTTTTTAACTATTTGCAAAGATATAAAACTTTCTTATTAGTATTAAATTATTTTTAAAAAAATTTTATTATTGTTTGTTTTCTTCACAATAAAGATTACTTTCAGCATTTCTTTAATATTTTTATTTTCAATGCTTTAATAATATTCTTATGTAATTATTTTAATATAAAAGTTTAAGATATAATTATTTTAAGTATTTTTGTAAAAATAAAAAATACAGAAAAAAGACTATTAAAAAATGAAAAAAACAACAAAAATTCTAATTATTGTAATAGCAGTTATTGTTATTGCTGCATTAATTGTACTATATTTTTATTTCTCAAAAGGTAAGCGTGTTGTTATTGAAACCTTTGATAATGGCAAACCTGCAATTGTTTATTATTATAAAAACATTGATGGCGTTAAGACTAAGGTTTATGAAGAGAAATACTATCCTAACAACGAGTTAAGAAGCGAAGGAAAATGTTTAAATAGCAAAAGATTAGGCGTTTGGAAGTTTTATTTTGACAATGGTGATGTTTTTGCAAAAGCAGACTTCAATAACCACAAAGAAGGTGAGAAATGGGAGATGTGGAACGACAAAAAAGAACAGATAATCAATCTTAACGATAAATTAGAAGCAATAGCATTCACAAACGAAGGCACTCCTATAAGCATAAAAATTAGAAGAAATGGAACAGATATTTATTATCGTTTCTTTAATTCTTTTAAGATGTTTGAGCGTCGCCACCTTAAAGGTAATATTTTAAACGGAGAATCAATTTCTTGGTTTGAAAACGGTACCATAAACTCACTTCACTACTACAAAAACGGTATTCAAGACAGTTCTTATGTTGTTTATAGTGAGAATGGTCAAAAGATAATATCAGGACAGTACTCTATGGGAAAACAAGTTGGCAAATGGGAATACTTTGAGCCTGATGGCACACCGGCAGGAGTTGATGTGTTTGATGTTGATGGCACAAAACTCATTTCAAAAGATAATTTCTAATGAAAAAATTTTTATTTGTTGCCATACTTTCATTGATTTATTGTAATCTATCTTCATCTCAATCTTTGTTTGCATCAATTGACGGCAAGCCATTGTCAAAAACAGATATTGAATACTTTAATGGTAAAGACAAGATGACGATAAGCCTTAATGATAACGAGAAAAATGGTGGCACAATAACAATAAAAACAACCCAAACCTACACATACAACGCCAAACAAGCATATAGCCATCTTAGATATAAGGTTTTAAACAACAAAAAACTTAATACAAGTTTGGTTTTCATTGAAACGTTCAACGATATTAGCCTTGGCTGTGAGGTTATTCAAGTAAAAAATGGGCAAATCAATAATATTGGCAAGATGTTTGTTGCTTCCTACACAAAAGATAATGGAGAGAGAATGAATTATAATAGTATCCTTCCATACCTTTCAATATATAAGACAAGCAATCAAACATTTATATTTTTTGAGACGCCACTTGTTGTAATCAATCCTAATGAAAGTGATGAGAAAATAGTAAAAGGCAAGGAGGTTTATTATTTAATTTCACCGGAAGGCATAAATCTAAAACATACATTATAACATATAGCGACCAAACAAAGAAAGGGTAGAATGTATTAAGCAAACGTTCTATCCTTTCTTTGTTTTAGTAGTTTATTTTCTTAATAGAGAAGATTGTTTTTTGAAGATAATAAAACATAATGGCATTATATTAGTGATAGAATGGCATTATGATGATAACATAATGGCATTTTGTTGCAATAGAATGGCATTATGTTTCTTACATAATGGCATTCTATACAAATAAAAAGAGAAGATATTTTATTACCTTCTCTTTTTGAATTAGTTATTTAATAAACTAATTTATCTAATTAATTGTTTTTTATCTTATTTCTTATTTGTCATAATACTAAGAATCATATCATCAGTGTCATTCATCGCATGCATTCCTATTTTACCTAAATCGTTTATTGAGCAATCAATATCGCTTTCAGATATTCCATCAGTTGGACTAACAACAACATCATTCATTGCTAAAAGAGAAGAATCAAATGCAGAGTTTAGCCCTGCTGCTATCTTCAATGCACATGATGGTTTAGCACCATCACAAACCATTCCTGTTATTGTATTAATCATATTCTTGATAGCATAACATATTTGATGATAACTGCCACCGCTAAGATAAACTATTGCAGAACTTACGCCCATTGAAGCATTAACCGCCCCACAAAGAGCAGACAATCTACCTATTTTGCTTTTGATGTAGATAGACATAAGATGAGAAAGCGTTAAAGCACGAATAATCTGCTCATCACTTTTATTCTTCTTCTTACCATAAAAATATACTGGAAGCGTACAAGTTATACCTTGATTGCCACTGCCAGAATTACTATAAATTGGAAGAGTTATTCCGTCCATTCTCGCATCTGATGCAGCACATGTTCTTGCTATTATTTCTTTTCTATCACTTTTGTCTTCGCTATTGAATAGTAGTCGTCCCACTTGTAAGCCATATTTTCCTTCCAAGCCTTTTTCGCTACATTTTTCATTTAAAAGAACAGTGTCCATTATCCATTTCAACTCGTCAATGTTTGTTTTCGTTGCATAATCAAACACTTCTTTTGTTGAAAGTGATGAAAGAACATCATTAACATTTGCCTTACTTTCGTTATTTGATAATTCTTTATGAAAAACTACTTCATTGTTTTTTTCGCAATGAATAAAGTTTGTATGCGTTTGAGCAATTATTGCCTTGGATTTATTATTCTTGCCATAACAAGTGCATTCTATATATAGTTTTTCGTCAGTTTCTTTTGGGTTAATTTCAATTGAATGATTTTTTATCCATTGTTGAGCTTGTGTTACATAGTTTTTGGCATTGCAAAGAACTTCTAATTCTTTTTTACTCTCTCCACAAACAACTCCTAAGGCAATTGCTATTGGTAATCCTATCATTCCTGTTCCTGGAATACCAACACCCATAGCGTTTTTAATGATGTTCTTACTTAAAAGCAAACTTACTTTTTCCACATCTTCTTCTAATAGTTCTTTTGCTTTACTAACGCACAACGCAACAGCAACTGGCTCTGTGCAACCAACAGCAACAACAATGTTTTGCTTCATCAAATCTTTTATAGCTTCGTTCTTTGTCATCAGAGTAAAAAAAATTTATGTTATTTCTTATATATTTCCTTAATAATGTTTGCTCTATATTTTTCAGCATATACTTTTTCAAACTCTTCAAAAGAAAGATTCTTATCATATCCTTCTCCAAAGAAAACTAATGCTGGTTCAAGGTCTTTGGCATCAAGATAACCTGGAATAATAGTTACTGGCGAGAAATCGCTATTACGAAATACCATAGAAGGATAACCTCTTACTTGAAAAACTGTTGAAACCAATTCATGCGTTGCTCCTCTTCCTTTTCTGCTTCCATTACCTTTATAGGTCTTTCCGTTAATTGTTACTTCATCACTTCCTTCTGCATCAAATTTTACTGGATAGTAATATTTGTTTAATAGTCTTGCTATGGTGTCATTAGAAAATGTGTTGGCATCAAGTCTTTTGCACCAACCGCACCAAGAAGTGTAACAATCAATAAAATATCTTTTGGCATTCTTGCCGTCTTTTGAGGCTTGTTTTTGAGCCTTGTTAATATTCATCCAATCAACTTTTGTTTGACTTGTACAACTGAATGAAAAAACTACTGCTATTATAGCAATCAATAATGTTTTTAGTTTCATATTATTTAATATTTATTTTGCAAAGGTAAAAACTTTTTTTGTTTTTTATTTATTTTCTTCTATTTTTATGATTTTCACTCCTGTGTAATAGAACTCTATCACTTGCCAATACTCGTATCCTTCTTGGCACATCTTAGCTGCTCCTTCTTGCGACATACCTACTCCATGCCCGTAGCCTTTACCGTTCAACTTAACATCGCTACCAAATGGTTGAACAGTGAAAAATGTACTTTTTAAATTAAAATCTTTTCTTATTTGCGTAAGTGGAACATTCAAAAGTTTAGTTTTCCTGCCCTCTTCTTGCGAAAAATTTAAAATCTCTGTCTTATTATTATAATCTTTTACGTCAATACCTTTATCTTTAAAATACTTTAACCAATCTTTTTCTCTTATTCTTTTTTCCCAACGATAGTTTGGTTGATTAATTGAAAAACTATCTATCTTGGATTGAAGAAAACTAATATCATTTTCCCAAACATCAGAAGCATTTACTGTTTGCCCTCCAGAGTTTGAATGAAAAAGTGTTTCTATTATATTATTATTTGAATCTACAATAACTTCTCCTTGACTTTTATTTGCTCCATCTATTACTTCTTTCTTATTTGCTCTTGACTTATATGCCTGACAATTTACTCCATCGCAAAGATTATAACCGTCTTTGATATGCTTATTAATATTTCTTCTTAGATAATTTCTGCAACATATCGCTTGAACTTTAAAAAACTCTACATTATCACAAACACCTCCTACTTCCGATTGCACAACACCTGCTAAATAGTTATCCTCTTTTACCTCATTAATAATTTTTAATCCTTTGTCTTTGCTATCTAAATAAATAAGAAGATTATCATCATATCTTCGTGATTTTAATGAAGGATTTGTTGGTGTTATTTGAAAGAAACATTTTAAATCATTTGAATAAAAATGAATTGTATCCACCTTCCCATAAATAGAATCATTGATTGACAGCACTATTTTGTTATCTTGTTTTTCCAAATTTATTTTATCCTGTCTTTTTATATTAATACCTTTTAAGTTATCTGCATCAATAAAATAGTTTCCGAAAGAAGATGCTAATGTAATCTTATTAATATTATTTTCTGAGAATACTCTAATTTTTATATTTTGACTTTGACTTTTTGCAACAATGAAAAAGAGAAAAAGAATTATTATATATTTTTTCATTTCTTTATATTTAGGTAATCTACAATAGATTTTGCAATATTTTTTGAAGCACCTGCTGAACCAAGATTATTTTTTAGTATGGAATAATTAGCCTCCATCTCTTGACGATAAGGTTCATTAAACGCTATCTTCTTAAATTCTTTATCTAATTCTTCTTCATTCCATGAATTTTGTAATAATTCAACAACAACAAGTCTTTTAAGAATAATATTAACTAATGAAATAAACTGCATTTTTGTGAAAAGTTTAATGATATTATAAGATATTGCACTTGTCTTATAGCAAACAACTTGCGGAATATCAAAGAGTGCTGTTTCCAAAGTTGCTGTTCCACTTGTTACAACAGCCGCATAAGAAACATTTAGCAAATCATAAGTATGATTAAATATTAATTTAACATTCTTATTCCCTATATATTTTTTGTAGAAGTTATCATTAAAATTATTAACTCCCGCAACAACAAAATCAAATTTATCATATTTATTAACCAAACTAAGTTGTATTGGAAGCATTGCTTTTATCTCTTGCTTTCTACTGCCTGGCAAAATTGCAATGATTGGTTTTTCTCCAAGAGAATAATCTTTTAAGAATTTATCTTTATCAACTGTTTTTTTGTATTCAGAAATTTCATCAAGCAATGGATTACCATAATATTCTACTTCCATATTATGTTTTTTATAAAAAGCCTTTTCAAATGGTAGAATAACATAAAGCTTAGTTAAAATCTTTCTCATTATTTTTATTCTTCCCTTTTTCCAAGCCCAAACCTGCGGAGAAATATAATAGAATATCTTAAAACCTTTACTATAAGCAAACTTAGCTATTTTAAGATTAAATCCTGGATAATCTGTTAATATTATTGCATCTGGATTGTATTCAATTATATCTTTCTTACAAAAAGACAGATTATGCAAAACCGTTTTTAAGTTCGCTATAACTTCTAAAAAACCCATAAAAGCTAAGTCTTTGATATGTTTTACTATCTCAACGCCTTGTTGTTTCATCATATCTCCGCCCCAACATCTAAACTCAGCCTCGTTATCTCTTTCTTTTATTTCTTTTATTAGCATAGATGAATGTAAATCTCCTGACATCTCTCCTGCTATAACATAATATTTCATTTTATTATATCCTCCAATTAAAAGCATTAGCAAAATGACCCATATTATATAATGAGTACATAATTAAGCCTAATGTTATAACTAAAATAATCATTACTCCTTTGGTACTTTTGTGATATTTGTTCTTTGCATACCAACGCATTAATAGTATCTCTGGTACAACAGCGAATAAGAATATTTTACTCTCTGCTTGAATATCACATTTAAACACAACAAGTCCAATATATAATATACCTGCTGTAAGTATAGTAATAACTAATCCAGCAAGAATACCAAACCATATATTATCTTTCTTTAATAAATCTATCATAATGTTTCAAATTTTGTTCTAATCTTATCAATAAAATTATATGCTGTAAAATCAACATGCATTGGCACAATACTTGCATAATGATTCATCATCGCATTATAATCAGCCTGTGGAGACTTATCAGTACAATGATACGTACCACTCAACCAATAAAATGTTTTTCCTTCATCTTTTTCTTCCACATCAAAATCTTCGTCCCAATAAGCCTCTGCTTGATGACATACTTTCATTCCTTCTATTTGTCCTTGTGGAAAATTAACATTAAGGCATATGTTTTTATCTAATCCATTGTTTAACACTTCTTCTGTTATTGAACGTATATACTTAGTACAAAAAGAAAAATCTGCATCACTCTTATCATCATTAAGTGAAAAGCCTATACTTGGAATATTTTCCGCACATCCCTCCATAACAGCCGCCATTGTACCAGAATAAATAGTGTTTATAGAAGCATTAGAACCATGATTAATACCTGCAACAAGCAAATCTGGCAAACGATTGAGCACTTTATTGAATGCCATCTTCACACAATCAACAGGCGTTCCTTCAAGAGAATATTCTTGTAGCGATTGTTCTTCATTGTTAAGCGTAAGTTTTAATGGAGAACCAACAGTTATTGAATGCGATTTGCCTGACATTTGTTTTTGAGGAGCAACAACAACAATATCTCCATAATCTTGCATAATAGAAATTAAATGTTTAAGTCCCTTTGCATTATATCCGTCATCATTTGTAATAAATATTAGTGGTCTATTTGCCATAAATTGAATTTTAAAATTTAAATAAAAAGCAAAAATACTAAAATCATTTGGTATTACAATAAAAAAAAGTACTTTTGCAAAAGAAAATTTAAATTTATGATTAAAAAGATAATAAAATTACCAATAAATCTTTTGCTTAAAATAAAGAATAGGTTTATAAGGTTTCTTTTTGTTGGCGTTATAAATACAATAGTAGGGTACATATTATTTGTTTTATGTATTTGGATAGGACTTTATCGTCCAGTTGCTTTACTTGTTTCTTATATATTAGGAATACTGTTTAATTATAAGACAACAGGATATATTGTTTTTGAAAATAAATCCAATAGACTTTTGCTTCAATTTTTTGTTGTCTATGGAATAACATATGTTATTAATGCTTTGGAATTACATTATCTTGCCAAGACTTCTATTTATTCAACAATCATTTCTTATGATTATTTAGATATAATAGGCAAACTAAGCATAGATGTAAAGAAAGCAGGAGATGCAATTGGTCAAGCAATAGTTGTTTTCCCTAATGCAGTAATAACATTCCTACTTAATAAAACTTTTGTATTTAAAGACAAAAAGAAAAAAGAAGAAAAGCAATAGACACTTATCTATTTTCTTTCTCTTTTAATTGTTTTTCTAATTCAGATATTCTTTTTTCAAGTTGTGGTAATTTTTCAAAAAGAATAAATGATTTCATATAACTTCTTGCATTTGTTGCAGGATAACCAAACATAGCACTATCATCTTTAACCTGAGAGATTACTCCTGCCTTTGCTCCTATTTTAACTCTGTCGCCAACATGAATATGTCCTGATATTCCAACTTGTCCTCCTATAAAACAATTACTTCCAACGCTTGTAGAACCTGCTATTCCACTTTGAGCAGACATTGCTGTTGATTGTCCAACTGTTACATTGTGTGCTATTTGACAAAGATTATCTATTTTAGTTCCTTTTTCAATAACCGTACTTCCCATTGTTGAACGGTCTACTGTTGTATTTGCTCCAAGTTCAACATCATCTTTAAGTACTACATTACCTATCTGTGCAATCTTTTCAAAACTTCCATCGCTTAAAGGTGCAAATCCAAAACCATCTGCTCCTAAAACAACACCAGAATGTAAGATACAATTATTTCCAATCACTGTATCATGATAAATCCTTACTCCTGCATAAATAGTAACGTTTTCTCCTATCGTAACGTTTTCTCCTATATAAACTTGTGGATAAATCTTGCAACCTTTCCCTACTTTACTATATTTTTCTATAACAACAAATTCTCCAACATATATATCTTTATCAACATTTGCTTGCTTATCTATAAATGCCAATGATGATATTCCTTTTCTATTAAAACGATATTCATTATATATAGACAACAACTTAGCAAAACTACTATAAGAATCCTTAACTCTAATAAGCGTAGGACTAACTTTCCCTTCTAAAACAAAATCTTCATTAACTATAACAATACTCGCATTCGTATCATACAAATAATGATTATATTTTGGGTTAGCAAGAAATGATAATCCATTCTTTTCTCCTTGCTCAATCTTACATAATTTGCTAACTTTTATATTTTCATCGCCTTCTACTCTACCTTCAAGTAAAGATGCTATTTGTTGTGCTGTAAATTCCATATTCTTCTTTTTTTATTTCACTTTACAAAAATACTGCTTTTTTTTATCTTATATGTTGTATTAGTAAAAAACTTTATAACTATATCACATTAACTATGCTTTTCTCTTTTATTCTATATAATCTTCCAAACAAAAAACATAAGCATAATCACTTTTAATATCTATTGAATGAAGCGTTGATGTATCTACCGTTAATTTTCCATTATTATATTTCCATGAAAGAGGCTTATCTTCATTACCAAGCAAATAAACCTTCATATTGTCCTTTGGTTTGTTTGGCAAATTCATTTCAATAATTCTACCTAACTTTTGAAGCGATATTGCATAAAGGTTCTTATCCTTTTTTGTGTAACATATATATGGTTCTTGCCAAGAAAGCTCACCATTCCACAAAGAAGAATCTGATTGTATTGGTCTTTTACTAATTGTTTTACTTTCCCAATAAAGATGACACGAAGCATCTATGTCTTTCTCTTTATAAAAAAGATTAAATTCATAAGATTTGCCTTTTTTTAATCTAACCTTACCAACAATAGATGAATCTTTTTTCGCAGTATTAGCAAATATTGTTTTATTACCATCTTTTATCTCCAAAGAGGCTTCATCATCTGCATCTAAATAAATAGTATATATTTCAGTTTTATTAACATATATTTTATTGTGCCAAGATATTGCAAAATTATCTTCACTTGCCCCCTTAACCGGAGCATTCCTTACCCACGAAAAGTTTATTGTTGAATCATTCATTGGACAAACCATATCTTGATATTCAAAATTCTTTTCATAAGGTTTTGTTCCGTATATTGCCTTGCCATTAATCTTTAACCAAGAACCTAAATCCAGAAGTCTTTCTTGTTGAATAAGTGGTATTTGTCCATCAGATGAAGGAGAAACATTAAGCATAAGCCCACCACCAAGACTAACTAATTTAACAAAATGATGAATAAGTTCTTTGCTTGTAAGATAATCTTCAATAGGACTATTTCTATTAAGTCCGAAACTGCGAGACAAACTACGGCATTCGCTCCAAACATTCTTACTGTCTTTTAATCCGCTACTATATTCAGGAGTTTTAAATCCACCTTTAAATCCTTGTCCCCACCTATCATTATATGCCACTTCGTCTTTGCCAACTTTTTCCGTAAGATAATCAATCATTTGCTCACTTCTAAGAGTTTGATAAGTAAAATCCCAATCCCCATCTGCAAAAACAACGCTTGGCTTAAATTTATCAACGATTTCCTTGAACTGAGGTAGTAAATGGTTATTAACATAAGAGTCAATGCCAACACTATCTATTGTCCAGCGAAAAATAGGGTTTGTCCATTCCATAAGCGAATAATATAAACCAAACCTAAGTCCTGCTTTTCTTGTTGCAACACTTAGTTCCTGGCAAAAATCTCTATTTGCTGCACTATTCAAACTTGTATATTCTGTATATTTACTATCATAAAGACAAAAGCCATCGTGATGTTTTGATGAGAAAAGAACATATCCTGCCCCAGAATCCTTAAAAAGTTTCGCCCAATCATCAGCATTAAACATCTCACCTTTAAACAATTTCATATAATCAAAATAAGAGAAATCTTTTCCGAAGACTTTTTGTTGAAAATTTATCCTATTAGTGTCATTACTTATCAATCCTTTATAAAACCATTCAGCATACTGTTCTTTATCTGAATAAGACGGCACAGAATATAGGCCATAATGAATCATAATACCAAGTTTAACGCTATCAAACCACAAAGGCTGTGCTTTCAAACAAAAAATACTTAGTATGGATATTGTTGATAGTAGGAAAATACGTTTTTTCATATTGCTATTTAATTAATATTGAGTTGCAAAGGTATTAAAAAAATCAACATTTTGCAACAATAAGTTCATTAAAAGAACATTCCTTGGTAAGGAAAGTCTTTTCAGTAAAACCGAATGAAGAGAAAGTAAATTATTTTCTTAATAGAGAAGATTGTTTTTTGAAGATAATAAAACAAAATGGCATTATATGAGTGATAGAATGGCATTATGATGCCAACATAATGGCATTTTGTTGCAACAGAATGGCATTATGTTATTGATAAAATGGCATTTTATCACTTATCAATCGCTAAACTATTTGATTTTCTTTTGATTAGCGTCCCCAACTTTCTCTATCCAAACTACGATAATTAATAGCCTCTGCAAGATGACTGTTTTCTATGTTAGCACATCCTTCTAAATCTGCTATCGTACGAGAAACTTTAAGTATTCTATCATAAGCCCTTGCCGAAAGTCCAAGCTTATTCATAACGTTTTTCAAAAGCTCCATACCAGAAGGCTGAATTTGACAATATTTTTTCATCATATTAGGTGTCATCTGGCTATTACAATGCACGTCTTGATAGTCTTTGAATCTTTCTTGTTGAATCTTTCTTGCCTTAATCACTCTCTCCCTAATTGTTGAACTCTTTTCACCTTGCCGCATATTAGAAAGCTCTTTGAAAGGTACAGGAACAACTTCTATTTGTATGTCAATCCTATCAAGGAGTGGGCCAGAAATCTTACCTAAATATCTATTGACAACACCAGGAGCACATGTGCAAGGAATAGTTGGGTGATTATAATATCCACAAGGGCAAGGGTTCATAGCCGCAACAAGCATAAAACTGGCAGGATATTGTATTGTTTGTTTTGTTCGTGAAATAGTTATCAATCTTTCTTCCATTGGTTGTCGCAAAACTTCCAAAACGCTACGCTTAAATTCAGGTAATTCATCAAGGAACAAAACTCCATTATGTGCTAATGATATTTCACCAGGTTGAGGATAAGCTCCACCACCAACAAGAGCCACATCACTTATTGTATGATGAGGATTGCGAAAAGGACGAACAGAAACGAGTGAAGCATTTAAATTCATCTTGCCAGCAACAGAATGAATCTTTGTTGTTTCTAATGATTCTTCTAATGTTAATGGAGGCAAGATAGAAGGCAAACGCTTAGCCAACATTGTTTTTCCACTTCCTGGTGCTCCAATAAGAAGAACATTATGACTACCTGCCGCAGCAATCTCCATTGCTCTTTTTATATTTTCTTGACCTTTAACATCTGAAAAATCCAATTCATAATTCTCTAATCCTTTTTCAAATTCCTGTTCAATATCTACTTGTGTCTTTTCAATTGTTTCATTACGATTAAAGAAGTTTATTACTTCCATTATATTATCTACGCCATAAACATCAAGACCTTGAACAATTGCTGCTTCCTTAGCATTACTCTTTGGAAGGATAAAGCCAGAAAATCCTTCTTTTTTTGCTTGAATAGCGATAGGCAATGCTCCCGTTATTGGTCTAACGCTACCATCAAGCGACAATTCGCCCATAATAAGATAGTCTTTCAACGAATCGCTCTCCACTTGCTCACTTGCAGCCAATATTCCCATAGCAATAGTAAGGTCATACGCTGAACCTTCTTTCTTAATATCTGCCGGAGCCATATTAATCACTATCTTCTTCCCTGGGATCTTGAAACCATAACTATTTAGTGCCGAAGAAATTCTTTGATGTGATTCTTTGACTGCATTATCTGGCAATCCTACTAAAAGAAAATTAATACCTTGTTCAACAGCAACCTCAACAGTTATTGTCGTTGCTATTATTCCTTGTATTGCACTGCCGTAAGTCTTTACTAACATATCATTATTATTTTTTTATTCTTTATCTTAAAATCTTTTCATAGGCCATTCTCTCTCCACTTTCATAATACACTTTGCCACAATAAACAAAATCAAGATTTTTAAATATCTTTAACATATAGAAATTATCATAATTAGTATCTATCTTAAAACTAAACACATGTTTTTCTTTACTTAATTTCATTACTTCTTTGAGAAACATTGTTGCAATACCTTGTCTTTTCATTTTGTCGCTAACCGCTAAACGATGAACAACAACATAATCTTCATCTGTAAGCCATTGACCAACTAAATCATTATATGCTTTTTCTCCATCAAACACAACTGCTCCGTAAGCAATAACTTCATCATCTTTGTTAAGTATATAAGCATATTTATTATTAATATCACTTTCTATATTAGCAATTTGAGGATAGTTTTCACTCCATTGATGTTTGCCTTCTCTATACATTTGATTTTTGGCTTGAAGAATAATCTGCCAAATATCTGGAATATCTTTTTGTGTTGCTTGTTTGAATGTAATCATAGCAAAAAAGATTTTTTATTGATTTGCTTTGTCTAGTAGTTTTTGAGCAGTGGTAGGATTTTTTAGATATATTTTTAAACAACTATCATAATCTTGTTCTGTTATATTATAATGATCTAAAATAGATTGTTTATAGTCTTTTTCTATTTTTTGTTTTTCAATAGAATCTTTATCCAAAAGTTTTATCATCTGATTGGCTTTGGTCATATCTTTCATAACACAAGATATTGTATCAATTGAAACATCTGTCTTTATCTCGTTTTTCTTATGATTATTACAAGAAACTATCAACACAATGATTATGATAAAAAAAACTTTCTTCATTTGTTTTGTTTATAATCTTTCAAGAACAATCTGGATAAGGTTATTCATCGCACTATGATAATCTTTTGCAAACGTACCTTGTTCTCTATTTGCAACAACATCACATATTGTAAGAACATTGTGCCCAAGATTTTTTCCTAAACAATATAATGATGATGTTTCCATTTCATAATTTGTTACCTTATAATTATTGTATGAAAACAAAGGCAACTTATCATTAATTGTTTTATCTCTAAGTGGCAATCTAAGTTCTCTTCCTTGTGGTCCATAGAAACCTGGGGCTGTTATTGTGATACCTTGTTTCATATCAAAGGCTATCTTTTCTATCAATTCATCACTTGCTTTAACTGAATATGGAGTTGGTAAAAGTGTGTTCCAATTCATATGTTTGACAAACTTATCTTGAAGTTCTTTTTCAAGTATTTCATTTTTGCTCTTGTAGAACCACATCATTCCATCAATACCTACAACATATTTTGAGCATATATATGAATTTATTTCCATATCTTTTTGCATCGCTCCTGTTGTTCCAAGACGGATAAGGTTTAATGAAGTTTGTTTTTGCTTTATCTCTCTTGTTTTAAGATTAATATTTTTGCAAGCATCAAGCTCTGTTATTACAATATCAAGATTATCTACTCCCATACCTGTTGAAAGAGCAGTAATATGCTTACCTTTATAAAAACCTGTATGAGAAACAATCTCACGATTTGATTTCTTTATATCTATCTTATCAAAAAACTGACTTACATCTTTCACTCTATTTGGGTCGCCTACAAGAATAACATTGTCTGCAAGCTCATCTTCGTGCAATCTTATATGATAAAGACTACCATCTTCTGCCAAAGTCAATTCTGATGCTTTAAGTTTTTCTTCCATATCGTTATTTTATTATTATCTTCCAAACTAAAAGATTAAGCAAAACAAAAGATATAAAAAGTGAGCAACAATACCAGCAAACAATCCTCCAATAGTATGAGAAATTATTGCTTTTGATGTAAGATTTCTGTATCCAAGACTATCAAGCATTGCTGTATGAGTTGAAAGAAATCCACTCCAACACATTCCTATTGCAGTGAAAACAGCAACAGCATTACCATCTAAAAGTCCTGCTGCTTTAAATTTTGGTACCAATCCCAAAGCTGCTCCAACTGCTCCTAATGATGTTATTGGGAAAGCAATAAGTTTTGTATTTTGAAAACCAAACAACCATTCAAAAACCCAATGTATTTTGTCAGCAAGATAAGGTAATATTGGGACTCCTTCATAGGCTTTACCAGTATAAACTCCTGTTTCTGGAGCAAAAGTAATCATCATAACAAATGTTGAAATAATAAGTACGCCAGGAATAATTTGAAGACCTAAATCTACGCCCACTTTACCTCCATCAAGTATTGAATTTAATACTCTAAGAAATAATGAACCTTCGCTTTTAAAAGATATGTTTTCAGCACTACCCTCTGATACTATGTCTTCTTTCATATTTGGATAAGCTTTTAATGTAAAATATTGCATTAAACGTGTTGATACTATACCTCCAATTACTGCCCCAACAAGTCCTACAATCGCTGCTTGAATATGACCAAGTCCTGCCATAAAAACAATGACAACAAATCCCATTCCAAATGCTGTGCCAAAATTAGTAAGAGATACAAGTTGGTATTTCTTAAAATAATGAGAAAAATTCTTATCTTTTGCAAGTGCTATGATTGCTGGATTATCTGAAAGAAATGTCATAATACCTCCAAGTGCTGCAACTCCTGGTAAATGAAATAATGGTTTCATAAATGGCTTTAATAAGTATTCTAACAACCTTACTACTCCAAACTCTATTAACAATTTGCTCAATGCTCCTGTCAATACAGTTATTCCCATTATATAAAAGACAGTATGAATTAAAAGATCATAAGCTGTCTGCATTATCGTATTCAACATATTAGGTGCTCCCATATAAGAACCTAAGAAACCAAATATACCAAAAAGAACAAGAAGAAATATAACTGCTTCTATCCTTCTCTTTGTTAAAAACTTCATTGATTTGTATTTCATACTTAAATTATATTTGTTTATTATTTTTTAATTATATTCATATTCCATGTTAATCCAAAATTAACATTATATTCTTTTATATCATTATTGTTTGAATAACAAAAACAATGCAATCTTAAATCTTTATTATTCTTTAATGGATAATATTCTGCCCCAAAACCATAAAATCTATAATCTACTCCTGGTTTAACACATAAATCATAATACTTATCTTGATTAATTACATCTTTTTGTGCTGAATTTTTATCTTGTCCTGCTTTAAGAAAGCAATTAAATTTATCTGTAATATTATATTGTAATTTACCTATAACAGAATAGTCATCAAAAAAGAAGTTTCTTTGATTCATTGATGCTCTATTCATTAAATCTAAATCCAAAGAAAAGTTTCCAATATTTATTTGGTTACCTAATGCTATATAATTAATGTATTGTCCTTTTTTATATTCTATCATATTTGTAGAATAAATTGTTTTCAAAAAAGAAAAATTACCATACCATGCTAAATTATAAGAATATAAATTAGAAAAATCTTCTTTACTAAACGGAGAATTGGAAACTTGGAAAAGAATTGTATTACTTTTATTAATATTATAAAATATTGTTGAAGCAAAAGCATAACATGTTATATTTTCCCAAAAATTAGAATAGAAATAAACATCAATAGGAGCATAATCATATTCAAATCCTCCTATATATATTACTTGTTTCCCAAAAGCAAGGGTAAATTTATCATTAATATTATAGTTTAAACAAAGAAAATCTGTGTTTTTGAAAAGATTATTATTATCATAATTACTTTTATTCAATCTTTGACGAAAAGAATATGAAAGTTTATCACTAATATTTCCTTTCATAATTAAATTCAAATACTTTCCTTCAAATCTTGAATCATTAGTTAATGTATCATTATCATAAAATTTACCAAACCAATCTGCTCTTGTTTGCAAAGAAAGAGTAGATACATAATTTTGGCTATAAGATTTTATGCCAAAAACAATACAAATTATAATAAATAAAACCTTTTTTATCATACTTTTTTCCAAAATAATGAGTGGCAAAGGTACAAAAAAATTTTTTATTCTTTGTTTAAACAAGAAATAATAATTAATTTTGCAAAATTATTATTAGGAATTAATTAAAAATGAAGAAAATAATATTTGGATTAATATTTATATTTAGCAGTTGTTTATTATTTGGACAACAATGTTATTATAAAGGAAGATTAAGTTCTTGCTTTGAATATGGACTTCAAGGAGGATTTTCGCAATACAAAGGAGAACTAAACGGATTTCAATCTGCCTTAGGAGTAGGGAACTTTCATTTGGCTGGTGGATTTATGTTTAGATATAATTTTAATTATGATTACACGCATGATTTCTTAGCAAAACTCTTTGATCAAAGATGTTCCATAAGATTAAATCTTTTACGTTGCAATACAACAGCAGAAAAAGATAGATACAATGTTAATGGATATAAATTTAAAACATCTATTAATGAAATAAGTGCAGTTATGGAATATTCTTTTATAAGATTTTCATCGGCTTATAATGCAAAAGAATATGGATTACCAATAACTCCTTATGTTTTTGGTGGAGTCGGTGGATTTAATTATACAGTAAAAGATGCAAGTACTAATATTGACGTAAATGATGGGAGCAAGATGGCCTTTTGTGGTATTATTGGAGGAGGAGCAAAAGCAGCATTATGGAAAGGTGTTGTCGTTGGAATGGACGTTGGACTAAGAATTACATCAGCAGATGATTTAGATGGTAAAATTAATGTTGGAGGTATGAAAGATATATATTATTATTTTGGAGCAAATGTTTTATTTAATTTTGCACAAATATTAAGCGAATAAAAAAACAAGAAGATATAATTTCATAAAAACGAAGAAATAATTAATTATATTCAAAAGATAATCAAAAAAAACGAAGAAATAAATTGACACCTTATAAAGAACAGATTATAAAAGAAAAATTGCCTTTACACATTGCAATAATTATGGACGGCAATGGACGATGGGCAAAAAAACAACATAAAGAAAGAATTTATGGTCATCAACATGGTGTAGATGCAGTTAGAGCAGTAACAGAAGCATCTGCCGAATTAGGAATAAAATATCTTACTCTTTATACTTTTTCTAAAGAAAATTGGAATAGACCAAAAGAAGAAGTTGATGCCTTGATGAAGATGCTTGTTTATACCATATCGCAAGAAGAAAAAACTCTTATGGATAACAATATAAAGTTGGAAACAATAGGAGATTTGAGTGAGATTAACCAAGAAACAAAAGATGCCTTATTAAAAACTATTGACAACACAAAGAATAATACTCGTATGACTTTAATCCTTGCTTTAAATTATAGTTCTCGTTGGGAAATAGTTAAGGGCGTAAAAGAAATAAGCAAACAAGTTAAAGACAATAAATTGAATATAGATGAAATTGATGAAAAAACTATTTCTAATCATTTAACAACAAAAAATTATCCAGACCCAGACCTTCTTATCCGTACATCAGGAGAATATCGTATTTCTAATTATTTATTATGGCAACTTGCTTACTCTGAACTCTATTTTACTGATGTTTTGTGGCCAGATTTTAATAAAGAAGAATTGTATAAAGCAATTGTTAATTACCAAAACAGGGAAAGAAGATTTGGAAAAATTAGCGAACAAATTGAGAACGAAAAAATAAATTCGTAATATAATAAAATGAAATTGAAATATTAACGTTATGTATTTTAATAAAAAGAATTATATTCTAACAGAAACTATCTAAATATAAATGAAGAAAATAAAAATAAGATTTATAATAATTTTTCTATTACTATTTGCAAATAGTGTATTCTCACAAGCAGATAAAAAAGATTTAATAGATATAAATTATTACTCTCCCAAAGAATATGAAGTTGGAGATATAACCGTTGTTGGTGCTGACAATTTGGATAAGCCATCAGTTATTTTATTAGCTGGTATTTCTGTTGGAGAAAAGATTTATATTCCAAGTGATAAGTTTTCAACAGCAATAGATAAGCTATGGAAACAAGGAATATTTGACAATATTCAGATAAATGTAACAAAAGTAGAAGGTAGAACAATTTACCTTGAATATAATTTAACAACAAAACCAAGATTATCTTTCTTTAAAATAGAAGGTGTAACAAGAAGTGAAGCAGATAAAGTAAAAGAAAAGATGAAAATATCAACTGGTGATGTTGTTACAGATAATTTAAAAAATAATTGCACAAATATTATTCACGATTACTTTGCCGATAAAGGCTATTTCTTAACAAAAACTGATATTATTGAGAAAAAAGATACATTAAGCAAACGAAAAGAAGTTTCTCTTATATTTAAAATAGATAAAGGCAAGAAAGTAAAGATTTCTAAGATTAATATTGATGGTAATACATATTTTTCTGACCGCAAGATTAGACGTCAAATGAAAAACACTAAGGAATATCGTTGGTGGAGAGTATGGAAAACATCTCGTCTTGTTGATGCAGATTATCAAACAGATAAAGATTTAATTATTGAAGAATATAACAATGAAGGATATAGAGATGCAAGAATAACATTTGATACAAGTTATCTTGAAACAGTAACAAAAAGACATTCTTATCCTTTTTGGAAAAAATATACAAAACAAAACACTGTCATAAATATGAATGTTTATGAAGGTAAGAAGTTTTATTTTAGAAACATAACATGGGTTGGAAATACAAAATATACATCAGAAGAACTTTCAAACAGACTTAGAATAAAGAAAGGTGATCCTTATAATAAAGCATTACTTCAAAAAAATATTAATTACGATCCAACAGGCAAAGATATTTCATCACTTTATCTTGATGATGGATATCTATTCTTTCATGCAATACCAACAGAAATTAATATTGAAAATGATTCAATAGATATAGAGATGCGTATTTATGAAGGCAATCAAGCAAGAATAGGTAGAGTATCAATAGCTGGTAACACTGCAACAAATGATTATGTTGTGATGAGAGAATTAAAAACAATGCCTGGCCAATTATTCAGTCGTGATGATGTTCTTCGTTCTGTTCGTGAAATACAACAACTTGGCTATTTCAACGCAGAAAAGATTAATCCAAAGATAGAGCCTAATCAAGAAAATGGTACAGTAGATATAGAATATCAATTAGAAGAAACTTCAAGCAGTCAATTCAATCTTTCCGGAGGTTGGGGCGGTGGAATGGTTATTGGTAGCGCAGGAATATCATTAACTAACTTCTCGGCTCAAAAATTCTTTGACAAAAAAGCATGGCGTCCTTTCCCAACAGGCGATGGACAAAAAATATCTTTACAATTCAATACTAATGGTACTTATTATTATTCTGGTAGTGCATCATTTACTGAACCATGGCTTGGTGGAAAGAAACCAACATCTTTAAGTTTTGGTGTTTATTATTCTTATCAAGATGATAGTTATTATAATACTTCAAATACTCATGATTATTATTTAAGTATTTTTGGTGCTTCTGTAAATTTAGGCAAACGTTTAAATTGGCCAGATGATTATTTTACATTTTCACAAGGATTAAAATATCAATTGTATCATGTTAAGAATTACACAACATTTGTTATGCCAACAGGAAAATCAAATAATATTGCTTATACTTTCACATTAGATAGGAATTCAATAGATCAATATATTTATCCACGTACAGGTTCTGATGTATCTGCTGATGTTATTATGACCTTCCCTTATTCGTTAGTTAATGGTAAAAATTATTCTACTATGACTCCAACAGAACAATATAAATGGTTAGAATATTATAAAGTTAATCTTAGAGCAGCATGGTATTTTAATATTGTTGATGATTTAGTTCTTTCAACACGTTCTCGTTTTGGATTCTTAGGCAGATATAACAAGGATTTAGATTATTCTCCATTTGAAAGATATTATGTTGGTGGCGATGGATTAACCGGCTACGCATTAGATGGTAGAGAAATAGTAGCTCTTAGAGGTTATGGTAGCGGAGACCTTTCTTCTTCAAGTGGAGCAACAGTCTTTGATAAATTTACTATGGAGCTACGTTATCCTATTACTCTTAATCCTACTGCTTCAATATTTGCATTAGCTTTTGCCGAAGGAGGAAATTCTTGGGCTAACTTTAATGGATTTGCTCCATTTAAAATGTATCGTTCAGCAGGATTTGGTATAAGAATATTTATGCAAATGTTTGGTATGCTTGGACTTGATTGGGGTTATGGTTTTGATCCTGTAAGTGGACAAACTAAACCTTCCGGTTCTCAATGGCATATCTCAATCAATCAATCAATAGATTAAAAATAAAAAAAATTACAATAATGAAAAAGATAATAGTTTTATTGGTATTATTAAGTGGTGCATTCTTTGTTAATGCCCAAAAATTTGCTTGCGTGGATTCTCAATATATTCTTAACAATATGCCGGAATATAAGCAAGCTCAAAAAGAACTTGATGATGTTTCATTACAATGGCAAAAAGAAGTTGAAACGAAGCTTTCTAATGTTGATAAATTGTATAAATCATATCAAACAGAGGCTGTCCTTTTGCCAGAAGAGTTGAAGAAAAAGAAAGAAAATGAGATTATTTCTGCTGAGAAAGAAGCAAAAAATCTTCAAAAGCAACGTTTTGGTAATGATGGTGATTTAGCAAAAAAACGTTCTGAACTTATAAAACCAATACAAGAAAAAATTTATTCTGCAATAGAAAAGATAGCACAAGAAAAAGGTTATGCAACTATTTTTGATAAAGCAAGCGGAACAACTATACTTTATATTAACGACAAAAATGATATAAGTGATTTGGTTCTTGCAGAGTTAGGATATAAAGTAAATAGTAATAATTCAACAAAAAACACAAAGAGATAATATTATTTTGTATCTTTGCAAACTAATAAATCAAGAAAATAAAAAAAAGAAATAATAGATGAAAAAAAGAGCAATCCAAGTATTAGCGTTAGCAATAATGTTTAGTCTAACGAGTTCAGTATTCGCACAAAAAGCAGTAAAATTAGGTCATTTCAATTCTTCTGAATTAATAAAAAGAATGCCAGAAAGTGATTCTGCACAAGCAACTTTAAAAGCTTATGTTGAAGATATTCAAAAAGAATTAGAAGGAATGCAAAAAGAATATCAACGTCTTGTTGATGATTATCAAGCAAAAGAATCTCAATTATCTGAATTATTAAAAGCTAATAAACAACAAGAAATAAAAGATGTTTCTAATCGTTACCAAGCTTTTCAAGAAAAATCTCAAAATGATATTCAAACAAAACAAACAGAATTAATGCAAAAGATTTTTGATAAGATAAGAGGAGTTGTTGAACAAGTTGCAAAAGATAATCATTATGATTACGTATTTGAAAGCAATGGAATTCTTTGGTATTCAAATGACAGTGATGATATAACACCACTTATTGAGAAGAAATTAAAGCTAAAAAAATAAAAAATAACGAATAAAAGTTTGCTATAATAAAAAAAGTTTGTAATTTTGCAATCTCAATTAGCGGATGTGGCGTAATTGGTAGCCGTGCTAGACTTAGGATCTAGTGCCGTGAGGCGTATGGGTTCGAGTCCCTTCATCCGCACAAAACACTTAAAGATACAATTTATCCTTTAAGTGTTTTTTTATACCTAAATATTAGTTCATTTTTACACTAAAAAAATGTAATAAAATGATTCTTCATTCTGTCAAAATAGAATAAAGAGATAAAAAAATAGTTCTTTAATCCGCTAAAATAGAATAAAGAACCATTTAAATAGAATAAGGAACTATTTCTATTAATTACAAAACATCTACTCTATCATCTTCAATCGTTATAGACACACCTCCTATCTGACCGCCAAGTGGTGGATTAAGTTTAGTAACCTTTACTTTTATACCTTCTACTTGTGGAAAAGACACCTTAATGCTTTCAATTATTCTCCTTGCAACTGCTTCCAAAAGATGTGAAGGTTGTTTCATCTGTTTTTTTACCACTTGATAAACTGCCGAATAATCAACAGTATCTTCTACATTGTCGCTTTGTTCTGCCTTATCGGTACTACATTTCAAATACAAATCCACTTTAAAATTTGTACCTATTGTTGCCTCTTCTTTAAAACAGCCATGATAACTGTAAAAAGACATATTTTCTATTGCTATTATACTCATAATTTTTGTTTTCTTTATTTTGCTCATACTCTTTCTTGATTCTATTTAACTAAAAACGAAGAAAGAATAAATTAGTTTTTTAATTCAATTTTCTAAGTTTATTGCTTTATAATTTGTTAATTAATCCTGCAATCAAATTACTATCTTCCATTAAAGTAAATGAAAAACATTTTTTGCCAATATCTTTAAGTGATGCACCTATTGTATATAATTCTTCATTGTCTATAACAAGATATCTATCATGAACGGTAGTTGTATGATGAAGTTCTATTGTTGGATATTGTTTATTAAAGCGAGAAATATCTGTCTTTGTAATATTGGCACTTGGATATGTATATAACTTAACCAAAACATCTTTTTCTTTTTTTGAAAGCATATCCAAAACCTCATTATTAACATATCCATCAATCACAACTAATTCTTTCTTCGCCTTTTTTATAAGACGGATAATAAAACTATAAGAATCATATATCTGACCATTGAAAAATATACCTTGAACCTTTTGATTATCTTTTTGAAGACTATCAAAGATTTTCTCAAAATTAATATCTGCTTCTAATTGTTTCTTCTCTATCTTATCCAATCGTTGAAATACAAGATGATTATCTGCTATATATTTCCTCATAACCACAAAAGCATTCATAATCTTTATACTTATTTGAATTGCAACATTACTTCTTAACACACCTGAAAGCATTGCCACACCTTGTTCTGTGAAAACATAAGGTAAATATCTCTTATTTAATATGGTTTCAAAGGTAACAATTTGTGACCTTTGATTTTCTTCAATAAGTTGTTGATTATTTGTAATTTGATGTAAATATTGTTTTTTTGAAGTAACTATTTGCAACCTTAATTCTTCAAATTCTTCTTTTGTAAGTCTAAAACGAAATTCTTCTGGAAACCTTTCTATGTTTCTTTTCACTGCTTGATTAAAAACTTTCGTTTCTATTTGATACATAAACGCCAAATCGCTATCTATCATCACTTGTTTGCCACGTATAGTATAGATTTTATTTTCTATATTTGGCATAACAACATTTGCTATCATAGTATCTTTATTGTTTTCTTTCATAAGTATTTATAAAAGTTTTTAATTGGATTTTTGTTTTCTTTATTTTGCAAAAATAAAACAAAGAAATAATTTACTAACTCTTTGTTTTAATAAATTATTTCTTCGTTTTATTTCAAGCACTTAATAATGCTTATATTGTTGAAGAGAATTGATTAAGAAATCTTATATCATTCTCAAAATATTGACGCAAATCCTTTACATCATATTTAAGCATTGCTATTCTTTCTATGCCCATACCAAAAGCAAAACCAGAATAAACACTACTATCTATGCCAGAAGCCTCCAATACATTAGGATCAACCATTCCACAACCAAGAATCTCTAACCAACCTGTGCCTTTGCATATATTACAACCTTTACCTCCGCAGATATTACAAGATATATCCATTTCTGCACTCGGTTCTGTAAATGGAAAATATGAAGGACGAAGACGTATCTCTGTCTTTTCACCAAACATCTCCCTAACAAAATACAAAAGACTCTGTTTTAAATCAGCAAAAGACACTCCTTTATCAATATAAAGCCCTTCTACTTGATGAAAAATACAATGAGCACGAGCAGATATTGCTTCATTACGAAAAACTCTTCCTGGTGCTATTATTCTTATTGGTGGTTTCTGTCTTTCCATTGTGCGCACTTGAACTGATGAAGTATGAGTACGAAGAAGTATATTATTGTTATCTGCACGATTTTCCACAAAGAAAGTATCTTGCATATCACGTGCAGGGTGTTCTGGTGGGAAGTTTAGAGCAGAAAACACATGCCAATCATCTTCTATCTCTGGTCCTTCAACAACAGTATAACCTATCTTAGAAAAAATATCTATTATTTCTTTTCTAACTGTTGTTAATGGATGAATGCTACCAAGAGAACAAAGATTAGCCGGCTTTGTTAAATCATCTATATCTTGTATTTTATCTTCTTTATCTTCTATCTTTTGTTTTAACTCTTCTATCTTGCTTTGAATACTTGTCTTTAATTCATTCAAAAGAGAACCAACTTCTTTTTTATCTTCGTTTGGCACTCCTTTAAACTCTGAAAACAAATCATTCAATACACCTTTCTTTCCAAGATATTCTATTCTTAGGTCTTCTATCTCTTTTTTTGTTGTAGCATTTAGTTGCTTAATCTTTTCTATATGTTGTTTTATATTATCTCTTATCATAATCTATTTCTTATTTTTCTACTATTTTTATTGTCATTCTAATATCTTCTACCGGACGGTCATTTCTATCTTTCTTTACAGAAGCAATCTTGTCTATAACATCTAAACCTTCAACAACTTGTCCAAAGACTGTATATTGATAATCAAGGAAAGGAACGCCTCCAACAGTTGTATATGCTTGTCTTTGAATAGAATTAAAACTTGTACCCATTCTTTGTTCAAGATTAGTTAATTCTTCATTAGTATAAACCTTACCTTGTGCGATGTAAAATTGAGAGCCAGAAGATGCTCTTTGTGGATTTACCTCATCACCAGTACGTGCTGCTGCCAGAGCACCTTTTTTATGAATAAGGTCTTGATTAAATTCTGCTGGTATTGTATAAGAAGGACCACCATTACCAAGCATTTGTCCTTTCTTAGCATGCTTTGAATCTGGATCTCCTCCTTGAATCATAAATCCATCAATAACTCTGTGAAAAAGTGTGCTATCAAAATATCCTTCTTTTACTAATTTTATGAAATTATCTCTATGTTGTGGTGTTTCATTATAGAGAATGGCTTTCATATCACCATAGTTTGTACTAATTATTACCATAGTTTGTTTTTGTTTTACTTTGTTTTGATTTTCATTGTTGTTGCTTGTTCCGTCTGTTGTTTTCTTTGAACAAGATGCTACTAAAATTCCTAAAAATAGAAATAAAATTAAAATTTTTTTTGTGCTCATAGTTTTTTTTATTAGATTTGCAAACTGAATTTAAATTAAAATAAAACGCAATATTACAAAAAAAAATTATTATGAAGACCAAGATATTAAAAATTTTTTCAGCATTTTTATTTATATGCTTAATCCTTCCTTGTTTTAGTTCATGTTCTGACGACTTAAATGGCTGTGGTCTAACGGTCGTTGTTAAAGATGCCAAAACAGGAGAAAGAATACCAGGAGCAACAATAAGTATTTCAAAAGATGCTGGAAGTATTAAAAGAGATGGCGTTTCAGATAAGAATGGTGAAGCATACTTTTTCTTTGAGAATGAAGCAATATTTGATGTTAATGTATCTTATGGCGTAGCTCCTAACATAAGAAAAGGCACTTCTACTATAAGATTAAAATATAATGAAGTTGTAACGAGCGATGTTTTAGTTCAATAATTTGATATTGCTTTACTTTATTGCCTTAAAACTAAAACCTTTCTTACTATAATACTCTAATAGTTTCTCCAAAGCATAAAACATATTTTTTCGTGCTTTGATACTATCGTGGAATAATATTATATCTCCACTTTTAAGTTTAGAAACATTGTCCCAACATTGCTCCTTACTCATATTTCTTCTATAATCAAAACTTATCTTACTCCAAAGAATAAAACGAAAACCTTGTTGTCTTAACTTATTTACTTGATGAATCCAAAGCCTTCCATAAGGCGGACGAAAAAGATTTGAATCAATAACCTCTTTCGCTTGTATTATATCATTATAATAATGTTTGTTTGTATGAGTCATTCCTCCCAAATGATGAAAAGTATGATTGCCAACTCTATGTCCTCTTTTCAATATATCCAAAAACACTTCCCTATGCTTTCTTACATTATCCCCAACGCAGAAAAATGTTGCCTTTGCATTATATCTTTCAAGCATATTTAATACTTGCGGAGTTACCTCAGGAATAGGTCCATCATCAAATGTAAGATAAAGATTCTTGTCCTTGTCTTTTATCCTAAATTCAAAAAGATGAAACAATATTGTATCTACTATTGTTGGTATTCTAAGATTCATAAGCCTTTTTCTGATAAAACATTATTTATTATTTCGTTTTCAAAACCATGCGAAACCAAATATTGATAAACTTTTTGTCTTTTCTCATAAGAATTTGTTGTATGAATGGTTTTAAGTTTTTTTTCTGCCAAAAGACTAACAACTTCCTTATATCTTTGTTCATCAACCAAAGAAATTGCTTTATCAATGCAGGTCTTGGAAATATTCTTCAAAGATAACATATATATTATCTTTGTTTTTCCCCAATAGTTTTGATTTATCTTGCTTCTAACATAAAGATTTGAATATCTTTGTTCTGAAAGAAAATTCTTCGTTATCATTTCTACTACAACATAATCTGCATCTGATGAAGAAAGTCCATAATACATAAGTTTGTCTTTAACATCTTTTTGACATCTTTCTTCTTTGGCACAATATCCCATAGCATATTCTATCCCTTGACTAATGGTATAAAGTTTTTTTTCTTTCATTTGAATAAAAAAATTTGTTGCAAAGTTAAACTTTTTTATTCATTCTTCCGTTATAAACAAAATAAAAATATAATTGTTTATGCATAAAAATAAGATACTTAATGTTTTTGTAATCTTTTTTATTGTTTGTTTAATTATTTCTTGCAATAAGAAGAAAGAAAACAACTACGGAGTATCTATTTCTGCTCCACAAATGATAGGCACTCCTGCTGAAATGTTTTCTCTTCAACACATAAAAATGTTCCAAGCCTCAAACGCTTTCACGACTAATCTTTTGCCTACAATAATTCAAACATCTAATATCCACAATTTTGCTTTCTCTCCTTTCTATCTGCTAAACAATCTTATGATTGACTCTTGTTTAAATGACTATTTCATCTCTTATGAAAAATATTACACTCTTTCACCTCACAACAGTAGCGAAATGCTATCTACTATTAATGATTTCAAAACGATTGTTCACAAAATAGATTCTTCTTTTAATATTAAGAGTACAATAGAAAAAGAAAACCCTAAAAAGATTATTATCAAACAAGAATTAGAACTTCCTCTTCTGTATGAGAACGCAAAAGTTAAAGGAGTTGATAATATCTTCACAACAATAGATAATAAAAAACCTCGCCTACAATACATAAACATTTCAGGCGATTTTAATATATATTCTTCCGATGAAGAACAAGTGAGTGAGGTTCCGCTTGGTAATGGCAATTATATTTTAATGCTTATTAAACCTCTTCAAAAAGATATTAAGCAATATGTATCTTGTTTCAATGAAGAGAAATATACCTCCCTTATTGAGAAGACAGAGAACAAGAGTATTTCAATATCTTTTCCTTTAATCAACGTTAAATGCCAAGATATGAAGATAGAGATGCCAGAACTTAAAACAACGGATTCCAATAATGTTTTTCCAAAAGAACTTTACGTTAATTCATCTTTCTCTTTACGCAAAGCGACTATGGCGGAGTTAAAAATGGTTGAGAAAGATATGGACAACACTATTTTATCTAAAAACAATAGTGATATTATTCAGTATAATTCGCCATTTCTTTTTATTATTCGTGGCAAAAATTCCAACCTTATTATGTTTGTTGGTTGGTATATTGAACAGTAATTTTATTTCAGTAAATTCTTTTAGCATAAAACTAAATTCTTTTAACGATATAACTAACTCTTTCTTTGATTGATAAGTAATATAATGCCATTTTATAAGAAACATAATGCCATTTTGTTGCAACATAATGCCATTCTATCATCAACATAATGCCATTCTATCACTAACATAATGCCATTTTGTTTTATTATCTTCAAAAAACAATCTTCTCTATCAAAGAAATAAATTACTCTCTGTTTAATACAGTTAAGACTTTTTAAATAAAGTTAAAATGAAAAATACATAACAAAAATAGAAACGATAAATGTTGATAGCGTAACAACTATTCCTATCTTGAAAAACTTCCAAGCATCTATTTTTATCTTTTCTTTTTCTGCCTGTTGTATTACAATAAGGTTTGCCATCGCTCCAAAGATAGTAGCATTTCCAGCAAGCGTTGATGCAGATGCTAAACAAAGCCAAAGAATATCATTATTTACTGCTTTCATCATTGGCAACATCAAAACAGTAAAAGGAACATTGCTAAGTATTTGCGAAAAAACCAAACTCAAAGAATGTATACTCATTATTCCAATAAGGTTTTGTGATAAATGAATCTTCATAATATTGTCCAGCAATCCTACATTCTTGACAGCAGATACTACAATGAAAAGACTCGCAAAAAACAATAATAATACCCAATCAACATTCTTCATTATTTCTTCTGGTTTAGGTTTAGCAAAGATAAGTATCATCGCTGCACCACAAAGAGCAATGATTGGTATAGAAAGAGAAAACATTTTACCAAAAAAGAACCCAAGTATAACAAAAACGAACACTCCAAGCGATACTTTCATTTTTTTGATAGAATAACGAAAAGAATGAGTGAAAACAAGTGGTGTTGTATCATTAAACATCTTCCTGTAAAAGAGTTTAACAAAGATTACCACAAGAAGCATACCTATTAGAGATATTGGCAAAAGATGAATAAGGAAAGAAGAATATGATATACCACTATTAATCCCGATTAACATATTTTGTGGATTGCCTGTCATTGTCATAACACTACCAATATTAGCAGAAAATATTTCAGCGATAAGAAAAGGTATGCTATCAAGATTACTTCTTTGGCAGATAGTGATTATTATAGGTGTGAAAATAAGTACAACAGCGTCATTAACAAGAAATGCAGAAGCAAATCCAGTAATAAGAACTATCATTATAAGTAGTTTAGTTCTTGTTTTAGCCAAAGATATTGTTTTTGCTGCAATAAGAGAAAAGAATCCTTCAAGTTTAAGTGTAGAAATTATTATCATCATTCCAAGCAATAAAGCAATAGTATTAAAGTCAATAGCTTTTATTGCGTCAGAGAAACTAATAACTCCACAAACTATCATTGCCACTGCTCCTGTGAAAGCAGCCGAAGGACGCGAAAGATTTACTTTTGGAAGTCTTGTAAAGATGATTCCAATATATGTTAATATGAAGATGACTAATGCAACAATAGTTATGTCCATTACTTGCCGTTATACTTGTTCATTGTTTTGTCCATACCTATCATAACAAAGCTTTTTATTATATCAAAAGTTTTATCTATTTGTGGTTTAACAATAGCTTCTTCTTCTTCATTAAGTTTGCCAAGGACGAAATCAATCTGTCCGCCTTTTCTAAAATCATTACCTATACCAAATCGCATACGGTTAAACGTTGTTGTATTTATCATTTCAATTATATTCTTTAATCCATTATGCCCACCATCACTTCCTTTCAATCTTAAACGTATTGTTCCAAGTTCTAATGCTAAATCATCTACTATAATAAAAAGATTTTCCACTGGTATCTTTTCTTTATCCAACCAATATCTAACAGCCTTTCCGCTAAGGTTCATATATGTTGTTGGTTTAATAAGTATAACTTGTCTGCCCATTAGTTTGGTTTCACATTTAAAAGCATATCTATCAGTAGAAAAACTATACTTTTCATTACTTGTTTGATTAAGTTTATCAAGATAACTATCTACCACTCTATATCCTATATTGTGTCTTGTGCCATCATATTCTTTATCTGGATTACCTAAACCTACTATTAAATATTTCATTATTATTTTGTTTTTATAAAAATATAGGCTCTATTCTTTGAATACAGCCTATATTGGATTTAAAATCTATTAAATATGAAAAACTATTCTATTTTCCTTCTTCTTTTTTATCTGCCTCTGGTGTTGCTTCTGTTGTTTCAGCAGCTGCTTCTTCTACTGGGGCAACGTTTCTTGTTGTTCTAACCCAAACAACAACTGATGTTGGAACGTCTAATATCTCAACGTTATCAATCTTAACATCTCCAACTTTAATATTTTGATTAAGATTAAGATTACTAACATCTAAGATTACTTCTTGTGGTATATTGTTTGGAAGACCATGAAGTTTCATCTTACGAATCTTAATAGTCATTTTACCACCTTGAAGAACGCCAGGAGCTGTTCCTGTTGTCTTAACTGGTACTGATATTGTTAATGGTTTATCATCAAATATTTGAAGAAAATCTGCATGTAAAACCTCATCATTTACTGGATGATATTGAATATCTTGAAGTATTGCATTATACTCTTTTCCATCAATAGTTAATTTTACATAATGTGTTTCTGGAGAAAATAATAATGGAGTAAAATCTTTTTTTGGACAAGCAAATATTACTTGTTCTTTTTTACCACCATAAAGTACGCATGGAACTTTACCTTCTCTTCTAACTGCCTTAGCATCTTTTTTCCCTACGTTCTGTCTTGCAGAACCGCTCATTGATACTGTCTTCATCTGTTTTTTTCTTTTTTATTTATTATTAATCAAAACTCTTTAACATATTCTTTTAAAGAGTTTGCAAAATTACTACTTTTTATTTGAACAACCAAATTCTTAGAACTTAGTTAATGTTCCTACATGTTTTACTGCTTGCTCATAAAGATTAGAGATAGAAGAATGATTTTCTACTCTACGGATAGCCTCAGCAAATATTGGAGCAACAGAAAGAACTTTAATCTTTTTGCTTTCTCTTCTTAATGGAATAGTATCTGTTACTATCAATTCTTCAATAGCAGAACCTTCTATTCTTTCAATAGCTTCTCCACTAAGAACTGGATGTGTAATCATTGCTATAACTTTTTTAGCTCCTTGTTCTTTTATTAATCCTGCTGCTTTGCAAAGAGTGTTACCTGTATCTATTATATCATCAACAAGAATAACGTTTTTATCTTTTACATTACCTATCAATTGCATTGAACCTATTTCATTAGGTTTGTTTCTTTGTTTATAGCACATAACAAAGCCTGTTCCTAATGTTTTAGCATATTGGCTTGCACGTTTTGTGCCTCCAACATCTGGTGATGCAAAAAGAAGATCTTCAAGATTAACATTTAATCCTCTTAAATAAGGAATGAATATACTTGAAGCAAGAAGGTGATCTACTGGGATATTAAAAAATCCTTGTATTTGGTCTGCATGAAGATCTATCGTTATAACTCTACTAACGCCTGCTGCTTGCAAAAGGTCTGCCATAAGCTTAGCTGCTATTGGAACTCTTGGCTTGTCTTTTCTATCTTGACGAGCAAATCCGAAATATGGAATAACGGCAATAATTCTTTTTGCAGATGCTCTTTTTGCTGCATCAACCATCATCAATAACTCCATGATATTATCGCAAGGAGCAAAAGTTGATTGAATAATAAAAACATCACAACCTCTTATATTTTGTTCATAAGAAGGTTGAAATTCTCCATCTGCATACTGTAAACAAATACTGTCTCCTAATGGTTTTTCGTAAATCTCTGCTATTTTATCAGCTAAATATTTACTTGCTCTACATGTGAAAAGAGCGGTTGTATCTTTTTGTTGTGTATCTGACATTTGGTCTTTATATTTTTGAAAATATCTTTTAAAATAGATTGCAAAATTACATAAACTATTTAGATAATGAAAAAAAATATTAAAGAAAATAGTTTTTATTTGAAAAAATATTTCTACCTTTGCAAAGTTAAATCACGAGCATCTGTGGTGGAATTGGTAGACACGATAGACTCAAAATCTATTGAGCGAAAGCTTGTAAGGGTTCAAGTCCCTTCAGATGTACAAAGGCTTTAAGCCACTTTCTATAAAATTATTTTATCTAAATAGTTCAGCACTAATTTTCAGCATTTTCATTTTTCAAATAATTTAAGACAATTTAATCAGTTTTCAGTTTTAGCAACCACAAAAACGAATTACAGATACGCCATAAAAAAAGTGTTTATTAATTTCTCTTTTATGGAAAATTAACAAACACTAATTATTTATGTTATTTATATGTTTTTTTATTTATCTTGCAAAACCTTATTTGAGCATACGCTTTTCAAACATTCCTCGCAAAGACAATCATCATATTTCTCTTTCAATAAATGAAGTTCTTGTTTTGTAAGAATATACTTCATACAAAAACATTCTCTTGTATGTTTGCATTCAAACTCTTTGCCACATTTAGGACAAACTTTCTTCATATTGAATAAATTAGATTGTCATTATCTCTTTATCTTTTGTAGCGACGATAGCATCAACATCTTTAACAAACTTATCTGTCATATCTTGCATATCTTTTTCGGCTTGTTTTAATTCATCTTCTGTTACTCCGCTATCTTTCAATTTTTTTATCTTTTCAAGTATATTACGACGAATATTACGAATACTTACTTTTGTATTCTCTGATTCTGTTTTAACAGCCTTAACAATTTCTTTTCTTCTCTCTTCTGTTAATGGAGGAAGAGTAATACGAATAAGGTCAGCCTCAACTTTTGGAGTAAATCCAAGATTAGCGTCCAAAAGGGCTTTGTTGATTGGAGATAAAGCAGATTTGTCCCAAGGTTGAATTGTTATTTGATTAGCTGCTGGCGTATTAATATTACCTACTTGTTCAATAGGTGTCATATTGCCATAGTAATCTACTTTTATACCTTCCAACATTTGAGTACTTGCTTTACCAGCACGCATTTTTTTCAAATCCTTTTCTAAGAAATTTACTGCTCCTTGCATTGTTGAACGTGCTTCATCTAATTGTTTTTTTACTTGCTCATTCATTATATTACTGTTTTTAATTATTAATTATCTTTTTATTTACTTTTTTTCTTTGCCCCAACAACATAATTCTTTGTTATATTATCTTGTGTTATTGAAAAACTAAACTTTATTGAATCACTATTTATTAAAGTTGCTTTACCATTAATATTAAATGAAGTTGTTTGATCAAATGTTGCAGTAGAAGAAGACACTGTTGCAGGTAAAGAATATGAAGAGTTTAATCCTAAAAGATTACCAGAAATTATTATCTTATTCTTATTGTTATTATCTTGTGTTATTTCTCCAATATATGTTGTTTTGTTGTGAGGAAAAACTATTTCTTCATTTATTTCCCATGTTCCTATCCATTGGCTTGTATCATTATTATCATCAGGAGAACAAGAAAAAAATACTATCGGCATAACCAAAATAAAATATTTTATTAATCGTAATAATTTCATTCTTTTTATCTTTATTTATTTGTCTATCACTAAAAATTATGTTGCAAAAATAAATAAAAATTGCTAATATTTTATAAAATTTTAATAAAATTACGTTTATTTGTCAAGAAATGCTTAATTTTGTGTTTTGAAAATAGAGAGATTTTTAATGAAAAAACAATTGCCAAACATAATAACTCTTATGAATTTTTCATGTGGAGTTATGTCAATCATAGCTTTATTGTTATGGAATAATAGTCTATTAGCTTCAATGTTTATTGTTTTTGGAGCAATCTTTGACTTTTTTGATGGAATGACAGCACGACTATTAAAAGTCAGCAGTAATATTGGCAAAGAGTTAGATTCTTTGGCTGATATTGTAACGTTTGGTGTTGCTCCATCTATGATTGCAACGAATTTACTTCTTATTCAATCTCCTAATTATCCTTTTTTACAGATATTCCATAGAATTGTATGCTATATTCCATTAGTTATGGCAGTTATGTCTTGCTATCGTTTAGCAAAATTTAATATAGATACAAGACAAACATCTTCTTTTATTGGTTTGCCTACTCCTGCCAATGCTCTTGTTTGGATTTCTATTCCAGTAATATCTTATTGTGCGTTTAATGACACATATCTATGGGGCGTTTATAGTCCTAAAATATATAATTGTTTTGCTATATTTTTGAATAATCCATTTTTTGTTATTGTTTCTTCAATAATATTTGCTATTCTTCTTATTTGTGAGTTACCTCTATTCGCTCTCAAATTTAAAAATCTTAAATGGCAAGACAATAAAATTAAATTTATTTTTCTTAGTGTATCAATTGTAATGATATTTCTTTTCAGTTGTTATGCTATCCCATTGATAATAATAATTTATATAGTAATTTCAATAATAAATAACATAATAAAACACAATAAAACAGATGAAATATAATGTAGCAATTGATATAATGCCACTTAAAGCATTATTAGACCCACAAGGAAAAGCAGTAACTTCTTCAATGAAGAACATTAATATTAACCAAATTTCTAATGTAAGAATAGGCAAACACATAACATTAGAAGTTGAGGCAAAAGATGAAAAAGAAGTTAAGACAGTTGTTGATAAAGCTTGCAACGAATTGCTTCACAATCCTATCATGGAAAGTTATAGCTTTGTTATAGAAAAAGAGAAATAATTTTTCTGTACAATAACAAATGCAAAAAGTTCAAGATATTGCAATAGAAGACTTCAACTATAACCTTCCTGATGAATATATTGCTAAGTTTCCTTTAAAGAAAAGAGATGAGGCAAAACTTTTAGTTTATAATGGTAAGGATATTTCAAAGACAGTCTTCAAAAATTTGCCTAATCTTCTTGATGATGATACACTATTAGTTTTTAATGATACTAAGGTAGTGTATGCTCGTTTGTTTTTTCAAAAAGAAAGTGGCTCTAAGATAGAAGTTTTTTGTCTTGAACCTATTTCTTGCACCGATATTCAATTAGCATTCAATCAAACAGAAGAAGTTGTATGGAAATGTTTAATAGGAAACAACAAGAAATGGAAACAAGGTGTTCTTAGTAGAACAATAACTTTTGACAACGAGAGTGTAACACTTAATGTTGAAAGAATACGTAGCGAAGAAGATACATGGATTGTTCGTTTCTTTTGGGATAAAGGAAAGAGTTTTGCGGAGATTATGCAAAATTTTGGAGTCATTCCTCTTCCTCCTTATCTTAATAGAGAAGCAAAAGAAGAAGATAAACAAGATTATCAAACAGTATATGCTATGTTTGATGGTAGTGTTGCTGCACCAACAGCAGGATTACATTTTACAGAAAACACCTTTAACGATTTAAAATCAAAAGGGATACAAACATCTTTTGTTACTTTGCACGTTGGAGCAGGAACATTTAAACCTGTTACCTGTGCAACAATTGGTGAACATATTATGCACACTGAAAAAATAACAATAAAGAAAGACGTTATTCAATCTCTTTTAAATTATATTGATAAGAAGATTATATGCGTTGGCACAACATCAGTAAGAACAATTGAAAGTATTTATTGGTATGGTGTTAAGATAATTGAAAGTGGTGGCAAATTTAGTGAGATTGACGTTAAACAATGGCAACCTTACGAAAAAAGACAAGCCATTTCTGCCAAAGAGTCCTTGACTGTAATATTAAATATGATGAATGACGAGAAAATTAATCATATTTATGGACAGACTCAACTAATAATTGCTCCGAGTTATGAATATAAAATCATTAAAGGAATGGTTACTAACTTTCATCAACCAAAAAGCACTCTACTATTACTTGTCTGTGCTATGATAGGAGAAAAATGGAAGGAAGTTTATGAATATGCAAAAAATAACAATTTTCGTTTTCTTTCTTATGGTGATGCGTGCTTATTTTATAAAGGTTAAAGAAAAACAAACAAAAAATTATTAAAGATAATGAAGTATAAAAGAATATTATTAAAACTTAGTGGCGAATCATTAATGGGCGAAAATGATTATGGTATTTCTCCAAAGATGTTAAGTCAGTATGCAAATGAAATAAAACAAGCAAACGAAAAAGGTATTGAGATTGCGATAGTTATTGGAGGAGGAAATATATATCGTGGATTACAAGGAGCAGCAAAAGGTATGGATAGAGTTCAAGGAGATTATATGGGAATGCTTGCCACACTTATCAATAGCCTTGCTCTTCAAGCAGAATTGGAGAAACAAGGAGTAAAAACAACGCTTCTTTCTGGTCTTGGAATAGAACCTATTTGCAAAGAGATGAGCAGAAAAAGAGCAGTTGAAGAACTTGAAAAAGGTAATGTAGTTATAATAGGTGGTGGAACAGGTAATCCTTTTTTCACTACTGACACTGCTTCTACATTAAGAGCTATTGAGATTAAAGCAGACGTAATATTAAAAGGCACTCGTGTTGATGGCGTTTATACTGCCGACCCAGAGAAAGATAAAAATGCAACAAAATATGAGATGTTGTCTTTTGATGAAGCTTTGACAAAGAAATTAAAAATAATGGATTTAACAGCCTTTGCGCTTTGCCAAGAAAACAATCTTCCTATTTATGTGTTTGATATGAATAAGGAAGGTAATTTGCAAAAAGTTGTGATGGGTGAAAACATAGGTACGCTGATAACTAAATAACAAAAATATTAAATAAAAAAAGAATTAATTAAAATTATGGTAAACAGAAAACGATTAGCTACATTATTTGTAGCAGCATTAACATTAGTAACCGTAGATTCTTTTGGTTGCACAAACTTTCTTTTTTCAAAGGGAGCAACAAAAGACGGTTCAACAATGATAACTTATGCGGCAGATTCTCATGTTCTTTATGGAGAATTGTACTACAACAGAGCAGCACAATATCCAGCAGGAACAATGCTTCAAGTTATTGACTGGGATAGTGGCAAACCTCTTGCAAAGATTCCACAAGTAGCACAAACATATACTACTGTTGGAAATATGAATGAATGGGGACTTGCTATTGGAGAAACAACTTATGGTGGAAGAACAGAATGTGAAGACCCAACAGGTGGTATTGATTATGGTTCTCTTATCTACCTTTCTCTTCAAAGATGTAAGACAGCCAGAGAAGCAATAAAGAATATTGCAGAGATGGTTGAGAAATATGGTTATGCAAGCGAAGGTGAAAGTTTATCTATTTCTGATGGAGAAGAAGTGTGGATAATGGAAATAATAGCCAAAGGCAAACCTATTCTTGATAAAAATGGTAAGGTAGTAAAAGGTTGGACAAAAGGTGCAGTATGGGTTGCAAGAAGAGTACCAGAAGGATATATCTGTGCTCATGCTAATCAATCTCGTATTTCAACTTTTCCTCTTGAAACAAAAAAGAGTTTTAAATCTATATCTTCTAAACACTTAAAAGATATATTTCGTCCAGAAGTAGAAACTGTTTATTCAAGTGATGTTATTTCATTTGCTCGTTTAGCAGGTTTCTTTAAAGGTGAAGATAAAGATTTTTCTTTCTGTGATGCTTATGCTCCTATTACATTTGAAGGAGCAAGAGGTTGCGAAGCCAGAGTATATGCGATGTTTCTTCGTTGCAATAAGAGTATGAAAGAATATGAAGATTATGCAATGGGACACAATCTTACTCATCGTATGCCTTTATGGATTAAACCAGATCATCAACTTAGTGTAAAAGAAGTAATGGACCTTATGCGTGATCATTATGAAGGAACACCTATGGATATGACTAATGATTTAGGAGCAGGTCCTTTCAAATGTCCTTATCGTTGGCGTCCTATGAATTGGAATGTTGATGGCAAAGAATATGTACATGAAAGAGCCACTTCTACTCAACAGACAGGTTTTTCTTTTGTTGCTCAAACAAGAAGTAAGATGCCAAACCCTGTTAAAGGTATAATATGGTTTGGTGTTGATGATACTTACACAACAGTTTATTGCCCAATGTATGCAGCAATGAATTCTGTTCCTGAAAACTATCGCGTTGGCAATGGTAGTATGTTAGAATTTTCTGAGACTTCTGCTTTTTGGTTATTTAATCAAGTATCAAACTTTGCTTACACAAGATATTCTGATATGATTGTTGATATTAAAGCACAACAAAATTATTTAGAGAATAGTTTTATTGACGAAGTAGCAAGCATAGATAGAAGACTTTTAAAAGAAGGTACAAGCGAAAACGAGATGAGAGAAATAATAACTCAATTCTCTACTGATAAAGCAAAACAAACCTTTACAACATGGAAGAACCTTTATCAACATCTTTTCGTAAAATATGTTGATGGTAATGTTAAGAAAGAAAAAGATGGTCAATTTGAGCATAATCAATATAGAGATAATCAACCAGTAATGCCAAATCAACCAAAATATCCAGATTCTTGGTATAGAATGATTGTAAAAGACCATGGTGATGTAATTGCAGTGCCAGAGAAAAAATAAATCATTAACAGATAACAAATAACAAAAAAGGACAACTAAACTAATTAGTTGTCTTTTTTTATTATGTTTTGATTTATAGTCTCTTTTGAACTTTTGCTTTTATCGTGGCAAATGTATAACAAATTCTTTTGTAATACACAAAATCAATTTTCTTGTAAAATATTTCTTCAAACAAAATCTTTTTTATATTTTTGCACTTGTTAGATAAAGTATCTAACATAACATATTTAATAACATAGCATTTGCTATTGTTTTAGGACTACAAAATCGCCAATTATTGTAATACTCCTATAATAACAAGAACAAATGTCTACGTGGTATACGTGGACTTTTCTTATTAGGAGTATGGGCGTTTGGCGATGCCTTGTAGTTTATTAGTAAGTCCACGTTTTTTGTGTCCTTCCTTAATAAAGCAATATCTTATGCTTTAAAAACACATTAAAAAAAATGAAAAAGTTTACTTTTTTAATCGCAACATTATTTGTTGCTTTAACCTTAACTAACTGTGGAGGTGGTAGCAGTAGCAGTTCTTATTCAACACATGATGGAACGTATGGAGAATACCATGATATAAATGGTAATGCAAGTACATTTAAAGGAAGTGTAGAGCAACAGAAAGAACTCTATGAATTAGATAAACGTATGGCAGAAGACCCTAACTTTTAAAACATAATGCATTATGTGTGCAATATTACTATTAATCCTATTATTAATAGGAGCTTTTGCTTATGGTGCTTTTTGGGCTGTTATTATTATTATTGTTCTTATTGTATTAGTTTATTTAATAGATTATATTAAGAAATGTAACAAAATTTCCTTAGAGAATGAATTAATTTCAAAATATGGATCTTTTTACAGAAACATTAAGATAAAAGAAACTGATGACGATTATATCAAAAATAATATTTATATTTTTGATAAATCAGAACGAATAATAATAAAAGGGCATGATTTGGCATTCAATCAAATAACTGGAATTATAATTAAGGATTATGGCACAGATTCTAAGACTGAATATAGCTGTTCTACAAATAAGATATATATTTCAAACACAGTAAAACCATCATATAATATCCCTTATACATCTTTATATATATTCATTAATAATAATAGCTTACATAAATTTGAATTTCAGTTTTTCAATGACCAACTTAGTGAAAAAGATAATACTCTTGAAAAAATAATAATAGAATTAAAAAATATAATAGATAAAAATAAAAACAATTAAAAAAATGAAAGATTTATTAAATCCTTTAAAAGGAAGAAATGAACTATTTATACGACCGAATAGTTTAGATGAAAAAAGTAAAAATGTACGCAATCTAAAATATTGTGCAAAAGTTATCTTAATAGCAGGAATTATTCTCTTCATAACTTGTATGTGTCTTATAGACGATATGAGTAATTTTGAGGAAAATACTATTATCATATTTGGATTTGTAATATTACTTACAAACATTGTGCTTTATTTCTTACTTAATGTTATTGCAGATATATCAGATTCATTAAATAATAAAAATAAAAAAAGTTAAGATGAAAAAAGTTTCATTAATAAAAATAGCAATATTAATATTGTCTATTAGTATATTATCATCTTGTAGTAAAAATTATTCTTTTAACTATAATATAGAAGATAAAAGCGGTGTAACAGTGGAAGTAACTTTATTTGAATACAATAAAGATGGAGAAAAAATTGCAAATCATCATTTCGTTGCTCATAAAGGATTACTTAAAACATTTAAAGCAAAATCAGAAACTGAAAAGGTAAAAGTACTTATAAATTTTTCTACAGAAGAAAACCCACAATCTGCATCAGATTATCTTCAAAATAACATAAAAAGATGGTGTGCTCAAGTATACTATTTGAAAAGAGGAAAAACTGTTAATATTATCATAGATGAAACTACTTTTAGTTTAGGACAAGAACCATAATAAAAATATTAAAATGAATAAAAAAATATTAATAATTATAAGTGCAACTGTATTAGTTGTATTATCAATTGTTTCTATATTGTTATATTTAAATAGAGAAACAAGTTACACTTTTATAGATAATGTAAGTTCTAAAGATTCTAATTCATTAACAATGGAATTTACTTTTTATGAATATAATGAAAACGATGAACAAGTTGCTGTTCATAATTTATCATCAAAACGAGGATTGCATAAAAAATTCATAGCCAATGAACAAACAAAAAAAGTGAAAATAACATTATTTATGAGTGGATTTAAAAGATTTACGACTTGGGTAAATCAAATCTATTATCTAAAAAAAGGGACTAATACGATAATTGAATTAAATGAGAATACAAGAATTAAGAGTGAGGAGCCTTAAATAAATTAAAATATTTATTATTGTTTATCAATGAATTAATAATAATCTTTACACCAAAAATAATATAATGGTGCAATGAGTGTAGGAACACTATTATATATATAAATATAATATATATCATTAATACATCATATTGATATGAATGATGTATTAATTATGATTAATTAGTTATATATCAATATAATCTATTTTGTTACTTGATAATATTAATATTTATTATTGATAGTATTAATTATTATTCTTAATAGTGTATCAATAAAAATAATTATTTCTTTGATAGTATAATATTATATTATTGATATGATGTATGTTAAATTAATCTTTGCATCATTTATATTGAAATGGTATAGTAATGATAGAAAATTATTTATATATACTAAACAGTTAGTATTGTATTCACTGCATCAAAACAAATATAATGATGAAGTGATTGTTTATCTTTTGATTATATTTCAATAAAACGAAGAGATATTTTTTTATCTCTTGATTATAATTTTATTTATTCTTTATTGTGTATCAATAGTTCTTGCATCTAAAAAATAAATCAAATCAAAAAACTTTTAAAATATCAAAATAAAGAAGTATCTTTGCAAACTTTTTTAAAGATAAACATATTTATTTAAAATAAAATTATTTAACATTATGAATTTAATGATGTTTGTTAGTGCCATTTCAGCTGCAATAATATTGGTATTTGTTGCCTTATTGATTGCCAAACTGATTTCTCCACGTTCTTTTAATGAACAAAAAGAGGAACCATATGAGTGTGGTATGTTATCCCAAGGTGAGACGTGGAAACAATTCAATATAGGTTACTACATATTTGCTATCGTATTTTTAATGTTTGATGTTGGCATAATGTTTCTTTTTCCTTGGGCAATGAGTCTTAGTAGTATTGGTAAAAGTGCCGTTATTGGAGCATCATTTTTTATGCTTATGCTTGTTTTAGGACTTGCTTATGCTTGGAAGAAAGGAGATTTGGAATGGGATTAATTCAAAAGCCAAAAATAAAATCTATACCATACAAAGATTTTCAAGATAATGAGACTTTGGAAAAGATGGTTCAAGAAATAAACAAAGATGGCAAACAAAGTGTTATTGTTGGCAAATTAGATGATTTAATTAATTGGGGAAGAAGCAATTCTGTTTGGTCTTTTTTGATAGGAACAAGTTGTTGTGCAATAGAGTTTATGGCACTTGGAGCAGCAAGATATGATATGTCTCGTTTTGGATTTGAGATAACAAGAAACTCTCCTCGTCAAGGCGATGTCCTTTTGGTTATGGGTACAATAACAGACAGAATGGCACCAGCAGTTAAACGTCTTTATGACCAATTAGCAGAACCAAAATATGTTGTTGCAGTAGGTTCTTGTGCTATCTGTGGAGGACCTTTCAAACATTCTTATTGCGTGGTAAATGGTTTAGATAAAATAGTGCCAGTTGATGTTTATGTTCCTGGTTGTCCTCCTCGTCCTGAGGCTTTCTTATATGGACTTATGCAATTGCAAAGAAAAATTAAGGTGCAAAAATTTCTTGGTGGAGTAAATCACAAACAACAAAGACCAAAAGAAGAAAAATAATGAACGATATAAAAGATAAAATATTAAATATTATTCCTAATGTTACTTTTACTGACAACAAAGATGTTGTGGCAAATGTTCAAAAAGAAGATTTACACAAACTTTGCAAGGCATTAAAAGATGACAATCAAGAACCAATGGATTTTCTTAGAGATATTGTTGGAATGGATTTTGGAGATAGTTTAGGTTGTTATTATTACATTGAATCAACAAAAACATTTAACCGCATAACTCTTAGAACTCAAACAGATGATTTAAACAATCCAACATTAGACAGCGTTAGTGATTTATGGATTACTGCTGAAATAAAAGAGAGAGAAGTATTTGATTTCTTTGGTATTAAGTTTAATGGAAACAAGAATATGAGACGATTGTTTCTTAGAGATAGTTGGCAAGGTTTTCCATTAAGAAAGAACTATGATATGAATTCTAATCCATTAGATATGACTAATGAAGACACAAAACAAGATGATGATGATGAGAATCTTCTTATGCTTAACGTAGGACCTCAGCATCCTTCTACTCATGGAGCATTACGTCTTCGTACTTTTGTTGATGGAGAGATAATAAAAAAGATAGACCCTGTTTGTGGCTACATTCATCGTGGAATAGAAAAACTTAACGAAAGTCTTACTTATCCACAGACTCTTGCTTTGACAGACCGTTTAGATTATCTTTCAGCAAATCAAAACCGTCATTGCTTATGTATGTGCATTGAAAAAGCAATAGGTATAGAACTAACTGAGAGAATAGAATATATAAGGACAATCATTGATGAGTTGCAAAGAATAGACTCACATCTTTTGTTTTTCTCTTCACTTATATTAGATATGGGAGCATACACTCCTTTCTTCTATGGTTTTAGAGATAGAGAGATGATACTTGATATTTTTGAAAAAACAACAGGAGGTCGTCTTATTCAAAACTATAACCGTATTGGTGGAGTGCAAGCAGATATTTATCCTGATTTTCAAAAAGATGTCAAAGCATTTATTAAGCATATGAGAGGCATTGTTCATGAATACCATGAAGTTGTTACTGGCAATGTTATCTTTACAACAAGATTGAAAGGTGTTGGCGTTTTAACTAAACAAGATGCTATTTCATTTGCTTGTACAGGAGGTACAGGAAGAGCATCTGGTTGGAAAAACGATGTAAGAAAACATCATCCTTATAGTATTTATGACAAAATTGATTTTAAAGAGATAACATATAACGAAGGAGATAGTTTTTCAAGGTATATGGTACGTATGGACGAGATAATGGAGTCAATGAATATCATAGAACAATTGATTGACAACATACCAGAAGGTGATTTTTATGTCAAAACAAAACCAATAATAAATGTTCCAGAAGGAGTTTATAGTGCATCAGTAGAGGCTTCAAGAGGAGAATTTGGAGTATTTTTGGAAAGCAAAGGTGGTAAGACTCCATATCGTTTGCATTATCGTAGTACAGGCCTTCCTCTTGTTCATGTACTTGATACTGTTTGTTATGGATTTAAGATAGCAGACCTTTATGCTATTGGTGGCTCACTTGATTATGTTATACCAGATATTGATAGATAAAAAAGAATAATGATATGGGAAATTCATTTTTAGATTATTATAATATACAACCTATTACTTCATGGATAAATAACTTCCTTTGCACTTATATGCCACAAGGATTAGCTTATTTGATTGAAGGATTAGTTATTGCTGTTGCTTTGATTCTTGCTTATTCAGTAATTGCTATAATACTTATATATATGGAAAGAAAAGTATGTGCTGCTTTTCAACTTAGATTAGGACCTATGCGTGTTGGTAAGTGGGGCTTATTACAAGTATTTGCTGATGTGTTTAAAATTCTTATCAAAGAAATAATAAGACTAAAACATTCAGATAACTTTCTTTACAATTTAGCTCCATATATTGTTATCCTTGCTTCTATTCTTACATTTAGTTGTTTGCCATGGAACAAAGGATTGCAAGTTATTGATTATAATATAGGAGTATTTTTTATTATTTCAGTATCATCTATTGAAGTATTAGGCATATTACTTGCTGGTTGGAGTAGTAGAAACAAATATTCTATGGTTGGTTCAATGAGAGCAGGAGCAATGATGATTAGTTATGAATTATCACTTGGAATTGTTATGGTTACAATGGTAGTTATGACTGGAACAATGAACATAAATAGTATTGTAGAGATGCAAGCAAATGGTTGGAATATATTTAAAGGACACTTACCTGCTATCATCGCTTTCCTTATTTATCTTGTTGCAGGTAATGCAGAAGCTAACAGAGGACCTTTTGACCTTGCAGAAGCAGAACAAGAACTAACAGCAGGTTATCATACAGAATATTCTGGAATGCACTTTGGGTTCTTCTATTTAGCAGAATATTTGAATCTGTTTATTGTATCTGGTATTGCAACAACTATCTTTCTTGGTGGTTGGATGCCTTTACATATTGTAGGACTTGATGGATTTAATGCAATAATGGATTATATCCCAGGACTTGTTTGGTTCTTTGGTAAAACACTATTTGTTGTCTTTCTTTTGATGTGGATTAAATGGACATTTCCTCGTTTGCGTATTGACCAAGTGTTAAGATTAGAATGGAAATATCTTTTACCTCTTGGAATAATTAATCTTATTATTATGACAGCTTGCAAGATGAGTGGAATAATTTTTTAAAAATATATAGACAATGAATGGATTTATAATATATATAAGAAATGCTTTTAAAGGATTATGGAGTTTGCTGATAGGAATGCGAACGACTATGAGAGTATTTTTTAGAAAGAAAGTAACAGAACAATATCCTGAAAATCGTTTAACATTAAAAATATCAGACCGTTTTCGTGGTGAGCTTATAATGCCAAAAGATGAAAATGGCAACAATAGATGTGTGGCTTGTGGGCTTTGTCAGATGGCTTGTCCAAATAACACTATCAACATCATCTCTGAAACAAAAGAAAGTGAAGATGGTAAAAAGAAACGTTGTCTTGTTAAATATGAATATGATTTAGGCTCTTGTATGTTCTGCCAATTATGTGTTAATGCTTGTCCTCATCAAGCCATAATGTTTTCAACACATTTTGAGAATGCAGTCTTTGACCGTACAAAATTAGTAAGACAATTAAATTAGAATATTTTAATTAAAAAATATAAATAATTATGAGTATAACTCTTCAACAAATAATATTTTTCATAGTAGCAATAGTTGTTATTGTATTCTCTATTATGAGTGTAACAACAAAAAGCATACTACGTTCTGCTACTTATCTTTTGTTTGTGCTTTTCAGTACAGCAATGTTTTATTTTATTCTTGATTATACATTCTTAGGTGCTGCACAGATTATTATTTATGCTGGCGGTATAATGATACTATATGTATTCTCAATACTTTTGACTCGTTCTGACAAAAACATAAACATTCGTATAAAGTGGAGCAAACTATTAGCAATACTGATAACAACACTTATTGGAGGAGCTATCATATTGTTCTGCATCTTTTCTCACAACTTTGCCAACACTTATACTAATATTCCAAACAATGAATTGAATATGAATTTGATTGGACAAACTTTAATGGGCGCAGAAAAATATCAATATGTTCTTCCTTTTGAAGCTGTTGGTGTTTTATTATTAGCATGTATGATTGGAGCAATAGTTATTGCACGTAAAAAATAAAGAAATTATGAATATACCAATAGAATATTATTTAATTGTAAGCACAGTGATGTTAGTTGCAGGTATTTATGGTTTTCTTACCCGCAAAAATATTCTTGCTATGCTTATTTCAGTAGAACTTATATTGAATGCTACTGATATTAACTTTGCAGTATTTAATCGCTATCTTTATCCAAATCATTTAGAAGGACATTTCTTTACATTATTTGGTATTGTTATTGCTGCTGCAGAGACTGCTGTTGCGATTGCGATAATGATAAACATTTATCGTAATCTTCGTAGCATTGAAAATAAAGATATTGAAAAAATGAAACATTAAAAAAGAAAATAAGATATGGAATATACAATATTTATAATACTTCTGCCACTATTGATGTTTATCTTTTTAGGATTGGCTGGTCATAAACTTAATCCTAAGATTGCAGGCATTCTTGGTTGTTGTTCATTGGCGATAGTTACCATTCTTTCTTTTTATACTGCTTGGCAATACTTTTTTGTTATGCCAAGAAATAGTCAAGGAGTATATGAAGCAATAACTGTGTTTAACTTTCAATGGCTTCACTTCACTCCTACATTACATATAGACTTAGGCATAATGCTTGACCCTATCTCGGTTATGATGCTTATTGTTATCTCAACCGTTTCTTTTATGGTTCATATTTATAGTTTAGGTTATATGCACGGAGAAAAAGGATTTCAAAGATACTTTGCTTTCTTATCTCTTTTCACTATGTCTATGCTTGGATTAGTTGTTGCAACAAACATTTTTCAGATGTATCTTTTTTGGGAACTTGTTGGAGTATCATCATATTTATTGATTGGTTTTTATTATACTCGTGCTGCATCAGTTTCTGCAAGTAAGAAAGCATTTATTGTTACTCGTTTTGCTGACTTAGGTTTCTTAATTGGTATCTTAATCTTTGGATTTTATGAAAAAACATTTGATTTTGCTACTATGGGAGCAAGTACAAGTATTGCAGGAGTTAGTTTAAGTGGTATTGCTAAAATTATGCTTCCTCTTTCTCTTGGACTTATGTTTATTGGTGGTGCAGGCAAAAGTGCTATGTTTCCATTACATATATGGCTACCAGACGCTATGGAAGGTCCAACACCTGTTTCCGCATTAATTCATGCTGCTACTATGGTTGTTGCCGGCGTTTATCTTGTTGCAAGAATGTTCCCTTTATTTATAGTTTATGCTCCTAATGTTCTTCATATTATTGCTTACGTTGGAGTATTCACTGCATTCTTTGCTGCCACTATTGCTTGCGTTCAAAGCGATATTAAAAGAGTACTCGCCTTTTCTACCATATCTCAAATAGCTTTTATGATGGTTGCTATTGGCGTTTGCACTAATCAAGGTTTTGGAACAGAATCTTTCAATGAACAAGGAGGACTTGGATATATGGCTTCTATGTTTCATTTATTTACTCACGCTATGTTTAAAGCTTGTTTGTTCCTTTGTGCTGGTGCTATCATTCATACTATTGGTAGCAATGAAATGAATTATATGGGAGGATTAAGAAAATATATGCCAATAACTCACATAGCTTTTCTTATATGTTGTTTGGCTATATCTGGTATATTTCCATTCTCTGGATTTTTTAGTAAAGATGAGATATTAACATCTTGTTTCAACTTTTCTTCTCCTATTGGTTGGATAATGACAATAATTGCAGGTATGACTGCTTTCTATATGTTCCGTCTTTATTATTGCATATTTTGGGGCAAAGAAGCTAAAAGAGATTTCACTCCAAAAGAAGCTCCATTGACAATGACTATACCTCTTATTGTTTTAAGCGCTATTACTTGTGTTGCTGGATTTATTCCTTTTGGACATTTTATTAGTGCTGACGGACATTCTTTCACATCTCATATTGAAGTATCAACAGCAGTGATAAGTCTTAGTGTTGCTATTGTTTCCATACTTATAGCTACATTATTCTACAAAAACAATAAACAAAACATTCCAGACACTCTTGAAAATA
>JAKVOZ010000007.1 GCA_022482545.1 Bacteroidales bacterium
TTTACCTGTTTTTTTTTTCTTTTATAACTATTGAATTTATTTCTTGATGATATTGATTTAAATCACAATTAATATTTATTGTTACAATTGTATATAATATTAAAGTATCATTAGTAGATAATTTATGTGTAATTAAATCTTGTGTTGGTGGTTGATTATAATATAATTTATAATTATTATTGCTATATAATAATTCATAGTTATAATTAGACACTTGTGCTTTTAATTGTATAATTTCAAATAAAATTATTATGATAAAAAATACTTTTTTCATATTTATTTTTTATTTTGTTAATTTATTTAAAAATCCAACAAAATTTTTTATTAAAGGATTATATGAAATCTCTTTTATTTCATAATTATGTTCTCTATATAGTTCACCTTTTGTATTTCCTAACAAAAAAGTATTTATAGCTTTTTCATAATTCCCTTGAGAATATCCATTAAATAATAAATCATTCATCGCTTTTTCATGTATTCTCCCAAATTCATTATCAACGCCTGTTATATCAGAAGGACCACCACTATTATTATATAACGAATTAATTACTGATGAATATAAATATGCCTCAACTTCATTATTTACATTAGGTCCACATTGTCCATTTTCATATTGGTAAGCATGAAATAACTCATGTGAAATTGTCAACAACGAAAGTTCATTATTCATATTAATTTTACCTCCATCTTTCCCTTCTACAAAACCAGCCGTTCCTTTTTCACTATTTTTATTAGTTATATTATAAATATTAGTACTCCCAACTAATTCAGAAATAACAGTTTCCCCTTCTTTTATACTATTCATTATATTTAATGTTTCTATTGTACTTTTTATGAATTTATCTTCACCTCCATATTTTAGATCTTTCCCATAATTATATGTTTGTCCATCATTTCCTTTAATTACAATATCTTCCCCATTCGGGTCAATAAGTTTTACTGGATTATTAGCACAATAAACATATGGTGAAAGGTTAGGGTATTTATCACTCATTGGGTCTACACTTATCCAACTTATCTTCTCACTATCATAATATCTCGCTCCATAATAATTATATCCACTCTCTGCGTCTTTCTCCTTCCCATTAAACTTATATACTCCCAAATTTCTCTCTGCTGGCATCAAATCAAAATATTGCAAATCTACCCAATCTTCGCCATATGGCAGATAATTCAATGTCTGTGTTACTTTTCCATCACCATTCGTTACGTATGATGCACTCCCTAAATGGTCTGAATGATAATAGAATGCCGGCTCCTTTTCTTTCTTTCCTATATAGTTATATGACTTCTTTCTTCCCATATTATTAATTTAACTATTTATTCGCCACAAAGATATGATTTTCTTTTAATATATAAATAAAATCAATAATAATATTTTATTAAATTTATTTTTTATAATTCCGCCAACGGGTATATTTATTATTTGTTATAAAATAATATCAAACTTACTTAATTTAAATATCTATTGCTTATATAATAATCCATTTATATTAGGACTAGTATAAACATTCTTCCCTTGAACTCTCATTATATAGTAGTCATTAATTCTAACATTTGTTGATGACTCTATAGTAGGTGAATAATTATTTTCATAATATGGAAATATTATCATATTATATTCCTTCCCAATTTGAATATGTTCTCCATCTACTATATTTTTATTAGTGTCAATTGTCAATAAATTAAAATAGATATCATCGCATAGGTTCGCACATGTATTACACTTTAATTTTAAAGTATAACTATTTATTTTTTTTATTGTATCATTTATTATCATATAAGAATACTTATTTGTATCAATACAAAACACTAAAAACTCTCCAATTATACTATCTCTGACCTTACTATTGTTTTTTCCACATTCTCTAATAACTTTACCTGTGCTATCTTTTTGTGGAGGATTATCATAATAATATCTTAGTGTACTTTCAATTTCTTTTTGAGTACATTCTTCATATACTGGTATTATTTCTGACCTAAAAGTATATTCACAATCTGTTATACTTTTACCGTCAATACAAATAAATTTTCTACTATTATTACAAGACATACTTATAAACAAAACAATAAGCATGCAAACAATAAAAATACATTTATTTTTTATCTTCTTCATTTTTATAATTATATCTGTATTCCCCATTTATTTTACATATACTATTTATATCAATTTCTCTTCTTTCCCGTATATGATAACCTTCATCTCCACATGGCTGATTAACATAATCTCCCCAAAAGCCATTATTATTTGCTTCTTTATGAGCATTATTGTAATAATTATTATTATCAAAACCAGGAGAGACCGTACTCTTTGTCCTTAGTGCATCTTGTCCTCCATAATAAGACTCCATAACTTCGTGTATCATATATCCTCCAACATAATTATCTATTGCTTTATCGCATTGTTCTAATCTTTCAGGATATACATATTGACTTGTCGCTTGTTGTTTACTTTTTTCATCCCAATAACTCCCCATAAAACCTCCTCCTACAGAATTTCCATTAAATTTACCATACATTAAATCTGAATTTATATCACTTTTTTTATCATCCGGCACATTAAAAGTTGTAACATTAACCCTAATAGATTTATCATTTATTGCTTTTCTCAATTTTCTCCCTTTTAAATTAAATAAAAATATTTTGCCAACAACAGATAACTGACCTGTATTAACATCTCTTTTTAATTTTACATTCGCGGCCTTTTGTAACTGATCCAGTGCTTCTTTGGGACATTCTCCATTAATAAAAATTTCTTCCCCATCTGGATCAACTAAAATAACCGGATTATCGGCACAATAAACATAAGGACTTAGATTAGGGTATTTGTCACTCATTGGATCTACACTTAACCAACTTATCTTCTCACTATCATAATATCTTGCTCCATAATAATTATAGCCACTTTCTTGGTCTTTCTCCTTCCCATTAAACTTATATACTCCCAAATTATTCTCTGCTGGCATCAAATCAAAATATTGCAAATCTACCCAATCTTCTCCATATGGTAAATAATTCAATGTTTGTGTTATTTTACCATCACCATTCGTTACATACGACGCACTTCCTAAATGGTCTGAATGATAATAAAACGCTGGCTCATTTTCATTCTTTCCCATATAGTTATATGACTTATTTATTCCCATAAGATAACTTAATTATTTTGCCACAAAGGTAGTTATTTATTTTGATTTAACAGAAAGTATTGTTATTTTATTTTGATTTGATGATACACAACTATGCTAAACTTTCTTTATTTTATTATATGTATAGAATTGAAAATAGAATATAATAGAACTATTTTAATTTGAAAAAATATTTAATCGTGCAAAAAAGCGGGTAAAAATCTTTATAATTATATTAATATATTGACTTTTAACCCGCTTTGTTGTCCTATCTAGATTCGAACTAGAAACAACTGAACCAAAATCAGTCGTGTTACCATTACACCATAGGACAATTTCCTTTCATCTGTGAAAGCGAGTGCAAAATTACAATGTTTTTTTTGACTGACAAAATTTTTAAAGATTTTTTTTATGAAATTTTATTTATCTTTGCATAAAATTTTATTTACAATTTATAATTCCATTTATCAATATGGCACCAAAAGAAACTAACAATCAACAAAATAAATCAATACTTGAAATCAAAAACCTTTCTATTGATTTCAAAAGAGAAAATTCTTGGGTTAATGTTATAAACAATATAAGTTTTTCTTTAAAACAAGGCGAAATATTAGGTATTGTTGGTGAAAGTGGTTCAGGTAAAAGCGTTACTTCCTTATCTATCATGGGTTTATTAGACAAAAAAATATCTAAAATATCTTCTGGTAACATCATTTTTAAAGACAATGTAATATTAAATCATTTAACAGAAAAACAATATAAAGATTATAGAGGCAAAGAAATTGCAATGATATTTCAAGAGCCTATGACTGCTCTGAATCCTGTAAAGAAATGTGGTAATCAAGTTGATGAGATGATACTTACTCACAACAAACATTTATCAAAAAAAGAAACAAAACAAAGAACACTTGAATTATTTAAGGAAGTTTTGTTGCCAGATGTGGAAAGAGTGTATAATAGTTATCCATTTTCTCTTTCAGGTGGTCAAAGGCAAAGAGTTATGATTGCAATGGCTATTAGTTGCAACCCATCTATTCTTATTGCAGATGAACCAACAACAGCTCTTGATGTTACCGTTCAAAAAACCATTCTTTCTCTTATCTCTTCATTGCAAAAGAAACACAATATGAGTGTCATCTTCATTTCTCACGACTTAAATATTGTAAGAGAAATATCTGATAGAATTGCAGTGATTTATAAAGGTAAGATAATCGAAATGAATAATAAAGATGAAATATTTCTTAATCCGCAACAACCATATACAAAAGGATTGATAGCATCTCGTCCGCCAATGAATTGTCGTCCTAAACGATTACTTACTGTCAATGATTTCTTATCCAATAAAGACACTTCACTTGTTTGCTATCAACAACAAGAGATTGACGATTACCACAAAGAGTTATACTCCCACCCTGCCATTCTTTCTGTTAATGATTTAGAGATTAATTATGTGTTAAAGAAAAACATCTTTGGCAAATCAACAAAAGAATTTAAAGCAATAAAAAAGATAAGTTTTGATGTATTTAAACAAGAAACGCTTGGTGTTGTTGGAGAAAGTGGTTGTGGCAAAACAACTGTTGGCAAAGCTATTATGAATCTTATTAACATCAATAGCGGTAGGATTCGTTTTGAAGGTAAGAACCTTTTAACGATGAATAATAAAGAAAGAAAACTAATTAAAAAAGATATTCAAATAGTTTTTCAAGATCCTTATTCTTCATTAAATCCTCGCAAGACTGTTGGAGCAATGATAGAAGAGCCTATGGAGGTTTTTAAACTATACAACAAAACTTCTCGCAAAGACAAAACAATAGAAATACTTTGTCAAGTTGGACTTAATGAAGATTTTTATTCTCGTTATCCTCATGAACTTTCTGGTGGTCAAAGACAAAGAATAGGAATAGCAAGAGCATTGTCAGTTAATCCTAAAATGATTATATGCGATGAAAGTGTATCTGCATTAGATGTAAGCGTTCAAGCACAAGTTTTGAATTTGCTTAATGATTTAAAACGAAAATATGAACTTACTTACATCTTTATTTCTCACGACCTTTCTGTTGTTAAATATATGTCTGACAGAATTATAGTAATGCAAAAAGGCGAAATAATAGAGAAAGGTGATGCTGATAAAATTTATGAAAATCCACAAAAAGAATACACAAAAACATTGATATCTTCTATCGCAAAATAAGAGAAATTATTAATTATTTATCATTTATAATCAACTGATTTTTAGATATTTTAAAAGCATTAAAATAAAACGAAGAAATATTTGAATAAAACGAAGAGATAAAAAAATAATTCCTCGTTCTATTTTAAATAAAATAAAGAGTTATTTTGGTGTAACTTTAATTTATTGGTTGTTTTTCTTCATTTAAAAAAAAAGTATTATATTTGCATTTTCTAATCTTGTTAAAAATCAAGATTTAGATATTGTTGAACTAAAAATTTTTATATGTATAGTGTAGAAGTAAATTCAGAAATAGGACGATTAGAAGGTGTTATTTTGCACAATCCTGGTATTGAGATTGAGCAAATGACTCCACAAACAACACATCATGCTCTTTATAGTGATTTATTAAACCTTAAAATAGCAGACAAAGAATATTCATATTTTAAAGGTGTTTTACAATCATGGTGCAAAACTTATCAAGTTGTTGATTTATTGAGTCAAGTATTAGATAATCAGGAATGGAGAATAGATTTAATTAAGAAAATATTAAAAAGAGAAGACAAAGAATTTGTTTATCTTGAACTAATAGATGCTCCTTCTTTAAATTTAGCAAAGTTTTTAATTGAAGGTTATCCATATGTTGAAGGACAGCACCCAAAAGAATATAAAGAAAAACGTTTTGTTTTAGATCCTCTTTACAATTTATTTTTCACTCGTGATGCCTCTTCTACTGTTTATGATCAAGTATTAATAAATTCTATGAGCACAACAGTTAGAGACAGAGAAAGTATTATAATGGAGAGTATTTTTAGAAATATTTTCAATGCTGATACTATTAATCCAAAACTTATATCAGACAAAGCAAACACAGAAGGTGGTGATGTTTTGATTGCAAAGAATAATATTTTGTTTATTGGTAATGGTCTAAGAACAAACAAGAAAGGTATTGAATTTCTTACTAATTATTTTGCGGCAAGAAAAGAAAAACAACAAATACTTGTTCAAGAACTACCAACAGATATTGATTCTTTCATTCATCTTGATATGGTTTTCAATTTCCTTGATAAAGATAGATGTATGGCATATATGCCTTTGCTTTCTAAAAACAACACTAAATATCACACAACTCTTATTGATATAAACAACGGTAACATAAAATATACAGAAAAAGACAATTTTCTTAGTGCTACAAATGATTTAGGATTTGATTTAAAGCCTATACCTTGTGGTGGTGATGATTTATGGTATCAAGAAAGGGAACAATGGCATTCTGGTGCAAACTTTTTCTGTTTAGGTGAAGGAAAAATACTTGGTTATTCACGTAATACACACACAATTGATGCGTTAAGTAATGATGGTTTTGAGGTAATAAAAGCAGAAGATGTTGTAAGTAAGAAGATTAACCTTAAAGATAAAAAGAAATTTGTTGTAACAATAGATGCTTCCGAACTTCCAAGAGGTGGTGGTGGAGCAAGATGTATGACAATGCCTATAAAACGTCAAGAAGTTATTTGGTAAAAAAAATAAAACAAATAAATAAAACAACAAACAATAAAAAATGAAGAAGTATAATTTAATCAACAACTGTTTAGGGTGGGCAGTATTTGCAATAGCAAGTATTGTGTATCTTATGACAGCAGAGCCTACCGCATCATGGTGGGATTGTGGTGAGTACATAGCAACCACGGCCAAGCTTCAAGTAGGGCATCCTCCTGGGGCACCAACATTTCAACTTATAGGACGTTTATTCTCTCTTCTTGCAGGAGGAGATGTAACAAAAGTTGCTCATTTAGTTAATTCTATGAGTGCTCTTTGTAGTGGTTTTACTATTCTATTTTTATTCTGGTCTATAACAATGCTTGCTAAAAAACTTGTTCCAGATAAAAACAATATTACAACTGCTCAATTAATTGCTATCTTTGGTAGTGGTGTTATAGGAAGTTTAGCTTATACTTTTTCTGACACTTTCTGGTATTCAGCAGTTGAAGGTGAGGTTTATGCTATGAGTTCTTGTTTTACTGCCATTGTATTTTGGGCTATTCTTAAATGGGAATCACAAGCAGAAGATATTCATAATCTGCGATGGATTGTTTTAATATCTTTTTTAATAGGTGTTGCTATTGGAGTTCACTTATTAAATATACTAACTATTCCAGCAATTGTTTATATTATCTATTTCAAAAAATATCAAAAGACTAACAAGAAAGGTCTTATTCTTTCAGGAATTTTATCTATTGTTTTAGTTGCAATAGTGATGTATTTCATTATTCCGCAACTTGTTAATCTTGCTTCTCACTTTGAGATATTCTTTGTTAATAGTATTGGAATGCCATTTAATAGTGGAACAATCATTTATTTCTTATTATTGTTTGGATTAATCATTTGGGGATTAATGTGGAGTAAAAAGAAAATGAAACCTATCTTTAATACAGCAGTACTTTCATTTCTTTTCCTTATTCTTGGATATTCTACATTCTTCACATTGATAATTAGAGCTAATGCAAATACTCCATTAAATGAAAATGCTCCAAAAGATGCTGTTTCACTTTTAACTTACCTTAATCGTGAGCAATATGGATACACTCCTCTTCTTTATGGACCATATTTTAATGCACAAGCAATAAAGCAAGATGATGGTTCTCCTAAGTACATTAAAGATAACGTTAATAAAAAATATATAGAAGTAAAACAAAGTGGTGATGTTGAATGGGACGAAAGTAGATGTACTGTCTTTCCAAGAATGTACTCTAATGATGAAGGAAGGAATCACCCTGTTTATTATAGAATGTGGTCTGGTATGGGAGAAAGTTTAGATAGAAAACCAACCTTTGGAGAAAATCTTACTTACTTTTTCCGTTATCAAGTAAATCATATGTATTGGCGTTACTTTATGTGGAATTTTGTTGGAAGGCAAAACGATATTCAAAGTTTTGGTTTAAACTATTCTTCTTATGAACCTGCTAATGTTTCTAATGGAACAAAAGATTTGATTCATGGTAATTGGATTAGTGGTATAAAATTTCTTGACGCATCTCGTCTTGGTCCGCAAGCAAATATGCCTAATGATTTAGCTAATAATAAAGGTAGGAATACATTATTTTTCCTTCCTCTTATTTTAGGCCTTTGTGGCTTAATATATCATATAAAGAAAAATGGTAAAGATGCTTTTGTTGTCTTCTTATTATTCTTTATGACAGGACTTGCTATTGTACTTTACTTAAATCAACCACCATGTCAACCAAGAGAGAGAGATTATGCTTATGCTGGCTCATTCTATGCGTTTGCTATATGGATTGGTCTTGGCGTTTTTGCTATCATTGATTGGTTAAAGAAGATTAAACAAGTTCCAGACAACATAAAAGCAGCAGTAGTTTCTGTTGTATGTTTATTTGCTGTTCCTATATTAATGGCATCTCAAGAATGGGACGACCACGATAGAAGCCAAAGATATGCAACAAGAGATTTTGCTAAGAACTATCTTGAAAGTTGTGATAAAAATGCTATACTTATAACATTTGGAGATAATGACACCTTCCCTCTTTGGTATGCTCAAGACGTTGAAGGAATAAGAACTGATGTTAGAGTTTTGAATTATACTCTTTCTGGAATGAATTGGTATGTAGAACAACTTTATAATAAAGTATATGAATCAGATAAAATTAATTTCACTCTAACTAAAAACTATTATGGATTAGGAAGAGATGTCTCAGCAGTAACACAAGGAACAGACACAATGACTGTTGTTGATGCTTTGAAAAAGATTATGTCTGATCCTCAAACAACGCAATTCACTCAAGGAGGAGATTCTGTTAAAGTATTACCAACAAATAATTTTGTTATAAACTTTGACAAAGCCAAAATGGCAGCAAAAGGAATATATCCAAAAGAAGACGTTGATGGCAATCCGGGAAAATTCTCATTTAGTATCAACATTAATAGTGGCGAACAATCAGCATATTTATATCGTCAAGAATTAATGCTATTAGATATTATGGGAACAAATGGATTTGACAGACCTATCTATACGATTAATCCTAATCTGATTAAAAAAGTATTTCCAAATATTGTAGATTATTGTCGCCAAGAAGGCTTAGTGTATCGTATTGTACCTTATCAAGCAAATGGACATTTTGATGCAGATAAAAGTTATGACAAATTTATGAGTTTCACTTGGGGAAATGTTAATAAACCAGATGTTTATTTGGAAGATGCTGTAACTATCAACAATTCAAAAGCAATGCGTCAAAACTTTGCACAACTTGCAAAAGACCTTATTGCTAATGGAGAAAAGGCAAAAGCAATAAAACTTTTAGACAAAGCTCAAATAGAATTTCCTAATAGCAAGATACCTTTTGACAAATCAGATATAATGCTTGCAAGTGCATATTGCGATGCAGGTGCTATGAATAAAGGTTTAGATGTTTATACTAAGATTGTTAATTATTATAAATCTTATATTAATTATTACAATCAATTTACTGGTAAAAAAGCAAGAAGTGTTGAAGGCGACAAACAAATGTCTATCTTTATTCTTGCCCAAGTTCATAGTGATGCAACTCGTTATGGATTTACCAACTTAGCAAATCAAATAAAAACTATTCCTGGTATTGATGGCGCTTTGGCATCAGTAGATTTCCAAAATCAATATCAACAATTAGGAAACAATATTAACAATGCAGCATCAATATTAAGAAGTAATGGAAATAAACAACAAGCAACAACTATACTTAAACAAGCTCTTAGTGTTGTAGAAAAAGCAGCTCAAAGTAATAATGAGCAAATAACTAATGAACTTGGACAAATAATGCAGTTTGTTTATGGTTTGGCAACAAAATATTCTCTTGATGAGATATTGAAGACTATCCAAAGCAGTCCAACACTTTCAAATATGATGCAATCAAAAAACAATTTAAGTATGCAACAACAATCTTCTCAACAACCACAAGCTGATGAAGAACAAGAGCAATAAAAAATCATTGTTTTTTGATTAATTTAATAAAAAATCACTGACTCAATAAAAAAAGTCAGTGATTTTTTTTGTTTATTAAAAAAGAATTCATACTTTTGCTGTTGATTCGTTAAAAAGGATTAAAATTGTTCTATTTTTCTAAAAGATTATTCTATTTAGGATAAATTTGTTAGAAAAATGAAATAAAAAAGAATAAACGTACGATATATAAAAATAATAAAACTTAAAAGAATATGAATAGATTAAAATTAAGTATTATATTTTTAAGTTGTCTTTTAGCTTTTGAGACTAATAATATATTTGCTCAAACTCTAACAATAGACAGTTGTAGAAATATGGCTTTAAGACATAATAAAGGTTCTCAAATATCTGATGAGAGTTTGCTCGTTGCACAAGAAAATCGTAAGGCTGCTTTTACTCAATTCCTACCAAACTTTAATGCAGTAGGAACATATAATTACAATAGTAAAAACATTTCTATGCTTTCAAATGATGCTCTTTTACCTGTTGGTTCTATTAATACAAGTACAGGTGGTTTCACTTATCATTATGATGCAACTGATGCTAATAACTGCGATATGCTAACGACTAAACTTCCAAATGGTGCTGTTGTACCTATCAATGCACAAGGTCAACCAACAACAGACCCTACTCAATTTGTTCCAAAACATGTAGCATACTTGCCAAAGAGTGCGTTAAGTTATGATATAGAGAATGTTTTTACGGCTGGTATCGGTTTTACTCAACCTATTTTTATGGGCGGAAAAATATTTGAATTATACAAAATGTCAAAGACAGCAGAAAACATTGCTTCTCTTACTAAACAAAATAAAGATATTAACATTCTTATTCAAGTAGATGAAGCATATTGGCGAGTTGTTTCTCTTCAAAAGAAATGCGATTTAGCAAGAGAATATAATTTGCTTTTAAAAACAACATATTCTAATGTTAATGAAATGTACAAAGAAGGTGTTGTTACAAATGCTGACCTTTTGAAAGTAAAAGTTAAATTAAACGAAAGTGAGATGACAGTTACTAAGGCAGAGAATGGTTTGCGTCTTGCTAAGATGGGATTAAATCAAATATGCGGTATGCCTTTAAACACAGACTACACCTTAGATGATATTGCTCATGTTGATCCAGATAATTTGCAACTTAATGATAGCATTCATAGAGACCTTTCTTCTCGTGTTGAAACACAACTTTTAGACCAAAGCGTTAATATTGCTAAAAGCGAAGTAAATATAGCACGTTCTCGTTTTATGCCAAACATTGTTGCAACAGGTAATTATATTCTTTCTAATCCTAACATATATAATGGTTTTGATAAATCATTTAAAGGTATGTTTACTTTTGGAGTTGGAATAACAGTACCTATTTTCCATTGGGGCGAACGTTTGCATACTCTTTCCGCAGCAAAACATCAATTAAAGATTGCTGAATTAACAAGAGATGAAAGCATTGAGATGATGGAATTGCAAGCTAATATGCAACAGAATAAAAAGAATGAATCACTTAAACAAGATTTGATGGCAACAAACAATATGGCACAAGCAGAAGAAAACCTTCGTCAAGCACAACTTGGTTTTAAAGAAGGCGTACTTTCAACATCTGATTTAATGGAAGCTCAAACATCTTGGGTTTCAGCAAAAAGTGATGTCATTGATGCCAAAATAAATATGTTGTTAAGTAACTTGTATTTAAAACAATCTCTTGGAAAAGTTGAAGTTCCTAAGATTGATAAGAACACTAAAAGCTCTAAAAACAATACAAATAAAAGATAAGAAAATATCTCTTTATTCTGCTAAAATATAATAAAGAAATATTTGAATAAAATCAAAAGATAATAAAATATAATAAAGATATAATTTAATAATAAAAATAAAGAAATTTTAAGATATGAGAACCAAAGAAAACAAAACCTTAGTAATGTCATTTGTAATATTAATATCATTTATTGCAATCATTGGCATAATTGGATATTTTATTCTTTCTCCAAGTGAGTTAATTCTTCAAGGAGAGGTTGAAGCAACAGAAGTAAGAGTTTCTGGTAAAGTGCCAGGCAGGGTATTAAAACTACTTTACAAAGAAGGAGATAAAGTTAATCAAGGAGATACACTTGTTTGGATAGATGCTCCCGAGGTTCTTGCCAAAGAAGACCAAGCAGCAGCAGCAGAAAGTGCAGCACAAGCAATAAGCGATAAAGCAAAAAATGGTACAAGAAAAGAAACTATTCAAGGAGCTTATGAACAATATAATCGTGCTAAGGCAGCAGCAGATTACGCTACAAAGAGCTACAATAGAATGAAGAACTTATATAGTAAAGGAGTTATTGCAGCACAAAAGTTTGATGAAGTAGAAGCTCAATACAAGGCAGCTATTGCACAAGAAAAAGCAGCAAAAAGTCAATATGATATGGCAATGAATGGTGCTCAAAACGAAGACAAACTTGCTGCGATGGCACAGGTTAATCGTGCAAAAGGTGCTGTAAAAGAGGTTAATTCATATTTAAAAGAAACTCGTCTTGTTTCCCCAATAAATGGTGAGATAAGTGAGGTATTTCCAAAGGTAGGAGAACTTGTAGGTACTGGTAGTCCTATAATGAGTATTGTTGATTTAAATGATATTTGGGTAACATTTAATGTTAGGGAAGAATTATTGAGCAAAATTAAGATGGGAGATATTATTGAAGGAAAGGTTCCTGCTTTGGGAGATAAGAAAGTAAAATTAAAAATAACATATATTAAAGTATTAGGTTCTTATGCAACATGGAAAGCTACAAAATTAACAGATGAATATGATACAAAAACATTTGAAGTTAAGGCTGTTCCTATTGAAAAGATAAGTGATTTTCGTCCTGGTATGAGCGTTATAGTCAATTGGACAAGATTAAAAAAATAAGTAAGTAACGACAATGAAAAAAGGAATAATTCCTGTATTTAAGCGTGAGCTACATAGGATGACTTCTCGTCCTATATATCTTATGATGACACTAATCATACCGAGTATTGTCATCATATTCTTTGCCACGTTCTTAAATCAAGGTATGCCTAAACAATTACCTATTGCTGTTGTGGATTTTGATAATTCTTCAACATCAAGACTTATTGTTAGAACACTTTCTTCTGGTCAAGTTTGCAATGTTAAATACAAACTAACCTCATATGAAAGTGCAAAAACAAAAATGCAAATAGGTGAAATATATGCTTTTGTTATAATACCACGAGATTTTGAAAAAGATGTTTATAACAAAAAAAGTCCTGTAATTAATTTTCATACAGAATATGCACATTATCTTGCTGGCAGTTTAATAATGAGAGAAATAAACACCTCTCTTTCTACTCTTGCTGCAGGTGCGGATTTAAAAGTAAGGCTTGCAAAAGGTGAGAATGAAGATAATGCTATGGCACAAGTTCAACCAATAAGAACAGATACACACATAATTGGTAATAGCCAACTTAATTATGCTTTTTATCTTTCTTCTATCATTATGCCAGGTATCATATTTCTTATGGCATTGATTTGTACTGTTTATGTTATAGGAATAGAATTTAAGATAGGGTCTTCAAGACGTTGGCTCGTTTATAGCGGAAGTTCTATTTGGAAAGGTTTATTAGGCAAACTTATCCCCTACACTCTTCTATTCTCTATGATGATTATTGTCAGTGAAATAGTAATGGAAAGAATAATGGGGTTTCCAAGTAAAGGTAATCCTATGCTTTTATATCTTGGTGCAGTATTAACTGTTATTGCTTATCAAGCTATGGGTATTTTTCTTATAGGTATTTTGCCTTCACTTCGTACTGCTTTAAGTATTGCTGCTTTTTATGGTGTAATAGGATTCACTCTTTCAGGTTTTACTTATCCTCATTTTGCTATGCTATCTGCCGTCAAACCATACACTTATCTTTATCCACTTCGTCAATACTATATGATTTATTCTAATGTTCAAATAAATGGACTATCTTTTGGAGAGACAATATTTCCTTTCATTTATTTATTATTATTTAATGTTGCTCCTTTCTTGGTTCTTTGGAACATCAAATCAACAGCAATTAAACTAAATTATGAAAGAGACTAAAACGACAAGAAGATGAAACTAAATAAAAGTATAAGAAACAGTTTAAAAGAGAATAGAACAGCATGGATAGATATGTTCTACATCTTACGTAAAGAGCTTTATAATATCTTTACTGATAAAGGTGTATTAATCATATTTTTTCTTGCCACTTTGGTTTATCCTCTTGTTTGTGGATATGTCTATAATAAAGAGATGATGCGAGATTGTCCTATCGCTGTTGTGGATAACAATCATTCTTCTTTAAGTAGAAAATATATAAGAATGCTTGATGCAACACCTGATGTACATGTTGCTTATCAATGTATGTCTATGGAAGAAGCAAAACAATTACAAAGAAAAGGAACTATTCATGGTATTATTAATATTCCAGAAGATTTTAGTAAATGTATATATAGCGGACGACAAACAACAGTGGGTGTATTTTGTGATGTTACTTCTTTCTTTTGGTATAGAAACCTTGCTACAGCTTCTGCTTATGTAAGTAGGACAATGGGCTACACTATTGAAGCAACAAACCTTATTGCCAAAGGAGAAATGTACGATGATGCAATGCATGATATTCGTCCTTTTGTTCCTCAACAACAACTATTATATAATCCTGGTGGTTATCCTTCTTTTATGCTTCCTATTATTCTAATAATTCTTTTACAACAAACCATTCTTATTGGTATTGGTATGCTTGCTGGAAAAACAACAGAGCATAATCGTTGGAAAGAACTAACGCCAGACAATATACATTATAGAGGACTTTTTAGAATCATCTTTGGTCGTGCCTTAGCTGTGTTCTTAACTTATGCCCCAATAGTTGTTTATGTTTTGATTATTGTACCTCGTATTTTCAATATACCTCAACTTATATCATCTCCTCTTGAAGTACTTTGGTTTATTGTACCATTCCTTTTTGCATCAATATTCTTAGGTATGACAGCAAGTGTATTCTTTAATCATAGAGAAAACTCAATACCTTTCTTTATTTTTATGTCAATACCTGTTCTTTTGATGACAGGATTATCATGGCCAAGAGAAAGTATGCCTGTTTTTTGGAGATTATTCTCTTATCTTTTTCCTTCAACATTCGCAGCCAATGGCTTTGTTAGAATGAATGTTATGGGAGCAAATCTTTTAGAAATAAGTAATGAACATTTTTGTTTATGGGTTCTTACTGGAACTTATCTTGTAACAACATTTTTTGCTTATCGTTGGCGTTTAACAAAAGCTGTTAAAAGAAGACAGAAAGAAGAGAAAAGAAGAGAAAGACATTTGGCAAGAATGAAAAAGCAGGAAAGCCAAGCAATTTAAAACAAAACAAGTCTGACATATTGTCATAAAATAATATATTGGAATATTATTTGAAATAAAATTAAAGTCATTAAGATAAATAAAAAAAACTTAATGGCTTTAATTATTAATAAAAATAATAAAAAGATAAAACAATATGAAAGGACAGATTAATGTAAAGACTGAGAATATATTTCCAGTCATAAAAAAGTTTCTTTATTCAGATCACGAAATATTTTTAAGAGAGATTGTATCCAATGCTGTTGATGCTTCTCAAAAGTTGAAAACCTTATCTTCTATGGGAACATTCAAAGGAGAATTAGGCGACTTAACTATTGACGTAAAAGTTGATAAAGATAAAAAGACTCTTACCGTTATTGATAAAGGTATAGGTATGACAAAAGAAGAAGTGGAGAAATACATAACTCAGATAGCTTTTTCGGGTGCAGAAGAGTTCTTGGAGAAATTCAAAGGTAAGAGTGATGCAGAACAAAACGCTCTTATAGGACATTTTGGCTTAGGTTTCTTCTCTGCTTTTATGGTATCTGACCAAGTAGAGATAAAGACGAAGAGTTACAAGCCACAAGCAAAAGCTGTTCATTGGACTTGCGATGGAGATACTGAATACTCAATAGAAGACGGCGACAAGACGGATAGAGGCACTGAGATAATAATGCACATAAACGATGAAGGCAAAGACTTTTTGGAAGAGAATAAAGTACTTGAACTTCTAAGAAAATACTGTAAGTTTATGCCTGTTGCAATACGCTTTGGAAAAGAAAAGACTTGGGAAGACAGCGAAACAGAAAAAGACAAAGACGGCAAACCAAAACGTGTTGAAAAAGAAAAAGACAGAATAATAAATGATGTAGAACCTCTTTGGAAGAAAAAACCAAGTGAGTTAAAAGATGAAGATTACAATAAGTTCTATCATGAGCTTTATCCAATGAATTTTGATGACCCTCTATTCCATATTCATCTTAATGTAGATTATCCATTTAATCTTACTGGTGTACTTTACTTTCCTAAGATTAAAAAGAATATAGACCCAACAAGAGATAAGATACAACTATATTGCAACCAAGTATTTGTAACAGATAGTGTTGAAGGTGTGGTTCCAGATTATATGATGTTGCTTCGTGGTGTGTTGGATTCTCCTGATATACCTCTTAATGTCTCTCGTTCTTATCTTCAAAGCGATAGCAATGTAAAGAAGATTTCTTCTCATATAGCAAAGAAAGTAGCCGAAAAGTTAGAAGAGATTTACAAGAACGACAAAGAAGAGTTCATTAAGAAGTGGGACGACTTGAAAGTATTTATTGAATACGGTATGCTTTGCGATGAGAAGTTTTACGAGAGAATGAAAGACGTATATCAATTAAAGAATATTGAAGGTGAGTTTTTCTCTTTTGATGAGTATAAGAAGAAGATAGAGCCTCTTCAAGTAGATAAGGACAAACGTCTTGTATATCTTTATGCCAAAGACAAAGACGACCAATATGCATACATTCAAGCAGCAAAAGACAAAGGTTATGATGTCTTGTTAATGGACGGTATTTTGGATTCTCATTTTATTAACTTCTTGGAGCAGAAACTATCAGATTGTCGTTTTACAAGAATAGATGCTGATGTTATAGATAAACTTATTCCAAAAGATGAGAAGATACCAAGCAAGTTAAGCGAAGAAGATACTAAGAAAGTAAAAGAAATGGTTGAAGGCGTTGTTGACAAAGAACATTTCACAGTAGAGACAGAAAGTCTTGAAGAATCTTCTCAACCTCTTACTATCACTCAAAACGAGTTTATGCGTAGAATGAAAGATATGAGTGAGATGGGTGGCAATTCTATGGCCTCTCTTTATGGTGATATGCCACAGATGTATAACCTTGTTGTAAATACTAATCACCCTATCATTTCAGAACTTTTGGCTTGTGAAGACAAAGACAAACAAAGCAATATACTTCTTCAACTAAAAGACCTTGCACTTCTTTCACAAGGCTTGCTTAAAGGAGAAGCATTGAATAACTTTATCTCTCGTTCTATCAAAGTAATAAAATAAAAAAGAAATCACATAAAATATATAATATAAAAGAGAAGTCTATCAATTATGATTAACTTCTCTTTTGTTTTAAGATTGGTTTTGATATAAAGCATAAGTCTATTTTCAAGTTTATTCATTATGTTTTTTAACCAAGAAACCATCTTTTTTAATTTTTACGCTGACTTGTATCAAAAAGACCATCTTTAAATACAATAAACATAAGGTGAAAGTGATGGGTATTTATCACTCATTGGGTCTACACTTAACCAACTTATCTTCTCACTATCATAATATCTCGCTCCATAATAATTATATCCTGTTTCTGCGTCTTTCTCCTTGCCATTAAACTTATATACTCCTTTCAAAAACCGTCAAATTACCTTATACTATTACAATCTAATAAAAAAGAAGCATTCTTTTTTGAATAAAAAATATTTCTTTGAGATATTTTTCCTCTTGTATTGAAAAAAAGCTTAATATAACTACCATTTTCTATTATCATATTTTCAAAATAAAAAACATATACATCGCAATGATACTTATTAATCATAATATATATACTACCTTGATCTATACCATAATAATTCTTAAATTTAAATTCTCCTATTAAACATTCCCCATAATAATTAATCAATTTCTCTATTATTCTAAATGAAAAATTTGTGCTATCAAAATATTCCGAAGGAATATCTTGAGACACAAAAGATTTATAATAATTCATATCATGGAGTCTTATTGTATCAATATTAACTTTGCCATAATCTATAAAATCTTTTAAAAAACAACATTCATCAACACAATTACTATCTATAGCTTTACAAATCCATGGATTTAATTTTATTTTTTCTTGTGCTTTAATCATTTCTTGTCCTATATCAAACAATATTAAAACAACAAAACATATTTTTAATAATATTTTATCACACATTATCCCCATATTTTTATTAATAACTAATTGAGTTTTTAACCATATTTCTAACACATTCTCCATAATTTTTAACTCCGTTTCCATTATATCTATCAGTCGCAATTGACCATCCCATAAACGTTGTTGAATTCCTAAGAGTTCGTAAACCTTTTTGATATAATATACCTATACCAGCATGAATAGATTGATATGGAGTTGCACCTCCTTTTCGTTGTAATCCGAACTGTTCTTTTGATTTATTCCAATCATTAGATTTCTTTGAATACCATACATTCGCTTGCATAATATCTGAACTCGCATCATTTAAACCTCTTGAAGGTGCAGTTCCCATAACTGTTTCTTTCATAATAATTGCCTTTACTAACGTTGGATCTAAATTTGGAATAGTTCTTGAATTATCTATTGATTGACCATTTGTATATTTCGGTGTTTCTCCTTTATTTTTATATTGATTAAAATAAGAAACTTCAGCTGCAATTAAATAATCATATTTTTGATATTTAGAATCAGTCTCTTTTTCTATCAAATTTGGCATTGGAGCCTCTATCCATCCCATACCTCCACAACCATTAAGGTTTGTCATTTGAATTCTATCTGCATTTATATCTGTAACATAAGTTTTATTAATTTTATCATCTTTTATTCGTTTAACTTCTGTACCTCCTTCACCCATATACACAATATCTTCCCCGTCTTGGTCAACTAAAATAACTGGATTATCTGCACAATAAACATAAGATGAAAGTGATGGGTATTTATCACTCATTGGATATAAAATTTTTTACTCATAACTTTTTTTCTTTATGCAAAGATACGGCTTTTTTGCAATCAATATATACTATTATCAAGTTTTCTTTTTTTGGGGGCAAACAATGGTTTCAAGGTCTTTTACTCCTTTCGCTTCATTATAACAAAATGATTGTAAAAAATATTTTCATCAAATGTTTTTATCTCATTATACAAATAATCCTTATAGTTTATTTTTAAATTGTTTATTTCATTTAAAATATCTTTCTTATCATATATTAGACATTTTATTATATAATATTTGTATAATGTATGATGTGATGTTCTATCTGCATTAGTAAATTTCAAATCCTCTATGCTTTCATTTAATTTCTTTTCATTAATGGCTTCTTGTAAATCACAATATGGATAATCATGTAGATTAAAACATATGTCCATAAAATCTATTAGAGTTTTTATATACTTATTTCTCTTTGCAATATCTCCTTGTGAATTTGTTAAAAGTATTTTCAATTTCAACAAACAATAAGTATAACCAAAATCATCAGATAATAACAGATTGATATCTTTATTTTTTTTTAATTTACTCAACTCATTAATTCCTTCTTTATATAATCCTAATAATTCATAACATTTAATTTTATAGATTAGTGCAAAACTTACAGAATTAATATCACAATCATTATCTATTATAAAATCACATTGTTTTATTGTCAAATAAACATAGTTACTATCTTTCTTTTTATTATACAAATCCATATAATAACTTATTTTTTCTGTTAAAGAATAACAAGTATCTTCTTTCCCTTCATTATTATTTTGTCCACATATATTATTACTTAAAATAACACATAAAATAACTATCAATACTATTTTTTTCATGGTCTTGTTATACTAATTAATTTAATTAAAAATTTTGGTGATTGATTTGTTAATTTTTATACTGTTCATCACCTATATTTTTTATTTTAATCATTGCTTTTATGTCATTAATGTAATTAATCATTTATTTCGCCACAAAGGTAATTATTTATTTTGATTTAAAAGAAAGATTGTTCTTTTATTTTGATTTGATTATAGAAAATATACTGCGAAATCCAGTACAACCATTTTCTTTTTGCGATGTACTGCCAGTACATTAGCAATGTATTATCAGTACAACAGCAATGTATTGTCAGTACATTAGCAATGTACTGGCAGTACAACAGCAATGTATTTTATTCTTTCTTTATTCTATTAAAATGGATTGCTATTCTAACAAAATAGAATGAAGATTCATTCATCTTTAATACAAAAGCATCAAAGTACCTTTCTTTTTTAGTTTCTTATTTGGAGAATCTATTGTATAGTACTCAATATAATAAATATATGCTCCTTGTTGACAAAGATTGCCTTTATATCTTCCGTCCCAACCTATCTTTATATCATCTGTCTCAAACACTTTCTCTCCCCAACGGTCATATATTTTAAAACTACTCAACCTTATATCTTTCTCATCTGTATAAGCATAAAAAACATTATTAGTCTTATCGGCTGGCGTGAAAGCATTTGGAACATAAACATGTGTTGGATCATTAACAACAAGATGCAAAACCATACTACTATCACAACCATGTATTGTTTGAAGATAATGTTCATAATAACCTGTATTGTTTTCATCAAAACCATAACCTCTATATGTTTCTCCTGCCTTAATATCTGCCTCTATTGTATCTCTATATGAAGGATTAACTGTTAAATGCAAGATAATAGTACTATCACAACCATTAATATCTTGAACAACTCTTGTATAATTACCTGTTGTATCAACATAAAAATCATTAGAATTATATACATCTCCTTGACATATATTCGCATCAATGTTGATTGTCTTCTTTGGATTAACTGTCAATTTCAAAGTTACTACACTATCACAACCATTTGTTGTTTGCAAAGAATGGACATAATACCCTGTCCTATTTTCATTAAATCCATTTAATGTATATGTTTCTCCTTGACATATACTTGCTTTTATTGTATCATTATATTTTGGATTAATATTTAGCCTTAGAACGGTTATACTATCGCAACCATTAATACTTTGAAGTGTATCTTTATATGTTCCTTGTTGTGTAAGAGTAAATCCATGAAAATTATATCTTTCACCAGGGCAAATACTTGCATTTATCACTTGTTTATATGAAGGATTAACTGTTAAATCCAATACCACCAAACTATCGCAACCTCCTTGTGATTGAAGCAGTCTTGGATGATAACCTGCATTCGTTTCATGAAAACCAAAAGCATCATACATCTCTCCCTGGCATATTGTGGCACGTATTGTATCGTTATATGGCAAGTTTAATTTTAGTTTTAATGTTATTATACTATCACAACCATTAACCACACTATGTAATGTATCTGTATATGTTCCTGCTTGATTAAGTATCATTCCATGAAAATTATATGTTCCTCCTTGGCATATTGTTGTTTCAATCGTACGGTTATAAACAATTGCAGTTAAATCAAGATTAACTACACTATCGCAACCATGTATTGATTGAAGTGTATCGTGATATATACCTGTTTGTCCAACATTAAATCCATTGTCAGTATAGTTTTGTCCCCAGCATATACTTGCTGTTATTGTTGTATCATACGTTGGATAAACAATAAGAACAAGTTTTTTAACACTATCGCAACCATATATTGATTGAACAGTATCATAATATATTCCAGAAGCACTTTGATTAAATCCATTAAGATTATATGTTTCTCCTTGGCATATCTCTGCTAATATGTCTGTATGATATGTTGGATAAACCTTTAAACTTAATGTTACTACACTATCACAACCATAAATTGATTGAAGATGTTTTGTATAGTTTCCTGCAAGATGTTCATTGAATCCATTTAATGTATATGTTTGATTTTCGCATATATCAGCAAAAATTGTATCATTATAGTTTTGATGAACTGTAAGATGAAGGGTTTTAACACTATCGCAACCATTTATTGTTTGAAGTGTATCATAATATATTCCTGTTGCACTTTCAGTAAATCCATTAAGATTATACGTTTGTCCTTGACATATATCTGCATATATATGTTGATTATATGTAGGATTAACAAGCAAATCAAGTATTAATATACTATCACAACCATTTGTTGTTTGCAATGTATCATAATATATTCCACTTGTAGTTTGATTAAATCCATGCAAATTATATGTTTGTCCTTGGCATATTGTTGCTCTTATTGTATCTTTATAAATAGGATTAACCTTTAAATTCAAATGAATAATACTATCACAACCATTTATTGTCTGCAAAGAATGAGTATAAACACCGGTCAAATTATTATCAAACCCATTTAATGTATATCTTTCATTTTGACATATTGTTGCATTTATTGTTGTATCATATATTGGATTAACTATAAGATTCAATACTACTATACTATCACAGCCAAGATAACTTGTTAATGTATCTTGATATCTCCCTGCCACATTTTCATTAAATCCATTTAAGTTATATGTTTGTCCTTGGCATATACTTGCATCTATTGTATCTGTTATTTGGTTCCTTACTTGCAAATTTAATCTTACTGTACTATCACAACCATTTATTGTTTGCAAAGAACGCGTATAAACTCCTGTAACATTTTTATCAAATCCATTATCTGTATATCTTCCTTCCGAACATATAATAGCATTAATTGTTGTATCATATATTGGATAAACATATAGATGTAGTGTTTGAGTACTATCGCAACCATTTATTGTTTGAAGTGTATCTTGATATATCTTAGTTTGTTCTGCTATAAAATTAAAACTATGCTTATTATATTGCTGTCCTTTACATATTGAATCATACAATACCATATCATACTTTGGATTAACCGTCAAATTCAAAGTTACTATACTATCACAACCATTTATTGTTTGCAAAGTATCTGTATATATTCCTGCCAATGTTTGATTAAATCCATTCAAACTATACGTCTGTCCTTGGCATATTGTATCTTTTATCTCTGTATTTTTATTCTCATGAACTATAAGATTCAAAACTACTATACTATCACAGCCAAGATAACTTGTTAATGTATCTTGATATCTTCCTGCCACATTTTCATTAAATCCATTTAAGTTATATGTTTGTCCTTGGCATATACTTGCATTTATTGTATCTGTTATTTGGTTCCTTACTTGCAAATTCAATCTTACTGTACTATCACAACCATTTATTGTTTGCAAAGAACGCGTATAAACTCCTGTAACATTTTTATCAAATCCATTTAATGTATATCTTTGTCCATTACATATTTGAGCAAAGATTGTTGTATCGTATCTTGGATTAACAACTAAATGCAGTGTTTGAGTACTATCACATCCTTTTATTGAATGAAGTGTATTAGTATAAGTAAATGTTCCTGCTATATTTGTTGTTAAATTAAAACTATGCTTATTGTAAATAATACCTTGGCATATTGTATCCTTTATATCATTATGATAAATAGGATTAACTGTAAGATTTAATATTTGTATATTATTGCAACCATTAATCGTTTGTGTTGTGTCTATGTATGTATGCAAACCAGCAGTGTTTAATGTATCAAGAACAAGCCCATGACTATTATATATTCCTCCTTGACAAATTTGTTCATTAATAACGTTTAAATATATTGGATTAACTGTAAGATGAAGTATTTGTATACTATCGCAACCGTTTATTGTTTGCAAAGTATCTATATAATTATGTATGCCTGCTGTATTCAAAGTGTCTATATGAAAACTATGATTATTATATATTTCATTTTGGCATATTTGTTCATTAATTGTATTTGTATATGATGGATAAACATAGAGTTTTAATACTTGAACACTATCACAACCTTTTATTGTTTGCAAAGTATCTGCATATTCATTTAATCCTGAATGCTTAGCAATAAAATCAAAACTATGATTATTATATCTTTCATTTTGGCATATTGTATCATTTATCGTATGATTATAAATAGGATTAACTGTAAGATGAAGATTTTGTATACTATCACAATTACAACCATTTTGTGTCTTTAAGGTATCAACATAAACATTTGTTCCAACAACATTTGTTGATGTTATATTAAAACTATGGTTATTATAAACACTATTTTGGCATATTGTATCATATATTGTATGATTATAAATAGGATTAATTTTAAGATTCAATACAACTATACTATCACAACCGAGATAACTTGTTAATGTATCTTGATACCTTCCTGCTACATTTTCATTAAATCCATTTAAGTTATATGTTTGTCCTTGGCATATACCTGCATTTATTGTATCTGTTATTTGGTTCCTTACTTGCAAATTCAATCTTACTATACTATCACAACCATTTATTGTTTGCAAAGAACGCGTATAAACTCCCGTAACATTTTTATCAAATCCATTTAATGTGTATCTTTGTCCATTACATATTTGAGCAAAGATTGTTGTATCATATCTTGGATTAACTTTAATATTCAACGTTTGAATACTATCACAACCTTTTATTGTTTGAAATGTATCTACTTTTACTATACTTGTTTGAGCAAGGAAAGTAAAACCATATTTATTATATGTTTCTCCTTGGCATATCGTATCGTTTATATGTACATCATATTTTGGATTAACAATAACATTCAATGTTCTTATACTATCACAATTACATCCATTAGTTGTTTTTAAAGTGTCGTTATATATTCCTGTCGTTGCTATATTATGAAAATCATTATCATTATATATTTCTCCTTGACATATATTAGTATCTATTATTATCTTATAAATAGGATTAACTGTAAGATGAAGTATTTGGATACTATCGCAACCTTTTATTGTTTGCAAAGTATCTGTATATGTAAATGTTCCTGCATTATTTGCTATAATATTAAAACTATGTTTATTATATATCTTTCCTTGACATATTGTATCATTTATTATATTTTTATAACTTGGTTTAATATGAAGATATATAACAAGATTACTATCACAACCATTTATTGTCTGAAAATGCTTGTCTATTTTTATACTTGTATCTGCTGTATTATTTATTGCTTGATAATTTAATGTATGCTCATTATATATTTGTCCTTGACATATTGTATCATATATTGTTTTGTTATAAATAGGATTAACTGTAAGATGAAGCGTTTGAATACTATCGCAACCTTTTGTTGTTTGGAGTGTATCTTTATATATAAATGTCCCAACAACACTCGTTGTATTTATATTAAAACTATGATTGTTATAAATACTATTTTGACATATTGTATCATATATCGTTTCATTATAAATAGGATTAACTGTAAGATGAAGTATTTGAATACTATCGCAACCTTTTATTGTTTGAAGAGTATCTGCTTTTACTAAACTTATTTGAGCAAGAAAATTAAAACCATACTTATTATATGTTTCTCCTTGACATATTGTATCATATATAGTATTCCTATAAACAGGATTAACGTGGAGTTTAACAGTTATCAAACTATCACAATAATTAATAGTTTGATAATTATGATTTAGTGTTGTATCCACATTTTGTATTGCATTATAATTTATTCCATGTTTATAATATATTTGTCCTTGGCATATTGTATCATATATAGTATCTCTATAAATAGGATTAACCTTTAAAATCAAAGTATGATTATTTTTGCAACCATATTGTGTTGTTAAAGTTGTATCGTAGTATATTCCTGTTGTATCATAATTAACATTATTATGAGTAATATAGACATACGGATATGTTGAATTTCCTCTATATGAAGATGAATCTACCACATATCCAGTTGTTTGCCATTGATAATTACTTCCTTTACATTTAACATAGGTAGTAGTATCACTATAATTTGGTTTAATTGATAAAATAAGATGTCTTGTAGTATGGCAACCACTTTCATAAGTAGAATAAATTGTTCCAGAAGAGGTTTGTGTTATATTATCTTCATATGTAGTTTGACCTTGATAATCTAATGGAATAATAGAAAAACCATATCCTAAAAAATTCTTACCATTACACACATTTCCTCTTACAGTATCTATTCCATTACGAAGTTTAATGATATTTAAAACAGACGAACTATCACAACCATTATATGTAAAATAGGGTCGTATTATAGAAATAGTATCTGTATTCATTACTGTATCAACAGAAAAATCATTAAGATGATAACTTATACTATCATGACATACATAATAATTATATTGACTATAATAAGATTGTTTAACAAATAAATGCAATATCATTCTAAATTTACATCCATTAGTATCAATAGTAAATTCTCTATCTCCCGTTCTAACCTCATTAAAAGGTATACTTATACCATGACTATTATAATCTGTATATGTTTGACAAATAGTATCAAAATATTCAAACACATTTGTATCTCCTGCCATATTTCTAAACCTTGCCCATGCTGTATCATTTCTATAATCTTGATAAGATATACAAGGAACATAGACATATAATGAATCTTTATTTGAATTATTTTTATCATATATATATATAGTTGATAATGGAGGAATAATAGAATAACAATATATTGATCTTAACAAAGTATTACCAAAAAAAACATAATCGCCTACATTTGTTATTGTGGCAGGTAATATTACAGACGTTAAAGCACTGCACCCATAAAAAGCACTATCTCCTACTGCATTTACTTTATAATACGTCCCATTATAATTAATACTATCCGGAATAACAACTGTTCCTGAATAACATGTTGGACTTTTTGTTACAGAAACCGTTGGTGGTGTTGATGAAGTTATGCTATAATATATATTTGTCCCACTACCATTTACAATATGAAAAGTTTGAGTTTTTGCCGATATTGAACATATCAAAAAAATTATAACTAAAAAAGATTGTATTTTATGCCACATATTTTCACGATTTAAGTCATTAATCCTTATTACATTGTGCAAAATTATACAACATATTTGAATTACACAAATAAATAACGAATAAATTTTAATTTATTTCTTCGTTTTATTGAATTATATCCTCGTTTTAACAAATTATTACGAAGACATATTCTATTATAACAATCATTGTGTTTCATTTTTTTAGTGTAATATATTTTTTTTTATATTTTTTTATGTACCTTTGCAAGGTAAAATATAAAAGAAAAGAAATGAAAAGATTATTGTTTTGCTTAATTGCATTATGTTTTTCATTGAGTTGTTTTGCTCAAATGGATATTTCTTATGGTAAAAGATTTTATGATATTAAAGACAATTGCCAAGATGTGAAGATAATAGCCGAAGATATGACCGGATATTACTTTTATTATTGTCTAAATGAGTACAAAGGTGAAGGAGAATTTGAGTTAAATTACTATGTTGCACACTGTGATTTAAACGGAAATGTTGATAAAATAGTCAAGATTGACTTCACAAGCAAGAAGTTTAAGATTGAAAACACATGGCGAAATGGGCAACTTGTTGGATTTATTCTTTCAAAAACCAAGACAGATAAACCTGTTGTTAGTAGAAAAACAAACAAAAGAAAAGCAGAAAAAGCCTTAGAAACTGGAAAACAAAGCCTTTATACTGAATATTTTCACTTAAAAGATATGCGACTTATTGGCACTCCTGAAAAATTTGTTAGTTATTCTTATTTCGCAGATTCAGCACAAAGTCCCTATCTTTTCAAATTTTCTGAGAATAAGACAAAGATGGTTTTTTGCTTTTTCGTCAATGATACAACCGGAAGGGCAGCAAACATTAAAGTATATGACAGCAAAATGAATATGTTATGGGACAAAAACTACCCATTAAATTTCAATTCTTCATATGAAATAAAAGATATTGCTATTGACAATGATGGCAAACGTGCATTATTAGCAATAAAAGGTTACCAAAAAGGCAAGAAAGTTAAGCATACAGAGGATGTTATTCATCTTGTTTATCTTACACAATATCAAAAGAAAGAGCATACTCTTCAATTAGAAAAGGCATGGCCAACAGATATGAAATGTTGTTTTAATATGGAAGGCGATTATATGGTGGCTGGATATTATGGAATAAGCAGTGAAAAACCATATCTTAGTGCAGGAAGTTTTTCATATTTGTTTGACCAAAGACGATTTACACAAAAGAATGCTTCACGTCAAGACTTCAAAGAGTACGAAACTGATGATATGACACCAAAAGATATGGCAAAACCAAGTAGTTTTTCTACATATATTGATGATATTGTTCCAATGATTGGAGGCAATGTTATCATGATTGGAGAGCAAAGATTCTATTCAAAAGTTATTCCTGGCAAGAGAAAAGGCGATAAACCTACCGGAGAAAATGCACAATATTTTAGAGATATAGCAATAACAAACATAGATAATACAGGTTTAATAACCGGCAACGCTTTTATTGCTAAAAGACAAAAAGATAACAATGGCAACAATGACTACAATAGTTATCAAATAACGCGAGATAGATACGGATTATACATAATGTTTAATGACCATATTGCTAATTATAATGATGGGAAATATTCACCTAGTAAAGAATATGATTCAGATAAATTAAGGACACAAGTAAATTTTGTGCAAATATATAGTGATGGTTCATACAATTGGCAAAAAGCCTTTCAAACTCACAGTTCAAAGATGCCATTTTTCAAAACTTTATATCTAACAACAACAAAAAACATTATCTTTCTTAATCATTTTGAAGATAATAACATTATAGGTAAGTTTCAAACTCGCTAACTATTTGATTTAAAGAGACAGCATGAAGAATTTTTGTGCTGTCTTTTTTTAAACCAACACAAAAATATTTACAATACTCCTTCATTTTATTAACAACAACCTCATCATTTTTAGAATATTCCATAAAATTATTCAAAAGTTGATGAAAAAATTGCGGATAAATCTGTTTCTTATCAAAATATATCCCCCTTATTTCACCGCAAAGAAAAGGATTTCTCAACACACCTCTACCCAACATCCAATCATTTACGTAAGGGAACCTCATCTTTAAACGCCTAAAATCCTCAACAGAAAAGATATCTCCATTATAAATAACCTTTGTTTTTATTTGAGCACTGAGTTTTTGAAAACTATCAACATCTACATTTCCTTCATACATTTGCTCAGCTAATCGTGCATGAATAGCTACAAAATCAATAGGGTATTTATTTATTGTAGGTATAAGTGATTGTAATTCATCATTTTTTTTGTTACCAAGACGAACTTTTAATGACAATTGCAATTTAGTTTTTGTCATTATCTCATTAATTATACGGTCAATCTCCTCCACATTTTCCAACAAACCTGCTCCACGATGCTTATTTACCACATCTTTTTTGGGACAACCAAGGTTAATATTCACCTTTCTATACCCCATTTGTTCAAGTATTTTAGCAACAGATAGTACTTGTTCTGCCTTATTTCCAAGTATTTGTGGAATAATATCAATACAATTCTCATTATTTTTCTTCCAAACATCTCTAAATTTGGCCTTATTTTCCTTCTCAACTCCTTCATTTGCAGATATAAAAGGCGTTATTGCATAATCAATTGTATTTGGGAAAAATTTATTATACGCCTGTCTGAAATAATAATTTGTAAGATTCTGCAACGGAGCAAGGATTATTTTGTCATTAGAAGAGAACAAACTTGTCTGATAAACAACTGTATCACTAACTTTTATCTTAGGTATCAAATAATTTATGCCCATATTTTTTCTAATTATCTTCGCAATAAAGAATGGCTCTGTTTAATAAATTAACAAAATCAAGTGTAGAACGAAACTCTTCTACAACATTTTCTACCAAATTATCCGATAAAAGAAAGTTTTTATCTAATGGTTTGTAAAGTAAAAAGTTGCGCAATCTAATCATATAATCATACTTATTTGACTGAAAATCTTTTGGATTTTTAATCAAAGAAGACTCTTTACTTAATGAAAAATGATTTGCTTTGTTTATACTTTTCTCAAAATCTTCACCAAAATCAACAATATCCTCTCTTATTGAACGCAACATTTTAGGAGTTGGACAATAAGTTCCACTATCAAGTTGCGAATTGTTGAGATAATTTCCACCATTTGGTTCAATATGAAAGTAATATCCTGCCATACATGACTTTTTTCCACCAGGACAAACGAAAACTCCAAAATGATTTTTGTATGGACTTTTATCTTTTGAAAAACGAATATCTCTATAAAAACGGTAAGTGCAGTCCTTCAAAGTGAGGTTTCTGCAATTTTTATCGAACTCTGCAACTCCATAAATAATTTTTTCAGCAATGGAATTGAACTCTTTTTGACATGCTAAATACTCATTTTTATGTTCATTAAACCATTGTCTATCATTATTTTTACTGATATTTTCAAGGAATGTCAATATATCTTTAACCATAATCTTGCTTATTTTTTTCCAAAGTTACAAAAATTCTACGAAAAAAAACCGCTAATGCTTTATAATATATCTATTTTTACTTCATTTTTTTGCCTTTAATTATTTTATTCTAATTTTTACTTTGTAAATATAGTAAAATATTTGTAAACGAAAATAAAGAAAAAATTAATTATTTCTTTCATCTTTTATGACTCCATTGCCAATATTGAGGAGAAGAGTTTATTTGCGAAGATAATTTACTTAGATATGTTTCTGTTATATAGCCATAAGTTGTTCCTCTTGGCGTGTCTGTTATCTTTTCAAGAAAAAACTCATAATAACCTCTTCTAACTTTATTAACATAATAGAAGAAAACAGGCAAGTTATATTTCTTCGCTAAATATTCTGGACCATAAATCACGTGAGTATCTTGATTAAGAAAATATGCATTATAACATATATCATCATTATTTGGATATTGGTCTGCAAGAAACATATATATTAAAGGAAATATCCTTGTCTTTTTATCCAATACTTTACTTAATTGTTTTTCATTAACAGCACCTGTTCCATAACGCATCCGCCTTTTACGCCATAACTCTCCAATAATATTATTAGATTGTTTTTTACCTATTTCAACACAAAGAAAATTGAACTGCAAAGCAATACTTAACACCATATATTCCCAATTATTATAATGAGAAGAAAGTAAGATTATTGATTGATTATCTTCTCTATAAGGATAAAGCAGTTTTTTATTTATACATTTGTATCTTTTTAAAATATTCTTTTCTCTAAGAGTAAGTCCTTTAATAGTTTCTACAATTATATCAGCAAGATGTTTATAATATTGATTAACTATTTTATTTATCTCGTTGTTGTTTTTGTTAGAGAATGAGTGCTTTAAGTTTTCTTCTATTACTTCTTTTCTATATCTAATAATATATTGAAGAACATATCTTAATATATCTGAAATTTTATACAAAATACTAAAAGGTAGCAATGATAATGGCATTAAAACACCATAAAACAATCCATAATTAGCTATGATTTGCAACTTATCTAACAACAAATTACAAATCATTTTCTTATTATTGTTCTTCATATTGTATCTTTGGTTCAGAATGTCTTTGTGTATTTGTTCCAAAGTTATAAGAGACACCAAAGTAAAACACTCTTTGAGTACGTCTATTAGATATTTTTTCATAAAGAGAAGGCATATCTACTATTGTAACGTTCTTATATGTATCAAACAAATCTGAAACAGTAGCAATTAAAGAAAGATTATATTTTTTTATATCATACTTTGCTCCAATATTAGCAACAAACGTTGGCTGTCTATTACCTTGTGGAGTAAGAAAAGAAGAAGTATAACGAAGATTAGTTTGAAAGACAAGATTCTTTGTTATGTTAGTATTAGCATTTAAAGACAACTCATACGCAAAAGCTCCTTTGTTTTTAGAATAACCTATATCCGAAGCATCTATTTGATTATAATAGAAATTAGAATTAAAGTTTAGATTGCAAATAGAAAACAAAGTCGTAGTAAATATTACCTCAACACCACTATATTGGCTTGAAGACATATTTTCTTTTGTTGTTGTAGTAACATTATTGCTATCTATTGTTGTTATTCTTGTCATCTTGTTGTAAGCATAACGATAATAAGGAGTAAGTATAAATGTTGTGGCATTTTTCTTCCATTGCCAACCTATTTCAAAAGAATGTATCTTTTCTGGTCTAAGATATGGATTACCTTTAAAGATATTATATGGGTCTTGGTATTCAGGAAAAGGATTCAAGTCCTCTCCTTCTGGACGATTTACTCTAAAAGAATAATTCATTTGAAAGGTATTGTTTTTGTCTATATCATATTGTGTATGCAATGTAGGATAACAAAGAAAATAATTATCTTTTACATTCATATTCATTGTCAATAGTTTGTTTGTAATAAAAGATTTCTCTGCACGAACACCTAAAAGAAAAGAAAACTTATTTATTTCTCTTTCATACGTTGCATATAACGACTGCACATTTTCATTAAATATAAAGTCATTACTTTTTAAACTGTCTTTTATCCAAGCATAATTCTCATAGTTTTCAACAAAATACCTCATATTACTTTTACCTAATTCAGCTGTATAGCCAACAATCATTTTACTTTTATCATTTATCTGCCAATTATAAGTTAATTTAAAAAGATGCTCATCATTTCTTTGCTTTATCAAGGTATTATCCAAAAGAGTATCAGCAAAAGGAAGCGTATAAGTATTTGTATAATGATTATCTTCCACCTCATCTTGCAAAGAATAAGTATAATCAAAGTTTAATACTTTATCTTTTGTGAAAGTATGGCTATAACTAACAGCAGCTTCACCTTCTTTTTGTTTTTCATTATCAAAACGATGACGTAAATAATCTTTTGAAAGTATATTGTTAGTATTCTCTATCAAATGATTATTTTCTACACGAGGAAAACCTATCTTATTAAAACTACCACTTGCTTCCAAATAATCTTTCTTTGTTATGTTCCACCCTATACCAAAAGATACAATATTAGATGTTATTGGTATCTTACTCTTTCTTTCTTGATTAGTTGTTATGGTATCATTACCAAAAACTGCTTGTCTATTATCTATTCTTAATCTATCTTTTCTATCATAACGATGGTCGTATGATGCCTTAACATTTATCTTATCATTGGAATAAAACAAATTCAAACCACTATTCCATCTACCTTGATTGCCAACATTAGCAGTAAGAGTACCATTTATTCCTTGTCTTTTGTGGTCTTTCTTCCTTATTATATTAATAATGCCAGAAGTGCCGTCAGGTTTAAATTCCGCAGAAGGATTTGTTATTACTTCCACGCGTTCTATTTCGGAAGCAGGTATTTGCTGTAATATTGTGGCACGATTACTTCCTTTTGTCATAATAGAAGGCTTACCGTCAATAAGCACTAACACATTTTCATTACCACGAAGAGAGATATTTCCATCAACATCTACTTGAACAGACGGTATATTCTGCATTAAATCGCTTACCGAGGAAGAACTGCTCATCAAATCACTTCCTACATCAAACACTTTCTTATCAATAGTCTGTGTATATGTAGTTTTCTTTCCTGTTACTTCTACTTGCTGCAAGACTTCATTAGAGTTATCAATAAAGATTGTTCCAAGATTAACTTTTTTGTTGTCTTTATTAATAGAAAAACTCTTACTCTTAAAATCTTTGCAACCAACATAAGAACAAACCAAATGATACGTCCCATATTTTACTTTTTCAATACAAAAATTACCAAGAGTATCTGTAATAGTACCTGATATCACGTTATTATATAAATCATATAAGGCAACAGAAGCATACTCCATATTTGCTTTATTCGTTTTTCCTTTCAATGAGCCACAAACGACTCCGTTATTTGTTTGAGCCATCAGTGTCATTGCAAACAATAATGCAACAACAATTAACAATGTTTTCTTCATAGTTTTATATTTTTTTTAATTTCTGCCACAAAACTATAATATAACTTTGAAGAAATTTTGAATTTTATTAATTCATCATAAAGAAATAAAAATAAACAATATTTATTCTTTGCTTTACCTTTACAATAATGGCATTATTGAATCAACATAATGGCATTATTGTTTAATAATAATGGCATTATTGAACGACAATAATGGCATTATTGTAAGCATAAAACAAAGAAAGAATTTTATAGGATAATGTTCTAACGTTTTATTTGAATAAAATAATAAAGTAATGTTGTGATTCTTTGTAAAGATACTTGATTTGCCAAGAGTTATACTCACATATACTCTTAGCTATAGCAAGCCCAAGTCCATTACCTTTGATATCGTTTTCTTGATATGAAAATCCTATTAAAAAGATGCTCAGTATCCAAACTGCCATTTTTGGCTTTATTAGAAAAAGACAAAGAGTTTTCAGTCAAAATCACCGTTATCTCATCTTCCTCTTCGCTATTTCGTATAGCATTTGTAAGCAAGTTATTGAAAAGACTATCAAAAAGAAAAACATTCCCTTTGACTTTTGGTGAAAAACTAAGATTGTCTATTACTTTTATCTTGTTTTTTGGGCATAAATCATTGTATAAACTTATGTTACTGCTTATTTGCTGTCGTAAGTCAATGTCTTGAAAATCCTTAAATTGATTGTTGTCAAGTTTTGCAAGAAGAAGAAGGTTTTTATTTCAAGTGTTTCAATCTATTACTAACAAGATAAAGCAGCGAAACCAACTCTGCTTGTCTTTCACTGAGGTCTTCTTGCAAGAGAACATCTAACTTACCTTGAAAAATAGCAATAGGAGTCTGCAATTCGTGTGAGGCATTCTCAGTAAAGTGTTTTTGAAGATTATATCTCTTCACATCATTAGTTATAAGGTTTGACAAAGAAGTGTTTAATTGATTAAATTCTTTAATATCTGTTGGTTTAAACTGTGGAATAGTGTCTTTTTCTATATTGAAATCATTTGCTTTTTTGTATCGTGTCATAGAAAGAGGAAAACATCTTCTTAGTTTTTCAGCCGTATGACAAAATAAAAAGAAAGCGACAGAACAACAAAGATAAGCAAGTATTGAAGAATAACTCCAAAAACTATATCTTGTTTTAAATCGTTATTGGTTATCTTTTTTCCTTCTTGTGTTTTTTGGAGTATTTCACTTATTTCTTCACTGTAAAACTTAGTTGTAATCAAATAAAACAACGGCATAGCAATAAGAAGTATTATTACCTGTACTTTCAACATATTGTTTTAAACTCTTATTTAATAGACTTTTCATTTTTCTTCCCATTTATATCCTAATCCATAATAGGTCTTTTATGTAGTTATCTGCACATGGAGATAGCTTTTGTTTCAAATTCTTTATGTGAGCATACACAAAATCATAGTTATTCATCATATCTGCCATATCTCCTGAAAGATATTCCGCAATAGAGCTCTTTGAAACTACTCTTTTCTTATTTTCTATAAAAAACAATAAGAGGTCGTATTCTGTTTTTGTAAGAAGAATAACTTTATCTTTTATTTTTACCTCTTTTGTCAAAAGATTGATTGTTATATCGTTAGTTGAAAGGATATTATCATTATTAAAATTCTTTCTTCTTAATAGAGCGTATATCCTCATTGCAAGTTCAGGTAAGAAAAAAGGCTTTGAAATATAATCATCTGCACCATCTTTCAATCCTTCTACTTTATCTTCCAAACTACTCTTTGCTGTTACTATTATAATGCCTGCCTCTTTGTTGTCTTGCTTTATGTCCTTTAACAAATCCAAACCATTACTTCCGTTTAACATCAAATCCAAAAGAATACAATCATACTTATACATACAAATCTTTTCTTTTGCTTGATTAAAACTAAATGCTTGCTCACAAAGATAGTCCTTGTCTTTCAAAAAACTAACAATGCTATCACTTAAATCCTTTTCATCTTCAACAATAAGCAGTTTCATTTTTATTTGATATTTATCTATAAACGAAAGTAAAATTATGTTGTTGTATTGTATAAGAATATTAAAATAATATTGTATCTTTGCAGTAGTTAATATTATTATAATTATGGAAAAATTAGGTTCTATAGAAAAAGTAGAAGATTTACGCTCTGTTTGGAAACATGAAGCAAAAGATTTCTCAACGTGGTTATCAAATGAAGAAAATTTACTTACTCTTAGTGAAAGTATTGGTATTAACAATATAATATTAGAAGAAAGAGAATCTTCTGTTGGCTCTTTTAATGTAGATTTATATGCAACAGAAGAAAGTTCTGGTAGAAAAATAATTATAGAAAATCAACTTGAAGAAACAAATCATGACCATTTAGGTAAAATAATAACTTATGCTTCTGGTAAAGATGCTAAGATTATTATTTGGATAGTTAAAAAAGCTCGTGAAGAGCACCAACAAGCAATTGAATGGCTTAATCAACATACTGATAATGATATAGGCTTCTTTTTAATTGAAATAGAACTTTGGAAAATAGATAATTCTAATCCAGCTCCTATGTTTCATGTAGTAGAAAGACCTAATGATTGGGCTAAAACGATGAAAAATATAGCAGGATTATCTAATACAAAGCGACTTCAACTTAATTTTTGGCAAAATTTTAATGATTATGCAGATAATAATAGGGATTTTACTAAAATATTTTCATTAAGAAAGCCTCAAGCTCAACATTGGTATGATTTAAGTGTTGGAACTTCTGCTTATCATATTTGCCTTACTGTAAATACTCAAAAAAAATTAATCACAGCATCTATTTGGATTAATGACAATAAAGATTTATTCCAAAAATTCTTAAAAGAAAAAGAAGATATAGAAAAAGATTTCAATTCTAAATTATATTGGAATAATGATGCCACCAAATCAAGTACTTTTGGTATAACAGATAATATTGATATATCTCAAGAAAATAATTGGAAAAATGCATTTGATTGGCTTTGTGAGATGTCTATAAAGTTGAAGTTTATTGTTAATAAATATGATAAATAGAAAATGATATATTTTCCTAATTGCAAGATAAATATAGGGCTGAGAGTATTAGAAAAGAGAATGGACGGCTTTCATAATATAGAAAGTGTGTTCTATCCTCTAAATCTTTGTGATGCTTTGGAGATTCGCCCCTTGAAAGAAGGCACAACAAAGATAACTATTACAGGAATAGATAGTAATATCAGTAGCAAAGAGTTTGATAAAAACACTTGCATTAAGGCTTACAACCTTCTCAAACAAGATTTTCCTCAATTAAAAGAAGTAAATATTCATCTTGATAAGGCTATTCCTACTTTTGCAGGCTTAGGTGGTGGAAGTAGTGATGGAAGTTATACATTAAAACTATTAAATTTTATTTTTAATCTTAATCTTACAAACAATCAATTAATTTCTTATGCAGAAAAGATAGGTTCTGATTGTATGTTCTTCATCAATAATACTCCTACTCTTGTAAGTGGTAGAGGCGAAAAGATGAAAGAAATTAATTTGTCATTAAAAGATTATTATATTGTTTTGATTAAGCCAAATATAAACATATCAACAAAAGAAGCATATCAAGAAGTAGATCAAGACAAAAAAGAAACAACAGCTCTAACCTCTTTATCATCACTTGAAACCTTAGATATAAAACATTGGAAAAAAGAAATAGTAAATGATTTTGAAAAACCACTGTTTAAGAAGTATCCAATATTAAAACAAACAAAAGATATGTTGTATGAGAATGGTGCTATCTATTCACAAATGAGTGGAAGTGGAAGTACAATATATGGAATATTTGAAAAAGAGGTTGATTTAAAGAGAATAAAACAAGACAATATTACGTTTATTCACCAAGAAAAGATGCTATAAAAATATCTCTTTATTCTAGTAAAATAAAATCAAAAGATATTTGATTAAAATAAAGAAATATTTTTTTATCTCTTCGTTTTTATTTTAAGTAGAAAATAAAGTAAAAAAAATAAAAAAAACATAATAAAATGAGTGAAATAAAAAACTTAGAGCCAAAAAGCGTATGGGAAAATTTTGATATGCTTTGTGCTAATCCAAGACCTTCAAAACACGAAGGAAAGGTAGTTAATGCAATAGTAGATTTTGCTAAAAAACACAATATAGATTGCAAGATAGACAGTATAGGCAATGTTGTTTTAAAGAAACCTGCAACAAAAGGTATGGAAAACAGAAAAGGTGCTATCCTACAAGCCCATGTTGATATGGTTCCTCAAAAAAATAATGACGTTAATCATGATTTTGTCAAAGATCCAATACTTCCTTGGATAGATGGAGAGTGGGTAAGAGCAAAAGGTACAACACTTGGAGCTGATGATGGTATAGGAGCTTCCGCAGCACTTGCTATCTTAGCTGATGAAAACCTTCAACATGGACCACTTGAAGCTCTTCTTACTATTGATGAAGAGACAGGTATGACAGGAGCTTTTGGATTAAAGGCAGGAGAACTTGACGGTGATATTCTTCTTAACCTTGATTCTGAAACAGAAGGTGAGCTTTATGTAGGTTGTGCTGGTGGTGTTGATGCTACTATTCATATTGGTTATGAGATGATACCTGTTGAAGCTGGTTATTCTTGTTTTTCTCTTCAAGTGAAAAATATGAAAGGTGGACACAGTGGAATGGATATTATTCTTCAAAGAGGCAATGCAACTAAGGCTTTATTTAGAATAATGAAAGCTTTGAGTGAAGAAATGGACGTTAGACTTTGCGAAGTTGAAGGTGGCAATATGAGAAATGCAATACCAAGAGATGCTGTTGCAACAATTGCTCTTGCTACAAAAGATGTTAAACGTGCAAAAGAAATAGTTGAAGAATTAGATAAAACTATTCATAGTGAGCTTTCTGCCGTTGAGAATGAATTTACTATTAGTATGAATCCAACTGCAACAGTTAATCAAATGATGAAAGAATGCAGTTCAAATAAGATAGTTAATCTTGTTTATGCTTTACCTAATGCTATTTATAGAATGAGTGATGCTGTTAGTGGATTAGTTGAAACTTCTTCTAACCTTGCAATAGTAAAGAGCAATGGCAAAGAAATAGAGATTTGTTGTTTAATAAGAAGTAGTGTTGATAGCGAGAAGAAAGATTTTTCAATGATGATGAAGAGTGTTGTTGAATTAGCAGGTGGAAAGATAGAGTTCTCTGGCGAATATCCTGGTTGGAAACCTAATATGGACTCTCCTATTTTACACGAGATGAAGACTCTTTACAAAAAACTATTTAATAAAGAAGCAAAGGTAATGGCTATTCATGCTGGTTTAGAGTGTGGAGTTATGGGAGGCTTATATAAGAATTGGGATATGATTTCTTTTGGTCCTACAATTGAGCACCCACATTCTCCTGACGAAAGAGTTAATATTAAATCAGTTGAATTATTCTATAAGTTCTTAGTAGAGACAATCAAAAATGTTCCTACAAAATAAGAAACAGAAAATAAATAACAGTAAAATATCTTTAATTTGTAGAGACGGTTGGAAAAATATCGTCTCTACATTATTATTTTTATGCTTTTTTGCTTTTGCATCTAATGTATGGGCACAATATAGTGTCAGTGGTGATAATAGTGATGAATTATTGTATAGACAGATAAAAACAAATAGGTTTAGAATTGTTTATCCCGACTTTTATGAAGACAATGCACAGAAGCTTGCTCGTGTTCTTGATACAATAACGCCTATTATTGGTAATAGTTTAAACACAAAAGCACCTCTTATTCCTATTCTTATTCACACAAGAAGTAGCAAAAGTAATGGTTTAACCGTTTGGGCTCCAAAAAGAATGGAGTTTTGGACAACCACTTCGCCTGATTCTTATGCGTATCCTTTTTCTTGGCAATTGGCTTTGCATGAATATCGTCATAGTTGTCAAATGCAAGGATTAAATGTTGGAATAACAAAAACACTTAACACAATATTTGGAGAGCATATTCTTGGTGCTATTGTTGGCCTTTTTATTCCTTATTGGTTTATGGAAGGTGATGCTGTTGTTGCTGAGACTGCTCTTGCCCCAACAGGTAGAGGACAAACGCCTGATTTTAATATGTATCTTAAAGCACAAGTTATTGACAAAGGCAGATACACTTCTGATAAGATGAAACTTGGGTCTATGAAAGATTTTGTTCCAGATGAATATAATCTTGGTTATTTCTTAGTTGCTTATGGTAGAGAAAAATATGGCAAAAATATTTGGGGAGATTGCTTAAATGATATTGGTACTTCTTGGTGGAAAATGCACTCTTGGGGTACTGTAAAAAAGAAAAACATCAAGATTTCTTTTGATAAATTATACAATGAAACAATAGATAGTTTGGAGATGAAATGGATTGATGAAGATATTGCTTTCACAAAAAACGATACTATAAAAGAACTTAAACAATGGACTAAAAGAGACAAACATTATTGCTCTTACAAAAATCCTATTCAAATAAACGATTCTACTATCCTTGCTTTGAAAACATCTAACTTTCAAACACAAGAACTTGTTATGATTACAAACAAAACAGAAAAAACTTTATTACATCTCCCTTATCTTTTGCATTCTTATTTTGCTTTTAAAAACAACAAGATTCTTTATAGTCAAAACTCTCCTCACCCTCGTTGGCAACAAGAAACATCTGCTGATATTATTGAATATGATTTAAAGACAAACACTTTTAGAACAATAACTAATAATGCTACTTTCTTCACTCCTATTTATAATCCCAAAGACTCCTCTCTCATTGCATCTATTCTTACTGATGATTTAGATAATCAAAAACTAACTATTATTTCTCCCAATGCTGATTTCTTTAAAAACAAAAACTTCATCAAAAAAAACAATAGTGTTTATATTAAATCTATTAGCGATATTTTTACAACAACTTTTTCGTATCCTGCTTGGAGTGATGATGGTAAAAACATCTTTACTATTGAAACAACAGACAAAGGAAAAGCCATTGTAAAATATAATATTCACAGTGAAAAAAAAGATATTGTTATTCCTTATTCTTTTGATAATATTAAATACTTGCAAATATTTAATGGAAGATTATTTTTTGTAAAAGATGTAAATAACAAATATCAATTATTAAGTGTCAATCTTAATAACTTTAATGACGTACAAATTCACACAAATAGTCGTTTTGGTATAGACAATTTCTACATATATGATTCTACTATTGTTATTAGCGATTACACTGCTAACGGTTACAAAATCAAATCTTTTCCATACTATTCTCAACAATGGAATATCAACACAACCTCGCCAGAATTTCACATTACAAAAGTAATACGCCAACAAGAAAGTTTTACTCTCAACAATGATGTTATAAAAGATACTATTTTTAATAGTAGTCGTTATTGGAAGTTTTTACATCTTTTTAAGTTTCACTCATGGGCTCCTGTTTATATAAACATTAACAAACAAGAATTAGGACAAGGTATATCTGTTTTTTCGCAAAACTTACTCTCTTCTTCTGTTCTTGAACTTGGATATAGAATGAACTTTTTTGATAAGAATGAAGTATTTATGCGATACACATATTCTGGTTTCTATCCTGTCTTTGAGTTAGAGACATCTTTTAAACCACGAGATGTTCTCAAAGACTTAGATTCCAATATTATTAAATATGCAAATTGGAATGAACTTATGAGTGGATTAACTATAAAGTTGCCATTCGTTTGGACTAATCGTAGTTTTAGAAATGAATTAACAAGCGAATTGTTTTATAGTTTGCATAACATATCAAATGATGACAACAAAATACCATTAACTCTCTTTTCATCAGTTGGTTTTGGTATTAATGCGTCTAACTATTCGGCAATGGCAAAAAATGATTTAAATCCACGAATGGGACATATCACTAATTTTAAATTTCTTAGCACGCTTACTGCTCCTAAATCTTTTATGATTGCAGTTTCTTCTAAAATTTTTATTCCCACACCTTTTGTTAATCAATCTCTTGTGGTTCAAACATCGTTTCAAAAGAACTCTCCAAATGTTTATTATTTTCCTAATGAAGTTCCTTTTGTTAGAGGCGTTTATAATAAGTATCCAAAATATTTTGAAGGCATATTAATTTCTTATTATGCTCCTATTGCTTATCCTGATTTAGGCATACCTAATATTATATATTTTAAAAGATTTGTTGTTCGTCCTTTCTTTAATTGTGGTTGGTATGATAAAGATTATTATGATTCTTATGGCTCTGATTTAGAATCTAAAATAAATGTTTTTGGAATAACAATACCTCTTAATGTTGGAGTACGTTTTGGTTATTGCGAACAAACAAAAAATTATTTTGCATCATTTCTTTTTAGTATAGATTTTTAGAAAATTTAATAGAAATACGCTCTTTTTTCTCTCATCAAAAGATAATCAAAAGATATTTTATTATTTCTTCATTATATTTTTTTATCTTTTGTTTTTATTAAAATATTTCTTCATTATATTTTTTATTTCTTTTCTTTACTTGGAAACAATGTACTATTATGTTCTTTCTCTTGAATATATTTATCTTTATTATTAGATTTATTTCTTGGTACAATATCTTTAATTTGCTTCCAACGTCCATTATCAAAATAAAAACCATCAACCTCACCAGAAGGCACATAGTTTTGTTTTAACCCTTCCATATTATCAACAGCAGGCTCTAATACATCAAAAAATATCATTTGTTTCTTATCCATCTTTGGTGCCTCTACTTCAAAAGGTTTTGCTTTCCTAAACAAAGTGCTTTTAACCTTTCTTCTTGTATTGCTTTCAGTAAAGAACTGATTTCCCCATTGAAGATTAAAATATGCTTTTGGTGAATATTCAAAAATATATCTTCTACGATTTTTGTCCTTATAAAAAACATTTTGTCCAAATATTGGTCTGCCAGAATTTTTAGCGAAAGTTATTGGTTCAATAAGTTTTCTCTTTGTGTAAATATTGTTTCCGTCCCAACCAAGAAGAGTATAATATGTATTGTCTTGATTTTTTGTTGTTATCAATTCATAATAAACAGCACCAAACCAAGTAGAATCATTAAGTTTTTCATATTCTGGCATAGCAATTTCATCACTCTTGTCAAACAAACGATAAACCTCATAATCTCCACTTGTTCTATTCTTTGACTGAACAAAACCAAAATTATCATATTCTCCATTTTGATTAACTATTGCCCAAGTAAATATTCTAAAAACTTTATCTTTTGAAGTTAATATCTTTATCTTATCTAATGAATCAAAAGGATACGAGAAACTTTTTTGTCCTTCCAACGCATCTTCCATAACAGACATAAACTTTTCATTTGCATTAAACCTTTCATTATCTGTTTGCGCAGAAAACATTTGTTCCATAAGAGGTTTTAATTGCAATTCAAATCCCTGCATATTGTAAATGCTTTGACTTTTTACTGTAAAGCAAAAACAAATTAAAAATAATATTATTAACTTATTTATTTTCATATATTTATATTTCAATATCTGCTTGATAAACTTTTTTTGCCGGTCCTATAAGATACACTTGACTAAACTTATTTAACTCTTTCTTTACACAGACTTTCAATTCATTATGCTGAGTTTTAACAACAATCTCATAATTACCTTCATTAAATTTTTTATCTGTAATATATGCTATTGCTGTTGCCACTATTCCTGTTCCACAAGCAAGTGTTTCTCCTTCAACTCCTCTTTCAAATGTCCTTATTAATAATTCGTTTTCTTTTTTTTCTGTATAAAAATTAACATTACAGCCATTATATTTTTCAAATCTTGAATCCCAACGAAGTTTTTTACCTTCTTTAAAAACATCCACATCATTTACATTCTTCACTTTCTTTACAAAATGTGATGTTCCTGTGTTTAGATAATATCCATCATCATATTCATATACCTTTTCAACATCTTTCATCTTCAAACAAACATTCTCTTGGTCTATTATTTCTGCTGTATGTTTGCCATCAGGAGCAAGAAAAGAAACTTTATTTGATTGTATTGCTTTAATGTCTTTTGCAAATCTAACTATACATCTTCCGCCATTGCCACACATCATTCCGCCACTACCATCTGGATTGTAAAATTCCATAGCAAAATCTTCTTTTTCGCTATTATTAAAAAACATTAAGCCATCACTTCCTATACCAAAATGTCTTTGACAAAGAAAATTGATTTGGCTTAATGTCAAATGGATATTACTATCCCTATTATCTATAATTATGAAGTCGTTACCTGCTCCTTCATATTTATAAAAATGAATCTTCACTTATTTTATTCCTTTATTTTATCTTTTTTCTCAAAATCTTCTAACTTGCCAACCTCCAACTCTCTTATATGATTTTTCAATTCTATAATCACATTCTTTGATTCATTTAGCTCATTAGAAATCTTAACCACTACGTATAATATATAAACAATGACTGCTATCATTACAATAAAGCCAACCCAAAACTTAACTGGGCCAACCACATCTTCTATCTGTACTAACATCATTGCTAATATTAACAATCCACTTAAAAGAACTTTCCAGAAATTTTTAAATGCTATTCTATTCATTTTGTTTATTTATTATTTTTCTATTCTTATTCTTGCATCAACAGCAACAACACTTTTGCTTGAGCCAAGAAGTGGATTTAAATCCATTTCTACTATCTCTGGTGCTGCCTGAACAAGTGCTGACACTCTTGCTATTTGGTCTGCATACATATCTTCATTAACTCCTTCTTGTCCTCTAACTCCTTGTATAATCTTATATGAACGCAAACTCTTTATCATATCTTTTGCTTCTTTTACTCCAACAGGAGCCAAATTAGAACGTACATCTTTTAATACTTCAATAAATATACCACCTAAACCACAAAGTACTTGATGTCCAAACATTGGTGTTTTTATTGAACCAATATATATCTCAGTACCAAAAAGCATTGGATAGCATTGAACAGCATAAGTATCTTTTATATGAATTAAACGTTCAAATTCTTTTCTTACGCTTGCTTCGTCTTTAACGTTAAGAGAAACACCTCCAACATCTGATTTATGAACAGGGCCAACAACTTTCATTACTTGTGGATAACCTACTTCATTAGCAAACTTAATTGCTTCTTCTACATTATCTGTTGAAATATCTTTTGAGTGATGAATACCTGCCGCATCAAGAAGTTCATTTATCTTCTTTACATCTATATAACCATTTTCACAACTATCTATTACTTCTCTTACTTTCTTTGTATCTATCTTTATTGTATCCTCATCCGTTGCAGGTTTTGGTGTAGAAACTATTCTTCCTACTGCATTACCAAATACTGTCTCATCTGGGAAGTATGTATTCCCTTGCTTAACAAATTCTTTTACTTCTTGATTTGCAACCATTGTTGAAGGAAGTATTGGAAAGATAGGTTTCTTTGATGTTTTCATCTTCTCATTTAAAACGTTGTATGCTTCAAAGATAGGTACAAGTCCAGGAGTTCCAAAAATAACACACATTGCATCTATATTAGGAAAATCATTGTTACAAGCATCTATTATCATTCCAAGTTGTTCTGGTGTTCCTGTTGCAAGAAAATCTATTGGATTAGCAACAGAAGAACCTGGAAGTAAATTCTCTAATAATTTCTTTGCATTATCGCCTTCTATCTTAGGAATATTAATACCCACTTTACTCAAAGCATCAGTAAGCATAACAGCAGGACCACCAGCATGAGTGATGATTGCTATATTCTTGCCTTCAAATGATGGATAAGTAAATATTGAAGCAACCGTACAAAGCTCTTCTCTACCATAACAACGTACAATGCCAGCTTTTCTAAACAAAGCATCAACAGCAACATCATCTGTTGCCAAAGCTCCTGTATGAGAAGAAGCTGCACGAGAACCAGCTGCACTACTACCTGCTTTTATTGCTGCTATCTTACAACCTTTTCTTATTAATGAAGAGGCATGTTTTAATAGTTTTTGTGGATTCTTTATGTTCTCTATATAAAGTATTATAACCTTAGAAGAAGTCTTTGGTTCAAATACCTCATCATGATATTCCAAAAGATCTTCTATTCCAAGTTGTGCAGAGTTACCAACAGCCCAACAATGATTAAAATGAAGCCCTTGTTGCATACCTATATCCATAATAAAACAACCTGTTGCTCCACTACCTGTAATAAAATCTACTCCTTTATTTGAAGATTGTGGAAAAGGTTTTGAAAAAATAGCATGATGATAAGGTGTAAATACTCCTGTACAGTTTGGCCCTATAAGACAAGCATGATTTCTTTCTACTATATCTACTATTCTCTTTTCAAGTTCTTTACCTTCTTTACTTTCTTCTCCAAATCCGGCTGATATAATAATAAATGCCTTAACTCCTTTTTCTTCTGCAAGCACTCTTACGCTGTCTTCTGAAAACTTTGCTGCTATTGCCAATACTGCTAAATCTACTTGTGGTAAATCTTTTACATCATGACTACATTTTATACCTTGTATCTCATCTTGTTTTGGATTTACCGCATATACTTTGCCTTTAAATCCGCCTTCTATAATGTTTCTAAGGATTGCTCCACCTGGTTTAGTAGTATCATTACTTGCTCCAACAACAACAATACTTCTTGGGTTTACTAATTCTTTTGTTACTTTTGTGTTCATTATATATTTTTTATTATTTTTTTCTTAATTTTTAACTTCCTTTTCTCAAAAGCAATTTTTCATAATCTTTTCATATAAAATGCAAAAATACTATTTTCTATTCAATTTATTAAATTTTTAAACAATTAATTATTGCTTTTTTTGCTTTTTATTCCACATCTCTAAAATAGTTCTTCATTCTATTTTATTATCTTTTGATTCTATTCAAATATCTCTTCATTATTTTTCAATATATCTTCGTTATTTTTTCACCATAAAAAGACAATTGATTTTTAATTAGTTATGTGAATACATATATCTCTTAATTGAACGTTTGGGAGTTCTTTCAAATTCTTCTGGTTGTATGTACAATTTTGTTATCTGTTCATAATTTGGCAACGCATCATTTACTTCTTTCCTTATTCTTTCTAAAACATCTTGGTATTCCTCTCTTTCAATATTATCACTATCCAATCTATCTTGGTCAAAATTCACAAGTGCTATTATCTTTCCTTCTTTCTCCATAACCAAACTTTCATTAACATATTCCATTGAATTAATTTTGTCTTCTATTTCTTCTGGATATATGTTTTGACCAGAAGAAGAAAGTATCATATTTTTACTTCTACCTTTTATATATAGATAACCATCTTTATCAATAACACCTAAATCTCCTGTATGCAACCAACCATTACGTAAAGTTTCTTTTGTTACCTTTTCATTCTTGTAATAACCCATCATAACATTAGTACCTTTAACTAAAATTTCTCCTGGTATAATTTCTGGTGAAGGAGAATCAACTATTACTTTCATTCCTTCTACTGGCTTTCCGCAAGAACCTACTTTTGTCTTATTCCAAGGTGAGTAACAAATGATTGGAGCACACTCTGTCATACCATAACCTATTGTATAACGAAAATTAATCTTCTTAAAAAATGCTTCCACTTCTTGATTCATTGCTGCACCACCTATAATTACTTCATTAAATTTTCCTCCAAAGGCTTCATTAAGTGTTGTCTGTATCCTTGTTAGAAGGACTTTATCTATTATTGGAGTAGAAAGAAGAAGTTTTACAAGTTTTTTATCAAGTATTGGTTTTAGTTTAGTCTTATAAATCTTTTCTATTATAAGAGGTACCGAAATAATAAGGTCTGGTTTAATTAACGTAAAAGCCTCTGCAACTATCTTAGGACTTGGTATTCTTGTTAAAAAGTGTATATGTGCTCCTTGAAAGAATTCAAATATAAGTTCAAAAGAAAGACTATACATATGAGCCATTGGAAGCATTGAAATTGTATTGCTTTCTTGTGTTATTTCTTTCATAGCATTCATAGCAAAAATATAATTACCAATAAGTGCTTTATATGGTATCATAACGCCTTTACTTATTGATGTTGTTCCAGAAGTATAATTTATGATAGCCAAATCATTTTGATTTTCTCTAACATAACGAACATCTTTCTTTTGAAAACCTTTGGGATATTTGTTGTTAAAATTTTCTTCTAAATTATTATAAGCATGCCTTACTCTTTCATCTTTACAATATACCAATCTGTAATCTTGCATTTGTATAGCAGCATTTATTCCTTTAAGATTTTCTTCACTTAATCCTTCCCAAACCATATCACCTACAATAAGCATCTTACTATCTGAATGAAAAATAAGATGTTCTATTGCTTGTGGTTTAAATTCATGCAATATTGGTACTGCCACTGCCCCATAACTAATTATTGAAAAGAAAGAAATAGCCCATGATGCAGAGTTTCTTCCACAAACAGCTATATGGTCGCCTTTCTTTACGCCACATTCTTCAAATAAAATATGTAATTTCGCTATTCTTTGGCCTACTTCCTTAAATGTTATTGGGCCTTTCTTATAATCGCTTAGTGCATTTAAATCCCAATGGTTGATTATTGTATTTTCTATATTCTCAATAAAGCTTTGTTTCTTCATTATTTTATCTTTAAGTGCATTAATAGAAAAGCAAAAGTAATAAAAAAATTAATAAAAATACTCTCTTGTGTAAGTTATTTTAAAATATTTTAGTTTCTCTTTTGTTATTTGAAATAAAATATTTACCTTTGTAGTCTTAAATTTAAAGGAATTAAATTATAAAGAATAAATAAAAAATAGTTATGAGTAAACGTATAACAATCGACCAAGCTGTCGATATGATAAAGGACAATTCTACCGTAATGATCGGTGGTTTTTTAGGTTCAGGAAGTGCTTGTAAAATAATAGAAGCAATGGTAAAAAAAGGCAAAAAAGGTCTTACAATAATATGTAACGATACTTCTTTTGTAGAATTTGGTTCAGGATTACTTGTTGCAAACAATTGTGTAAAGAAATGTATTTGTTCTCACGTTGGAACTAATCCAATAACAGGACAAAAGATGATGAGTGGAGAGATGGAAGTTGAACTTATTCCTCAAGGAACTCTTGCTGAAAGAATACGTTGTGGTGGAGCTGGCATTGGAGGTTTCTTAACAACAACTGGTATAGGTACTGTTTGTGAAAAAGGAAAACAAAAACTTACTGTTGATGGTGTTGAATATTTACTTGAAAAACCTTTAAGAGCAGATGTAGCACTTATTGGAGCAAGTATTTGTGATAGTTTTGGTAATCTTGTTTATAAAGGAACATCTCAAAACTTTAATCCTCTTATGGCAACAGCAGCTGACCTTGTTATTGCAGAAGTTAAAAATGAAGTAAAAGAGCTTAAACCAGAAGAAATTAAAACTCCTTACTTATTTGTAGATTATACAGTTAAAGCAGAATACGATAAAAATAATAAATAAAAAGAAATGGCAGTAAAAAGTTTAATAAGAATGAGAATGAGTGCTCATGATGCTCATTATGGCGGAAATCTTGTAGATGGTGCAAGAATGTTAAATCTATTTGGAGATGTAGCAACAGAATTATTAATTATACAAGATGGAGATGAAGGTTTGTTTTGTGCTTATGACAACGTAGAATTCCTTGCTCCTGTTTATGCTGGTGATTATATCGAAGCAGTAGGTGAAATAACTCATGTTGGCAATTCTTCTCGTAAAATGAAATTTGAAGCAAGAAAAGTTATTGCTCCAAGAACAGATATATCTGCATCAGCAGCTGATGTTTTACCAGAACCTATTGTTGTTTGTAGAGCAAGTGGCACATGTGTTGTTCCAAAAGATTGCCAAAGAAAAAATAAATAAAGAAAGATCTTAATATTATGGATAAATTAATAATTACTGCTGCAATATGTGGAGCAGAAGTATTGAAAGAACATAATCCTGCTGTACCTTATACAGTAGAAGAATGCGTTAGAGAAGCTAAAAGTGCTTATAATGCTGGTGCAAGTCTTATTCACCTTCATGTACGTTGGGACGACGGTACTCCAACACAAGATAAAGAACGTTTTCGCGAGATAATAACAGCTATTAGAAAAGAATGTCCAGATGCTATCATTCAACCATCTACTGGTGGTGCTGTTGGAATGACAGATGATGAGCGTTTGCAACCAACAGAACTACTTCCAGAAATGGCAACTCTTGATTGTGGTACTTGTAACTTTGGTGGAGATGACGTTTTCACTAATACAGAAAACACGATTAAGTACTTTGGCGACCGTATGATTGAAAGAGGTATTAAACCAGAATGTGAAGTATTTGATAAATCAATGATTGAGATGGCTCTTCGTCTTGCAAAGAAAGGTCATATACAAAAACCTATCCATTTTGACTTTGTTTGCGGAGTTAATGGTGGTATTGCTGGAGATATAAGAGACTTTACTTTCCTTCGTGAGTCAATTCCAGAAGGTTGTACTTATACTGTTGCTGGTGTTGGTAGATATGAGTTTCCTCTTGCTGCACTTGCTATCCTTGATGGTGGTCATGTAAGAGTGGGATTTGAAGACAACGTTTATATTTCTAAAGGCGTGCTTGCAAAAAGTAATGGAGAACTTGTAGAAAAAGTTGTTCGTTTGGCAAGAGAGTTTGGTAGAGAGATTGCTAATCCAAAAGAAGCAAGAGAAATACTTTCTTTACCTAAATTTGAAGATAGAAAAGGAATCTAAAACCAATAAAAAGATATGGAAAAGACGTATAAAATGTGCCAAAGTTGTGGTATGCCAATGAAAAAAGACCCAAACGGCGGAGGTACAGAAAAAGATGGTACAAAGAGTAAGAAATATTGTTCTTATTGTTACAAAGATGGCGAATTTACAATGAAAGGTACAGCTAAAGAAATGCAAGAATTTTGCACAAATATGATGACAAAACAAATGCATATGCCAAAATTCATTGCCAAGTTCTTATGCCACAATATTCCAAATCTTGAACGCTGGAAAAATAAGTAAAAAAACTTACATAAAATAATTGAAAGAGACTATCAAAATAAAAAAAGATAGTCTCTTTATTTTAAATCAATGAGATAGAATAAAGCACTGTTTTATTATCTTTTTATTCTACATCAACAAAACAAAGAATAGTTTTTATTCTGTTTTAATTCATAATAATAACACGCCACAAGATCCAGTACATCTGTTTTGATATTGTCTTGTACTGATAGTACATCAAATTTTATCAGCGATGTACTGTCAGTACATTAGCAATGTATTATCAGTACAACAGCAATGTATTATCAGTACATTAGCAATGTACTGTCAGTACAACAGCGATGTATTAAAATATTTCCTTATTCTATTTCAATAAAATGTTTTTTTGAAAATAAAATACTTTTTTTCTTGTCATATCGTTATTTCTTTGTAAATTTGCAAACATCAAAGAAGAGGAGTAACGAGCAAAAGCAGTTTCTCGTCTTCAATGACAAAGTAGCAAGGCGACAAGGCGGACACAACAAAGTGTCAAAAGAGCAGAAAATAAATTAAAAGAAAATCTTATTCAAAAGAAATATCTAATGGAAAAGAGAATAGGTACTATAAGTATTGTTATATACAACACTCTTTCAGTAAAGGAAGTTAATCTAACGTTATCTTCTTATTCCAATTATATTTTGAGTAGAAATGGTTTACCTTTAAAAGACAAAGGCATAAATATTATTACTATCATCATTGAAACGACAACCAATAATATTAATGCTCTTACTGGCAAACTTGGCAAGATTAAAGACGTAGAAGTAAAATGTCTTCTTTGTAAATACAAGGAAGAAGAAAATATATAAAAATAAAAAGCACAAAAGATATGAATATAGAAGAAAGAAACAAACCCTTTATTGATAGGGACAAACTCTATGAAATGATTAATCGTAAAGCTCCAACACAAAGTGAACTTAACGATATATTAAATAAAGCCTTAAAGTTAAAAGGATTGAATTTGGAAGAAGTAGCTTCACTTCTTAGAGTTGAAGACGAAAAACAAATTCAACAAATAATGGATACAGCTCATACAGCTAAGTTAGCAATATATGGCAAACGTCTTGTACTTTTTGCTCCTATCTATACTGGTAACATCTGTTGCAATAATTGTACTTATTGTTCTTTCCGTAAGGATAACCACCTTATAGATAGAAAGATTCTTAATATGGAAGAGATAGAACATGAAGTATCTGCTCTTTTGCTTCAAGGACACAAGAGAGTACTTTTGATTTGTGGAGAAAACAACAAGAATGGTACTGATTATATGTGCGAAGCAATACGTAGGACTTATGGTGTTAGAGAGATGAATGGCAAAGCTTATGTTAGAAGAATAAATGTTGAGCTTGCACCAATGGAAGTAGAAGACTTTGCTCGTTTGCATGCAGAAAAGATAGGTACTTATGTATGTTTCCAAGAGACTTATGACCCTATCCTTTACAAAAGATTTCACCCAGCAGGAACTCCAAAAGCAGATTATGAATATCGTGTAACTGTTATGGACCGTGCACAAGAAGGTGGTATTAATGATATAGGTATAGGTGCTTTACTTGGTTTGATTGATTATCGTTTTGAAGTACTTGCAATGATGGAACATGCTCATCACTTAGAGAAATGTTTTGGTTGTGGTCCTCATACTGTTTCTGTACCAAGAATGGAACCAGCTGTTGGTGCTCCTGATGCAGAACATGTACCTAATCCTGTAAGCGATAAGGACTTCAAAAAACTTGTATCTATCATTAGAATAGCTCTTCCTTATACTGGTATGATTCTTTCAACAAGAGAAGGTTCTAAGATGAGAAATGAGCTTATTAATTATGGTATAAGTCAAATAAGTGCTGGTTCAAGAACAAACCCAGGTGCTTATTCAGAAAATACTTATGGCGAACATAAAGATGAGTCTGGTAGTCAGTTCTCTCTTGGCGACCACAGAGAAATGGAAGAAGTAATAAATACATTTATTGATGAAGGTTATATTCCTTCTTTCTGCACAGGTTGTTATAGAAAAGGTAGGGTTGGTAACGACTTTATGGATTTAGCAAAACCAGGACTAATCAAACAATATTGTCTTCCTAATGCAATGTTTACTTTCCGTGAATATTTGGAAGACTTTGCAAGTCCTAATACAAAAGAAAGAGGGATTGCCCTTATCAAAAAGATGATGGCTGAATATGACCAAAAACAACTTATCCCTAAGATAGAAGAAAATCTTACTAAGATTGGTGGTGGCGAAAGAGACCTTTATTTTTAGTCTTTAACCACCGATAGGGAATTTATCCTAACGGAAAAAATATATTTCTTAAAAAAAGATATTATTTAGTAATTGTTTAATGGTAGCAGTGAGTTAGTTCTTTATTAACTTGCTGCTTTTTTTATTAAGTTTATATGGTTTATTCTTTTTCTACAAAGAACTTTATATCATCTTCTTTTAAAAGTTCTTGCATTTTTTGCTCATTTGTTTTTTTCTTAACATCTTCAATTGAATTTTCTATCTTTCTATGATTTAACTTACGATATACTCCAAACCAACTTTTCTTTCCTATCTTTTGTTTTTCAAACTTATCCGGTTCCACCCTACACTCTTTTGTATCATACATTATCTTTTCTTGAAAAACTGTGTCCTTATTGTCATCTTTATAATACTTTATGTTGCTAAAACAATTAGAAAGAAAATATTTACCTTGTTTCTCCGAAAAATTCACTGTTACCGTATAATTAAGAAGATTAATATATGTCTTTGTTGTATCCTTTTTATCCATAATTGAATTATCAACAATATAGATATTGTTTTTTGTTGTGTCAAGTGTTTGTTCTATCTTTTTTATCACAAAACCTTTTGCATCAATATAAAACTTAACTATCTTTGGAACAAGCATTGGTGTTTCTATTCGTTTTGTATCCTTAATTTGTTTTATAGTTATTATATATCCTGTTTCAACACTATCTTTTTTAAGTATCTTCATTGAATAAGAAGTGTTATTTCCAACAAGTTGTTTGTAAGCAAAAGTATTAAGAATTGGAAACATATAATAATATAGTATATCATTTAACTGAAAATATTGTCTTTTTTTATCATTAGTTACAACATATTTCATATAAATATTATCAAATGGCAGAATAGTACGAACAAACAATAAATTCTTTCTTGACCATATATCTTCTGTTTTCAATAAAGTGATAATAGAATCTTGTTTTTTTAACATATTGAAACCCTCTACATCTAAAGCAAAACTCTTTTTATAATAAAAATTATTTTTTACACTATCCAATGCAGCAAAGAAAAGTGTTTTTGCTCCCATTGCTTTAACATTAACTGTATCAAGATTAGTTTTAAGAGGATTAAGATATATTTTATTCTTATTTATATCTTTTATTGCTATAACTTTCATCTCAAAATCACATGGCATAATATATAAAGAATCTTTGTCTTTTGAATATTTAATACGAAATCTTCCTTTATCATCGCTCATCACTCCATAAGTTGAATTTGCTTTTGTTGATATGGCCACAAACTCAACAGGTTCTTTGTTATCTTTATTTAATAATATCCCTTCAAAATATTTTGTTTGAGATTTAAGACTATTTGTTACTATCATAAGCATAAGTAACAATGCTAAATTAAATGTATTTTTCATATTATTTTTATTTCTATATTAGTAAGACAAGCAAAGATACCTAAAAGTTACAAACAATATAGTAAATAAATTAAGTTATTTTTTAAATATTTTCTTTAATGAATCGTTTTAAACAAGAAATAAGTATCTTTGCAAAATATTTTAAAAGAAAAGTCAATAATGAAAAAGAGTTTTATAGTACTATTAATTTTAATAATAAACATAACAATAGGATTTTCTTTCGTTTCATGCGTCAATGAAGAAGATTACACACAAGACAAGAACATAAAACTATCTTTTTCAAGCGATACAATAAGTTTTGATACAATTTTTACAACTGTTGGTTCTGTAACTAAACAAGTAAAAATATATAATAAAGAAGACAAACCAATAAAAATAAATTACATTACTCTCGGTAGTGGCAGTAATTCTTATTATCGTTTAAATGTTGATGGAGATACGTCTCTTATGGCAAGAGATGTTGAGATAAAAGCCAAAGATAGTATATTCATTTTTGTTAGAGTAGAAATTAATCCCAACAATCAAAACAATCCTCTTTTAGTTCAAGATTCTATTATTATCAATTTTAATAACAAACAACAATATATTCAATTATCTGCTTATGGTCAAGATGCTTATTATCATAAACCTAATAGAATTTTAAGTGGAAACATTCCTTATTCTATTGCCAATGAAGATTCTCTATGGCAAGGTGTTGAACAAAATGGCAAAAATCTAACTTTCAAAACAGATAAACCTCATATTATTCTTGGAACTTATGTCGTTGATAGTTCTTTTACGCTAAACATACCTGATGGAGCAAAGATTTATATGGCAAACAACGCAGATTTATGGGTGTATAAAGATGGTTCAATTAATATTAATGGTTCAACTAACAATAAAATAGTTTTTCAAAGTCTTAGATATCAAGACAGATACTCTAACATACCTGGACAATGGGGTAAAATATGGTTAATGGTTGGAAGTAAGAACAATCTTATAAGTAATGCAATAATAAAAAATGCAACAATTGGTATAGTAGTTGATAGTTGTGTAAATAATAATCCAACACTTACTTTATCTAATTCTATTATAGAAAATTGTTCAAGCGTTGGTTTGTATGGAAGAGGTGCAAATATATTAGGCGACAATGTTATTGTACAAAACACAGGTAGTTATACAGTTGCCTTAACTATTGGTGGAAAATATCAATTTATTAATTCAACCTTTGCAAACTATTGGTCTTATGACAACACTCGTACAAAAGCAACTCTTTTACTAAATAATTATTATAAAGACGTAAATAATACTACTCAATCTCGTCCAATAACTAAGGCTGAATTTGATAATACTATAATTTATGGTAGTCTTATTGATAATGAAATAGAATTTGATCTAATAACTGATGGTTTAACCACTTATAAATTTGATTATTGTTTAATAAAATCCAAAAATCTAACAAATAATGGCTCTTTTTTCACAAATTGTATATTTAATAAAGAGCCTTTGTTTAAAGACATTTTGACTAATGATTTGCATCTATTAAAAAATTCTCCTGCGATAGCAAATGGTGATGGAGCTTGGAATTCAACCTATCCTTATGATATCTTTGGTACATTTCGTCAAGACCCTCCATGTATAGGTGCTATTGAATACACAGAGTCAAGTAATAGCAGCAGATTTTCTTTCTTACGTTAATTTTATGTTAATTTTTTAAATTTACATCACTTTTCTCTTGTGAAAAACTAAAAAAAATCATAACTTTGCACGATTTTTTAAGTATGTTATTCTCTTGTTAATCATAAAGATATTATACGCAAAGAAAAAACGGCGTAAAAAATCATTAAAACGAAGAAATATTCAAAAAATATGAAGAAATAATCACACTAAAAAGAGAGTTTTTTTTAGTAGTTATTATTTTTAGAAATAAAGGAATTTTAGAAACAATATATATTTAATAATTTACAAGTAAAAAAAGAAAGAAAAGATGGCAAAAAAGTATGTTTATACCTTTGGCAACAACAAAGCTGAGGGTAATGCCCAGATGAAAAATTTATTAGGTGGAAAAGGAGCTAATTTAGCTGAGATGTGTCTTTTATCCTTACCAGTACCAGCAGGTTTTACAATCTCAACAGAGTGCTGCACAGATTATTATGAAAACAATTGCACTCTTCCACAAAGTTTATTGAAAGAAGTTGAAGATGGATTGCACCAAATTGAAGATATTATGGGTGCAAAATATGGGGATAAAGAAAATCCTCTTTTAGTATCATGTCGTTCAGGAGCAAGAATATCTATGCCTGGAATGATGGATACCGTTCTTAATATAGGTTTATGTAAAGATACAATACCTGGATTAATAAAACAAACAAATAATCCTCGTTTTGTATATGATTCATATCGTCGTCTAATAATGATGTATGCTGATGTTGTTATGGAAAAAGCAGAAGGTATAGCTCCTGTTCAAGGCAAAGGTATTAGAAAAATACTTGACGACACATTAGATTCTTATAAAAAACAAAGAAATTATAAATCAGATACTGAGCTTACTGAAGATGATTTAAAATTCTTAGCAGAAAACTTTAAATCAATAATAAAGAAAGAACTTAGCGTTGATTTTCCAGACAATGCACAAGAACAATTATTAGGAGGTATTAAAGCTGTATTTAAATCATGGAATGGTGATAAAGCAGTTTCTTATAGAAGAATAGAAAAAATACCTGATAATTGGGGAACAGCAGTAAATGTTCAATCAATGGTATTTGGTAATATGGGAGAAGATTCTGCAACAGGAGTAGCTTTCACAAGAAACCCTGCAACAGGAGAAAACAAATTTTATGGAGAATGGTTAATCAATGCACAAGGCGAAGATGTTGTTGCTGGTATTCGTACTCCAAATCCATTAAACGACGAAACAAAGAACGATCATAACAAAAACCTTGCTTCATTACAAGAAAGTATGCCTAATATTTATAAAGAACTTTGTGATATTAGACAAAGATTGGAAGACAACTATCATGATATGCTTGATATTGAATTTACTATTCAACATAAGAAACTATATATGCTTCAATGCCGTGTAGGGAAAAGAACAGGTATTGCTGCCGTTCAAATGGCAATGAATATGCTTGATGAAGGTCTTATTGATGAAAAGACAGCTGTATTAAGAATTAAGGTAGATCAATTAGAAGAACTTCTTCACCCTATTTTAGACGCAAATGATGAAAAGAAATATAAACCAATTGCATCAGGATTACCAGCAGGACCTGGTGGTACTTTTGGAAAAATAGCATTAACAAGTTTAGAAGCAATACGTTTAACACAAAACAAAGAAAACTCAATATTAGTTAGAGAAGAAACAAATCCAGAAGATGTTGAAGGAATGAGAGCTGCAAGTGGTTTATTAACTGCAAGAGGTGGCATGACTTCTCACGCTGCTCTTGTTGCAAGAGGTTGGGGAAAATGTTGTATTGTTGGTAGTGAAGGTATAGAGATTGATTTAGATAAGAAAACTGTTAAAATTGGTGGCAAAGAATTTAAAGAAGGCGATGTTATCAGTTTGAATGGTATAAAAGGATTAGTTTATCAAGGCGAGATTAAGATGTCTGGTTCTCCAACAGAGAATCCATTATTCAAACGTTTTATGTCTATCGTTGATAAATATCCAACAATAGGTGTTGAAACAAATGCAGATAATCCAGATGATGTTAAACAAGCACTTAATTTTGGAGCAAAAGGTATTGGATTATTTAGAATAGAGCATATGTTCTATGGAAAGAACTCTGAAGCACCTCTTGCTGTTCTTCGTAAGATGATTCTTTCTAAAACAACACAAGAAAGAGAGAAATACCTTAATGAACTTCTTCCTTATATGAAAGATTCTGTTAAGAGTACTTTAAAACTTATGGACGGAAAACCTGTAACAATTCGTCTTATGGACCCACCTTTACATGAGTTTGTTCCTCATACAGAAGATAAACAAATACTTTTAGCAAAAGAATTAAATATCACTCTTGCTGACTTACAAGAAAGAATAGAGAACTTAAAAGAAGTAAATCCTATGATGGGACTTCGTGGAGTTAGACTTGGTATTGTTTATCCAGAGATTTCAAGACTTCAATTTAAAGCACTTTTTGAAGCAGAAGCAGAAGTAAGAAAAGAAGGCAAAAACAATCCTTGCTTAGAAATAATGATACCTTTAACAATAACTATTGATGAATTAAAACATCAAAGAAAGATTTGTGATGAAGTTCATCGTGAAGTAGAAAAAGCAATGAATTGTTCAATAGAATATAAATATGGAACAATGATTGAAGTTCCAAGAGCAACACTTGTTGCTGACGAGATAGCAAAAGCCGTTGATTTCTTCTCTTTCGGAACTAACGATTTAACTCAAATGACTCTTGGTTTTTCTCGTGATGATGTTAATTCTATTATTTTAGCATACACTAAGAATAAAATACTTATCAATGACCCATTCCAAACAATAGACCAACAAGGCGTAGGACAATTAGTTAGAATGGCAATAGAAAAAGGAAGAAAAGCAAACAAAGATTTACGTATAGGTGTTTGTGGAGAACATGGTGGAGATAGCGAAAGTGTTAAATTCTTCTATAATGCAGGCGTTGATTATGTATCTTGCTCTCCTTTTAGAGTGCCAATAGCAAGACTTGCTGCTGCTCAAATAGCAATAGAAAGTAAATAATAATTTCAATTTATTTCATAAAACAAAATAACTCTTCATTTAAATAATGAGGAGTTATTTTTTGTCTTATATTAAAATAAAAAAAGCATAAACTATAAATAGTATATGCTTTAATTTTTCACTAATAAATTATTATTATTTATTTTTATTCTTTATCTTTCTTTGACTTTTTTACTTTGTATCCTAAAAAAGCACCACCCATTGTCATCATAAGCAATGTTGCAGTACCAATAGGTGATGATGATGTTCTATTAATACCTTTTGATGAGTTTGGACTTGCTGTTGTGCCACTACCTCCACTTGTTTGTCCTGGCATTGGTGGTTGTGCCATAAGTGTTGTTGTTCCCAAAACTACAATTTAAAAAACCACCTTTCTTAATATGCTTTTCATTTATTATAATTTTTTATTTTTAATATATTTATCCACGCTTTTCAATTTGCAAAATTACATATTATTTATATAATAGCAAATAAATTTTATTACTTTTTTATAAGTATTTCTAAATATTCATTGAATATCACCATCTTATAACTACATTATTTTTAATAATCATTCTCATTTTATTCGTATTCTTGCATCTAACAACCCATAAATTATGTCTGTTACAATGTTTATTATCACAAGGAGAATACATATTATTAACAATGCACCCATAACGACAGGAAAATCATATTTTTCTAAACTATCTACAATAACTACCCCCACTCCTTTCCAATCAAATATATATTCTACAAAAACTGCTCCTGCAATAAGCGATGCAAACCAACCAGATATTGCAGTTATGACAGGATTGAGTGCATTCTTTAAAGCATGATGATAAACAACATTAAACGTTGAAAGACCTTTTGCCTTGGCTGTGCGAATATAATCTTGATTTAAAACATCTATCATTGTGCTTTTTGTTAATTCTGTTATAACTGCCAAAGGTCGTATGCCAAGAGTTATTGCTGGAAGAATAAGATTTTTCAAACAAAGATGTTCTCCTTGTCCCATATCATCAACAACATAAAGACTTCCAAACATTGACAGTCCTGTATATTTTGATAAAACAAAAGCAAAAAGCCATGCAATTATTATGGCGGCAAAAAATGATGGCAAACTCATTCCTATTGAAGTTATAACTTGTATTGTTCTATCTATCCAAGAATTGTTATGCAAAGCAGAAAAACAACCAAGAGTAACTCCTATAATAAATGCTATCATTATGCTCGCAACTGCAAGTATGATTGTATTTGGAAAAGATTCTTTAAGTATATCACTCACTTCTCTCTTACTTTGATAACTCCTTCTTAGATATGGTTTTTTCAAAACAACAACATTATGCCTTGCCTTAACAATAGTTGAATATGAATGATACTTTGTTGTATCCAAGAAAAAATTACTGTTTTTTTGTGTTGAATGAAAAGAAAGTGGTGAAAGGTCATTAAGATAATTTAGATATTGAATATAGAGTGGTTTATCAAGTCCAAGGTCTTTATGAATAATATTAATACTTTGTTCATCTGCCCTTTGTCCAAGCATCATTCTTGCTGGGTCGCCAGGTAAAATATTAAACAAAAAGAACACTAAGGTTACCACTCCAAAGATAACCAAAACGCCATAACCAACCTTATTTAAACAATATTTCAACAAAACAATTTTCTCCTCTTCTATCTCTTCGTTTTATTTTTTTATCTCTTTAATTCAGTAAAATAGAATAAAGAAATATTTTTTTATCTTTTGATTCTATTTTAACGAAATCAAGAACTATTTTAACGGAATCAAAAGACATTTTAATCTTTTGGTAATTGACGCCAAGACCATTTGTCCTTAACTATTGTTTTGCTTATTTTAACAACGCCAGGATTACTTCTTATCATAGCCTCTATTGCTTTGTCATCACAAGCATATATCATATAGTTTTTTAAATCATACTTAGTTATAAAATCATACCATTTATTTGGATTCGTTGCTGTGATTACTATAACACGATTGCCTTTATCATACATTCTCTTAGCAAACTCACTAACCTTTTTCATACCTTTGTCGCTTGCCTTATCCAAAGCAACAACACCAACAATATATAAATCACTCACTGTATCACTCAACACTTCCAAACTCTCATCCTCATTAGACATAAAAGGCGTCAAAGAAAAACCTGCTGCTTTTATTTCATTAGGATTTATTGCTCTTGATGTAACAAAAGTCCAATGAGAAGCAAATTCCGCATCACTATTATACGCTTTCATTAGTTCGTCCATTGAATATTCTTTTTCTTGTCCTGTCTTATTATTCTTATATACGGCATAAGTTACCATTGGTTTTTGTTCATTGATTTTTGGAGCCATCTTGTTACCAACTTTCCATGGACGAAAATCAATAACTGGTTCATACATCAAATTGTAAATACAAAACAACAACACACAACTGGCAAATATTCCTCCAATGATAGATGAATATTTCTTATTGATTTTTTGTTGTTTAGAATCAAAGATAAATATCAACAACAAAACAACATCAAGTATAATATTTTTGTAGAATGTTTGCCAATTTGTAAGTTTAACTGCATCTCCAAAGCAACCGCAATCAGATACTTTGTTTGTTAAAGCATCAATAAGTGTTGTTATTGTAAAAAATATCATAAATGCAGCGGCTATAATCTTTGATGGCTTTTTATAAATATGGCAGAATATCATTATTCCTATCATAAACTCAAAACTACAAAGGAGTACTGACATAACAATAGGCAACCAACTTGCAGAATCTACCAACCATTGAAAGTTAAAAGCACTCATATATTCTTCTATCTTATATGCTGTACCCATTGGATCTACTGCCTTAACAAATCCGGAGAAGATAAACACTCCTCCAAAAACAAATCTTAATATACTATTTAAATATGTTTTTAATGTTGTATTCATAATATTTATATTTATTTATGTTTATCTTATTACTATTGTTCTCCTTGTCCAAGTTTAATAAGTGCAAAGATTGAATAATTAATTATATCGCTATAATTTGCTTCCACTCCTTCGCTTACAAATGTTTTTCCATGATTATCTTCTATCTGTTTTAAACGAAAAATCTTCATAAGAATTATATCTGTTATTGAGCTTACACGCATATTTCGCCAACTCTCAGAATAATCATGATTTTTCTTTTCCATAAGTTGTTTTGTTGCTTTAATATGTTTATCATACAATTCTGTTGCTTTCTCACTTGGTATCTCATCTGATGTTTCTGTTCCTATCTCACTTTGAATAAGAGCCATAATTCCATAATTTAATATGCCAACAAACTCTCCTACTATTCCTTCATCAACAAGATTAACTCCACTTTCTTGAATACTTCTTATCCTATTTGCTTTAATATAAATTTGGTCAGTAAGTGATGACAAACGAAGTATTCGCCATGAAGTACCATAATCTTTCATTTTTTCTAAAAAAAGTTTTCTAGCTTTTTTTACAACATTATCATATTCTATTGATGTATTATTCATAAAATCTTTATCTTTGCAAAGTTATTAAACTTAATTATACTATGATTTCAAGTTTCAAAGATACAGATTTTTTAGAACATAAGAGCATAAATATTAAAGGAAATTTAATTTCTCTTGAAAATCCTTTACTTATGGGAATATTAAATGTTACTGATGATTCTTTTTTTGATGGTGGAAAATACAATACATTAGACAAGGCTATCATTCGTGCAGAAGATATTGTTAATCAAGGAGCAGATATTATTGATATTGGTGCTTGCAGTACTCGTCCTGGAGCTATTCTTGTTGATAAAGATGAAGAAATAAAACGTTTATCTCCTATTGTAAAAGAAATAAGAAAACGTTTTCCAAATATTCCAATTTCTATTGATACTGTTTGGAGTGAAGTTGCAAAAAGAGTATATGATTGTGGTGCTGACATAATAAATGATATTTCTGGCGGACAATTTGATAAAGATCTTTTCTCTACTGTTGCTCAAACAAAGATGCCTTATATTCTTATGCATACCAACAATACTCCAGATAAAATGCAAAAGACTATTCATTACGATAATCTTTTTCTTGATATTTGCAAATATTTTAATGAACGACTTGAAACTCTTTATTCTCTTGGAGTAAAAGATATTATCTTAGACCTTGGTTTTGGCTTTGGTAAAACGATAGAAAACAATTATGAACTACTTAGAAGACAAAAAGAATTTTCTTCAACATTTTCTCTTCCTATTCTTACTGGAATATCTCGCAAAAGTATGATATTCCGCCCTTTAAACTTAACTCCAAATGATATTCTTAGTGAAACATTATTCCTTAGTGCCTTTGCATTAAATAATGGTGCTAATATTTTACGTGTTCATGATGTTAAACAAACAAAAAATTGCTTAACTTTGTATCAACTTTATAAAAAAGAATAAACATTATGTTATTGTTAGATATTATTCAAGGCTTACCTTCATTCAACATCATAGATTTTATTGATGTGTTTTTAGTAGGATTATTATTGTTTTTTATGTTTAAACTTATCAAAGGCACAAATGCTATAAGTATATTCATTGGATTCTTTATCATTTATGTTATTTGGAAAGTTGTTAGTATTCTTGGAATGAAGATGTTGAGCGAAATCCTTGGACAATTCATTTCTCTTGGAGTTTTAGCCTTAATAATAATCTTTCAACCAGAAATACGCCGTTTTCTTGTAATCATTGGGTCAAGAAGTATTAACAACAAACAACGTAAGTTCTTTCTTTGGAAGTTTTCTCCAAGCACAACGACTCAATTAAATACCACTGCTATCGTTCAAGCCTGTGGACATATGTCTTCTTCTTTTACTGGTGCATTAATAGTTATTTGCCAAAGTAATAAATTAGAAAGCATTGTTCAAAGTGGAGAAGTCTTTTCTTCACAAATATCAACACAACTTTTAGAAACTATTTTCTTTAAGAATACGCCATTACATGATGGTGCTGTTATCATTGATAAAGGACAGATACAATCTGCTCGTTGTATTTTACCTGTTTCTCATTCTACAACTATTCCTCTTTCAATGGGATTAAGGCATCGTTCTGCCCTTGGTGTTACAGAGAACACAGATGCTGTTGCAATAGTTGTAAGCGAGCAAAGTGGAAAAATATCTATTGCAGAAGAAGGACAAATAAATCAAGGTGTGTCATTAACTTATCTTCAAGAATATTTAGATAAGAAATTCAACACAATGCCAATAAAAGAAAAACAAGAAGAAAACACTACACGATAGTACAACAGCGATGTACTGATAATACATTAGCAATGTACTGGTAGTACAACAGCAATGTACTGTCAGTACATTAGCAATGTATTTTATTGTTTCTTTATTTTTTTATTTCCAAATTCTAATTAAACTTCCTGTATTCTCGTCAAAAGAAAGGTTGCTATTATTATTCATAATATATGTTGTTGTTCCATATTGAATAAGTTTCATCATCTTTGAATACGTACTTGTTTCTCCAACATTTACTGTAACATTAACTTCTTCTGGTATTGAATAATAAACTCCAACGCCATTCTTTTCTAATTTTTCTTTTATTTGGCTATCACTATTCTTACTGCTTTCCAATTTACTATTAGCACTTGTTGTATTAAGGCTATGAATTGCTGCAATTATTTTAACATCATCATTCTTGGCATTTAAATCTGATATACCTTTTGTTGTTGAAAATTTGCATATTGGTTCTAATAAATCTTCCTCTACTATTATTGGTTTATTTGGTACAACAGTAAATGTATATTCTTCTTCTGTTGTTGTTTCAACTCCTGTAAATAAAGCAATATATCCATTAATTATTTCATCTAATTGCTTATACATATAATCTACTGTTGTGTTAATATATGTACCTTCAACTGTTCCTGAAAGAATATCTATTTGTTTATCTCTTAAACGTTTAATTTCTGAGACCACTTTATCTGCTGGCATAAATGGATATTTCTTTAACTTACCTTCTTCCATAAGTTTGGTTTCAAATATTGGTCTTGTAGAAAGTGATGGTGCAGAATTTTGATTTTCTTTATTGTTTAAGTTCTCGTTTTCAGGCATTCTATTGTCATTCCTTTTGTCCATCAATCCTAAATTATAAGGTTGTGATTGATTTTTGTCTTTATCTGCTGTTACAATTATTGATTTCAAACCACCAATAGCCGTTTTTTCTACAATAGTTTTTTCTCCAAATGTAAGAAAATATTGTTGATTAGGATTAGGTATTGATTTTGAAGAAATATCTATGTTTTTAATTTTATAGACTGTTTCTTGCTTTTGAATAGCATTATCTATTCCAAGCATATATGCTGATTCGCTATATATACCTTTGTTTCTTACTATTTTTTCTACTTTTATTTTGAATACTAATTGTGTTTGAGGTATTGTATAATACATACCTTGTTCAAAATTTTTAACTTTATTTATTGGGAATGATTTATAATCTTGTGCATTAACAACACTCATCAAACCTAATGTAAATATTAAAAATAAAATTCCTTGTTTCTTCATATTATTATTGTTTTTAATTATTTGCCTTATTAATTGTTATTACTCCTTGTTTATTGTTTGTTGTTACAATAAAATAATTCTTTTTCATTTGTTTATTAAAACTTAAAACAGTAGCAAGACTATTAAGATAAGATGTTTCTCCACTGATAATAGTTTGAACAGTGTTGAAATTTTTATCAATAGTAATCAAATTATTGTCTTTAACTGCCAATGCTATTCCTTGGTCAAAGAAAGAAACATAATCAAAACGTTTGTCCGTTAAAGGGTTAAATGTCTTACTATCAGCAAAAGTCCAACCATCTTTTAACTTAACTGCCAAAATACCGTCTTTCTCTGAACCTATTCTTTCAAACTGTGATTTAATTTCTCGTCCATCTGTATATAATCTGCAATTAGTTTTTTTGAAATTATAATCAACGTAAGCGTTTGTTACTAAGATAGATTTTGTTGGAGAAAATTTTATTTGTTTTCCTTCACTTGTCAAAAGTATTGATTGTTTTTTGTTGTCATAAAAAGCAACATTATTATGTGTTGTTGCTTCTTTAACTTTATCATAATCAAAATCAATAACCTTTGTGCCATTAATATCAATTGCTCCCCACTTTTTATCTTTTTTCAATACTATTATATTTTTTATTGTACATAAGACTTCGCTATATTCCGGTTTAATCTTCCATGTATTATCCGAACATCTAACTCCATAATTCAACATACTATCTGCAATGTATAAAATATTATTATCTTGTTTTGCTATAATATCAATAACATTACCTTCTATTTGAGATACAACTTGATTTTTGTTATTTAATATATAAGATATTTGACCGCTACTACAAACAAAAAAAGTATCTTCTTTAAATGGCATCACTTTTACGTTATCATATTGTGGTTGAACATAAAGAACATAATCTCTTCCTATTATTCCTTTTTTTGTTTGTTCTGTTACGTTGTAGTAATTATCATATTCAGTAGGTTCTATACTTTGATAGAGTGGTTGAAATAATATCTTACCATCTATTGAATACAAAGCCTGCTTACCTGTTGGAAGATATGCTTTAATATATGTTTGTTTTGCTGTCTTATAAATTTGAATATCATCATAATAAGCATAACTTAATAGATGACCATTACCTTCTATTAATCCATATTGATTTTTGCCGTCTCTTTGTGCTATATAGGCATAAATCTTTCCTGGTATAACGGTTTGTATTTGTTGATATTTAGCTTGTTCTACCACTTCTGCTTGTGCTTTCATAAGACCATAAGCACCAGAATGCTTAAAAATTATTGTGTTATCATATTTTGACACAATCTCTACTGTATCTCCTACTATTGATTTACCATTCTTATCAATAATAATAAGTTTATTTTTATCAATAACAAGACAAGACCCATTGCGAAAAACATTTAATTCATTCGCATTCTCTGTTTGATACCCTAAATCAATAGAATATTTTTCTGGGACAATAACATTTCCTTTTATATCAGCAAAACCAATCTTTCCGTTTTTAACAAATGTTATCATATCATCTCCTAAGGCATCTATTGCTTCATATTTGAATGGTAACACAACATCATTTGCTTTAACAACACCCCAAAATCCATTTTCTTTTGCCGCAAAATATTTTCCATCTAATGATAAAATAGAATCATATTTTATTTCTGTTGTTATTTTATAAGAACTTTGGCAATAAGTTTGCAAACCAACTAAGATTATTGCTAAAACTAATACTATCTTTTTCATTTTATTTATTTTCATTTATCTTATTTGTCTGGTTCTTGCTGAGAAAGGCAATGGAAACTACCAAGTCCCCATACTATATCAGTAGAATCTATACCTATTATTTGTCTATCTTTAAATATTTCTTCTAAAACACTGACTGCTTTTTCATCTTCATTGCACAGATACAAAGGTACAACAATTTTTTTGTTCGCTATATAAAAATTAGCATAAGATGCTGGCAAACGTTGTCCTTCATATTCTACTTTTTTAGGCATTTGTATTTCAACAACGTTTAATTGTTTGCCATTATTTAGTCGTGCCTTTGACAATAAACGTAAATTATCTTGTAAAATTGAATAATTGTCATCTTTTTTATCTGTTTCCACCATAGTTATTACTGTATCTTCATTAACAAAACGTGTCATATCATCAATATGTCCATTAGTATCATCACCATCTATTCCATCTTTTAGCCATATCACATTATCTACTCCATAATAATTAATAAGTTTTTCTTCTATTTCTTTCTTTGATAATTGTGGATTACGATTTTCATTCAACAAACATGCCTCTGTTGTAATTAAATCTCCTTTGCCATTAAATTCTACACTACCTCCTTCCATTACTATATTAGGAAAAAACATTTTAAGATTAAGATTTTTTGCTATTTGCTCAGGTATCTTATTATCTAACTCATAAGGATATTTTCCTCCCCACGCATTATAATTCCAATTAACTATTGCCTTGTCTTTATCATTAACAACAAACGCAGGACCATGGTCTCTTATCCAAGCATCATTTGTTAAGAAATTATGAAAACAAATATTTTTCATATTACAACCAAGACTAATAAGTTCTTTACTTACTCTGTCCTTAGTCTTTTTATCATTTACATTAATATTAACTAATTCATCATCAGCCAAAACCTTAATAAACTTGTTGTAATAAGGAAATATTTTTTCTATTTTACCAGGCCATGAGTTTTCATTGTGAGGGTACGATAGCCAAGTGCTTGTATGCTTTGTCCATTCTGCTGGAAAATAATATCCTAATTCTTTTGGTGTCATAATATTGCTGTTGTTTTTTATTTCTTTTCAATATATTTTTTAGTTATATCTTGGTATGAATCTACTCTTCTATCGCGAAAAAATGGCCAGTGCATACGATAATGGTCTGAAAGTGAAAGGTCAAGTTCTACTATTTTGTTTTCTTCTTCATTATGCGTTGCTTCATAAAGGATTGTTCCAAAAGGATTAACCGCAAAACTACCTCCCCAAAACTTCATATCACCTTCTTCTCCAACACGATTAACACTTATTGTATGAACACCATTTGCTATTGCATGCGAACGTTGAATAGTTTGCCAAGCATAATATTGTTCGTTGTTCGTTTCTTCATCTTGACATTTTGCCCAGCCTATTGCTGTTGGATAAAAAAGAATCTCTGCTCCTTGAAGTGCTGTCAAACGACTTGCTTCAGGATACCACTGATCCCAACAAATAAGTACTCCAAGTTTGCCATATTTCGTCTCAAAAACTTTATATCCTAAATCACCAGGAGTAAAATAAAACTTTTCATAATAACCAGGGTCGTCCGGTATGTGCATCTTACGGTATTTGCCAAGATACTTTCCATCGGCATCTATAACAGCTGTCGTATTGAAATATAATCCTGCCATCTGCTTTTCAAACAATGATGCAACTATAACTACATTCAACTCCTTGCTAAGAGAAGAAAACATTTCTGTTGTCGTTCCTGGAATACTTTCAGCCAAAGAAAAATTATTATAATCTTCTACATCACAGAAATACAGAGAAGAAAACAACTCTTGCATACATATTATATTTGCCCCCTTACTTGCTAAAAGCCTTATATTCTTTATAGCCTTTTCTATGTTCTTTTGTTTATCCTTAACGCAAGACATCTGCATCAAACCAACTTTTACTTTCATTTTTTTATTTTTTCTTATTTATTTTCTATTTCTTTTTCTTCTTTAAATAGATTAGCAATCTGTTAAAATATCTTTTGATTATATTTAAATATCTTTTGATTATATTTAAATATCTCTTGATTATATTTTACTATCTCTTTATTCCATTTCAATGCTTTCTTATTACAAAAAAAATATCATACTTTTTTCTTGTTTATAATATTTGATTGACTTAAAATAACACCCAAAACAACTATAATTATTCCAAGAACTTTATTAAAACTTATTGTTTCTTGTCCTATAAGATATGAGAAAATAATAGTTATTATTGGTATAAGGTTTGTAAATATTGATACTTTGGCAACACTTATTACCTTTGCCGAATATGAATACAAAGCATAAGCAACTGCCGAGCAAAGAATAGCAAGACAAAGCAAATCTCTTACATTTGAAAAACTCCAATTAAGTGAGGAAAATGATTTAAAATCAAAAATAAAAAACATTGGCAAATAAAATACAATAGCAAAAATGTTTTGATATGTGGTAATAGTTACTGGTCCATAAGATTTCAATAATTTTTGTAGAATAACAGAATATCCCGCTGCTGTTACTACGGCAAGAAGCAATAACATCAATCCTTTAACACTAAAATCAAAAGTGTTATTCTTACTTAAACTCATTATAACTACACCTGTAACTGAAATAATAGCACCTATTAATAATTCTATTTTTAATTTATCTTTATAGAAAAAATGAAGCGTTATTGTAGTAACAATAGGTATTAAAGCAATAATGATTGCCGCAAAACTTGCATCAACATATTTTAATCCAAAATCTTCTCCTATAAAATAAAGAAAAGGTTCAAACAATGCTAAAAGAAAAAATGTCTTAATGTCTTTCTTTCTTATTTTTTCAAGCCCTTTATTTATTTTAAATATTATGAAAAGAAAAATTGATGCTGTGATTATCCTAACAGTTACAATAGTAAAAACAGGAAAATTATTATTAAGAAGTCCCTTTGTCCAAACAAAACTAATTCCCCATAACACAACAGAAATACATATTGCGATGTATCCGTATAATAAATTCTTATTCTTTATCATTATTTTTATTTTAATTTGCAAATATCTTAAAAAAAGCCCAGCTGACAAAATATATCTTAAAAAATAAAAGGAGAAAATATTAAAATATCTTCTCCTTATTATGTTTTTTATTAAGATTTTAATTATCTAATAATAACCATTTTTTTAGTTAGTTTTTCTTTATCAAATTGCATTATGTAATAATATATTCCTTGTGGTAATGTTTCCCTATTGAAACTTATTGTGTTATGTCCTTCAGGATAATCACCATCTTTTCTATATACTACTTGACCAACGCTATTTACTATATAGAAATTAATTTTGCCTTGATGAGGAAGATTAAATCCTATTGTTGTTGTTGTATTAAATGGATTTGGTTTGTTTTGCTCCAATACAAATTCTCCATTGTTTGCTATACTATCATCTAATCCAACATAACCCTTAACTTTATAAGCACGAGTTGTATCATTTCGATGATTAATATCATTAGGATATTCAATCCAACCAACAATGTTATATTGTCCATTTGCTGATTTTGGTAATCTTTCAGTAAATGTCATATATGCTTTGTATAATGGATTAGGCTCATCAAATACCCAATTAAATGTTTGAGTATAAACATGAGAAAAATCATTATTTAATACAATATGTGCTCTAACAGGAGTACTTGCTCCACCTATTGTTCCTCCATTGTGTCCAATAAGTTGTACCAATACTGTTGGTTCTACTGTTTCTTCTATAAAAATAGTATCAGCAACACCATCTCTTTGTGCTGTATACATTTCACAAGTTGTATCATTACTCCTATCGTTTTCATCTGCTATGGTAACATAAGCACAAACACTTTGATAAGGACCTCCACTCTTTGGAAGTTTAGTTGAGAATGTATGACAAGCATAAGTACTTGAAGGTACTATACCTCCTGCTCTATATGTTTCTTCTATTGTATTGTTTGAATTACCATTAACATAATATCCTACTTTAATATTTCCAACTCCAATAGAACTCTTATTATAGAACTTCAACCCTACAATAACATTATTTGGATCTGATGTTTCATCTAATATTACACTCTTAGCTTCTAAATCGTGAGTCGTATTTGTTCCTTCTATTCGTTTGTATATTGTATCGTTATCATGGTAATAATCTCCATCAAGACCAACCCAACATTTTAAATTAACAATACCAAATGATGCGTGATATTTTTGTGGGAACCTATAAGTATATTCTTGCCCACTATTCAAAGGAGGATTAAATGTTATTGTATCATGAACAATTGCATTTCCAGGAATATAGAAACCAACAGGCAATGTTGTTATTGGTTGTAATCCATAGTTCTTTATCTTTATATCTATATCAACATCATCATTAGAAGATACAAGATTTGTTGGCGAAGCAATTTCAAGAATAGCTGCATCTTTCTCTAATGGACCTATAACAATTGAAGTACATGTAGAATCATTATCTGAATAAATATCCTCTTGTCCTAAACGTGTGAAAGCACATAAAGCAAATGGGTCTGGCATACTTACATTAAGATAATGTCCTTGATTAAATGTATATGAAATTGTATCATCTGGCTTGAAATTCTGTCCCATTAATGTTTCACATTGTGGTATATACATATCTTCCGAGAAATAACATACTTTAAATGAAGTTAATGTATCTGTACCAAAATTAACTATTTTTACTTTTGGATAGAAATATGAACCATAATTAGGCATTGAAAGTGGTGTAACCTCAACCGCTACAACTCCTATATCTTGATGTCTTCTACCTCTATATAGTTTGAAGTCATCTATTGCTATTCCATCTCCTGGTGTTCCACTATTTGATTTAAATATAAATCTCAACTGCATATGATTTCCTATCATACCCAAATGGTTCAAATGTTCTAATGAATAAGATACTTTTTGCCATGCGTTTGCTGTTCCTGTGAATCCTGTTGTATCATTATACCAATTTGTTCCATATCCATCATTTTTTGCTCCTAATTTAACCCAATGAGGTTCGCTTATGTTTCGAGAACTCCAATCTGTATATTCAATCGTCATTGAAGCTCCACTATTCATTGCTTTCTTCATCATAAAACTTAATGTATCCGGCTTAATTACACCTGTGTTAAATACAGGAGAATAAAGAATACTTTCTGTATTTCTTGTATATGTGCCGTTCAATTTAGTCTTCCAACAGTTAGGGGCACTATAAGCAGATTTTATTGTAGTGTTCGTTTGTGCAGGCGTTCCATATTCCCAACAATTTGATGGAGTGTATGGATTTATTTCATCAGCATAGAAATCACTCGCTCCTGCTTGTAAGTCAAATTTATTTTCATACGTTAATTTATAAGCATGAATAATATTAACTGAACGTTTTAAAGTATCATTACCATGATAAGCATCACCTGCAACATCAACATAAGCTAATAATGAATTATTTCCTTGATTTAAAGTAATACTATCTAAAAATATTATTGTAGTTTGCGATGTTGTCAAATTACCACTCCAATTGAATGTATTACTTAATCCATCATTGAGTTTCCATGTTATTGTTGCATTAGTTAATGTTTGTCTTCCTGTATTTTTAAGTTCTACTTTAAGTGCTTGTCTTGTTAGTGTATCCTTAACCGGAGTAACAAATCTCATCAATTCCGCATTAACATCTTCCATATTTCTTATCTGGATTTTGTAGTCCTCTATTTCTCCCTTTTGTAAATTAAATGAATATACATTGTTGAAATTTGCGTCTTGGTTAACTACAATTCTCATTCTTCTATATCCATTCATTGCAGTGTCTGGTATATGAATCTTTATTCCTATTTCTTTTCCAACCTTTTCATTCGTTATTGTATCCAAATAAACAACATCTCCTAAATAGCTAGTTATTTGAGTGGCTGTTCCTACTGCTTGTCCTATGAACATACCATCTCTATCATAATCAATATAAACTCCCATCCAACCTGCAACATTTGCATCTGATTTCATTGTTGATGCTCTATCTATTTTTACAAATAATGTATCATCTGTTCCTTTAAATACAACTATTGGTGGTACTGTTTCTGTGTAATTTGAATATGTACTTGCACTTGGAGTTGATTCATTTTCTATTGTGGCCATTCTAACTTTTGTTATATCAATAGAATTGCCATTAGAAACAGTTGCATTAGGATAAATAGTATTTCCATTCTTTGGGTGAACATATAAATATGGTGTTGTATCATTAAGTGCTGTTATATCATTTGTTGCTCCTGTCCATACTCTAACTTCATATATCTTTGTTGGATCTGAGAAATTTGCAAGAGTATTAAACTTATAAGTATAAAGTCCATCTGGTTGAATAGTTGCATGACACACCTCAGTTACAACGGTTGGCGTTTGATTTGGTGGATTTGTTGCTCTTATGCTATAAGATACATTAAATGATGTTAATGGTGTTGTTCCATAATTAGTTATAACTGCTTTTATTGTGTCTTGGTCTGTCATATAAACCCAACCTGGTGCTGGTGGCTCTACAACTGATATTGCAGAAGCATCAACTGGTGCTCTATTCTTTAAGACAACATGTATTGGAGTATAATAACTTGGACAAGGATATGAACCTGTTAAATTAACTCTTAAATAATATGTTGAGTCAGTAAACATTTGTGTTGTCGTATAATTTTGAGAATTAACATAAGTACTTGGAGAATAGAATGGAGCGACATCTGTTGAATCCTTAAACCATCTTATAATTAAACCATCTTCTTGTGCTGCGCTTGGATGTCCCCATGTAGCATAAGGTATTGTATCATTATATGCTATTGGTTGATTTGGAGAACGTCTTGAATTAATAGTTATATAATTAGATGTATCATTTGCAGGAACATGGTCTTTACCCATTGTTATGTATGTTCTCATTTTCCATGTAGTATCATTTAATCCTAATGGATACAAGTTAGCAGTTTGATTAAATGTATATGTTATTTGAGAATTCTTTTGTATTGATGAATATGTCCCTGTGGCGTCTGTATAAGGTAGGATTAATCTTTCTTTAACTTTCAAATCTGGTCTTCCTTGTACTTCATAAGTAACGTATATTGAATCACTATTTACAATAGGTTTTTCTCCAACATTCTTTAATACTGCACTTACTTGAACATTATACAATTTACATCTTTCTAATATATTATTAGTTTTTATATCTTGAAGATTTTTTGCTGGTATCACTAAGAATTGTACTGTTGAACTATCATTATTATTTAATGAATCTCCTTTTAATTGAGTATACACACGCAAATATAAAGAATCTGTAATTGGAGTATTTAGTGGAGGATAAAATATAGTATTAAATGTATATACCATTGTATCTAATGATGCAAGAGTACCAACATATTGTTCTGTTGCTGTTTGTATGTTAGTTGCATCATCTCTATGATATTTTAATTCCGCAACAAATTTAATTGTATCTATTGTATAATTACCAAAATTCTTAACTTTCACTTTTACTACCAATGAATCATTTTCTATATATTTAATTGTATTTATAGGAGATTTTATTTCTGTTATACCAGCATCCTTATTTGCAAACACATACTCATAAGCACCTATTGTTGGTTTCGGTGATATTGGTCTATATAATCCTCTAATATCTACTAAAACATCTGCCAATGGTTCTGCCGCTCTAACTATTGGAGTTGGATACAATAATGACAAAACAGAATCTGATGTAAATGGATTTTCTACTGATACTGAATACATATCATATCCATTTGTTGTCCTTAATGTTGCTATATTTAAAGCATTTGTTGTTCCCCAATAAGCGAATCTTGTTCCATTTGAATAATAGTTGTTATTATCTGAAGATGTTACCATTGTATTATTTGCTTGTACATAATAAGCATAACCACCCGCAGAGTTATCAATATTATTATTCCTTATGTTAATATTATTTAATAATGTTTTACCTATTGCTATTGTTTTTGTATTCATTGCAGACCTTACAGAAAATACTCTTAATGTATTATAGTAGATATTAATATATGTTGATGAATCTATATCTAATCCAACATATGTTATTGTTGAGTTGTTTGCAGGGCCGACTAATGACACAGAATTATTATAAATTGCTAATGGTGTATTCATTGTAAAATTAGAACGTTTTACTTCTATTCCTTTTCTCAACAAAGTTCCACCAACATTATAAATATCATTAGCTACTATTTTTGAAGTTCCTGCTATTTTATTAAATCTTATATTTTCTCCTTTTATTGATGTATTTGTAGTTATCTTATTATTTTTTACAATAACATTTTCACAAGAATTAATATCTAAAGCATTTGATTGGAAACTTGTGAACAAACAAGAATCTATCATTAAATTATTAGATATACTATCATCAAATGAGACAATAGAATTTAATCCGCAATCAAATGTATCTTTAACAAAATTAACTAAATTATTAACATCTTGCAAATTAACTAAATTTGTTACTGTTGATACAGGTGAAGAAAACAATACATTAGTAAAATTAATATTATTAGATTTAGTTATATTTACTAATGTTGGATTTGTTTCTTTACTATTTAAAATCTCAATATTTTCAAAATTTATATTTGCAGTGCTATCCAATCTTACTGTTATATTATCATTTGTTGTTGTAACATATTTTAAGATTGGTTTTTCTGTTGTTTGTCCTTTAAATGTTATTGTATTTGTTGATGAACTTCCAAGTATTTGTGGTATTACTATTTTTTCATTATATGTTCCAGGAGCTACATTAAATACTATTGGACCACACAAACCTGATACAACTACTGCATTTATTGCTTCTGCAAATGAATGGTAATCATAAGAAGCTCCTGCACCTATTGTTAATGTTGTTGTTGCTATATTGTTACCCATACAAGCAGAAAGATTTAATTGTGCTGTATCATTACTATGTAGCGTATCAGTACAATTTGAATTTACACTTGCAATTAATAATATTAGACCTGAATGGAAAATAGGACTTCCTATTTGAACTGTATCAAATGTATTAATAGGTAGATTTCCTGTCCAAGTATATGGCGTTTGATTAACTCCATTTATTGTCCAATTTATTGTTGCTACTTTTAATGTATCTGAGCCAAAATTCTTTAAAATAACTTTAACTGGCGTTGGAAGACCTGACATAATTGTTTGCCCTACTGGTTCAGTAAATGATAATAAACCTGCATCACATGTTGGAGGTGGTGCAACAGTAACGATTACCGGCTTACGTACACTATTACATCCAAACTCATTAAATCCTATCTGCATATTAGGTAATTGTTGGCTACTACTTGAAGGATTACCTGTCCATTGACAAGCATTTACGCTAGCACTTCTATAAGATAAGGCTGCCGTATATGTCTTTGGTGTATATTTTGTCTGTACTCTTGAATAGTTACTTGGTGAAGAAAAACATACCTCAACAACAAGATTTGAAACCCCGTCCCAATAGTATGGTTCTGTGAAATTAAATATTTTCCATGTATTAATATCTGATGAAGTTAAATGTAATGTATCTATGTTGTATACTTCTGTTAAACCACTTTCCCAAGTTGATAATACAGAATCTGTTGTTGTGCCAACCTTTATTGTGTAATTTAATATAGTGTCTGTTGTTTTGCCTGTGAAAAAAGTAATATTTGATATGTTAAATGCTATACTTGACATATTACCATTTCCTGTCATTCCTCCATTTATTAAATCAGAAGTTCTAACTAAATATTGTTCCTTAACTTGTTTCTGATAGCAATTTAAAGGACTTGGATAACCTGTTTGGGCATTTGTTGTTGTTCCTGTTCCAATTGTTGCTGTTAATGGATGTTGTAGCATTGAGCCAACATAAAAAGTATCCGTTGTGTATAATATTGGTGTTTGATAAGTGTTTCTTGACAATTCTTGTGTTGTATATGGATCACTATACCATATTATAGTATTGTTATTAGTTGCTGTTGCTGTAAGAAGAGTGCTTTGAGCATAAGGTATTGAGACATCATTTGATATAGGCATTAATGGTGTATTTAATGATGTTATATGTATGAATGATGTATCATTTAAATGAGATGTATCTGCCGTTAAATTTGTGTATGCTATAATAGTAAAATA
>JAKVOZ010000008.1 GCA_022482545.1 Bacteroidales bacterium
CTTCTTTAAGTCCTAAACTACAAAGATCTTTTACTAATTTAACTACTTGTAATTTAGTTGCACCTGCTTCTGCTAAAACAACATCAAATGCTGTTTTTTCTTCTGCAGGAGCTGCACCTGCTGCTGCTGGACCTGCTGCTACTGCTACTGCAGCTGCTGCTGGTTCTATACCATATTCTTCTTTTAATATGTCAGCTAATTCTTTAACTTCTTTTACGCTTAAATTAACTAATTGTTCTGCGAATGCTTTTAAATCTGCCATTTTATTTTTTTTGTATTAATTCGTTATTAAATATTTTTTATTACCTTTTATTCAGATTTCTCTGATAATGTTTGTAGAACACCTGATATAGTATTTCCACCTGATTGTAATGCTCCAATAATGTTTTTAGCAGGAGACATCAATGCTGACATTACTTCAGCTATCAATTCATTCTTAGACTTGATTGTTGTCAACTCTGTTAAACATCTGTCTCCAATATAAAATTCTTCTTCAACGTAAGCTGATTTTAAGATAGGTTTTTCTTTCTTATCTCTAAATTCTTTTATCAACTTCGCAGGAGTATTATTTACATTAGATAACATTAAAGAAGTTTGTCCTTTGAATGTTGGATAAATTTCTGAAAAATCTTTATCCATACTTTCCATTGCTTTTTTCAACAATGCATTCTTAACAACCAAAAGTTTTACTTCTTTCTTGAAACATAATCTTCTTAGTTTTGCTGTATCAACAGAATTTAAACCTTCCAAATCTACTACATAAATATATGGATATTTTTGTAATTCTGTACCAATATTTTCTATTAGTTGTTTTTTATCTTCTTTTTTCATTGATATACTTTACCTTTAAAGATTATTTACTAATAGTTTTTGCATCTATTTTAACGCCATGACTCATAGTTGAAGAAACTGATACACTTTTCATATAAGTACCTTTTGCTGTCGTTGGTTTCAATTTTTCAATCATACGTAATACCTCAAGAGCATTATCTACGATATCTTGTTCTGAAAACGACATTCTTGCTACTGATGTATGAATGATACCGAATTTATCAACTTTGAAATCTATTTTGCCGGCTTTTACTTCTTGGACTGCCTTTGCTATATCCATTGTAACCGTGCCGGTTTTTGGATTAGGCATTAAACCACGAGGGCCTAATATTCTTCCTAATGCTCCAATTTTTGGCATTACACTTGGCATAGTTATTATTACATCGACATCCGTCCAACCGCCTTTTATCTTAGTGATGTATTCATCTAACCCAACATATTCAGCTCCGGCAGCCTTAGCTTCCTCTTCTTTATCTTGAGGACAAAGTACAAGTACGCTTTTTGTTTTTCCTGTTCCATGAGGTAATGTTACTGTACCTCTAACCATTTGATTGGCTTTACGTGGATCTACTCCTAAACGTACATCTAAATCAAAAGAAGCATCAAACTTAGTAAAAGTAATATCTTTTACTATTTTAACAGCTTCTGATAATGTATATTCTTTTGAAGAATCGTACTTTGTTAAGGCTTCTTTTTGTTTTTTCGATTGTTTTGCCATCTTGCAATTCTCTATTTTTATTTAATTAAGGACTATTCCTTAACCGTTATTCCCATACTACGAGCTGTACCCGCAATCATATTCATTGCAGATTCAACAGTAAAACAATTTAAGTCTACCATTTTTTCTTCCGCAATAGATTTGATTTGATCTTTTGACAAAGAAGCCACTTTTGTTCTATTTGGTTCGCCTGAACCAGATTTAAGTTTAGCTACTTCTTTCAATTGTACAGCCACAGGTGTGGTTTTTACTACAAAATCAAAACTTTTATCAGAGTAAACAGTGATAATAACAGGAACAATTTTACCTGCTTGTTTCTGTGTTCTTGCATTAAATTGTTTACAAAACTCCATAATGTTAACACCTTTTGCACCTAATGCTGGTCCAACTGGTGGTGAAGGATTTGCTGCTCCTCCTTTGATTTGTAGTTTAATTAATCCTGCAACTTCTTTAGCCATTTTACTAATTGTGCGTTTAATTAAGTTATTAAATTAATTTAAGATATTTAATTATTTCTCAACCTGAATGAATGATAATTCTACTGGAGTTTTTCTTCCAAATATCTTTACAATCACTTTTAGTTTTTTCTTTTCAAGATTTAACTCTTCTATTGTACCAGAAAAGTTTTTGAAAGGACCATCTATTATTTTAACCGTTTCTCCAATAATAAAAGGATCACTTAAAGACTCATTTGTATCCATCATTTCATCAACACGGCCTAATATCCTTTTAACTTCAAAATCTTGCATAGGAACAGGTTTGCCACCTTTCTCTGCAATAAAATCAAGTACATTAGGAGTGTTTCTAATTATATGAATAACTTCTCCTTCCAAAACAGCCTCAACGAAAACATATCCTGGAAATAAAGTTCTTTCTTTACTAACTCTTTTACCATTGCGTACTGAGTAAACTTTTTCTGTTGGTATTAATATATTTGATACTAATTTAGCAAACATTTGATTGTGGGCTATCTCATTGTCAATATATTCTTTTGCTTTTTTCTCTTTTCCGGCTATTGCCTTAACAACATACCATCTTTTCTTTTGTTCACTCATTTTAAAATAAATTGAAATAATTATTTATCTAATAATAAAAATAATACTTCATTCAATATCTCAATTCTTAAATTAATTAAGAACCTGGGAAGCAAGATATTAAATAAAATTATGCCATCATTTGATACAAATACCCCAACAATCCTTTCCAAAACATTGTTGGATGTACTCCACAAGTAATATCCATTATAAATACAATTAATGCTATAATTAATGATGCAACAAATACTACTATTGTACTATTTTGTAACTCTGCCATTGTTGGCCAAGAAACTTTATTCATCAATTCATCATAACAACTTTTTACGTATGCAACTACTTTATTTGACATATCTTTATTATTTTATTATTTTTGCAGGGGAAGAGAGAGTCGAACTCCCATCAACGGTTTTGGAGACCGCGATTCTGCCATTGAACTATTCCCCTTTGATACTAAAAGCAAGCTTTTTAACTTGCTTTTAGTGTTATTTATTATCTTATATTATTTATATTTAATTAATCTAAGATTTTTGTTACTTGTCCAGCACCTACTGTTCTACCACCTTCACGGATAGCAAAACGTAAGTTTTCATTTAATGCAATTTCAGAAAGTAATTCAACTGTAATTGTCAAGTTATCTCCTGGCATAACCATCTCTCTTCCTTCTGGTAATGCTATTTCTCCTGTAACATCAGTTGTTCTGAAATAGAATTGAGGACGATAATTATTATGGAATGGAGTATGACGACCACCTTCTTCTTTCTTTAAGATATAAACTTCAGCTTGGAATTTTTTATGAGGTTTAACTGTTCCTGGTTTAGCAATAACCATACCACGACGGATTTGCTCTTTATCTATACCTCTAAGTAATAAACCTACGTTATCTCCAGCTTCACCATCATCAAGAAGCTTACGGAACATTTCAACACCTGTTACAGTTGATTTTAATTTTTCTGCACCCATACCAATAATATCTACTGGATCAGAAATATGAACTGTACCTGTTTCTATTCTTCCTGTTGCAACTGTACCACGTCCTGTAATAGAGAATACGTCTTCAATTGGCATTAAGAAATCTTTATCTTTATCTCTTTGTGGCAATGGAATCCATTCATCAACAGCTTTCATTAACTCAACAACTTTATCTTCCCATTTTGGTTCTCCGTTTAAAGCTCCTAAAGCTGAACCACGAATAATTGGAGTGTTATCGCCGTCAAATTTATAGAAATTTAACAAATCACGAATTTCCATTTCAACTAAGTCTAATAACTCTGGGTCATCAACTAAGTCAACTTTATTCATAAATACTACTATACGAGGAACACCTACTTGACGAGCTAATAAGATGTGCTCACGAGTTTGTGGCATAGGACCATCTGTTGCTGCTACAACAAGAATAGCACCATCCATTTGTGCAGCACCTGTAACCATGTTCTTTACATAGTCAGCGTGACCTGGACAGTCAACATGTGCATAGTGACGTGTTTCTGTTTGATACTCTACGTGAGCAGTGTTAATTGTAATACCTCTCTCTTTTTCTTCTGGAGCAGAGTCAATTGAATCAAATGATTTAACCTCTGACAAACCTTTTTCTGCTAAAACTTTTGTAATTGCAGCTGTTAATGTTGTCTTACCGTGGTCTACGTGACCTATTGTACCAATGTTTACGTGTGGTTTTGAACGGTCGAATTTTTCTTTTGCCATAACTATTGACTTATTAATTGTTAATTTTTTATTTCTTTTTTATTTTACTTTTCTTTTTTAAATAAGACAACAAAAGAGTTACTTAATAGATACCTCCCATTTACAACGATAAGGACGAATCGAACACTCAACTCCCCCTATTTTATTGCTTATTTTGAGCGGAAAACGGGGCTCGAACCCGCCACCTATAGCTTGGAAGGCTATCGCTCTACCAAATGAGCTACTTCCGCATTATGTTAATTCATAAAACATATCTTTACAAATCATTTAAAGAAAAAAATCTTGGTGGGAAAGAGTGGACTCGAACCACTGAACTCCGAAGAGGACAGATTTACAGTCTGTTGCAATTGCCACTATGCGACTTTCCCAAAGATCATTTGTTTTGTTTTATGATTTGAGCCGATAGAGGGATTTGAACCCCCGACCCGCTGATTACAAATCAGCTGCTCTGGCCAACTGAGCTACATCGGCATCATTGTTAAATTGCGAGTGCAAAGATACAACGAAACTCAATACCCACCAAATATTTCTTGACTTTTTTTTATTTTTTTTTATAACTTACTCATTTTTAAGCTAAAAAAATTAATTGATTTATCCTTATCTTATCTCTCTATATATTTAGCTTTAATTATAGGTTTATTTAATTTGTTCTTCATCATATTTTATTATCTTTTGATTCTATTCAAATGGATTGCTATTCTAATAAAATAGTTCTTGATTCTATTTTAACGGATTAAAGAACTATTTTTCTATCTCTTTATTCTATTTAAATGGATCCTTATTCTATTTTATTTATTGTTTTTTTTAAAACAAATTAAACTTTTATTTTTTTTGTTGTCAAAATAATGTAACTAAAAAAAGAAAAACTTATGCAATTTATTAAAAAAGTATTATTATTAACTATTGTTGTTATAACATTCACACAAATAGCATATTCTCAAAACAAAGCCAACACCAAAGCCAATAAATCTATTATCACTGGCAAAATATTAGATGGTAAGACTAATGAAAGTCTTCCTTATGTTTCTGTCGCAATTTTACGTGTTAAAGATTCTACTTTAATTAATGGAGGTATCACTAATGATAAAGGAATCTTTACTATAAATAATGTAAATTACGGAAAATATATTCTTAGATGTAGTTTCGTTGGTTATAAAGATTATTTTCAAAAAATATCTGTTAATAGTCCCAAAACAACAATTGATGACATTAAGATAAGTGTTTCTTCAGAGACTTTAGATGCTGTTAATATTACTGCAGAAAGACAAATGATGGAATACAAACTTGATAAAAGAGTGATAAACGTTGATAAGAATCTTGTTGCAACAGGTGGTACTGCTTCTGATATATTAGATAATGTGCCAAGTGTTCAAGTTGATGATGAAGGTAATCTTACTCTTAGGGGCAATTCTAATGTTACTCTATTAGTTGATGGCAAACCTTCTCAACTTCTTGGCAATGATATTCCTTCTGTTCTTGCTCAAATACCTGCTTCTTCTGTTGAATCCATAGAAGTAATAACTAATCCAAGTGCAAAATATAATCCAGAAGGAATGAGTGGTATAATTAATATAAAACTAAAAGAGAAAGGTAATAGAGGACTAAATGGAAACGTTAATGTAACTGCTGGTTCTGCTGTTCAAAAATATATGCCACGAGATAATTTTTCTGCTGCATTAAATTGGTCTAACAAAAAATTTGCTCTTTCTGCTTCTATTGACGGTAATTATAGCGAGAGAGGAAGAAAATATGATAACTTTAAATATATTACAAAAAATGATAGCCTTACTGATGTTGTTCGTTCAACAAGAGATGGTAGCGACCAACATAATGGTATTGGGGCAAGATTAGGTGCTGATTGGTATATCAATCCAAAAAACACATTATCTATTTCTTTTAATACTCATTATCATAAAAGTCCAAATGATAATGGTATTGTTTATAATACTAATTTGTTTGACAGTATGAGTTATAGAACAAATAAACAAACAATAGATGGTTCAAGCGATGGACATTTTAATAATTTAGGTTTAACTTATAGCAAAACATTTAAACTTAAAGATGAAGAATTTTATGCTAATGTAACATGGAATTGGGGAAACTTCAATAATAGTACTAACGAACGCTTAGAATACTATAATACTTCTATTCCGACGTATGTTAGAGACGACGAAGGGACAAGCAAATTTCATCGTGCCGTAGCTGACATTCACTATATATATCCTTTCAGCAAGGATTCTAAACTTGAAGTAGGTTATAATCTTGAATATTCAAAAGGTCTTTCTTCTTATGATTATTATCTTAATGGTAATAGTTTTGTAGATACAGCAACAAGTTATGATTTTCATAGTGAATCTCAAATACATGCTCTTTATGCTACTTTTGGTTTTATGATAGGACAAAAACTTTCAACACAACTTGGATTAAGAGGTGAAATGGTTAAAAATGATTTTAATAAAGATTTAATTGTTGGTGATGATACTAAATTTAACAAAGATTACAACTCTATTTACCCAACAATACATATATCTTATCAAATAACACCTAAACAATCTGTTCAATTATCTTATTCAAGACGTATTCGTCGTCCTGATGCTTGGACACTTTTGCCTAATATTGATGTTTCTAATCCAGAATATGTTCGTTTTGGCAATCCTAATATTGACCCAGAATATACAGATGCTTACGAGGCTGGCTATTCTATCATGCTAAAAAAGACAACAATTTATTCTTCTTTATATTATAGAGCAACAAATAATGAGATGACAAGATTTGAGTTTTATTGGGATAAAGCAAATTGCCATAACTATGGTTTTGATTGGGCTTGGGATATTGCCGGAGGTGCTGCTAATAGCGGAAGAATCGCACAAACAACAATGAATCTTGCTCATTGCTTCAATTATGGTTTAGAACTTATAATTGACCAAGAGATAACAAAATGGTGGAAGGCTAATATTAGCGGTAATTTCTTTGGACAAGAAGAAGATGGCACTGAATTAAACTACTCAAAAGTTAATACAATCAATTGGAACGCTAAACTAACTTCAACGATGACACTTCCAAAAGATTTAACAATACAACTTTCTGGTCAATATTATGCTCCTCAAACAACTATTCAAGGACACAACAATGCAAGTTATTTTGCTGACCTTGCTATAAGAAAAAACATCTTAAACAAACAAGGTACTATTGCTTTGAATGTTAGAGATATTTTCAATACAAGATGTCGTGATGGCTATTCTTTTACTGACCAATATGTTTCTTTCAATCATAGAAAACCATATTCTCAATCTGTTTCAGTTAGTTTTTCTTATCGTTTTGGACAAACACAAAATATGAAGAAGAAAGTTAAACAACAGATGGACAACAACAATAATAGTTATGGTGGTAACGATAGTGATGATATATAATTAATGATGAGAGATAAAATATTTGACATTATAAGAAGAAGATATGTTGCCTTCACCCCAGAAGAAGAGGTAAGACAAAACACTATTCAAATTCTTATCAACGATTTTTCTTATCCAAAGACAAGGTTTTCTGTTGAAGGACAAATAAATGTTGGCAATACAATAAGACGATATGATATTGTTGTAATGAATAAAGACAGAAAACCTTTTATGCTAATAGAATGTAAAGCAAAAGATGTTAAACTTGACGAAAATGTTATATCGCAAGCAACATCATATAATATCACACTAAATGCTCCTTATGTTTTAATAACTAATAATCTCACTACTGTTATTCTTCATAAAATAAATAATGAATATTTTCAAGAACAAGAAATTCCTCAAATAACATAAAATATAACTGCTGGCATCAAATCAAAATATTGCAAATCTACCCAATCTTCTCCATATGGTAAATAATTCAATGTCTGTGTTACTTTACCATCACCATTCGTTACGTATGATGCACTTCCTAAATGATCACTATGATAATAGAACGCTGGCTCCTTTTCATCCTTTCCTATATAGTTATCTGCTATCACTCTGAATAAATCATTACTTTCATAACTCTCTATCTCTGGCTCTACTTTCATACATCCATCAAACGTATGCATCACTCCATCTCTTTCTTTTCTTATCTGCTCTTCATATCCTTCTATCAAGGTTTCTACTTGTTTCTTTAAATCGTCTTCTGTTATATTATTAAATCCTCCTCCTATCTTACTACATATCCTCTTCCCTTCTTCAAAGTAATGTTTCGTGTATCCTTTCTCATTGATTGTTATCAACTCACTCGCATATAATGTTGGGTGTTCCAATATAGGTTTACCATATTCATTCCCATTCTGTGATATATCTATCGTCTGTCCTGTAAATTTTAAGTTCCTTTCCCCTCCTGCTGTATAGTTATAATATGCACTCTCTCCTTCTCCCGTCTCTCTATATCCTTGCAATCGGTTATCCTCTGTCCAACAAAGATTCCTTTCCCTTTTCTTCTTCTCGTCTATTTGATATATCATATTACCTTTCTTATCCCATTCATAATAATCAATTGCCCCACTATTACCATCATTTATCTTTGTTACTGCATATGGATTACTATCTTCATAATAATACTTATTAGTATAATCAACACTATATATTCCTTGTTTATTATCTATTCTTTTACTCTTCATATACTTCTCTTCGATTCAATTCTTTTTCATTAAAATCACCACAACTACAATTTTTTTTGATTTAATCATAAAATCTGCTACAGTAAAATCAAAGTTTAATGTATGTATATACCAAGATTTACATATGCATCATCTACCCCTTTTTTCAAACTATCTTCATTTATGTATATAACTGTATCTTGATCGTATATATTTGTATCTATTTTAATATAAGCAATATTATAGTAGTATTTGATATTTTTATTTATATCATAAATTTTATATCTAGATGAAAATCTAATTTTATTAATCACATTTTTGTGATACGTATTATATGCTTCATTCAAAACATAAATAACAGAATCTGACATCCAATACATGTATAATCTTGTATTTTCTTTTATTTCAATATAATTACATTTTGGAATTTCTTTTGATTCATATTTATATGGAATAACAAACCAACTATTATTTGATCCAAACTTTTTTATAACAGTTACACATCTACCATGTGTTGAGTAATAATATTCATGTTTTGTACAAGCAACTGATAATAATAGAATTAATATTACAATAAATAAATTTTTTATACTACATTTTTTCATCTTTTTATTCGTTTAAAAGCATTAGAAAAACCACGAAAACAAGATACTGTCGATATATAATTCCAATTACCTCCATATGTTTTAAATCCTAAGTATTGTGCAGATTGAGACACTTGTGATTCTATGTTTAAGCCACCACTTTGATAAGACTGATAAGCATCAAACCCAGCTCTTGTCTCAATCCAATTTAGACCATTTTTTGCACAAATCATACCTGCCACATAATTACCAACATCTCTGGCTGAACCATAAACATTAGAACCTTCTACACCTCTTATTCCATCTAACTTCATACCTCTGTTATAATAAATATCTGTACTTCCTTCATCTGAAGAATATCCTAAATATTTAAAATCGTATTTTTTTTTATTTCTTGCCCAAAATGCATATTCTCCTGCGGTAATAGAAGATTTATCCATTTTCCTTATAAAATCTTTCCCTGAATTATCTTTTGTATTAATTACAGCACCTGTAACAGCTTCACCATCTTCATTAAAGAAAGAATATTTCGTCAAAGTCCTTCCTATTGTCTTTGAAGTTTTACTCCCTTTTCCATCAACCAAATAAATACCCCTATCATTATTTAGCTTTCCCCCTGTTATTTTATATTTACCATTACCTTGATCAGATACCCATATTTCTTCCCCATTAGGGTCTATAAGTTTTACAGGATTATCGGCACAATAAACATATGGACTTAGATTAGGGTATTTATCGCTCATCGGATCTACACTTAACCAACTTAGCTTCTCACTATCATAATATCTCGCTCCATAATAATTATATCCACTCTCTGCGTCTTTCTCCTTCCCATTAAACTTATATACTCCCAAATTTCTCTCTGCTGGCATCAAATCAAAATATTGCAAATCTACCCAATCTTCGCCATATGGTAAATAATTCAATGTCTGTGTTATTTTACCATCACTATTCGTTACGTATGATGCACTTCCTAAATGGTCTGAATGATAATAAAACGCTGGCTCATTTTCTTTCTTTCCTATATAGTTATATGACTTCTTTCTTTCCATAAGATAACTTAATTATTTCGCCACAAAGGTAATTATTTATTTTGATTTTATATGTGTTCTATAATTATTCTAATTATTATTTTTTCTTTTTTTTAATTAACTACTTATATCATTAACTCCTATTTTAATACAACACATAAATCTAATAAATTATTTAATTTTTTGCAAATAATTTATAGAATCAAAATTTTTAACATACCCAATTTTATCATATGAATAAATATATAATGTATCTAATACAGAACAACTATATCTAGGAATAGATATTATTTTAGAAATCCATTTAGGATTATTCAAATAAAAATTAGACTTTAATATTATTAAACTATCTTTTATTTCATAATAACCATTTATTGAATCTCTGATTTCTCCTGTAATATATATGTATTTTTCTGTATATGAACTATCATAATTATTAAAATACAAATATTGCACATTTTTATCATCTACTTTTGTAAAAAAAATATCTGTACTGTATTTTTTACTAACACAAGAAGTCATTAATACAATTAAACATAAAACAATAATATTGTAATACTTAAAATATCTCATATTCTAATTATTTTTAAATTTAAAGGAATTTTTAAACGATTTAATTGTTTTATTCCCCATTACTTTTAATATTTTTTTTTGCTTATAACTCATATTCTTGTACATTACCTAATTCTATATTTATATTTACTCCAGTATTCAATATTATCTTAATATTATTCCTTTATAAATAAATACTATCCCTAAAATAATGAAACCTATTGCTCCTATATATCCCCTTAGATCCCACTGTTTTTCATATGCTAGATCTTCACTATTTTCATCCCCAGAAGGATTTTTTATAACCCATATCAAACCTAATACGCCTACTATTAATGATACTATTCCCCATATTAAATCTTTTATATTCATAATTATTTTCTCTTTTTGTCATTAATGTGATTAATCATTTACTTCGCCACAAAGGTAGTTATTTATTTTGATTTAAAAGAAAGATTGTTCTTTTATTTTGATTTGATTATAAAAAACATACTGCGAAATCCAGTACATCTATTTTCTTTTTGCGATGTACTGCCAGTACAACAGCAATGTATTATCAGTACAACAGCGATGTATTATCAGTACATTAGCAATGTACTGGCAGTACAACAGCAATGTATTTTATTTTTTCTTTATTCTATTAGAATGAATTACTATCCTAACAAAATAGAATTAACAATACGTTTAAAATAAATAAGATAAAGTATATTTATAAACAAAGTGAGTGCTATTATTACAACAACACTCACTTTGCTTATTTTATATAAGATTAGTCTTTCTCTTACATATTTTTTGAAATATTTGATGCTATTTCTTTTAATTCATCATCTGTTAATGATAATTTTTCATTCGCAAAATTCAAATCTCCAACTTTTTCCAATGGAACAAGATGAATATGTGCATGACGAACATCTAAACCAATAACTGCCATACCTACTTTCTGGCAAGGATATGCTTTTTTTATTGCTTTTGCTACTCGTTTTGCATAACATACAAAAGCTGACAATTCTTCATCAGATAAATCAAAAATATAATCAGTCTCTTTCTTTGGAATAACAAGAGTATGCCCTTTTGCAAGAGGATTAATATCTAAGAATGCATAAAAATCTTCATTCTCTGCTACCTTATATGAAGGAATCTCACCTTTTAATATTTTTGAGAATATTGTTGCCATAATATTATCGTGTTATTTTTGTTATTTTCAATTTCATTACACCAGCAGGAACATTTATTTCAGCCGTATCTCCTACTTTCTTTCCCAATAAACCTTTTGCTATTGGAGAAGTGATTGATATTTTTCCTAATTTAAGGTTTGCTTCACTTTCTGGGACTATTTCGTAAGTTAATTTTTTCTTTAATGCAACATTTTCAAACTCTACTTTTGACAACAATAGAACTTTGGACGTATCTATTTTTGTTTCATCTAATAGACGAGCATTTGCTATTACGGCTTGTAACTTAGATATCTTTGCTTCCAAAAGACCTTGTGCTTCTTTTGCTGCATCATATTCTGCATTTTCCGATAAATCACCTTTATCTCTTGCTTCTGCTATTGCTGCTGAGATTGCTGGTCTTTCTACTGTTACCAATTGATGTAACTCATCTTTTAACTTTTGTAATCCTTCTTCTGAATAATACTTAATTTCTGCCATAAATCTTTACTTGTTTATTATAAACGAATAGAAGACTTTGCTTAGAAAGCCTTCTATTCATTTTTTTATTTATAAATTAATTATACCTCTATCTTACATTGATAAAACTACACCGATTGAATGAATACCATCCATAATAACAGTTGTTCTATATGCGTAATCTATTGATAAATCTATACCTCTTTTATTTCCTTTAGCTTTTTGAATTGGAGCACAAACAGAAGCACCTGCTGTGAAACCAGAACTAAAACTTGTCTTATCTTCATTAGTATAGATATCTTTTGTACCACCACCTTGATATGTATAACCACAACGTACCATAAAGTATTTCATGTATCCATATTCAAGTCCTAATGTGTAAAGGTCTTTTGTAAATGCCATTGATTCGTAGTTACCTGCAACTGTTAATCTTTGACAATTATCTCTTTGTGTTTTATCTCCAAATAAGAAATCATAAGATGCTCCTATATTCAAACTTGAAGGTAGTTCCCATGATAAAGAACGTTGTTCAACTGTTTGATAGTGATTTGAGTTTTCCATTAAAGCATTTACTGACAAACCATCACCAGAGAAACTCATTGAAGGTCCCCAATTCTTTAAAGCAATACCAAATCTTATCTCATAATTTGCTCCTGTTACATATTGAACACCAGCATCAAATGCTACACCTGTTGCTGTAACATTATCAATACCTTCATTAATCAACTTTATTGTAGCTCCAGCAAAAATACTTGATGAAAATGCTTTTGCGTAAGAAACTCCTATATTCATTAATGTTGGTTTGTATGTTCCATTATTTCCAACTTCCGGAGAATTTATTGTTGTTCTTTGTATTGTTCCAAAACTCATTGAATTTACAGAAAGTCCTAAAACTCCATAATCTCCTAAGTTTTGAGCCAAACCTGCTGCAACAAGACCTATATCTGAATTATTTAACCAATGAGAATATGTGAAATATCCCTCAGTTCCTAATGTATGTCCTAAACCTGCGACATTAGTAAATAACGCATCTATTCCTGAACCACAAGCTGTATTTACACTAGACCAACCTGCACTTCTTGCCCATGGGTTAATTAACAATTCTCCTGCTCCGGCTGTGCCTCGTCTATCATCATTCCCGGCTTTTAAAGTCATATTAGGTACTATCATAATAAACAATATGACTAAACTAATTATTCTATATATTTTATTCATAACTTATTTCCTCTATTATAAATTAATTATTTTTTAGTTTCTTTCTATTGGAATGAATTTAAGTCTACTGGACGTAAAGCTCCAAACCATTTAATTAATTTTTCACCAACACCATCAGCTTTAATATGAATTAAGTAAACACCTCCTGAAATTTGAAGTCCTCTTTCATTCTTTAAATCCCAATCAATTGAAGTTAAAGGTGTTCCTCCTCCTGAAACTAATGTTGCAGAAGGTCCTCTTAATTTACGTACAACTGTTCCATCTACCGCATAAATAGTTATGTAACAATCTGGTGGTAGATTTGTAATCTTAACCATATTTTGAATTTGATCAGTTTCATATAAATTGGCTGCAAAATATGGATTTGGTACAACTGTTATATTATCCAAAGCTGTTTTAGCTACTTCCTTATCTCCAATAACAGTTGCCAAATTATTCTCTATTGTAAATTGATACATTGGATAATTGCTATTTTCTGGTGTAGTTGGAGAAACAGGATTGTTTGCTGCGGCTGCTCCTGACCAATATAATTGATATGGTTTTCTTACTCTAAGCTTAACTATCGCATCAGTAGGAATTAACATTGGATTTTTCTTTGCTATTGCTACATTAACACCTTGTTCAAATAAGTTTGTAATAGGTGCTGGCATTCCAACCCACATAACAGAAGCATATAATGCATGACCTGCTGCTAATTGATCTAAATTTTCTGCTGAAACTCCAGTTGCAGATGAAAGTGTTTCAAGTAAGCCTTTTGCCCAAACACCTTTATCATATCTAGTTGGTTTGATTGTTTGAGTTTCTGCATTTACGTTATTAATTTTGAAAGATGATGTTCCTAATACATATACATAATGCATTCCTCCAAATGTTTCTTGACCGTAATCAGTTCCATAAGAAGCTGGATTCCACATCATATCTCTACCATTAAATTCACCTAATTCAGAATTTTCTCCAAACATCATATTTAATCTTTCTCCTGTTTCCAAATTAACTGCATATCCAGGGAACCAACCCATACCCATATCTCCATTTGTCATTGATTGACCATTACAATATACTGAGGCATGTTTTCTTAAAGTAAATTTCTTTGCTCCGCCTTCTGTTATTGCAGAATGTGTTCCCATTTCAATTACCGGACATCTTGTCCATTTCGTAGTATCACTTGTAAATACTATATCAACAGAAGCTAAATTATTCAAATTATTATAAATTAAACTTGGAATCTTTAATGTATTAAATAATCCTTTATCATATGGTTCTGAAGAATTTCTCAAATATCCACTAGAAAATCCTGGATGTTGTGCTGAAATTGAAGCAAAACGATATGGTGCCCAAGTTCCGTTTAAACAACCTTCATATTCTCCCTTTGGATCTATAGGAATATTTACACTTGCTCCTGCAGAAGATGTTCCTTTGTAATAATAATCTGATAATGTATCAGTAGAAGCATCATTTTCTCCTGAAGGCATTGAACTTCCTGAACGAATCCAATTTGTAGTTGCAGAACCATCAGCGTCTGGATAACCAAACAACCATGTACTTGCACTATTCTTGTATGTTAAAGAAGAACTTAATAATGATCCTGAAATTAAATCTCCACCTGCAGCTTCTGTTTTATTATAATCTATGCTATTAGCAACATTAGCTGGATTTGAAAGAGAAATAGATATTCCTAAATCAAATATTATCTGTTCATTTATATCTCCAATAGGTCTCTTTGATCTTATTTCTTTTTGTGTTGTTCCACTATAAACTGGTTTTGTTGTATCTATGTTTGTTATAACCCAATAACAACTATCAAATACATTCTCAAAACCTTCTTTTGGTTCCAACTTTATTCTATAAGAACCTGGCTTTATACTTAGTGGGTCAACAACTTTAATATTCAATGGACCATAATTTGTTTGATATTCTGGTTTTTCTATTAAATTCTTTGTATATTGACCATCAAGAGTATTTAATTGATTTCCATTTTCATCTGTTGGATATTGATTAGTTTGTCCCATCAATGCTTCCATTGTACTACTCTTGAAATTCAATATCATTCCTCCATTTCCATTTCCTTCAATTCTCATAATCTCAGGAGATTCTCCATAATAAGATTGAACTAATGTTCCATTATGTTCAGATTCTACTTTGTGTGGTATTGCAACAACTGGCTCTATTGAAGATCCATCTCCTGCTTTATCACTAGCTAAATATGGTTCTTTTTGTCCATCAACTTTCGTAGCATCTGTTGGACTAAATGGTTTGAAATTATTGTAAGCATATGCAATTGCTATGTAATAATATTTCTTATTATTTACAATCCTTGTATCTGCTGTTGTAGCAAATTTATCTTCCGTTACTTTAAATGTATGTTGGATTCCTTTATTTGCTCCTTCTACCATTACTTGAGAACTTAATTGTCCTGTAGAATTTGTAGTATAATTTGTAAGAGTTGCTATTGCTTGATTGTTTTGATCTGCATCATAATTCTCAATATCACATTGTGCAACTAAACGAGCTTTACTATTATCATATATTTCAGCTACTGAAACATTAGCGTCTTTTAATTGGAAAATTTGATAACCCTCAAACTTATAATATCTATCAGGTAAATGTCCATTAACAGAATCTTTTGCTATTGATGGATCTAATGCTTTGAATGATTCATTTATATTATTTCCTGTAACATTATCTAAATAAAGTATTATCTGTCTATCTAATTCTTGTACTGTTAAATTAGGTGCACTTGGAGTTGGTAGTGGATTAAAACATTCATCAAATAATGCTTGACACTTATCATCAACCTTACGTAAAAGTTCTACAGATGCAGTTGGTCCACCTGTTGTTGCTTGAGCAAATGGTATACCAACAGTAATATAATTGATAGCACCTGGTTTTAATGTGAAAGGTCCTGCTGATTGCATAAAACGTCTATCACCTGCTGAATTCGAAGCTGTATTTTCTGACCACTCATTACCTTTTCCTATATCTTCATGGCCACCATTTCTTGTACCCCAACCCCAAATATCACTTGTTCCTGGGAACATGAAATCAGCATCATAATCTTTCAAAAATCCTGTACCTCCATTATATCCATTTCCACCATATTTCATGTGTACTCCATTTTTCCATAAACCTCTTAAATAATTGTAGTAATCTGAAGCCTTTGATGGTTCACCATTATCATATGTACTATTATTATAGTATACAAACCTACGCATACCAAAACGTTCATCATCTATAATACCGTTTCCAAAGTTAACTCCATTGATAGCACATGCATCTATTGAATCTTTTGATTTTGGATACCAAGCTAATTTATATTTCTCAGCGTTATCTGTTAATAATATTGGATTTATCTTACCATTAGCATCTCTATATTGATTTAATGCAGCTGCACCATAATTATCTATGAATGCATTTGTATCTATCTTAGGATTATCTCTACCATCTGGATCCATATAAGGGCCTTGGAAGAAATCTATACCTATTGCTGGTGGATTTCCTGAATATGCTCCTGTTCCTGGTCCATCTGTTGCTTTTCCATTATAACAATAACCTAAACCTCTTTCAACATCACAACCAACGAAATCATCTTGTGCATACCCTAAATCTGGATCTACCCATTGACTAAAATATGTATTTGTTAAAGTAAATGTAGAACGATTTATAATTTCATAAGAATAAAATGTCATATTATTTATTTCATCATTCATTGTAAATGCAAAAGCTTGAGCTCTAATCTCTAAACCTATTGGGTTCTCAGAGCCAGATTCTGTGTGAGAATTACCTTTATCATTAAATATCCACCATAAAGTTTCATCTCCTTTTAATACTTGGTCTACTAACAAACCACCATAAGCTTTAATTGTTCCACCTGTTCCATAATTTGGACTTGTTGTATCAGATTCCATTGTAGGTGTTGGAGTATATGAACTACCAGCTGGAAGATTATTCTTTATTGTTTGAGGACATAATTTACCATCAAAATCATAATAAGGATAATCACCATCAGCATAATTATATTTACCATCTTTATTTTGATCATAGAATGGAGCTAAAAATCTTGATTGATTTTTAGATGTGTTTCCATTACCTGGCCAATTCTTAATAGCATCTGTTAGTGTGGCTGGATCATAAGTTCCTGGTATTGGCTTACCCTCTGCATCTGTTTGAAATGAACTAATGAAGTTCTTAACCTCTGCTTTTGTGATTCTGTAAAGTTTATCCCACTCATCACAAACTGATTTATTAATAGATGCTTTTCCATCTACTGTTAATGGCCCTGGCCAAAAATCTTCTCCCTCACTTCCAAATCTAAGTGCAGCAACACGTAATTGTAAGTTTTCATCTTGTCCACCTATCCAAAGTGCGGCACAAAACATAGCTGTACTATTACCGTTTTTAGGAACAAAATATCGTGCCGTAGAACCATCGTACCACATATTACCTCCTTGGTTAATACGGGCACGTACATTGTTTATGCTCAATTCAGCAGAACCTTGTGCTCTACGACATCTTTCCAAATCTGCTTTGGCTCTAGGTCTAGTTGCCATCTTGCCTTTGTATGCTTCACCATTGGCCATACATACAAAACATAAACAAACGATTAATAATGATAATTTGCAAACTATATGTTTCATAATTTTTATAATATTTCTTTCTTTATTAAATTTTATTAGAATTGATAAGATACTCCTATGTATACCATTCTTGGTGTTGAATAATTATAGTAACCATCATTCAAATACATTGAATAGTAATTTCTATAAGCAGCTTCATTCAATTGTACTGATATTTCAGTTTGTGTTTCTGGGTCAGAAAGATAGCCATTATCATCTGGATCTCCTGTTACACCAAATACGCCTGTTATATTTTTTACATTAAGTACATTTGTTATTGTACAAAATACATCTAACATTGTAGTTTTCTTTCCTACTGGAATAACAAAAGCTTTATCTGCTGTAAGGTCTAAACGATAATTCCATGGTAAACGAGAACCTCTATAACTACCAACAATTGTATATTGTTTATTACTATAATATTTTGTATAAGGAGCTCCTGATTGCATAACTCCAGTTAAATTAATACCAAAGTTTTGTAGCCATTTAATGTTTTGTATTCTTGTATTACCATCTTTATCTTTTACTTTACGTTTTGTTGTTGGTCCATTATATTTATCCCCACCTTCATAACGAAAATCAAGTCCTAATTTAAAAGCATGTCTTCTATCATCACTAATAGGGAACATCATCTTTACATTTGGATAACCTGCTTTAATTAAAGATTGTAATGTTGTTGAAGGCAAACCTGTTGTTCCTTCTGCGTATTGCAACGTATAGTTAGCATTAAGCTTGATGTTTTTGAAACGACGTAAATCATAAGAAATTGTCAAACCCTTTGTTGTTCTAAAATCTTGGTTATCGTATGAATAATATGTACTTGTTGGGTCTGCTCCAACATATTGAACCAAAGCAATAAGATCTCTTGTTTGTTTATAATATGCTGAAAGAGATAAAACTGAACTAGCTGACAATACTTGTTGGAAACCTAATTCATAGTTTGTAATCTTTTCTGGTTTTAAATTAGGATTAGTTAATGTGGCACCACTCATTTTCTCCATAAATAAATAACTTGCATAATTTGCTTGCCAATATCCTTCACCTGGACGACGAGCAATGATATCATATGATGCTTTAAATTCAGATTTATCAGATACTGGGAAAGAAAATGCTATACGTGGCATTGCTACTACTTGTGGTTCATAATCTTTAAATGCATCTGTTGAAATCTCTGTAGGATAACCTGTATCTAATAATTTACCTTTTCTATATGGTAATGGTTGTCCTGAAGCTCCTGATACATCTGATGGGTCTGAAACAATTGCTCCATCTGCATTATACCATGTTGTTCCTGAACCTTTTCCTGAACGGTATCCTGTAATTTGTACATTATTAAATGATGTCGTACTTGATAAAGAATTTACATATACTGTTGCATCATCTGACACACTACTTGGAATAGTGTATGTTAATGTTGCATCACTCTTTTGTGCTTTTCTTAATTCACCTGCTGTATATGAACTATATAATAAATATGGATCTTTTAAGCCCATTTGGTTTCCATCAAATCTATCAACACGAACACCAACATTAAATATCAAATCTCTAAATAAGAATTGATCTTGAATATATCCTGCCATATAAATAGGTTCCCATGCTCCAAGATTTCTTTGTCCGTTTTTACCAGAGAAATAATCTTGCAATGCTTGTTTACCTGTTACTTTCTTTCCTGTATGATCATATCCATAATATGAAACCAATGCGTTTCCTGAATTATACAACTCATCTGCAGAAAACATATCCAAAGAGAATGTTGATGGATCATAACTATCAATATCAATATATTCTGTTCCATTTTCTGCCAATCCTAATGCTTGACGTAGATGTTTATCAAAATATGTTTGACTTGTTCCATCATAATTACGATCATAAGAAATATAAGGATAATATCCATCTCTATCAATATGAGGATTATCTAAATCTCTATATAATATTTGTTGATTAGCTTCTTGTCTCATAATTGTCCATAAAGAAGAAGCTGCTAATTGATATGCTCTGTATATATCTTGTTCATATTGGAAACCTAATTCTAAAGAATGTTTTCCTATATCAGCTGAAACCTTAACAGAAGCATTAATATATTCATTTTCTGCTTTTGAATATGATGTTGATGGAACTCCAACATTTGTATATAATCCATATACACTACTTGGTAAACTTCCATTAATAAGACCTTTATTATCTTGAATATATTGAAGTCTTGATAAATCCAAACCTAAATGTGAAAAATTATCACTATATAATTGAGAAGTATATGCTGATAAACCAGGATTATCTGTTGAAGGAGTATAATCTACTCTATATTCATTCCAACTACCTGATTGTACATAAGCATATCCATCTTCTAAACCATCTCCATCTAAATCATATCTTTGTAATTGATACTCTGGTCTAAAATAACGACGGAACGTTCCAACATGTCCATATTTAAAATAATCATCTTTATGATTTTTATTATATGTCTCACTATAATCTTTTTGATAAGAACCAATGATATCAAATAAAATATTCTTTATTTTTGAAGAAGCATTGTTATCTGTTGATAATCTTTGAGTAAGATTTGCCATTACATAAATTTCACTACTCTTAGATTCTGAATTGTTATCATTATTTAATAATATTGTAGAAAGAGCGCCATTCTTTCCCATACTATTTACATATTGTCCATTAAGTTTTAATGAAGTGTTTTTTGAGATACGTATATCCAAACCACCTTCTATAACAAATGTATTTGACCAAAGGTTTGATTTACGTCCTACTTGTTCAAAATCAGAAGAATTTAAATATGATGCTGCATATTGAATTGCTCCATCTCTATATACTAATGGATTTTGTTGAATTTGTGTTAGAACATTATCTTTTACCATATGATAATATCTATCACTTGGTCTAAAATAAGGATCTTGTACGTAAGTATTAGAACCGTCTAAACGGAATCCAATAATTGTATTTTGTGCACCTGTTGCCTTATCTGTTTTTGTGTAAATAGGTCCCGTTAAAAAGAACTCTCCTCTATGATACCCTCTTGTATCAAAAGGTTCAGAAGTTCTATACTGGATTGATCCTAAAAATGTATTTTGTGGCGGTTTCAATGTTATATTTGCGGCACCTCCAATTGTTTCTCCATAACGTGCTGGTGTTCCTCCTAATATAATTTGAACCTCAGAAATGGCAGACTTTGGAATAGAAACAGAGCCTTGTTTTTTAACTCCATTTACATAATTCTGCATATCTGATTCACCTCTTGCACTTCCAGCAGAACCATTATTATCTGCCACACCTCCAACAGTTGCAATAATTGCATCTACAGAATTAGCTGACATCTTATCTATATCGTCAGACGTAATTCTCTTTCCTTGTTCAGCTGATCCTTTTTCTATCAAAGGAACTTTATATCCCTGAACTTCTACTGTTTGAAGGACTTCTGATGTTGGAGTCATTGTTATATCTCCACCGGTAGAAAATCCAGTGGCAACAACTCTTACACCTTCCTTAATAACTGATTTGTAGCCAACATAAGATGCTTTAATATCATACGTACCTGGATTTAACGGCTTAATTTGATAAGTACCATCCATATTCGTAGTAGCACCACCTTTTTGTTGCCCATTCTGTACAACGATAACGTTAACAAATGGCAATGGCTCTTTCGTTTTTGAATCAGTAATTGTACCCGTCAGTACTCCCTGCGAATACATTACTACGTTTGCTGCTAATAACAGCCCGAGCGTAAATAATATTTTTTTAAGCATACTCATTATAGTGTATTATTTTTGTTTCTTAAAATTTTTTACTTATATGGTCTTTCTATTATAGAAGAATAAATTATAGCTTTTTTTAAATCAAATTTTTTTTCTTCTTCTTTTATTTCTTTATTCTTCGTATTTTTTATTTTTTCCTTCGTTTTATCTTCAAAAGTTATCGTTTTTTTTTCTACAACTTTATCCTCTTTTATTTTACTAATATTCTTTTGTTTATAATCATTACTTCTATCTTCATTTACCTTATTTAAAACTTCTGTCCATTCTTCAAAAATAGATTGTCCCTTATTTTGTTTCTTTTTATCATCGTTTTGTTTGCTTTGCTTCTTGTCCTTAAACATTGGCAATATTATTGTCACAAACAAAATAATTACAAATACTAATGTTTTCATTTTAAAATTTTGGCAAATTTAAATATTTTTTTTCAATGCTCCATTATTATTTAGAAGAAAAATTTTGACAAGATTGTTTTTTGTCAAAATTTTTCTTCTATTCTGTCTTTATTTTGCTATCGACTTTCTCAATTCTTCTTTCTTTTTTGTTCTCATTATCAAGAAATAAGCTGTTGGACAAGCTACACATAATGAAGAAAAACATCCACTTGTTATACCTATCAATAATGAGAAAGAAAATCCTCTTAAACCATCTCCACCAAACATAAATATAATCAATAATGTTAGTAAAGTAGTTCCTAAAGTATTAAATGTTCTACTTAAAGTTTGATTCATTGCATTATTCATTAATTTACCATAATTTTCTTTCGGATACAACCTTACATTTTCCCTAATACGGTCAAACACAATAACTGTATCATTTATTGAATATCCAATAACTGTTAATACTGCGGCTACAAATTGTTGATCTACTTCCAAATTAAATGGTAATATCTTATTAAATAATGAGAAGGCTCCTATTGTTATTAAAGCATCAAATGTAAGTGATGCTAAACCTGCTAAACCATATTGCCATTTTTTAAATCTTATAGCAACATAAATAAAGATTAATATCAAAGAAATAATAACAGCTATGATTGCTGAACGTTGAATATCTTCAGCCATTGTTGGTCCAACTATTTCAGAACTAATTATTCCAAGAGGACTCTTTAATGTAGATTCAAATTGAGATAATGATATATTTGATTTATAAAAACCTTTTGTACCATTATACAATTTAGCTATAACCTCTTGCTTTACTTTATTATTATCTTCTTTTATTTTATATTTAGTAGTAATCTTAACTTGATAATTTGGTCCAAATGTTTTAACTTCTGGAGCTGATCCAAATTCCTTTTGCAATGAATTTCTAACTGCTTCTGAGTGTACATCTTGATCAAAACGAACAACATAAGTACGCCCACCAGAGAAATCAACACCATAATCAAGTCCTTTAAATGTTAATGATCCTAATACTATAACTATCAATATACTTGTTAATGCAAATTGTGCTTTATGACCTCCAACCCAATTTATTTTTGGATTTTCAAGAAAATGTTGTGTTATTTTAGTATAGAAAGTAATATTTCTATGTTCTCCTTTTCTATTTAATAAAGATTCAAATACTAATCTTGATATAAAAATACCACAGAATAACGATGTTAATATACCTATACATAATGTGATAGCAAATCCTTGTACTGGGCCACTACCAAAATATGCCAATACTATACCTGTAATTAATGTAGTTACATTTCCATCTATAATTGCAGAATATGCCTCTTTATATCCATCTGATATTGCTGTGCTAATATTCTTACCTGCTAACAATTCCTCTTTTATACGTTCATTTATAATGACGTTAGCATCAACTGCCATACCCATTGTTAATACTATACCTGCAATACCAGGCAAAGTTAAAACAGCCCCTATTGAGGCGAGTACGCCAAATAAGAAAAATAAATTTGAAAGCAATGCAACACAAGCCGCTATTCCTGCCATATTATAGAAGAATATAATATAAACCATAATAAGTATAAATGCAACAAAGAATGAAGCCATTCCTGCATTAATAGATTCAGTACCTAATGATGGTCCAACAACTGATTCTTGAACAATTTTAGCTGGTGCTGTTAATTTACCAGATTTTAATATATTTGCTAAATCTTTTGTTTCTTCAACTGTAAATGCTCCTGATATTTCTGAACGTCCTCCTGTTATTTCATCATTAACTCTTGGGGCAGAATAAACAACACTATCCAAAACAATTGCTATACATTTTCCAACATTAGCGCCTGTTAATTTAGCCCACTTGTGAGAAGCTTCATCTTTCATTACCATTGATACAACAGGATGACCTTGTTGATTAAAATCATCTTTTGCATCAGAAATAATATCTCCATCAAGTAATGGCGTTTTTGCTTTATTAGTGAATTGTATTACATATAATTCGTATTCATTTGTTTTTGATATTGGTTTTGCTGACCATAAGAACATAACATCTTGTGGAAGAATTCTTGAAGCTTGTTTTAATAGTTTATTAATTTCAATCCTATTTCCTCCTACAGCAGTTCCTATTACTGCTGGTTGCAAATCACCTTGATTTAAATGTGAGAACAATGATAATAATGGATGATTTTGTTTATTATTAACATTTTGTGCTTTATTATTATTTTGTGCAACATTTTTATTCTCAGTTGCAGTTGTTGTTAGTGTTTCTCCATTTGCACTTTCATTAATAGTATCAGATCCTGAATGTGCTGTCGCCAACCATGTATCTGCTGCTTTTAATCCTGATGCAACTTTTGAAGCATCTCCAACTAACCAAAATTGAAGTTGGGCACTTCCCTCTAAAAGAGTTGTTACTCTCTGAGGGTCTTTTATTCCAGGAAGTTCTATTAAAATTCTCTCTGTGGCTTGAAGTTTTTGAATTGTTGGTTGTGCAACGCCAAACTTATCAATACGTTTTGATAAAACTTGGAATGTTCTTTCATAAGCATCTGTACATTCCAATCTTATCGCATCTATTATTTGTGCGTTTGATGAAGTTGCTGTAATACCTTTTTCTTTTAACTTAACTCTAAAAAAAGTAGAAAGTTCTACTCTCTGACTTTCATTCGCTTGTTTTACAACTTGTTCAAAAGCATCAATATATTTACCACCATTTTGTTTGTGTAAATTATTTGCTTGATTAAGCAATTTTGTAAGAACAGGGTCATTAGGATTTGTCGCCAAATTCTTAATAACATCAGCAGTAGAAACCTCCATCATAACGTTCATACCACCTTTTAAATCAAGTCCTAAGTTAATTTCTCTCGCCTTACATTCCTTATACGAGAATTGTCTCATGAAAAGAAAATTATATACTGGTTTCTCTGATATAGAATCCAAATAATAATTTTCTCTTTCACTTGAAAGTGAATCAAAAATTTCTTGTTCACGTAAATCATTACCCTTTGCCAAAGTTCTTGCTAAACTCTTCGTGTATCCATTTGTTGCAAATTCCTTTGCATTACTCTCAACTTTCTTAGTATAATACGTAAAAGATAATTGATAGATACAAATCAATGCGAATATAATCGCAATAACTTTTATGGCACCTTTATTCTGCATATCTCTATGTTTTTTTTTAAATTCTTATAATTTTTTTAAAGTTGCAAAGTTAAAAGTTTATTTATTAACAGCATAATTTATTATTATTTTTTTTCAAAAAAAATTAAGTATTCTTTTTATCTTTAATCTTAATTGTCTAAAAACAAGATGTTTAATATTTTTTGTTTATATGAAAATATCTTTATTAATATAAGCATCATTAATTTAAAAAGATTATTCAATTTTAAAATATACCTTATTATATATAAATGATTTTCTTTTGTATTTATTATAATACATAATGTTAAGGTATAAAATTTAATCAAAATATAAAAAAATATAAAAAAAATTATCCGTCTAATAAAGAAATAATTATCTTTGCACTCTGAAAATTTAATAAAAACTTAAAATAAAATGACAGAAAAAGTAACAAAATTAATGAATGATGTGCCTGCTATAAGATGGGCAGCTCTTATTCTCATTGCTTTGATGATGTTCTTCGGCTATATGTTTGTCGATGTAATGTCTCCAATACAAAGTTTAATAGAAGGACAACGTGGATGGGGCCCTTCTGTATTCGGAACTTACGCAAGTGCTGAATATATCTTAAATGTATGTGGTTTTCTTATCTTAGCTGGTATCATACTTGACAAATCAGGCATAAGATTTACAGGAACATTATCCGCATCTTTAATGGTAATTGGTGCTACTATTAAATTTATTGGTATTAGCGATTGGTTCCAAACAACAGAGTTTAATACATGGCTTAACTCTTGGTGGGTTTCTATGCCAGGAAGTGCAAAATTAGCAAGTTTAGGTTTTATGATTTTTGGCTGTGGCTGTGAAATGGCAGGTATTACAGTTTCTAAATCAATAGCTAAATGGTTTGAAGGAAAAGAAATGGCTCTTGCTATGGGATTAGAAATGGCAATTGCACGTGTTGGAGTATTCTCTATATTTTCTATATCTCCTTGGTTAGCAACTAAATTTGGTAGTGTAGTTGCTCCAGTAGCTTTTTGTACAGTATTATTAATCATAGGATTAATCTTCTTCCTTGTGTTCTGTGTAATGGATAAGAAATTTGACAAACAACTTGGAGATAAATTAAAACTTGATCCTGAAGATGAATTTAAAATCAGTGATATTGGCAAAATATTTTCAAGTCAAATATTTTGGGTAGTTGCTTTATTATGTGTTCTTTACTATTCTGCAATATTCCCATTTCAAAGATATGGAGCGAATATGTTACAATGCAACTTAGACGGTATTACTCCACAAGCTGCTTCAAATATATTCCGTTGGTTTCCAATAGGTGCTGCAATCATCACTCCTTTTCTTGGTTCTTTTCTTGATAATAAAGGAAAAGGTGCAACAATGCTTATATTTGGCTCTTTATTATTAATAATTTGCCATTTAGTATTTGCTTTTGTTTTACCATCAACTCACAGTGAATTAATTGCTTATAGTACAATAGTTATACTTGGAGTTTCATTTGCTTTGGTTCCTGCTGCTCTTTGGCCAAGTGTTCCAAAAATAATGGATTCTCGTTATCTTGGAAGTGCATATTCTTTAATATTTTGGATTCAAAACATAGGCTTATGCTTTGTTCCTAAGATTATAGGAAACGTGTTAGAATCTGTTAATGCTAATAATCCTGAAGTAATTAAAGCAAAAGCACAAATTGCTGCAGGCGCAAAAGATGTTCTTGTTCCTTACAACTACACTATTCCATTAATTATCTTCGCAAGTTTTGGTGTTGTTGCTCTATTTATAGCAATCTACCTTAAAATACTTGATAAGAAAAAAGGATTTGGCCTAGAACAACCAAATATTAAGAAATAATCAATATTTATATTTAAATAAAAAAATAGAACTCCCACAATAAAGAGTTCTATTTTTTTATTCATATATTTTCAAAAATCAAAGCAAATCATAAGCAATTTATTTTTTTTGAATTATAGAGAGGTTTAATATCACAAAAATCATCATCAAATATCTTACTTTCAATATTATATACACTATTTTTCAATAATAAAAAAATTGCAAAATCCCTCATAAAATTTCACAACTTTTAATACATAAACAACTGCAAACAAATTAGTTAAATTCAATTACAAAGTTTTTTATTATTTACACTCATTTTGAATTATACGATAAAAAATTCTTGCAGTAGGAACAATAATATCATCACAGAAATTATAAGTTGGTGAATGCAGTGGTGAAGCTTCCTCTCCTATACCCACACCAAACATTGCTCCTTTAATTTTCTGCGTTATTAAACCGAAATCTTCTCCCCAACGAAACGCATCTTCAATATATTTATATTCTATCTTCTCTGTTTTTGTTGCATTTTCTATACATTTAACATTCTCTTGATTATTCTCATTTGCATAAAAACGCTCTAAATAATTAGTTTGCAATGATATACCTTCTATTTCCTGTATTAATTGCAAAATCTTATCTTTTATTTCATCACATTTACTATCTAATACATCGTTCTTTTTTGCTCTAAACGTATATCTCAATACGCCTTTACCTGCAGAAACTCCATAAGATTGACTTCCCACATCAAATTCTATTAATGTAGCTAGAAAATAATCATCTTTTGAAAAATTTTTTTGTTCTAATTTTTCTATTAACTGCTTAGTTTGCAACATAATATCAAATGGCGATATTGCATTTTCTGGTTCTGCTGCATGTGATGTTTTTCCGGTAAATATCATATCACAACTAACAACAGCACATGTAAAACTTTTTTTATTCAAAAGCACTAAACCTTTTTTATATTTTGGAATATTATGTATAGCATAAGCTGAATCTATATCATATTTTTTTAATATTCCACTCTCAATAACTTTCATCGCCCCTTTACCATCTTCTTCTGATGGTTGAAAAAGAAGTAATACACGAATGTTTTTCAGTGGATTATGTGATAAAAGATTGGCTAAATAAATAAGAATAGATGTATGACCATCATGTCCACAAAGATGAGCAACATTTTCATCATTCGACTTATATTCAAGATTATTCACTTCTCTTGCTTGAAGTGCATCAATGTCTGCTCTAAACAATATCGTTTTTTTAGATTCTCCAAAACAATATTCAACCAACAATCCATTTGAATTTGGTATTTCTTCTATCTTACTTGTTTGCAAACAATTAAGGCAATTTAATATATATTTTTTAGTATTTATTTCCTCTCCACTTCTTTCTGCTATCCTATGTAAATTATGCCTTATTTCTATTATATTCATAATAATCAAATTAGTTCTTTATTCTATTTTACTATCTTTTGATTCTATTTTAATGGATTAAAGAGATAATAAAATATCTCTTCGTTATATTTAATTTTCTCTTGAAACTATTTCTATAAAAAAAACTGTTCAATATTTAAAATATTGAACAGTTTTAATTTTAATTATATAATTATATTAGTATGTGTTCTTAACTCTTTTTGAAGCTGCATACATAATACGTAATGCTCCTGCTTTTCTAAGTTCTTGCTTAACATCTGTTACATCTCCCATTCTTACATTTTTATCACATTTTAATGTTGTTGTAATTAATGGACGATCTGCCTCATTTCTTGAAGCTTTTTCTGCTTCAACATAAGAACCTATATCAGATACTTCACCTATTTGGTCATTAAGTTGAATACGTGTTCCCGAACCATATTTTCTTTCATCTAATGGAGTACCTATATATATAGCACTTGCTAATGATTTTTTCTCCAATTTTTGAATTTCTGATGCTTGTGGAACTTCCAATTTAACCATTACAGAGCTTTCTCTCATAGTTGAAATAACCATAAAGAAGAACAAGAACATAAATACAATATCAGACATTGAACTTGTATTCAATCCTGGAACTCCATCTGATTCTTTTTTTGTAAATCTTGCCATTATTGATTTCCTCCCGTTGTATTATTTGTTGCTGTTGTAGCAGCTGTTTTTTGTCCTCCGATATTTCTTGGCTCTGCTTCTGAAATTGCAATTGGTATTGCTTTATCAATAGCCTCTCTTTGTGCATCTGAACAATCTACGTATTTTTTACCAAATTTATTCCTTGCCAAGTTATTTCTCAAATCATTAACAGCAGCTGTCAATTCATTCTGTACTTTAACATACATATCATAAGATGTACCTCTATCGTTTTGTATTGAGATAACCCCTTTTGAAACCTCAACCTTTCCTAATAATGGTATTTCTTTAGATTCTTTCTCTGGTAAATCTGCTGCATTTGTTGGGTTTGATAAGAACTCTTCTGCTCTGTCTTTTAAAGAATTAATATCACCTAATTCACCATTGATTAATAATCTATCTTGCATATCTACCAAAACCACGAAAGTATTCCTCTTGTGAATATCTGGTGGTATTGCATTAGGATCCGCTGGTGGTGGCAAACGTCTTTGTATTCCTGAATCCGTATTAATTGATGATGTTAATAGGAAAAAGGTTAATAGCAAAAACGAGATGTCAGACATTGACGAACTGTTTAATGCTGGTAATTTTCTACTAGATGCCATAATTCTATTTTATTTTTTTAGCAATTTCTGAATACAATACTGATATTATTACACAAGCAAACAATATGTATACCATATATAAACCTGCACCTATCAATCTTGAATTACTATAACTTGATCCTGTTTTATCAAATATCGCTTGTGAAATATCTGTTCCAGAAGCAACAAGATATGAAACTGCAAATATTTCTACTAAGGATATTATTCCTATTATTATCCCTATCTGTTTTTTCCAATCATCTCTTAATCCTGTTACAATTTGTATTATTGCAAAGCATATTGCTGTTACAATAGCCAAAATGCAGAAGATTACAGAAGACCAATAGGCAATATTCCAAAATGTTGAAGCAATAGGTTGTTGTGTAATTGCATCTTGCTTAAAAGTTAATGCATAACCAACTGAACATATTGATGCTATTATTGCCCATACAATTGTTATTATCCAATATATTTTTCTATAATCGTTTTTCATTTCTTTCCTCCTTGGTTTTATTGTTTTTAAGTAAAAATTATTTAATCTTGTGATTATTGTGTTTCAATAATCTGCTTTAATTAAAAAAATTACTTTCTATTTTTTACCAAGATGTCCATAAATGATATAGAAGCATCTTCCATTGAAGCTACTAAACTATCAATTTTTGTTAATAGGTAGTTGTAACATACTTGAAGAATTAAGGCTGTAATCAAACCAAAGACTGTTGTTAATAAGGCAACTTTCATACCACCTGCAACAACTGTCGGAGATATATCACCTGCTTTTTCAATATCATCAAATGCTTGAACCATTCCAACAACTGTTCCTAAGAACCCTAAAGATGGAGCAAGTGCTATAAACAATGAAATCCATGTCATATTGCTTTCCAATCTTGCCATTTGAACTCCACCATAAGATGTAATTGATTTTTCTACATCCTCTAAACCATTTCCAACTCTATCTAATCCTTGATAGAAAATAGAAGCAACTGGCCCACGTGTATTTCTACAAACATCTTTAGCTCCTTCATAATCTCCTTTTGAAACATTCTCTTCTATTCTCTTTAATAATTTATCTGTATTTGTTGTTGAAAGATTAAGATAAAGTACTCTTTCTATAACTAATGCAAGACCTAAAATCAAACAGATTAAAATAGGTGTCATCCAACCAACACCACCTTCAATATATTTTGTCTTTAACATTTGGTGGAATGATTGTGTGTCAGCTTGAGCTGATGCTTGTTTCGTTGTTGATTCAGTGGCTGATGCAGTTGCTGATGTGGCTGATTCAGATACTGATTCTGTTTTTGATTCTGTTGCTGCCTTTTTAGCACCTTTATCTTGCGCAAAAGCAACATTTGATAAACATAATGTCAATATTACTAATACTGACAAATAAGCACATACTTTTTTCATAGCTTTTTAAATTGTTTTTTAATTTTTTATTTTCTTTATTTTTTATTTTTTAATTCTTTCTAACGAATAATTGGTTGCAAATTTACAACCTTATTTTTAAAATACAATAATTATTTCGTTTTTTTTAATTATTTTTCTAAACTTTTTATTTCTATTTCTTCATTCTCTGTTACTAAAACTTTATCTATCCTTGCTTTATCCATATCAACTATTTCAAACGTAAAATCATTCCATTTTATTTTTTCACCTTCTTTTGGTATTCTTCCAGTTATTTCAAGAATTAATCCACTCAATGTATTAAATTTATTATATTGATAAACGTCTTCTTTATCAAAATGACTAAGAAAATCATAAAAAGGATATTGCCCATCTACTAAATACGTCCCATCTTGACGTTTAATAAATTCTTGCTCCTCATCATCTGTATCTAACTCCGATGAATTACCAACAAGTGCTTCTAATATATTATTCATCGTTATCAATCCTTGCATCATTCCAAACTCATCTATTATAAAAGCATAATGTATCCTATTTTTCTTGAAGATTTCTAATGTTTTATAAACACTAACACTTTCATGTATAAATTGAGGTTCTCTCATTATTTGACTAACATTAACTTTTCTATCTGTAATAGCAAATAAATCTTTAATATAAATTACTCCCACAACATTGTCTAATGTTTTATCTGCAACAGGATATATATAATGTATATTATTAGCAAGTTTATTAATAACATCTTCTATTGTAGCTTCAACATCAAACCATTCTAATTCACTTCTATGTGTCATAAGTGAAATTATTTCTCTGTCTCCTAAATCAAAAACTCTACCTACTATATCATGTTCTGTTACCTCTATTTCACCTGCATCTGCACTATCATCTATTATTGATTTTATTTCATCTTCTGTTGGTTTATTTGTATTATTCTGCTCTATTCCAAGTATTGAAACTAAAATATTCGTTGTCTTTGTAAGTAACCAAACAAAAGGATATGCTATTTTTGACAAAGTATGCATTGGCTTAATAATAAAACTTGCTATTCTTTCTGGATTACTTCTGCCTATTATTTTTGGCACAAGCTCTCCCAAGATAAGCATAACATAAGTTTCTGTTAATATTATTATAACTCTTGAACTAATGATTGCTATCGTTTGTTCTACTTTGAGTTTTATAAAAATATCAGCAAGTTTTTTCACGTAACTTTCTCCTGTATAAAGACCTATTATAAGACCTATCGTAGTTATTGCTATTTGTATTGTAGAAAGAAATTTATCTGGATTTTCAGTTACTTTAAGTACTTGTTTTGCAGTATTATTTCCTTTTTTTGAATCTGCCTCTAATTTACTTTTACGCGAAGAAATAACTGCCATCTCTGACATAGAAAATACGCCATTCAACAATATAAAAAATAGTATTATTAACGCCTCCATTTTTTATAATATTTTATTTAATTGTTTCTTCGTTTTTTGCAATTATCTGCTCGTTTTCTTCATTTTTTTCTTCATCTTCTTTTATTGGTTCTCTTTTAATAAAAGCAGAGACAATTAAAAGAACAACTCCTATTGTTATTGAAGCATCAGAAAAATTGAATATTGCATTAAAGAAATGAAATGGTTGTCCTCCAACAAAAGGTATCCATGTTGGAAATATTGTATCTACTATTGGAAAATAAAACATATCTACAACCTTACCGAATAATATTGGAGCATATCCTCCTGTTTTTGGAAAAATAGTTGCAACTTGGAACAATGTACTCTCTGAAAACATTACTCCATATATTAATGAGTCTATAATATTGCCAACAGCACCAGCAAATATTAATGCAAAACTATATATAACTATCTGTTTATCTTTTCGTTTTACTAATTTTTGCAAATAAAAATATATTAAAACAGAAGCAACTAAACGAATAAATGTAAGAAAAAACTTACCAAAATCACCACCAAAACTCATTCCAAACGCCATTCCTTTATTCTCAACAAAATGTATTCTACACCATTGTCCAATTAAATCAACTTCTTGTCCAATAGTGAAATGTGTTTTAATAAATATCTTAATTATTTGGTCTATAACCAAAACAGCTATTATTAATATTAATGGTTTTTTCACCTTTTATTTCTTCTTTTTGTTTTGCATCATCTTTGCCTCAATGCTTAATGTTGCATGTGGAACAACCTTTAAACGTTCTTTTGGAATAAGTTTGCCTGTTACTCTGCAAATACCATAAGTCTTGTTCTCTATTCTAACAAGTGCTGCCTCCAAATCTTTTATATATTTTTGTTGTCTTGCTGCCATGTTTGCATTATCTTCTTTATTGCCAACATCACAACCTTCCTCTAAATTCTTAAATGTAGGACTTGTATCTGTTGTATCATTAGAATCACTCAAAAAAGCATCTGACATTAACATATCAAGATTTTCTTTTGCCTTTGCTATCTTTTCTAAAATTAAATCTTTGAATTCTTGTAGTTCTTCATCAGAATATCTAACTTTTTCTTCCTTATTATTCTTTTCCATTGTACCTTAAATTTTTTAATTATTAAATATATTTAATTGAGTTTGCAAATATACTTGATATTTTGAAAATAGACGCAATATTTTTGTTATCAATTATAAATTTATATACTTTTTATTGTCTTAAAGATAAGTTTTATATCGCCAATAAATGATTGTGAAATAATATATTGCCTATTAAGTTCAAGTTTTTTAGGCATCACTTCTTTAATATAAAATTCTTGTGGATTATCTGCTTTTTCAAGTAGTGCATTTTCATTTCTGTATTCAATAGAAGCAATATCGGTTATTCCAGGGCGAACACTTAATACTTGTTTCTGCTCATCAGAATACATATCAACATAATATCTCACTTCTGGTCTTGGTCCTACAAACGACATATTTCCTTTTAATACATTAAATAGTTGTGGTAATTCATCTAACTTATATTTCCTTATAATATAGCCTACTTTTGTTACTCTATTGTCTTTCTCTCCAACTGTTATAAGTTGTTTTTTATCAGAATTTACTTTCATAGAGCGAAACTTATACAAAGTGAAATCTTTATTATCTTTACCTACACGTTTTTGTTTATAAAACACGCCTCCTTTACTTGTCAATCCCACCAAAAGACTTATTATAATAAAGGTAGGTAATAAAAAAATAATACCCAAAAATGAAAACACAATATCAAAACTTCTTTTAATCATTAGTTGTTTTCTTTAATTATTGTATTATATCCTTCAACAAGATTCTTTAATATATAATCTACTTGCTCGTTTGTTAGTTGTGGATAAAGCGGAAGAGTAATCTCTCGTTTAAAAGTATCATAAGCAACTGGATAATCTTTTATCTCATAACCCATATTCTTAAATAAAGTCAAACAAGGCATAGGAATATAATGTACATTAGTTGCTATTTCTTTCTTGGCAAGATATTCTATAAGAAGGTCTCTTTGTTTCTCTGTTATAGGATTAAGTCTTAATGGAAAAAGATGATAAGCCGTCTGTATTTCTTGATTACTTTTAAATGGCAAAACAGCCCAAGAGTATTTTTCTAAGCAGTTATAATAGCGGTCAAACACACGTTTTCGCTCATTAAGCAAATAATCATATTTTCTTATCTGAGCCAAAGCAATAGCAGCATTAACATCAGGCAAGTTTATTTTCAATCCTCTATCCACAACATCATATCGCCATGAAGAGAGCTGTGTTTTAGAAAAAGAATCCTTTGTTTGCCCATTCAAAGACATTATCTTAAACCAAGAATGTAGTTTTTCATTATCAAAAGGCTTTGGAAGGTTCAAACAAATCATTCCTCCCTCGGCAGATGTTATGTTTTTAACTGCATGAAACGAAAGAACACAAATATCAACCATTTGTGCAACATTTTCATTGCTTATCTTGGCTCCTATTGAGTGTGCAGAATCAGAGATAATCATTATTCTACCAAGAGTTTTTTGTGTTTCACTCTCAGCAGAGAACATATCTTTTATTTCTTTACTCTCAACAATTTCTCTTATCTTCTTATAATCGCAAGGAATACCTCCTAAATCAACAGGAAGTATTGCTTTGGTATGAGGAGTTATTGCTTTTCTTATCTTTTCTACATCAATCGTTAGGTCATTATTTATATCTACCATAACAGGCTTTGCTCCTGCGTCCATAACTGCCATAGCTGTTGCACAATATGTATAAGCTGGCACAATAACCTCATCATCTTTTTTTACGCCAAGCCATTTCAATGAAAGTATTGCCCCACTTGTCCATGAATTTACTGCATTACACGCTTTGCAATCAACATATTGTTTTACTTCCTTTTCAAGTGCATTAACTTTTGGTCCTGTTGTAATCCAACCAGAAAGCAAAGAATCCTTTACTTCTTTTAATACATCATCATCAATATAAGGTGGTGAAAACGGTATCTTCATATTCTTTTAGTTTTTATTCTCTTTCTTTAATTGTTACTTTAATTGTATCGCCAACTTGCTTACCTATCTTTTTTCTTATATCTTTTCTTATTCCTATTATATAGTTTGGTGTTCCCATTTTACAAACAACGCCATCATATTCTTCATCATCAAACGTTGCTTTCACTTTTAATCTACCTTTATTAAACTCTTTCTTTACATCAAACGGCACCTCAACGTATGCAGCGTCCATATCCTCAACTTTTATTATCCTTGCACTAAAACTATATATCTTTTCATTCATTTGTTTCTTTATTCTAATAAATTCTTTCTTTATTCTATTCTAACATAATGCCATTATGTTTCTTCTATAATGCCATTATGTTGCTTTCATAATGCCATTATGTTGCTTCTATAATGCCATTATGTTCGTTCAATAATGCCATTATTGTTTAACTATCTCTTTATTCTAATTTATCATATCTTTATTTCTTCTTTGCCAATCTTATATCCCTTGAAGCCATAGAAGAAAAGATAAAGATAAGACAACATTGGAACGATATACGATAGTCTTATACCAACAGCATCTGCAATAAGTCCTTGAAGAGGTGGAAGAATTGCTCCACCAAGTATCATCATTATTAAAATAGATGAAGCACTTGCTGTCTGTTTGCCAAGATTATCTATTGCCAAAGTGAAAACATTACTCCACATTATTGAATTAAATAATCCTATTGAAAGCAAACACCACATTCCTATGCCACCTTGTATCTCTATACCACTAAAAAGTAAGCCTATATTAACTATCGCAAAAATAGAAAGTGTAAGTGCTGGTTTGCCTTGACCAAGATAAAAAAATATGAAGTTAAGGCAAACAAATACAAGGAAGAACCATACATCTCCAAAAGTAAGATGATGAAAATAATAGTTAATTAAAAAGATTACAGCAAACGATGCTACTGCCAAAATAATCATATCAAGAAGTTTTTTCATTGGTTTGGCTTTTGAAAGAGAGACTGCACCAAGAAATCTTCCTATCATAGCACCTCCCCAATAGTAAGAAAGAAAAGCAGCTGCTATATCTTGTGGAAGATTTGTTGTTTCCTTGATATATGATACTAAATTACTGCCTATTGTTACTTCAGCCCCAACATAAAAAAATACTCCTAATGCTCCAAGAAGCACATAAGGTTTTTTGAATATACTTTGTTCGTTGCCTCCTTCTTCATTTTCTTGTTCTTCTTCTGTCTTTATCTTTGAAAAATAAATGAAAACTGCCAATGCAATCAAAAGACAAGCAAGAAAAAGATAAGGAAGAAAGACTGCATCTGCTCCTTGTGATGTTTTTCCGAAGTAAGTGAAGATGAAATAACCTCCAAGAGCTGGTCCAAGTGTTGTTCCAAGAGAATTAAATGCTTGTGAAAGATTTAATCTTGAAGATGCTGTATCTTTATCTCCTATTATTGCCACAAAAGGATTAGCCGCAATTTGCAAAAACGTCAATCCTATTCCAAGCATAAAAAGAGCCACCAAGAAAATACTAAAAGGCAAGAAACTCTTTGCTATCATTGCAAAACAGAAACAAGCAATAGCCGCAATAATTAAGCCTATAACTAATGTAGTTTTATAACCATATTTATGAATAGGGTCTTTCTTTGTCTTAGTCCAAAAATAAAAGATTAATGAACCAACAAAATATGCAATGAAAAAAGCAAATTGTACTATGTTTGCTTGAAAGTGTGATAAATGATAAACACTTTTAAAATATGGAATAAGAATATCGTTTAATGATGTAATAAATCCCCACATGAAAAACAAGACTGTTATGCTTATCATTGGGATTAATGATGTTTTTGGTTTATTTGTAATATGTTTCATAATCTTATTTTTGTGCTAAATAATATAATGTATTATGTTTTCCTTCAAAGAAAGTACGTTTGGCAAGAGTTGTTATATCGTTTATTGTTACTTGCTTGTAATTGTCTTTATCTTTATTAATATTTTCAAGCATATCAAGATGATAATAATAAGCAAGATTCATTGCTTTATCAAGTATTTTTATGTTATTAAAGGTTGTTGTTGAAATATTCTTGTTCTTAACTTTCATAAACTCTTTTTCACTTGATGGATTATTGATAAGGTTTTCAAGTTCTTGCCAAATTAGTTTTTCTCCTTCTTTTATATCCGTGTCATCTGCATATTTGCCAAGAATCATAAACATTCCTTTGTCATCATCTCCACTTACAACTGCATCAATAGCAGTGAATTTCTTTTTTTCTACAACAAGATTATTATACAAGCGACTACTCTTGCCATTAGATAATATATCACTAATCAAATCATAAACATAATAATCTTTATTCTTTCTTTCACACATTGGAAAAGTTATTACAATAAGATTTGATGGCACATCTCTATAAATAGTTTTCTCTCTATTTTCATTTTGTAAAGGTTCTTGAAGATAATTCCTTTTTATTATTGGATTGTTTGAAGAAAAAGAAAACATCTCTTCAACTGTTTCAATCACTTTTTCTGTTTCAACATTACCGGAAATTGAAAGTATAACATTATTTGGTTGATAGTATGTATCATAAAACTGTCTTACAATATCCAATGATGCTCCTTCTATATGAGAAATATCTTTTCCTATTGTCTGCCATTTATAAGGGTGTACTTTATATGTTAATTCTCTTATTTCTTTGTATAAGTCGCCATAAGGTTGATTAAGATACCTTTGTTTAAACTCTTCTGTAACCACTTTTTTTTGCACAGATAAATGATTTTCATCAATAAGAAGATTTCTCATTCTATCTTTCTCTATATCAAGTACAGTATTAAGATAAATCTTTGGCACTGTAATATAAAAATTTGTGAAATCATTATTTGTAAAAGCATTACTTTCTCCACCGAGAGAATTGATTAAAGTATCAAAATCATTGTAATTCGTACTTCCTGAAAACATAAGATGTTCAAAAAGATGAGCAAATCCTGTATGATTTTCTTGTTCGTCTTTACTTCCTACTTTATATAATAAATTAACAGCAACAAGCTCTGTCATCTTATCTTGATTGACAACAAGTTTTAAGCCATTTCCTAATTCTTTTTCTTTATAATGTATCATATCTTTTTAATTACAAAATAATTTATAAGGACAATATTTACAGTTATCATCATTATTTTTCATTGGATAAGTATCTCCTTCTTTTATATCTAATAAGTCCGACACTAAACCTTTCAAATAACTCTCAAATTCATCATTTATTTGCTTATTATATACAAGATCCTCTTTCTTCCTCTCACTACCTATCTTTATTCTATTATTTTTTATATTAGAGAGATAAATTATTTTAGGAGTTATTTCTTTTCCTTCATACATAAGCCAACAATAAAACAAAAGCTCAAAAACATTATTCAATCCTTTCTTCCTACTTTTATTATCATTTAAAAGAAATAATTCATCAAAGCCACTGCAACTTGAATCATAATCTCCTTTGCTTCCTGTTTTATAATCAACAATACAGATGTCTCCTCTATTATCTCTATCTATCCTATCCAACCTTCCCATAAAATGAATTATCTTTCCATTTATTTCTAAATCTTTCTTTATTTCTTTTTCTCCGCAAAGATACTCATTTTTCTCTTCTCTATCATAAACAAACAAATCTTTTAAGTATTTTTTTAAAATATCTTTATGCAGTGGACTAATGGCATCTATCTCTTTTTGTTTTTTAATATATTTGATTTTATTTTCAGTTTCATCAAAAGGATTTTCAAGTGCTTTATTAAGTGTTTTCTCTATTTCATCATCTATATTATCACCTATATTATTATTTTTCATATTTTCATAAAACAAATATGCCATTTTATGAAAAACATTCCCAAAAGCAATCGGAAGTAAATTATCATCTTTTACATCTTCTCTTAAATGTAGGACAGAATCTAAATAAAACATCTTTTTGCAATCAATTAGTTTATTAAGGTTTGACGGACTAAGAAAAGATTTTCCATCATCTATAAAATGAAAATCATTTTCATATTTCTTATAATTTCTAACTTCTGATTTAATAAAATTATCCGAAACAATATTTTTCTCTTTAATCATCTTGTTTGCAATCATTTCCACTTTTATTTGATGGAGAAATCTACTCATCTCTTTCATTTTTCCATCACTTAAAGTCGTTGTATAAACAAAATCTAACCTCTTTGCTTTATGGAAAAGACGGTAAAAGTAATAAGCAAACAATCCCACTTTTCTTTCAACAGACATCATATTGTATGCCTTCTTGAAAGAGAAAGGAATGAAAGATGAATCATTGCCTACTTTTGGAAGATTGTTGTCTGTTGTAGATAACATCAAAACATAATCAAAATCTAACTCTCTTGTTTCCAACAATCCCATAACTTGCAAGCCGGAAGTATTATCTGAAATCATATCAACACTTAGTTGTGATAATCTTTTCTTTATTACTTTTTCTATTACATCATTGCTAATTATTGTCTTATCTTCTAAATTATCTAACAATATAACAAACGACAACAATATTTCATTAATTTTTTTCAAAACATCTAATTGCCAAAATTCTTCTTGTTTATTTTGTTTTATAATCTTATCTGCTTTTTCTTTTATCTTTGCATTAATATTTTCCTTATCTAACTTGTTTGCAGTTAGTAAGGAAGAAACCATAGAAGTTATTTCACCATAAAGATAAGACTGCTTAAAAGGATAACCCATAGTAATATTAGCCTCTATTTCTTTTGGTATAGATTTGATAACAAGAGAAATAAGTGATTCATCATTAAGTATTATTGCAACTTTTCTATCATCTTCTTTTTTGTAATCTATATCTTTTAAAAACTTTTCAATATAAGACAATGATAAACTCTCATAAGGCGATGATATTATATTGATTTCTTGTTTGTTATTCTCTATATTATTAAATTCATTCTTACTAAAACTATCATTCATTGGAAAGTTTTGAAGATTTTCTCTTATAAATATACCCGCTTCGTTAGATATATCTTTGTAATAGTATTCATCATAATCCCAATAGAAGTTAGTCGTGTAATTCTCTTTAAGATTCTTAAAAATCCTTTTCTCACTTATATTCAAAACACTGAATCCAACAATAGCAATATCATCATTTTCCAACTTTATCTCTTTATTTTCCAATCCGAGATAAAGTTTTTTGTAGAGCATTCCTTCATAAGCTAATTGTTTTGTTTGCAAAGAGTTATTAAAATCTTCATATATCTCATACAAACAATTCCAGATAGAAACAAATTTCTTAATCATAATGCTTTTATCCTGCAAATCAGTATTAAAAAGTTTATTTATAAGAGATATTTGCTCCTCACTAAGATATTCTTCTGGCTTTAAAGCAAGGTCTTTGTAATCATTAAGATTCTTATATAGTTGTTTGGCATCAATAAGATTCTTATCTATCTCATCAAAATCGTTTAATATTACTTTTCCCCAATAATAAAATTCATCAAAACTTTCTTCTACTTCATTTGTTTGCAAAGGATTATGAGTATAATATATTTTGCAATAACTCTTATAAAGATAGTACAAGAGAGTTAATTCATCTGCTTTTTCAAAATCATAAATATACTTATCTAATAAGTCATTAATTGAAAGAATATCAGGACTTAAAAAAGGTTTATCAAGTTTTGCTCCTATTTCTTTAAGAAAAAACTTTATCGCTCTTTTATTTGGAAAAACCACTGTAAGGTTTTGCAAATTAGATTTATACTTCTCTATAATATCTTCTGCAACAAGCGAAAGAAAACTACTATCTTTTTTATCTGTCATATTATTTTGTTCTATCATCTCTTTACTTAAAAAAATTAGTTCTTTGATTCAGTGAAATAGATTAAAGAATTAATTTTGTTTGTTTCATAACTTTATTTTTGTTTGTTTTTGCAAAGGTAAAAAATTACAAAGAGTTAAGTGAATTAAAACAAAGAAATTTTTAAATAAGTCTTCGTTTTTTCAAAAAATTTCTTCGTTTTTATTTCTGCACTTCTATTATCTTTTGTTCTTGTTCATTATCAGGAATATACCAAAGAAAACATTTTACATTTTTATAGCCAACTTCTTGTAGTAAGTCCCTATATTCATTTACTTGTTTAATATATTTTTGATGCGACTTCTCCTCCTCTTGTGCAAACTTATAATCTACAACAACTACCTCATCATCTTTTATCATTATTCTATCAGGACGTTTTTCCTTTTCTTCACCTTTTATGTTGATTATACTCCTTTCATTCATAACTTGCATCGTTCCATCAAACCATCTGTAAGGTTTTGCAAACAAGAACATTGAGTTAAGAATATTGTTTAGTCCTTTTTCATCTATTTCTTCTGTCTTGTAAATATTTTTTATTTTATTTATTGCTCCAACTCTATCATTTTCTGTTTTTATTTTTGAAAGTAAGTTATGAAGTATTGTTCCTCTATGTCTTTTACTTTCATTCTCTGACTGAAAATATTCTTTTGACTTTTTGTTACTGCTAAATTCAAGTGCATTATCTTTAAAATCTATTTCTTTTACCTCAACAACCTCTTCTTGCTCTTCACTCTTTTCTTTGTCTTCATAATACTCTACATCTTTCCCTTTATATAAATAAAATCCTTCTTCATTTTCAGAAAATAAATCACTGGTTATAATATATTTATGTAAGATTTTGCCCATATCACTCTCTGGTTTATTGTCTTCTTTCTTTTTGTTATCCTTAGTTTCTTTTTCTGTAAATGAAGAGATTATTGAAAGATGTTTCTTACTCCTTGTAAAAGCCACATAAGAGAGGTTAATATTATCTATTTTTTGCATATAAAGTTCTTCTTCACGCTCTTTTTGGAAGATAGTCTTTGATAATTGAGCAACAGAAGCATTAATTATTGGCATAGATGTTAGTTTTTCCCCTTCTCCTATGTTATATATCCATATATTTTCTTTTGTTTTCTGCATCTCCCAATTACAATACGGCACAATTACTACATTGTATTCCAATCCTTTACTCTTATGAATAGAAGTTATCTGCAAACAATCCCTTATATTCTTGTTTTCAACCGTCTTTTCATTTAGTTCCCTATCCCAATAATCTAAAAAGTCTTCTATTTTCTCACTTTTAGTTTGCATAAAATCTTGTACTTTATCATAAAAAGCAGGCAAAAATCTTGTATCTTGTTCAACGTTCAATAGTTTTGCAAGTTTTACTACAAGTTCCAATAAAGATTCTTTTCTAATATCTTTTATTGTTTCAAGATTTTTAAGATTCTCGTTCTCATTTATAAACTCTTTTGAAATAACATAAGACTTATCATTCAAATATCTTAAAGCACAAATAATAGTATTAACAGCCTTTGAGCAAGAGAACAAGAATGCTACATCAGAAATAGGATTATACTGTTTTTCTTCTTGTTTTAGTCTATTTGCTAAGTCAATAATATATTTATTATCTCTGCAAAGAATTGTTATATCTTTTAATTGATAACCTTTTTCTAAATAATAATCTATCTCATTCTTTGTTGCAAGATACATATCTTCTGTTTCTTTATCCAAAAACTTTATCCTAACACTGCCTTTATCTTCATTCCCTTGTTTTATCTTTTGTTTTTCTTCTTTAAAATAAAGTTTAGAAAACAAACCATTATTAAATTCTACTATATTACCAAGAGTTCTAAAATTATATTCTAATCTTATTATTTTATTACTCTCATCTTCTACTAAATTGTTTAATATTCTCCAATCGCCCTCACGAAAACGATAAATACTTTGCTTAATATCTCCAAACACAAATGCTTTGCCATAACTACTTAAACACTCCTGAATTAATATATTAAAGTTTTGCCATGATAATGTATTAGTATCTTGAAACTCATCTATCATTACATTATTTATTATTTGACCTATCTTTTCATAAACAAAAGGAAGGTCATTGTTTGTAAGGAAAGACAACAAGTATTCTGTATTTGAAAGAACAAACACATTATCTTCTTTCAGTAGTTCATTCTTTTTCTTTGAAATATAACTAAGCACTCCTATTGGATAAATACTTTGTATTATTTGTTTTCTTGTATGATAAACAAAATAACTCTCTTGGAAAAAGTTATTAATGTTTTCTATGCAATTTACTAATTCTTGCGATGATGTACCCTTACTTAAATAATCTGTACCATTATTATATTCCTCTATACTCTTCTCTATTACATCACAATCTTTATCCATAGATAAATTTTTAATCTTATTATGAATTCCTTTACTCTTATTGTAAAAAATAATATTATCATTTACATCTATTTCTTCTTTCTTGCATATATCAAAAAACTCTTTCTTCCTCTGCTCTAATTCATTTTCTAATTTTTTGTTTTCTGCTTCTAATCTCTTTAACTCTTTACCTAAATTTTCCAAAGAAAGAAACTCATCATCTATATGCTGTCTAACAAATTTATTCTGTAATTCTTTTGTAAAGTCAAGCAATGTTTTTTTAAAGTTCCAACTCTTATTATTTTCTTGTTGATAACGAAAAAATTCATAAAGCCAATCCTTTAATAACTTACCCTCTTTATCTTTTTGACCTGAATCCTTAATTAAATTTTCAACCGCCTGTTTATTGTAATCACTATCATCAATAACAAGGTTGAAACTACTATTTATTCCAATCTCTTTTGCTAAATTTCTAAGAATAAGTTGGAAAAAAGAATCTATTGTAAGTATATTAAAAAAAGAATAATTGTGCAAAATATCTCTCAATGCTTTTTGAGTTTTTTGTTTCACTTCATTTACTGTCAAATTCTTATTTTGCTCATTTAATTGCTTTGTTTGCAAAACTTTATAATATGAATTTTCCTTAACCTCATCTTCTTTTGCGTTACTCAAATACAACAAAACTTCAACAATTCTATCTTTCATCTCCTTTGTTGAAGCATTAGTAAAAGTTACAGCAAGAATGTTTTTGAAACTCTCTGGATTTTTCATCAATAAGTCCAAGTATTCAACAACAAGATTAAATGTCTTACCACTACCAGCAGAAGCTAAATATATTTGCAATTTATTCTCATTCATAATTCTCAACATTTTTAATTTTGCAAATATAATATATTTTCAGATTTATTTTATTCTATTCTAAGATTTCGTAATGTTTGAATAAGAATATTGATAATATTTTATATCAAAGTGATTAAGATTATACGTAAAAGATACATATGTTTATACTATCAAAAAATTAATAGCCGTGTTGATACGTTCCAACACGCTCAAAACGTGATTGGATACGTATCAAACGTCGTAACTATTAAAATTATTGTGTGAGAATTGCAATAAAATTACTATTATTGATACTTAATAATACATATCATTTGATTATCAATTATTTAATCACTAATAAAACGAAGAAATATTTTTTTATTTTAAAGAGTTACTAAATTATTTCTTCATTATATTGACACAATATTGTTATGTTATTTTCAAAAATTATTACAAAAATTTTTTAGTTTAGTTTTTTATAACTACCTTTGCAAGTTATATTTAAACAATTTTGATTAAAAACAACAAAAGTTAAAAGATATGAAAAAACTAATTTTAGGATTGATGCTATCAATTCTTTGTATTGGAGGATACAACAATGTTTATGCAGTTGTTGCATACCCTCACCCTACGGAAGTTAAACAATCAGATGGAACAATGGTTACTGTTCTTTTGAAAGGAGATGAAAAAGTTTCATGGGCAAAAACAACTGACGACTACACTTTATTGAGAAGTGATAATGGAGATTTTGTTTATGCTATTTCTGATGGTAAAGATGGAATGGTTGCTTCAAATATGATTTGCCACAATGTTGGTCAAAGAAATATTAATGAAATAAGATTTGTATCATCTTTAAGTAAAGACTTATTCTTCTCAAAAGAGCAAATATCTCTAATGAAACAAATATGGGATATTAAATCTGATTTTGCAAGTAAAAGTATGAAAACAAGTACTAATTCGGTTGAGAATTATAAGATGGTAGTTATTCTTATGGGATATGCTGACACTCCTTTTTCTACACCAAGAGAAGAAGTAGATAATTTGTTTAATCAAGTAGGTTATTCTAAGTATGGACATCCAGGAAGTGTTCATGATTATTTTGATGCAGCAAGTTTCAAACAATTAAATCTTTCTGCAAAAGTTGTTGGTCCATATACAGCACAATACAATTTAGCATATTATGGCAAAGACACAGTACTATCTTACAATGGAGTATCTTATGAGTATAAAGATTTTCATGTTAGAGAATTAATTACAGAGGCAGTTGATGCAGCAAACAATGATGTTGATTTTTCTCAATACACAAATAATGATGGAGATCAAGTTTCTTGTGTGTATGTTCTTTATGCAGGAGTTTCTCAAGCATATGGAGGAGGCAATCCAAGCAACACAATATGGCCTCATCGTTCTAGGCTTACTTCTCCTTATTTAGTTGACGGTGTATATGTTTATAATTATGGTTGTTCTTCTGAATTTGATGGATGTACAAATTATACAAAACCTTTGAAAATAGGAACAATATGTCATGAATTTTCTCATGTTCTTGGACAACCTGATTATTATGATACAGACTATAATGAACATGGGGTTTCTTTTACTCCTGAAGATTGGGACATAATGGCAAGTGGAAATTACAACAACAATGGAATGTTTCCTCCACTTTGGTCTGCCATGGAAAGAACAGAAAGGAACTATATTACAATAAAAGAAGTATCTGATACAGGTAGTAATACTCTTGCTCCTTTGAGCGTAGGTAATCAAGCATATAAACTTTCTTTTAGTAATGACGAATATTATATTTTAGAAAATCGTCAACAAACAGGTTGGGATTCTTATATTCCTGGACATGGTCTTTTGATTTATCATGTAGATAAGACAGTTTCTGGATGGAATAGCAATTGTTCTAACTGCGACACGGCAAGAAATGGTTACAAACTTATAACAGCAGATAATTCTACATCAACTTATTCTACTAGTACGTGTTTCCCAGGTACAACAAACAATACTTCTTTTACCGACCATTCTTCTCCAAACAGTCGTGCTTATAATGGAACATTGCTCAACAAGCCTATAACTTCAATAAGTGAAAATGCAACAACAAATAACATAACATTCGTTTATGGAGATATAATAAACAATATGCCTGTTGTTCTAACAAATTCCGTAAATCCTATATTAGATTCAATAAAAGTATCTGCAACAATAAGCAATGCTTCTTCATTAACAATAACAGAAAGAGGTATATGTTATTCTACAACAAATTCAACTCCAAAAATAACAGACAACGTATTAACATCTACTTCAACAAGTAATACTTTTAATGTTAATTTATCGTCAGTTACTCCAAACACAACTTATTATGTAAGGGCTTATGCAAAAGCAGGAAATTATGTTGGATATGGTGAAATTATGAGCGTTGTTTCTTCTTGCTCTTCTCAAACAGAGTTTCCTTATCTTGTTTCTTTTGAAGAGAATGAAACAGATATAAATTGTTGGAAACAAGAATATTCAACATTTATTGCAAACAAATGGAATTTTATTGATACAACTAATATTAGTGGTGCAATCAATAATGCTCATAGCGGAGATAGATTTGCTTTTATTCATTCTGATTGGAATAATGGAACTCAAACAATAAAACTTGTTACTAATCCTGTTGATATAAGTAATTTAAGCGAACCAATACTTAAATTTTACCATAATCAAAAAGCCAATTCTTCGGCACAAGATGTATTAAAGATTTATTATAAAACAACTCCTTCTTCTGCATGGAATCTTCTAACAACTTATTCCAACGATATATCTACTTGGCAAAAAGATTCTATTTTACTTCCAAATAAAAGCAATAGTTATTTTATTGGATTTGAATCTAATGTTAGAGGTGGATATGGTATAGGTTTAGATGATATTGAAATAACAGACAACAACATCAATTCTTTTTCTATTGTAACAACAGATAGTATTGAACAAATAACAGATGTTGCAGCAAACGTTTATTGTAATTTAGTTGCAAACGGTAATTCTAACATTCAAAACAAAGGCATAGTCATTAGTGAAAATCCTAATCCTACAATAAACGATAGTATTTATTATGCCACAAACAATAATATTGGTTCTTATCAAATAAATATTAATAATCTTAATCCTTCAACAACATATTATGTAAGAAGTTTTGCAAGAAATAATTTCCTTCTTTCTTACGGACAAGAAAAATCATTCATAACAAGTTGTGCTCGTATATCTAATTTCCCTTACACACCTAACATAAATAGTGGAGATACTAATTGTTTTGTTAATAATGGAGGCTGGAATACTAACCCTACTGAAAGTTCTTATGAGTTTGCTTATTCAACAGATAATCATTCATCTTCACTTACTCTTCCTATTTTTGATTTTTCTAATAAAGATAGTTTAACTTTAAGTTTTGATTACAAACAATTATCTTCTACGACAATAGACACATTAAAAGTTTATTACAAGGCAAATGTTGCTTCAGAAAAAGAATTGCTTGGTACATATTCATCAAACAATACTTCTTTTTCTAACACAATAATAAACATTCCAACAACTAACCATCAAAACGATAACTCTTATATTTCTTTTGAAGGTATAAGTAAGGTTGGTGGAAAAGTTAGTATCAAAAACATAAATATAAAAGCAATATTACAAATACCTATCGTTTCAACAGATTCTGTTTTTCTTGCATCATACAACTCTATCTCAACGAACGCAAATGTTATTTATTCTGGTATGAGTAATGTTACAAATAGAGGTATATGTTATTCCACAACACCAAATCCAACAATAAATAACTCTATTGTTTCTTCTGGTAATGGTTCTGGTAGTTATACTTCAACAATAAATAATCTACCTCCATCAACAACATATTATATTAAAGCATTTGCTACGAATAGTTATGGAACTGCTTATGGAGAGCAAAAGACAATAGCAACTCCTTTCACTCCTATTTTTAACAATGTTATAGACGGAGCTCAAACATTATGTAATGGTGGCGTTGGAACAACAATAAATGGATCAACACCAACAGGAGGCGACGGAACAAATTATTCTTATCTTTGGATTATTAGCACTGATAGTATTAATTGGGCAGTAGCAAATAATGGTAGCTTAACAACTAACCCCAACTTTGAACCACGACAATTACATACTACAACTTATTATAGAAGAATAGTTACATCTTCTCTTGCAATAGATACAAGCAATGTTGTAACAATAACTGTTAATCAAACAAGTAGAGGTGGAAATATCTTTGTTTTAACAGATGAAGATTCAATAAGACAAGGAAGTGTATTGAAATTGCAACTAAGAGCATACACAGGAGATATTATTAGATGGGAAAGAATGCGTCCAGAAGAAGATTGGTCTGAAATAAGTAATTCTGCTAATAGTGGAGCTAATCTTTCTGATATTCCTGACATTACTGGTAATTGGTCTTATAGAGTAGTTGTGAAAAATGGTGTTTGTCCTGCTGTTAATTCTTCTGAAAAAACTGTCGTAGTTAAAGAAAGTGTTGGACTTAATGATATAACAAATAATTCTTATAGCATTGTTCTAACTCCTAATCCATCTAATGGCAACATAACATTTATTGTTAGTGGAATAAATAATGAGAAAGTAAATATCGTTGTTAATGATATGAATGGAAAGATAGTTTATAATGAAAAACATAATATAATTAGTGGCAACAATACTCTTGATTTAACTTCATTACGTACTGGCACTTACGTCATATCTATCAATAACAATAACATTTTATGGAAAGAAAAAATAATTATTCAAAGATAATGAATGAAAGTTTAATAAAAGAACATATAAAAAACGCTTTAAAAGAAGATATACAAGAAGGAGATTTTTCGTCTCTTTCTTGTATTGATGAAAATGCTCAAAGGAAAGTTAAACTTGTAGCAAAGCAAGAAGGTATTGTTTGTGGTATTGATGTGTTTTGTATGGTCTTTGAAGAATTAGACTCAAAAAAAGATATTAAGATACAGAAGTTCTTTAATGATGGAGATAAAATAAAAAGTGGTGATATTATTCTTAAAATCAAAGGTAATGCAAGAAATATACTTTCTGCTGAAAGAACAGCACTAAACTACATTCAACTTATGTCTGGCATATCAACAACAACTTCATATTATGTTTCATTAATAAAAAACACCAATACAAAACTTTTAGATACAAGAAAAACCACACCAACTCTTCGTCTTTTTGAAAAATATGCAGTAAAAATAGGCGGAGGAGAAAATCATCGCTTTGGTTTATATGATATGATTATGTTAAAAGACAATCATATTGATTTTGCCGGCGGAATAGAACAAGCTATTAAAAAGACAAACACATATTTAAAAGAGAACAACAAAGATTTAAAGATAGAAATAGAAGTTAGAAACTTTGATGAATTAAATCAAGTGCTTTCTGTTGGTAATGTAGATAGAATAATGATTGATAACTTCTCAGTAGAAGATGCAAAGAAAGCAATAAAGATTATTAATCATCGTTTTGAAACTGAATGTTCTGGCGGAATAAATGAAAAAACAATAAAAGATTTTGCTCAAAGTGGAGTAGATTATATTTCTGTTGGAGCATTAACTCATCATATTTCTGCATTAGATTTAAGTTTAGTTGCTGATGAATAGCAAAGGACAAAAATTCTTACGCAAGTTTATTTATTGGAGACCAACACGAACTGTTCTCCACAACTCTCGTTTGCTTGTTCTTCCAGGATTTCAAGGTGTTCCTATTTTTGATGTTATGCTATTTTTTATAAAAGGGCTAACAAAAGGAGTGATTAATCAAAGAAGTGCAGCAATGAGTTTTCATTTCTTTTTGTCTCTTTTTCCTCTAATATTGTTTCTTTTCACTCTTCTACCATTTATGCATCTCCACGCACTAACAACGCAACTACTTACAACATTACAAGAATTTACACCTTCAAGTATTTACCCTTTTATTGACAATACCATAACCGACCTAATGAGTCATAAACATAAAGGTTTGATGTCAATAGGTTTCTTATCTTCAATTTACGTTGCATCATCAGGAGTTAATTCCATACTTGTCTCTTTTAACCAATCTCAACATACAAGAAAAAAGAAAAGTTTTATTAAACGAAGAATGATGAGTATAGCACTTGTTTTAGGGTTAGCTGTTATCTTAATAATAAGTCTATTTTTAATATTATTTTCAAAAACAACATTTAATTATCTTATTGATATCAACATCATCAACACTCTTACTAAACTTTATATGATGCGAATAATTAAATGGACTCTTCTTATCAGTTTAGTTTATTTGGCTTTTGCTTCAATATATTATTTTGCACCATCAAACAAACAAGGATATAAGTTTTTCTCTGCCGGAGCATCTCTTGGCACTCTCCTATTTATATTAACCACACAAGGATTTAACTTTTATATCATACATTTTTCAAGATACAACGCTCTTTATGGCTCAATTGGTGCAATGATTATTTTTCTTATTTGGATATATATTAATTCTTATTTATTGTTAATTGGATTTGAACTTAATGCTTCAATAGCAGATGCCTATCAACAAGGATATAGCAAACATTCAAGAAGAAATGATAAAGATAAAATATCAATTAATAAGACGGCAAGGAATATGTCTCCTATGAAAAAAATGAGAAAAAAAATAATCTTAAAGTTTTTAAAATACCAAAAAAGCAAACAACAAAAATAGTTCCTTATTCCGCTGAAATAGAATCAAAAGATAATAAAATAAAACGAAAAAATATTTGAATAGAATGAAGAAATATTTTAGCAGAATCAAGAGATAATAAAATAGTTCTTTAATCCATTTTAATATTGTTAAAAAAAGTTCATTTAAGAATAAATTGCCAAAAATAATACACTATTAAAAAATATTTCTTATTTTTTTATTGTGCTTTAAATTTAATTTCATACCTTTGTAAAGTTATTAAAATAAAGAAATTAAAAGATTATGGCAAAATTTACATTACCGGCTCTACCATATGCAATGGACGCATTGGAGCCTTATATCAGCAAAACGACATTAGAGTTCCATTATGGCAAACATCATCAAAACTATGTTAATACTCTTAACACTTTGATTGAAGGAACAGAATTTGAAAATCTTTCATTAGAACAAATCATTGAAAGAGCAAAAGGTGGCATATTTAATAATGCTGCACAAGTTTGGAATCATACTTTTTATTGGAATTGTATGACAAAAAATCATCAAAAAGAGCCTAAGGGTAAATTAAAAGAAGCAATAGATAAGACCTTTGGTAGTTTTTCTAATTTTAAAGAAGAATTTACTAAATATGCAACAACGCTTTTTGGTTCAGGATGGTGCTGGCTTGTAATGAATAAAGAGAATAAACTTGAAATAGTTCAAACATCAAATGCAGGTAATCCTATAACAGAAGGAAAGAAACCTATTTTAGTTTGTGATGTTTGGGAACATGCTTATTATCTTGACAAACAAAATGCAAGACCAAAATACGTAACAGACTTTTTTGAATTAATAGATTGGGGAAAAGTAGAAAAGAACTTCTAAAATTTCAAAATTAAAGATAATATATTCTTGATTTTGAAATAAAAACTTTAACTTTGCAAATTAATTTCCTTCATCAATAAAAATGAAGGAAAGAAATATTATTTAAAAATCATTTTATAAGATATAAAATCAATATGGCAAGAGAAAAAAAATTCTTAACATGTGATGGAAATCAAGCAGCAGCTCATGTAGCATATATGTTCAGTGAGATGGCAGCGATATATCCTATCACACCATCATCTCCAATGGCAGAGAATGTTGATGAATGGTCAGCAGCAGGAAGAAAAAACCTTTTTGGAGAAACAGTTAAATTAGTAGAGATGCAATCAGAAGCAGGTGCAGCAGGTGCTGTTCACGGTGCTTTACAAGCAGGAGCATTGACAACAACATTTACAGCTTCACAAGGCTTACTTCTTATGATACCTAATATGTACAAGATAGCAGGAGAATTACTTCCAGGAGTATTTCACGTTACAGCTCGTACATTAGCTACTCACGCATTATCAATATTTGGAGATCATTCAGATATTTACGCATGTCGTCAAACAGGATTTGCTATGCTTTGTTCTTCTTCTGTTCAAGAGGCAATGGATTTGGCAGGTGTAGCTCATTTAAGTGCAATTAAAGGTAGAGTTCCTTTTATGCATTTCTTTGATGGCTTCCGTACTTCTCACGAAATACAAAAAATAGAAGCCCTTTCAAATGAAGATTTTGATGGGCTAATAGATAAAGACGCTTTAAAAGCATTCAAAGATAATGCTCTTAATCCTGATCACCCTGTAACAAGAGGTACTGCTCAAAATCCTGATGTTTTCTTCCAAGCAAGTGAAGCAAGCAACAAATTCTATGATGCAATACCAGATATAGTTAATGACTATATGCAAAAAGTTGGTCAAGTAACAGGTAGAGTACATAAACCATTTGAATATTATGGAGCAGAAGATGCAGAAAACATAATCATTGCTATGGGTTCTGTTAATGATACAATAAAAGAAGTTATTGATTATCTTGCAAAGAAAGGCGAAAAACTTGGACTTGTTACTGTTCATCTTTATCGTCCATTCTCAGCTAAATATTTCTTAAATGTATTACCAAAAAGTGTAAAGAGAATTTGCGTTTTAGACCGTACAAAAGAATGTGGTGCAACAGGAGATCCATTATACTTAGATGTTGTTGAAGTTGTTAATAATGAATGTTCATGCAAAGAAAAACCAATGGTTATTGGTGGTCGTTATGGACTTTCTTCTAAGGATACAACACCAGCTCAAATACTTTCTGTTTATGAAAACCTTAAAGCAAAACAACCTAAGAATAAATTTACAGTAGGTATTGTTGATGATGTTACTAATCTTTCTCTTCCAATGTTAGACGAAGTTTCAATGGCAACAAAAGGTACATTTGAAGCTAAGTTCTATGGTTTAGGTGCTGATGGTACTGTTGGAGCAAACAAGAACTCTATTAAGATTATAGGAAATAATACAGATAAATATTGTCAAGCATATTTTGCTTATGATAGTAAGAAATCAGGAGGATTTACTTGCTCTCACCTTCGTTTTGGTGATAACCCTATTCGTTCTCCATATCTTGTAACAACACCAGATTTTGTTGCATGCCATGTTTTCTCATATCTAAGACAATATGAAGTATTAAAAGGTATAAAAGAAAACGGTACTTTCCTTTTAAACTCTATGTTTGATGCACAAGAAACTGTTAAACATTTACCAGTAAAGATAAAGAAGATTCTTGCACAAAAGAACATTAACTTCTATATCATCAATGCAACTAAAATAGCAGAAGAGATAGGTCTTGGAAATAGAACAAATACTATTCTTCAATCTGCATTCTTTAAGATAGCAAGCGTTATACCTTACGATTTAGCTGTAACTCAAATGAAGAAAGCTATTGAAAAGTCATATGGCAAGAAAGGTGAAAACATAGTTAAGATGAACTATGCTGCTGTTGATAGAGGTGGAGATGTTACAAAGGTTGAAGTAAAGAAAGAATGGTTAAATGAAGACGAAAAGAAAGATGCTTGCGTAAATAATCACCCAGCATTTATTAAGAATGTTGTTGATGTTATCAATGCACAAGAAGGTGATACACTTCCTGTTTCTGCTTTTGTTGGAAAAGAAAACGGTACTTTCCCTTCTGGTACATCTAAATATGAAAAACGTGGTATAGCTTCTCACGTTCCTATGTGGAATGCAAATAATTGTATTCAATGTAATCAATGTTCATTAGTTTGTCCTCACGCTGCTATTCGTCCATTCCTTATCAATGAAAAAGAAATGAATGAACTTAAAGGCGTTCAAACAATAAAAGCTAATGGAAAAGAATTTGAAGGACTACAATTTAGAGTTCAAATAGACCCATTAGATTGTACAGGTTGTGGAAACTGCGTTGATGTTTGCCCTGCTAAGACAAAAGCCTTAGAGATGAAACCAATAACAGAAAGACAAGAAGACATTAAACTTTGGGATGCTATGATAGAAAAAGTATCTAACAAAGCTAATCTTACTGATATAACAAAATCTATTAAAAATTCTCAATTCTCTAAACCATTATTTGAGTTCTCTGGAGCTTGTGCTGGTTGTGGAGAAACACCTTATATAAAACTTATCACTCAATTATTTGGTAGTAGAATGATGGTTGCAAATGCTACTGGTTGTTCTTCTATTTATGGTGGTTCTTGTCCATCTATGCCTTATACAACTAACGAAGAAGGAAGAGGTCCTGCATGGGCTAACTCTTTATTTGAAGATAACGCTGAATTTGGTTTAGGTATGGCTGTTGCTACTCGCAAGATGAGAGATAGAGTTGAAGATTTAATGAGAAAAGGTTTAACTTGCTCTTGTTGCTCTGATGAACAAAAAGTATTATTCCAACTTTGGATAGATAATCGTGAGAATGCAGAAATAACAGAGAAAGTTTATAAAGAACTTATTCCTCTTTGCGAAAAATGTTCATGTGATACATGCAAAGCTATCATTGAGAACAAACAATATATCATCAAAAAATCTCAATGGATATTTGGTGGTGATGGTTGGGGCTACGATATAGGTTATGGTGGACTTGATCACGTTATTGCAAGTGGTGAGAATGTAAACATACTTGTTGTTGATACAGAGGTTTATTCTAACACTGGTGGACAAGCATCAAAAGCTACTCCAATGGGTGCTATTGCTAAGTTTGCTGCAAGTGGCAAACGTGTAAGAAAGAAAGACCTTGGTATGATAGCAACTACTTATGGTTATGTTTATGTTGCACAAGTATCAATAGGAGCTAATCCTTCTCAATATATTAAGGCACTTAAAGAGGCTGAGGCTTACGATGGTCCATCTCTTATCATTGCTTATGCTCCTTGTATCAATCACGGAATAAAAGCTGGTATGGGTAAGACACAAGCAGAACAAAAGAAAGCTGTTGAATGTGGTTATTGGCAACTATGGAGATATAATCCAGAGCTTGCAAATGAAGGAAAGAATCCATTTAGTCTTGATTCACAAGAACCAAACTGGGATAACTTCCAAGCATTTATTGATGGCGAAGTTCGTTACAACTCTTTAAAGAAAGCATTCCCTGAACAAGCTGCTGAGTTATTTAATGCAGCCGAAGAAAATGCTAAATGGCGTTATGCTTCTTATAAGAGAATGTCTACAATGGATTGGAATAAATAATATTATTCTAAATATTAAATAAGTAAAGAGGATTTAGTTTTTCTAAGTCCTCTTTTGTTTTTGTGATAATTATTAATCAAATACAAAGAATAAAACATTATTTTATTAGATTCTATTATCATTAAAATAGTTCTTTATTCCGTTGAAATAGAATAGCAATCCATTAAAATAGAATCAAGAACTATTTTGCTATCTCTTTATTCTATTTGAACAGTGTAATTATAGAAGAAATTTCTTTGTTAATTGTTCGTATTCTTTTGTGTAATTGCCATCAATATCTCTAATAAATATCCTTTCTATTTGCTTATTTTTAGGTTCGCTTTGGAAGATATTGACTATCCTTTTGCATTCTGTTTTAGGTGAAGAAAAGATTTGATATTGTTTTTCCACGTAAATATTTTTTTTATTAAATATATCTTCTAATGTATCAGCCTCATTTTTTGGCAAGATAACCATTATCTTAGAATGTTCATCAATAAGACTTTCACAACAAATCGCAAAATCATCAAGCGGTAAAGAATCATTATGGCGAGCCTTTGTTTTTCTATCGTTTGGCGAAGCAAGTGAAGAAGTAAAATAAGGTGGATTAGAGATAATAAGGTCAAACGTCTTAGGATTACTTTCTTTTAATGTTGTTTGTTGTCTAAAATCTTGAAAAGAAATAAGGTCTGCTTGCAATCTATCTTTATATTTAGATGAAAAAAAATTGCTTTTTGCTTCTATGATAGACTTTTCATCAATATCAATTGCTATAATCTTTGCATAAGGATATGTTTGAGCCATACAAAGACTAATTATTCCGCAACCACAACCAACATCAAGAATGTTTTTCGCCTCCATTCTTGGTGCCAAAGAAGATAAAAGTATGGCATCTGTACCAACTTTCATTGTTGATTCTTTATGATTTAATGAAAACTCTTTGCAATTAAAATCCATAATCAACATCGTTTTTTATTCTTCTTCTCATCTAAAAAAAATAACGCTAAAATCTTTTACTTAACTCTTCGTTTTATTTAATTATTTCATCGTTTTAGTAAAATATAACGAAGAAAAAATTTGATTAAAAAAAGTAGTGTTCTGCTAATGTTTTTAATCCTATAATCATAAGAATTAATCCACCAAGAAACAATGCAATACGAGGTTTAATGAAATACATTCTCTCTCCCATCTTTGCTCCGACAAGAGACAAAACAAATGTTGTTATGAAGATGATAGCAATTGCCACTATTTGCTGTCCAACAAGCCATTTTAAACCAAAACTAATTCCAACAGCAAACGCATCAATACTTGTTGCAATACTTAACATAAGAAGAACTTTTGTTTGAGATATATCAAAAATCTTCTTTTTAAGATTATAGTTCTTTGCTTCCATAAGCATCTTTAATCCTATAACAAACAAAAGAGCAAAACTTACCCAACAAGCAATATCTTTTATTGTCTCTTTGAAAATATCTCCAAGTATAGAACCAAGAAAAGGCATAAGTGCTTGAAAAAATCCGAAACAAAAAGCAAGTAAGAGTGTTCTACTTTTTGTTAATGTTTTTTGCAATCCACATGTTATTGAAACAGTGAAACAATCCATTGCCAACGCAATACCAAGAAGCACAACTTCTATTAAAAAATTAAGATTAAACATTGTAAATTGTGTTTGTTAAATTAATAAAATCATCTACACTAAGTTGCTCTGCACGAAGAGTAAGCAACTCTTTATCCACCATACTTAAATCTTTGTTTAATGCTTTCAAACTTTGACGAAGCATCTTCCTTCTTTGATTGAAAGCAGTCTTAACAACAAGAACAAAACTATTTTCATCACAAGGTAAACTCTTAACTTCATTTCTTTCTAAACGAATGACAGCTGACTGAACCTTTGGAATAGGATAAAAAACAGATTTATCTACCGTGAAAAGATAAGATATATTATAGAAAGCAGATAAGAAAACAGACAAAATACCATAAGTTTTATTACCATTTTTAGCAACTATTCTTTGGGCAACTTCTTTTTGAAACATACCAACAACTTCGCTAACATTATCTCTATTCTCAAAAACTTTGAAAAGGATTTGATTTGATATATTGTAAGGGAAATTGCCAATAATAGCACATCTTTCAGAAAAAGTATCATTAAAATTGATTTTTAGAAAATCATCTTCAATAATCTTTGTTTGTAAAGCAGGATAGTTTTCTTTAAGATATGCCACCGATTCTGTATCAATCTCAACAACCTTAAAGTTTTTTATATCATTATCAAGCAAATATTTAGTTAAAACGCCCATACCTGCACCTATCTCCAACACATTGTTTTTCTCTTTCAAGTTATTTACAATATTTTGTGCTATCGTTTCATCTGTAAGGAAATGCTGACCTAAGTATTTCTTTGCTCTAACTTGTTTCATCTATTTATCTTTTTATTAATGATATAAAAAAAGGAAGCAAAACAGAATGTTTCGCTTCCAAATTAATATATGAAAAGAATTTTTTACGCACCTAATTCAGCTCTTGCGAAAGAAGTTACAGTTAAATCTTTATCTTGTTGTTTAAGATATTGTTCAACTGTTGTTTTTGCTTCAAGGATAAATTCTTGAGGTAAAAGCGTACTTTCTTTAAAGAACTTATTTAACTTACCTTCTGCAATTTTCTCAATCATATTTTCTGGCTTACCTTCTTCTTTTATTTGAATACGATAAACTTCCATTTCTTTTTCTATTATATCTTGAGGTACAGAAGATTTATCAACTGATATTGGTCTCATAGAAACAACTTGCATAGCCATTTCTTTACCAACCTTATCAAAGTTTGTTTTATTTAATCCAACAACGCTTGCCATTCTGTTACCAGGATGAGTGTAAGCATAAGTTGCAGGAGCTTCTATGGCAGAATATTGAGAAAAAGTGATTTTTTCACCAATCTTTGCTACTTGATCAACTAAAAGTGTTTCAACTGTTGTACCATTAATGCTAAGTTTATTAACCTCATCAATAGTTTTTGCTTTTGCTTTTATTGCTTGATCAAGAACACTCTTTGTAAAAGAAACAAAGCCTTCGTTTTGAGCAACGAAATCTGTTTCGCAATTAATCATAATAACAGCTGCGAATGTATTACTACTATCACATTCTGCTAAAACGCAACCTTCATTAGCTGATCTATCAGCTCTTTTTGCTGCTAATTTCTTGCCTTTTTCTCTTAAATAATCGATTGCTTTATCAAAATCACCGTCGCATTCAACAAGTGCTTTCTTGCAATCCATCATTCCAACTCCTGTAAGTTGTCTTAATTTATTTATGTCTTGTACTGTTACGTTTGCCATAATCTTTTCTCCTTAATCTTTTTTAGCAACAGGTTTTTTAGCAATTACTTTACGAGGACGTTTGTCTAATGCTTTCTTTTTATCAGCACTATCTTGATCCAATTCAATTGCTTTTACTTTCTTTACCTTCTTTACTTTTCCATCTTCTGTTGTAACTTCATCATCAAGAAGTTCAGTTGCTAATTTTTGTTCTTGTTCTTGCTCTTCTTGTTCTTGAATTTGAGCATCTTTATCAAGTTTTCTTTCTTGTAGTCCTTCTTCAATAGCATCACACATATACTTTAATATTAAAGATATTGATTTTGATGCATCATCATTTGCTGGAATAGGAAAATCAATTAAGTCTGGATTACAATTAGTATCAACGATAGCAAATGTTGGTATATTTAATCTTCTTGCTTCTGCAACTGCAATATGTTCTTTATTAATATCTATTACAAATAATGCTGAAGGAAGATGAGTTAAACCAGCAATAGAGCCAAGGTTTTTCTCTAATTTTGCTTTTTCTCTTGTGATTTGTAAACGTTCACGTTTTGAAATCATATTATTTTCCTTATTAGATATAAGTTTATCTAATGAAGACATCTTTTTTACTGCTTTCCTAATAGTAACAAAGTTTGTAAGCATACCACCAGGCCAACGTTCTGTAACGAATGGCATATTAACTTGCTTTACTGTGTTTGCTACTACGTCTTTTGCTTGCTTCTTTGTTGAAACAAATAGTATCTGTTTTCCTGATTTTGCTATTTGTTTTAAAGCTGTAGCTGCTTCTTCTGCTTTTGCAGCTGTTTTGTAAAGGTCAATAATGTGGATACCATTATGTTCCATAAAAATATATGGAGCCATCTTAGGATTCCATTTTCTTTTCAAGTGTCCAAAGTGAACACCTGCCTCTAACATTTTGTCAAATTCTAACATCTTCTTTTGTTTGTTTACTTTCCTTTTAAAATTTATTTAACTTCAATTGATAAGTAGTTATTTTAAAATAAATCTTATCAATTTGGATACTAAACTTATTATCCAATATCCTAACGTTTGCTGAATTGGAAACGTTTTCTTGCTTTCTTTTGTCCTGGTTTCTTTCTTTCAACCATACGAGAATCTCTTTTTAGAAGACCTTTTGATTTAAGAGCCGGTCTATCTTCAAGATTTGCTTCACATAAAGCTCTTGCTATTGCCATTCTTAAAGCTTCTGCTTGACCTGATATTCCACCACCATCAAGGTTTGCTTTAACATCAAATTTATCTTCTGCTCCTATTGTCTCAAATGCTTGACGGCAAATATATTGTAGTGGAGCTGTTGGAAAATATTCTTTATAGTCTTTACCATTAACTACGATATTGCCATTGCCAACTTTCATATAAACTCTTGCAACAGCAGTCTTTCTTCTTCCTATTGTGTTTATTACGCCTTCCATTTTTATCTAATTGAATTAAGATTTACTAACTCTGGTTTCTGTGCTTCATATTTATGGTTTGGACCAACTACAACATGAAGATTTTTAAATAAAGCATCACCTAATTTGCTCTTTGGCAACATACCTTTAATTGCATGTTGAAGAATTCTTTCTGGGAATTTATTAAGAACCTCTCTTGGTGAAGAAAAACGTTGTCCTCCTGGATAACCTGTATGACGAACATAAACTTTGTCTGTTAGTTTTTTACCCGTCAATCTAACTTTCTCTGCATTTATTATTATTACATTATCTCCACAATCAACGTTTGGAGTATAACATGGTTTATGTTTGCCTCTAAGGACATTAGCTGCTCTTGTTGCAACACGTCCAACGACTTGATTCTCTGCATCAATAACAATCCATTTCTTTTCAACAGCACTCTTACTTATTGATACTGTTTTATAGCTTAATGTGCTCATCTTTTATTATTTTCTTCTAATTTTAAAATAAATTAAAAATCGTTTTTCATCTTTTGTTTTCTTCTCAAGGCCAATTGAAAATCAACAAAAAATCATTGTTTTCCTCTAAATGAATCAATTATAGGATGATTCACGGGTTGCTAATTGTCATTTAGAGTGTGCAAAGGTACAACTTTTTATTTGATAACAAATACTTTTTTAGAAAAATTTTAATTTACTTAACATTTTAATGTTGAAAAATTAGAAAAATTTAATTTTGCGAAAATCTTATTTGTCTTCAATTAACAATCTTTTAATTTTACCAAAATGTATTAAAGAACTATTTTACTGTCTTTTGATTCTAATAAAATGAATCGCTATTCTATTCAAATATATCTTTATTCTATTTTATTATCTTTTGATTCTATTTTAATGGAATAAAGAACTATTTTAACATCTCTTTATTTCATTCAAATTGTTCTTTATTCTATTTTTTGTTTTGTATCAATATTTTTTATACCTTTGCTTCAATTAATCAAAGCAAATTATTATGAATAGTTTTATTAGCATTGCGTCTTCAATAATTTATTTTATTATTATTTTAATAATATTAATAACATTATTATATATAGGAGTATATTCATTCAATAAAAAGAAAAATAAAAAAACTGATTTAAATTATAATAAACAACATATTAGAAATAAAAGCATTTTTATAACATTATTTATTCTTTCTTTATTATGGGCTATCTTTGTTATTTTCATAGGCATTGTTATGTATAGTTGGGATCTTGATACATACAAAAAAAATATAATAGAAGTCAATACGGAAATAAAACCTTTTGTTTATTATGTTGAAAAGTTTAAAAAAGAGAATAAACGTTTGCCAACACAAAAAGAATTTGATAAATGGGTAAGATATGAATACAATGATTATTCTGTAGAACCACAAAAAATATGTCATGCAAACTATATACGTAAATTAGACAATGTTACTGTAGAAGATGAGTATAAATTTAAAGACATTAATTGGCAAACAGACTATGCAATATCGTATTGGAATGGAGATTCCTTTGATTATTATTTATCATGGAAGAAGTTTTATGATGTTAGTATATATACAAAAGAAGATGCAAGAAAAGGACTGATTATTACTATCTTAATAGGAATATTACCATTAATATTATTATTTTCTGTAAGGAGAATAAAAAACATAAGAAACAAAAACAAGATTATAGAAAAACAACAAACATTATGAAAACTATTAAAATTCAATATTATAAATCAATAATAGGAGAATTATTACTTGGCTGTTCTGACAATAAGTTATGTCTTTGCGATTGGGTAAAAGAAGAAAGACGAAACATTATTGATAAAAAAATACAAAACGCCTTAAATGCAAGATATGAAGTAGGCAATAGTGAAGTAATTGAACAAACGATAAAAGAATTAGATGAATATTTTGCAAAGCGAAGAAAGATGTTTGATATACCTCTTTTGTTTGTTGGCACTTCTTTTCAAAAGACTGTTTGGAAGGAATTGCTTAATATTCCTTATGGCAAGACCATCTCTTATAAAGAACTCGCACAAAAAATAGGTAATCCAAAGGCAATTCGTGCAGTAGCTAATGCAAATAGATTAAATGCTATTTCTATTCTTGTTCCTTGTCACCGTGTCATTAGTTCTAATAATAAACTTGTTGGATATGGTGGAGGCTTAACTGCAAAAAAGACTTTATTAGATTTGGAAAACAATATTTTGTAATTTCTATTCATTAATCCTATCTATACTTAATTATAATAAAACAGTTTTGTAGGTTTGATAAAACATAAATAATAATGTGTAAATAGTTCTTTAATCCATTTTAGCGAAATAAAGAACTATTTTTCTATCTCTTTATTTCGCTTTAAAGAAACAAGAAATATGATTATTTGAGATAAATTCTTAATAATTCTGATATATTATTTATCATTTAGGAATAAATAAGTTAGCAAGATAATAATATTAAAAATCTTGTCTTTATTTTAAGAAAACTAACAAAAAATAAAATAAAATTTGGTATTTAAAAAAAAAGTTGTACTTTTGCAAAGTAAATAAGGTCTCTTGACCGAGTGGCTAGGTGCCGGTCTGCAAAACCGTTTACTCCAGTTCGAATCTGGGAGAGACCTCTTACCCTTATTATTTCTTTGCCCTTAATGTTGTCTAAACCCTTACTATATCTAAGTAAATAAAGGATTTTTACCACTTTTCATAATTACACAAAAACACTTAAAAAGTAAAAAAACAACAAAAAACCCGCACAAAAACCCACACAAGTTTTTTTATTGTATTATCTTTGCAAAATCAAATTTAGTATTAAAAATAATTTTTATTTATTGTAGCACTTCATTTGAAAGTACTTTTATGTATTCATCTATTAATACCGTTCTTCTCTTATTGGATAATCCATTATGATTTCTTAATTCACTCTTTAAATATGCAAACATTTCTTCTATGCCATTGTTAGTATTTGGTATCTCTATATTTATCATAATATAATGTCCATAAATAAGACATATTCCTTTTTATGCTTAAATTTGCGATGTATTGTCTTAGCACTTACTCCATATTCTTATGACAACTATTTTATTGTCTATTATTAAATACACATTCTTTGTATAATTTATCTATTATCTATGTTTATTATACTTTTTATGTTAATAAATTGTTTCCAACGGTCAATACATTTGTATAATTGTTTGCCTTGTACTTTTCATTCTTTTCAATGTGAATAGAATCAAACTTTTTGCATATTTTTTACTCATATTCTTAAAAATGATGCAAATATTTACAACATTTTAGCCTAATTTTTGTCCTTTAGTATAACATGCTATATTTCTATCTCTTATTCGCTTGTCAAGTTATTCTTTTATAAGAGATTTTTTAATTGTAGTTTCAAAAATATCGCAGAATTCATCTGTACGATAAAAAATATTTATAATTTTGTTGCCACTAAATATATATATGGCATTATTTTTGTTATAATTGTTTATGTTTCAACTATAAAGACACAAAACTTGCTCTATCTCTTATATTTTATTTTTTACTCATATCGGACTCACGTCATTTTAATATTCTCTATAAGTACAGAATTCAAAAATTGTTTCTTTTTTATTGCTACTAATTGTATTAACTATTCTTTGACTTGTAGATGCAATACATTTAATATTATTTTGTTTTAATCTTTCTATTAATGCAAAACAAAAAGTCATTTCGCCCATTATATGAACAATAATTTCATCTTTATCTTTATACGATATTATAAGTTTAAAGTAATCATCGACCATATCTAAAATATCTTTTTTATTTAAATATGGTTCAATATTAGGAAAATGAATATCTATAATTTCTCCATATTGTCTTGTTTCTTCTAATTGCTTTTTACTCCATATATTTGATGGGTGATTTGAAAAATTAATAAATACCATATTTAATTATTATTTGCTTTTTTCCTAATATCTTTAAATATATCTTCTTTATTTGATATTAAATTTTCTTTATCATAATATTTCATTTTCATATTCTTTGTAATATCGCTCATCCTTTGTTTATTACCATCTTTATTGCCTAATGTTCCACAATTAATTATGTAAGAATTAGCAGATAATCCAAGTAATATAGTTTGTATAGAAGATGATTTGTATATAATTTCATTAAATATCTTCTCTCCATCAATACCAGTTTTACATTCAATAACAAATAATTTATTGCCATAAGTAAAAACAACATCTAAATCATTTTGTTGAGTATTATTTTTAAGAGATAATCCTAATGCTATATCAGTTGGTTTTATTTCATTTTTTATCATAAAATATATGTATTCTTCAAACCAACCACCTGTTAAATATTGTATTTCACATTTATCTAACATCCCTTCTTTTTTTTGAGGAAAATTTAGTTTATTTAAAAATTCCTGTAAACCTTCTATCTTTTTTTTATTTTCAGTCTCTTCGTCTTCTTGAATATTTTCAATTTCTTCAATATTTATTGAATGTTTAACATTTCTATAAGCTCTTAATGCTGAAATAATTTGATAATCTTTATTCGATAATTTATCATTCATAAATATGTTATAAAAGTTATTAGTATAATTTTCATCTGAGACGACTGGTTCTTTTAATGAATTTATTCCATTATTGTATAGTTGCATATACTCTGCTATATTTACACTATCCTCAATATTTATATTTTCATTTGTATTCATATTGATAATTATATTTTTAGGAGAAGGAATATAGAAAAATACAACATTTTTGTATTCTTCAAATGCTGCTTTAATTGCAAATGCCATAAGTTTAGTGCCACAAGTAAGATTAACTTTATATGATTTATTTTTATCTATACAACTTTTAACTTCTTCATACATACTTTTATAGTTCTCTTCATCTTTTAAAATCAAACTATATGAATTACAATTTTTATAATTTAATGTTTTTTCTATAAAATTTATCTTATCTTCTTTTTCTTTTGAAGATATAAATAAAAGTTCATCTCCATAATTAATCATTTGTTTTATAAATAAATAATTAGGAATTGTCTGGTCTGATACTATACTAACTATTACACTATTCATGATTTTTATTTATTTCTAATTTAACAAAACCAAGTAAACTTACTTCTTTATTATTATAATTTATCCTTCTTGTTTTAGGAAATATATATTGTTTATATTTTTTTTCATCGCCAGGTCTTGATTCTTTACATATTTTATCCCAAATATCATCCTTAACATCTTCACTCCAAGCTCCTGTTATAAATCTCCACCCCGACGCATGGCCTATTCTTAATATACACGAATTTTCGTCACAACTTTTAACTTTGTTAAGTATATCTTCTATTGTATTAATATAATCTATAACAATATTTTCTTCTTTATAATCTCCCCAAATAGATAATTCTGATTCTAACAATTTTTGTGTATGTCTATTAATTAAATAAAACAAGTCTTTTTCATTATTAAAAGGCAGTTTCTTTATCATATTTTTTCTTTTCGTTGAATTTTCAACTTCATTATTATATGTATCTATATATTCATTTTTTGATAAATCAATTGTTAAATTAAATGTTGATTCTTCTCCATTAGTTATAACTTCAATTATTTGACTTTTTGTTTTATCTAAATAATCTTGTCGTTCTCTTATATTAAGGTTTATCATATTCAAAGCATCTTCACATCCTTCATTAAAATAAGCATCACCAATATGAAGAAATCGCAAACAATCACTATTAGGATCTTTACCAAATACTTCTTGTTCTATTTCTTTTGCATTTAGTTTTCCTCTTTTATTATCTATTTTATTATTAACATCTTCTATATTAGGAACCTCCTTAATTAATATAGCAGTACGGATAGCCCCTTTTATGCTACTTCCTGGAATATAAGCCTTACCTAAACCATCATGTATATATTCTTTAAGTGTAGTAGTTGGTTGAATGTTTATTTTTTGAGGACAGTATATTAAACGTTTTGAATATTCCTCAATAGATATATTTTTTGAGCAACAGCGTTCTATGAAATCTTTTGTATTTTCCTTTTTATTAATACTTGCCACCCATTTATCTATATTCTTTTCTCCTATTATTTCCATTAATCTTCTATCATCAACAACACCAATATAATTATCTTCATCTAATTGTTGTTGAACGAAATCTGTGTTATTTTGCAACATTACTCCACTACCAACATGTATAGGAGTCAATGTCGTTATTTTTATATTACTCATAATTATTCTTTTATTTTTATTGGCAAACAAAATGCTTTTCCACTACGATAAATATTATGCAATTTTTCATCATTCCAATTAGGTCTTAAATTAACTGTCTTCCCTATTAGTCCTTTTGTCGTTTTAAATATACTTCCATGATTGAACATATAGATAGATTTTTTCCATAAATGCCTATTATTTTCATTTTCTGCCGCGGCCATAAACCCACCACGTAAGATTAAATCATAACGAGATTCTTTTAGGTTTAATGATTCTATTTCATTTTCTAACGGAATAAACATTGACAGAAGCATACAATAATTACTATTAGGCGCATCTAAAATATCAATGGTTGAATTTTCAACATCAAACTTACCGCCTCCAATCATCTTTCCAGATCCAATACCTTGTTCTCCTAAAATAGAAAATAAGATTTTTAATTCCTCTAATTTATCTCCTTTTGCATCTGTAATACAATATAAACCACAATCTTTATTAAAATATTTCCATTGAAAAGAAAATGGTGTAGGTGGTACATTTTCATCTCTTGATACACTTACTCTTTGCATTACTTGAGAACAATAAGGCCTTTTGTTATCAATATTTTTATCTTTTATAGCAAATATAAACTCATCTTGTATTTGATCTTCTATTACATTTACTTTTTTATTTTGAATAATGTCATTAAAAATATCTTTACTTAAATATCTTACCTTTTTTAGTTTTTTCCTATATTTAGATTCTTCTTCAAATTCTTTATTGTCTTTTTTTAATACAAATATATTTTCTAACTTACCTTTTATAGAAGGTAAAAAGTATTCATCTTTAATAAAAGGAAATGCTGATGAAATAGAAAAAGAATTTAAAAATCCTTCAACGTCTGTTTTATCTCCGATTATATTTGTTCTCATTGCTGCTAAAGCCGATGATATAGTATCAGAGCAAAGGTCATTTGCACTAAAATCATAATCATCTTTTCCGATGCCAATATGTAATGGAGTTATATTTTTTAATTTAAAAATATTATATGTTGCCATAAGGATTTATTTGTTTGATTGTTCTAAATAATATTTATCATCTCTTTCTTCTATTTTCTTAAACTCAATTTCAACTTGACCATATCCTCTTGAACCGTTACCTCCAAGGTAATCATCTTGTAATAATTTAATAGCCTCATTCAAAATATCTTTAAGTTCTTTTTCATCTTCATCTTCAAAAATATTAAGGACCATATTAATTTTAAATTTTGCCCCTGCTGGTATTCTTTCGAATGTTCTTGGATTTGCCTTTGCTGTAACTCTATCTATAGATACTTCCGTTTTACTCTCAGTGTATGGTAAATCTGTATTAGAGAAGTCTATACCTTCTTCTCCATAATCATTATTCGTATTATCTATGATAAGTTCACCATCACGAACTATTAAACGAGAAGGTTTTTTATCCTCATCATTTTTACCTGCTGTGCCGAATAACTTACCTGATTTTGAATTTTTATCTGTACTTGCTCCAAAATCTTTACTACAACAACCATATTTGAGTTCTATTAAAGATCTCATTTTCCCTTTCAAACTGCTACCTGGTATGTATGGTATGTTATTTATAGGATTACGAACAACGAATTTATCTGGCCCACCTATATTTAAAGATGCATTTGTACCACCTATATGTAAGCCTGTTTTTAGTGTTAATACACCTGTATATACTATTTTTTTTATTAATTTATGTGTCATAATTATCTAATTTTTATATGTTTATATTTTTATTTTCCTCCATTAAACTTATGATATGCTAAAATAGCCTCCATTAATTTACAAAAATTATCAAAACTTCTTTTATCTTTAACACAAGGATAGGCTCTATCAAATATTTCTTTAAATAAGTTCATGCCATCTGTATTTTGTCTTCCAGCTGCATATGCTACTTTTGGTTTTAATAACAAAAATGAAGATTTCTCATCATTAAACCCTTTCATTTGAATCCTTTTGATTTCTCCATACACATTTCTTATTTGAGAATTTGTCAATGCTTTGCTATCTCTATTATCTAAAGGAGCCATATATTTACCACATTCTTCCGCAAATTCAACCATATCATTATCTACGCCTTTAATAATCCAGTCATTGTTGAAATTTTTAACTTGACTGAAAAATTCTTTTGGTTTGCACGGTCTTTCTTTTTTTTCTCTTGATGAATAACCATTATTATTATAGTTATTCCTATTTATTGAGAAATGTTCTCTATTATCCATAATTATAATTTTTTATTAATATTATTTTTTGTTCTTATTTCTAGTTCTGCCCAACGTGATGCCATTGCCCATAATTCTAATGTATGATAATTGGTATCCAAAGCATTGCCATTTAATATCTTTTTATTGCCACAAACTTCACTAATACAATTATCAATTATGTTCTTTACATCTTCTTCTTTCTTATATCTTTGTTTCATTCTTCCTAAATCATAGCTTATCATCCAATAAGTTTTTAGGTTTGTTATTTTATGTCCTTTTATATCTGCATTTGCATAGTGTTGTAAGATTTTTGAACGAAAAGAAGAATCTAACTTGTCTTCATAATTTAATTCTACTAATTTATCTTTTAATATTTTAACATAAGGATACTCTTCTTCCCAATTTAAAGGCATTAATAAAAAAGAAAAACTATTTTTTTCTTTTTTATTATTACTATCTTTATCTCCGACGTAGTGTTCTTTTGCTGTATCTTCTGCAATAGCGGCTTCTTCTGCTCCTTTCATTATAGGATACTTAACATTCAATAAAGATACACCACCAGAAATAGAAAAGTTTTTATTTTCACATGTATATTCTTTAAAATCTTTACTAATTCTTTCCGCCATATCTATCATTGCAGACCAATCTCCTACAATAAAAAGATCATCACCCCCACTATAAATAATCAAAGAATGTTCTCTATACTTATCTTCTTTCCATATTGTATTTAAATAACCACTAAAGAAATAATCAAATGAACGAGAAAGAGCTGCATAACGAGAAAGCGTAGCTCTTTCTTTATTTATACCACTTTGGAATATCTTACCAAGATTATCAACATCCATTCTTAAAACGCCTAAACGTTTAAAAGTCCCATCATCCTTTAATAAATCTTCAAACGATGGTACATGCTTTCCTACATGTTCATTACCTCCATAAAATTCTAATGAAAAGATATTATTAGTTCCATTAACAGTATTCATAAAGTCGCAATTACCATCTTTTCCGTTAAATGTAACTATATCAACCATATCAATAGAAGCTTTTAAACTTTCTTCTAAATTTTTTATATTACTATCATTAGCAAAATAATAATAGAATCCTAAATCTAATGGTTGTATGAAAAAGACATCACTTTTCCAATAAGGTATTTTGTTATTAGATATTATCATTAAACTTGTATTTCTTAATTGTTCTCCAAGTTCTATCTGTTGATATGTTATTTCTTTTAGTCTTAAATCTCCTTCTTTGTATGTTTTTTCATTTAAATCAAAAGCCTCTCCTGTTATACTATCTCTATACTTATTTTCCAAATCTTCATTTTCTAATGGTTCAAAAAAGGCTTTATAGTCTTTATTTATTATAGAAGCAAATTTTGCTTGTTTTTTCTTATCTCTTTTATCAAAAAGTTCTTCCCATGTATCTGATAAATTCTTATATTCTTTATTATTCATCAATGACCCTTTTGATACCTCTATATAATCAATAGCAACATATAAAGCAGTCTTATGTTTTTCAAAAAACTTTTCTTCTATTGTATTTATACAATTTTCTAACTTATCTTTTACTTCTTGTGTATTTGGAGCAAGGATATAAAAACTACCACCTGAATTATAAATAATATTAGCATCAAACAAATCAAGTTCATTTAGAATATACCTTACGATACAGTCTGAAAGCAGACGTAAATAGAATGAACGTCCTTTTAAATTCTTTGCGGCATATTTTGATACTATTTGATAAATATACTTCTGTATTCCACTAAAATCGCCTCCGATTAAAATAAAAGGTTTCTGTTTGTAATTAGTATTATTAGTTGTTTTACTCTCATTTATACTTTGATAATAATCATATAAACATATTGCTATTGCTGCGGTAGTCTTTAAGTGGTCAAATAATGATACATCTGCAAAATTAATAGTAGAAGAAGGAATAGTCGTAGTATATTTAAACAAAAGATTATATAATGTTTCCGAAAATACTTTATAATCGTTTGATTGAATAAATTTAAATTCATTATTAAATTCTTTCCATAAAGCCTCATAATTTGGGTTACCGTCAAAAGATGATTTTGCAAAATAGTCTTTACTTAAAGTCATCTTATCTATAGGTAAATGCCAATAAGTGTTTTCCTGTGGTACTTGTAGGACTGTTTGCAATATACTTGTCATTCTTTTTTTCTTAAAATTATCCCAACTATTTTCATCTTGACTATCTTTATATGCTTGATCACTATCTCTATCCATACCAGAAGACAAACAATCTGCCTCTTTTACTATTTGTCCTAAAAAAGAAAGTTGGCTTTTGCTTAAATGATGCTCCGAAGCAATCATCATTAGATTATCTTTATTTTGTATATTGCTTATATCATAATCTGTTATACTTTGAAATATTGACTTGTAATCATCAATAAATTGTGCTGTCCATAATACATGCTTATGGGAGTATTTACTATTAAACATAGGACAAAACGTACTTTCTACCTTAGCAAACTCTTTTAAATATTTACTACTTTGAACGCTTCCCGTATCTGCTCTTTGATAAAACTTTCCTATATCATGCAACAATGATGCTAAATATAATTTTTCTCTTTCTTTATTTATCATTTTCTTGTCTGTTTTTATTCATTCTCTTTACCATACCATAACCAAGACTAACTCCTTTACCTAATCCCGTATAGTCTGGCAATGATATATTTGTTTTAAAACTACAATCAAAAGACATAAGATATACTCCTTTATATCTTCTTTCTTGTGGCTCTTTTAGTTCTGTTATAACACACTCTATATCTTTCTCTATTTGTATTTCTACTCCTTTGGCAAAAGTTATAATATTGGCTATAAGAACTCTCTCTAACATCTCACATTTCTCTTTTAGAGAATTTAATTGTTTATATTTCTCATAATTCTCTTCATTTAATGCAAGCCATTTCCTTATTGTATAATCAAATGATGCCTCCCACACTTGAATTGTATATTGAAATGCATTTACGCTTTCTATTTTTAATTTTTCTTCTTTATCGTTTGTCTTTAAATAAACATCTTCCTTATTTAGCAATGTCCCGATAGTATCTACACCTTTGTGAAAACATACTATTGCTGCTTTTTTGTTTATTCTTTTATATTGTATTAATGGATAAGAGTAACGAAATCCTTCCCCAATATGATTATGAAACAAAACATCACAATCATCTGTAAACGTATTTAAAACAGACCCTCGCAATGCTTCAATTTCTCTAAATTCTACTTCATTCTCAAACCTTACTATCAATTCTCTTATCTTTAACATTATTTTTTTTTAATTAATTACAAATGCAAAGATAATTAAATTTATTAAATGTCTAAATTAATTATCATCTTTTTTGTATATTTTTTATTTTCTTTCACTATTTAATCTATATTCCAATATAGACTAGGATCACCTTCAAAAGCATCATCTATTTCTTCATCACTGTAACCCATCACATCTTGAGCATAACTTCCTGCATATTGTTCGTAATGTCTGTTTTCGGAATAATAGTCAGTATAATATTCCGACTCTTTATCAACACATTTAATTGGTAACTCTGGATTCAAATCATGTAAACAGATTTCTTTAGTAATTCCATTCTTAATTATTTTAATTGAATATCTATTTTTACCTAAAAAGTTCCATATATTATCATATTCAACAGGGAGAACTTCTTCGCCTTTTTCATTAATTATACCCCATTTAGAGTCAGCATATACGCCTTTTCTTACTCTTGCTAACCCTTGGTCAAACCCATCAATCCAATTATATTTTCCAAAAGGTACAATTTCTATACCTTCTTTATTTATTATTCCCCACTTATAATCTTGGCGTTGAATAACAATAATAGAGCCATAAGTATATTCTTTGCGATTTGTCATATCTTTTCTTGTTTTTTGGTCTAAAAATTATTTTTTTATATCAAGGATATAAAGACCTGTTTTATATCCTTGATATTTTTAGGGCTTATTTTAATCTTCTCTATTTTTTCTTGCATGCATTATTATTTCAATAATAACATATGTAACTAACCCTATTGCTGCACCCATAATAAATTTGTACATAATATAAATTTGTTTTTTAATTGTGGCGTACTTCTACTAAATCATATACATAATAAGACGCCATATATTATTATGTATATTAATTAATCCTTGTTATAATGGACATTTATTGTTAGTAAGGAGGATTAAAATACTGCATTTTAGTTGTAATCCTTGTTATAATGGAAACCTTTTACAGTGGAGTTCATTCCGTTTAGTAGCAAATCATTGTTGTAATCCTTGTTATAATGGAAACCTTTTACAGTAGCTTGTTATTTTTCAGGTCACGGTGAATGGTTGTAATCCTTGTTATAATGGAAACCTTTTACAGTCAAGAAGAAATGAACAGAATCATAGCTAATGTTGTAATCCTTGTTATAATGGAAACCTTTTACAGTAAATGGAAATGAAAATGAAAGACGAAACTTGTTGTAATCCTTGTTATAATGGAAACCTTTTACAGTAAGACAGGTAGTAAGTTAAAAGGCTTAATAGTTGTAATCCTTGTTATAATGGAAACCTTTTACAGTAATCAATAATGTAATTAAACAATTAGAATTGTTGTAATCCTTGTTATAATGGAAACCTTTTACAGTGAACAATTAGATTTAGGAAAAAGAGATAAGTTGTAATCCTTGTTATAATGGAAACCTTTTACAGTATATGTCTATTATTAATAACAGGTAGTATCGTTGTAATCCTTGTTATAATGGAAACCTTTTACAGTGGATAACTTTGATGAATTGTGTAGAGAGGAGTTGTAATCCTTGTTATAATGGAAACCTTTTACAGTAAAAAAAGGAGGATAAAAATGGAAGGATTAGTTGTAATCCTTGTTATAATGGAAACCTTTTACAGTATAGTGAGGTTAGTGATATAGCAAAAGAGAGTTGTAATCCTTGTTATAATGGAAACCTTTTACAGTTTGGATGGATAAATGGTTTCAATATTGGATGTTGTAATCCTTGTTATAATGGAAACCTTTTACAGTTAATCGCTGTAATGGAGATGGCGTGCCCTTGTTGTAATCCTTGTTATAATGGAAACCTTTTACAGTTAATAAATTAAAAAAAAGAATAACAAAATGGTTGTAATCCTTGTTATAATGGAAACCTTTTACAGTAAGCGATAAGTTATTTAAATACATTAAAGAGTTGTAATCCTTGTTATAATGGAAACCTTTTACAGTAGTACTGTATATATTTATTATATAGACAGTGTTGTAATCCTTGTTATAATGGAAACCTTTTACAGTTATTCTAAAATAAATAATAATTTTAAAAAAGTTGTAATCCTTGTTATAATGGAAACCTTTTACAGTGTGAAAAATTTGTAAAAGTACTTCGTCCAGGTTGTAATCCTTGTTATAATGGAAACCTTTTACAGTTTATCGCTGTGAGGTATCTGTTAATAATATGTTGTAATCCTTGTTATAATGGAAACCTTTTACAGTCTCGGAAGGTGTCAATGTTTTTATTAATGTGTTGTAATCCTTGTTATAATGGAAACCTTTTACAGTGTTCTGCATTAAGAATTCTTTTAATCCATAGTTGTAATCCTTGTTATAATGGAAACCTTTTACAGTGAAGTATCATATTGTTCTCCGTCATAATCAGTTGTAATCCTTGTTATAATGGAAACCTTTTACAGTTCTAATAAAGAAATTGTTTCTATCTACAATGTTGTAATCCTTGTTATAATGGAAACCTTTTACAGTTTATTTGGCTGATATTTATGAAGACTTTTTGTTGTAATCCTTGTTATAATGGAAACCTTTTACAGTATACCCCCTCGTATTTTCTTATATATCAACGCAAAATCACATTTTATAGTATATTAAAAATGGGATTTTTTTTGTTTTTCTTTTATAAATTGTCCATTTTTTTAATCCTATGTCAAAGAACGATACTTTTTTATGAAAAGATTTTGTTTAATCTTTTCTTACTAT
>JAKVOZ010000009.1 GCA_022482545.1 Bacteroidales bacterium
TATATACTATTATTTATATTACATCAACTTCCTTCCTTTTTTGAAATATTCTTTAAAATTAGTAATTCTCGTATACGTTGCTGCACTATCTCCTCTCCCATACACAATTTCCATTTCACCAATAAAACTCTTATCCTCATTTCTCTTTATTTGTAATAAAAAATTAAACTTATTATGTCCCCATGAAACATATTTATAAAATGGCTTTTTTTGTATATGTATTAAGAAAGCATCTGCTTCGTAGAAAGTTAAATATTCTCTATAATCACAATAATAAATTTTTTTCTTATACTCAAATAATATATAATATTTTAATTTTTCATTTAAAGGCATCTGTGTCGGAATACTAATATATTTTTCATCAAAAGCAATAGCTTTATAAATCACTTTCTGTATAGAATCTTGATAAATAAAATAAATATTAAAATCATTATTTAGCTTCTTCTCTACACCATTATTAGCAAATAAAATTTCTATCTGTTTGTCCTATAGACATAAAAGATATAACTAAAACTACTATTAAAATAACACTCTTTTTCATAACTCATTCTATTTTTAATATTACTATTGAATTTTATTTTTCCTTTTATAACATAATCCTACAATTTCATCTGCATAATAAATATCAAATCCCCATTCTGGTTCAATAGGAATAACAACACCTTCTTCTATTTCTACAGAAGAATCTAAATCACCTACATATCCTGCATCACCAACTATATTATCTTCCATTCCATGTATTGTTAATGAATATATCTTTCCAATAACAATATGTTGTTCACACAAACTATCATTATATTTCCTCTCCACTAATCTATATGTATTTATTCTATTATTTCTAGATACATAAATAAAATAATAATTATATAAAGAATCTATCTTTTCAACAATATAATCTTGTGTTCCTCTCCTAGTTGGCCATCTTTCTTCTTGTGCTAATAAACAATTATTAATTCCAACAATTATTAAACATATTATAATTAAATACTTTTTCATATAAATACTAATTAATTATTTTTATTTTTTTTATACAAATATACTACTGATTTTCAACTTAAAAAAATCTACTCTATTGTAATTATATCATGTTTTATCTTTTCTTTTGTTTTTTATTATCTTTCATTTTCTTAATTAATCATTATTTAGTCACAAAGGTATAATTTTATTTGTAATTAAAAGAAAAGATGGTTCTTTTATTTTGACTTGATTATACAAAATGCAGTACAACTATTTTCTTTTTGCGATGTACTGCCAGTACATTAGCAATGTATTATCAGTACAACAGCGATGTACTGTCAGTACATTAGCAATGTATTATCGGTACATTAGCAATGTATTATCGGTACATTAGCAATGTATTTTATTCTTTCTTTATTCTATTAAAATGTATTGCTATTCTATTTCAACAGAATAAAGAACTATTTTACTGTTTCTTTATTCTAATAAATTGTTTCGTTCTATTTAAATAATGTTGATATAATACGATATTGTTTTCTATGCTATAAATGCAATCACATCGCCTTTTTTCACACGGTCGCCTTGTCTTTTTATGATAGATATAAGTTTGCCACTATATAATGCTTTAACTTCATCGTTCGTTCCATAATCAGACATAACATAACAAACAATATCACCTTCTTTGAAATGAGTGCCTGTCGGAGGATTCATTGATGTTTCATTGATAGTAATCTCCCATATAACTTTGCCTGTCGTTGTTGCAATTACTGGCTTAGCGTTTGGATTCTTTTGAAGCATATCATCAATCAACTGCTGATTTGTATCTTGCTTTGGTTGAGTTGATGGAGTGGAAGATGTTGTTGTAGATATTGCTTGCTTTGCTTTTGTAAGTTCATCATTAAAACGTTTTTTAGCAACACCAGATTTATAATCTAAATATTGTCTTTCGTGCATTGCAATCTCAAACAACTCTTCATCATCTTGTCCATAATCCCAGCCATTATCGTCCATTTCTTTACGAAATTTAGGAAGTTCATCAGGATAGTTGTCTTGCGGATTGCCAGTAAAGAACTCTGAATTGCTTTTCTTTGCAAGTTCTATTATTTCTGGTGCTACTTGTCCTGGAAGTTTGCCCATCTTTCCAAGAATCATTCCCCAAGTGTTGTTATCCATCATAGTGAAACGTTCTTTGCCTTGTGCTCTTTGCATAATGTTCATTAAGGCAATATTTTTTACATATTGACTAAATGGAGTAACAAGAGGAGGATTGCCTACTTTTGGCCAAACGTATTGTACTTCATTAAAAAGTTCTATAAGTAGTTCATCTTCATTCAAAGGCTCTTTTCCTGCTTTCTTTAAAAACATATTAATACCGCCTTGTACACCTTTTAAATCAGACATCATTGACCCCATCATTCCTCCTGGTAATCCACAACCAACCAAAAGAGAAGTACTTATTTTGTTTTTCTTATCAATAAAATAACCTAAGAAGTCGTCAATGAATTTTTGTGTAAGACTACGAGCTTTCATATATGCTTTCATATTTATTTCAGGAACGTCAAAGCCAGCATCTTTTAACATAGCTTGAACTGTTATAACATCAGCATGAACCATTCCCCAAGAAAGAGGTTCCATAGCAACGTCTATAATATCTGCTCCATTATTACATACCTCTAAAATAGAAGCCATCGCAAAACCAGGTCCTGTATGTCCATGATATTGAACAAGAATATGAGGATATTTATCTTTAATGTATTTAACTAATCTTCCAAGCATAACAGGACGACCAACGCCTGCCATATCTTTTAATGCAATCTCATCACAACCATATTCTACTAATTTATCTACAACAGATGTATAGTATTCTACTGTGTGAATATCAGAATAAGTTATACTAAGAGCTGCTTGTGAAATCATTCCATATTTTTTAGCATACTTGATAGAGAGTTCAAGATTACGATGATCATTCAAGCCATCAAAAGAACGCATAATATCAACTCCTTGTGCTTTTTTTACTTTGCACATCAACTCTCTTACGTCTTTTGGAACAGGAAACATACGCAAACCGTTTAATGCTCTTTCTAACATCTGTGTTTTTATGCCTGCTTCATTGAAAGGTTTGCACCATGCTCTTACTGAAACATTAGGGTTTTCTCCATAAAGAAGATTTACTTGTTCTGATGCACCTCCATTAGTTTCTATCCTTGAAAAACAGCCCATATCAATAATTACTGGTGCTATTTCTTCTAATTGGTCTTTTCTTGGAACATATTTGCCTGACGATTGCCACATATCTCTATATACAAGGCAAAATTGTATTTTCTTTTTCATATGGTTGTTTTTAGTTATTTTGTTTTGTTTGAGTTTGTTTATGATTATTTCTTAAAAAACACTTACTTATTACTCCTAATTAAAAATAAAGAAGTAATAAGTAGTGTATTATTTTTTTGTGTAAAGGTCTTGTTATGCTTTGTTTGCAGAACCTAAAACATCTTTACATTTATGAATATAAAGTTCTTTCAATTTATCTCTTGCAGGTCCAAGATATTTTCTTGGGTCAAAAACAGCAGGTTCATTAGATAAAACTTCTCTTACTGCTGCTGTCATTGCAAGACGACCATCTGAATCTATATTTATCTTACATACAGCACTTTTTGCAGCTTCTCTTAGTTGGTCTTCTGGTATTCCAATAGCATCTTTTAAATTTCCTCCATAATGATTAATTGTTTTAACTAAATCTTGTGGAACAGAAGAAGAGCCATGAAGAACAATAGGAAAACCAGGAATACGTTTTTCTATCTCTTTTAATATATCAAAACGAAGAGGAGGTGGAACAAGAATGCCATCTTTATCTCTTGTACATTGTTCTGGTTTAAATTTATTAGCACCATGAGAAGTACCTATTGAAATAGCAAGAGAATCAACGCCTGTCTTTTTAACAAAATCTTCTACATCTTCAGCACGAGTATATATATGCTCTGCTGCTTTTACATCTTCTTCAATGCCTGCTAATACTCCAAGTTCGCCTTCAACAGTAACATCATATTTATGAGCATAATCTACTACTTTTCTTGTTAAAGCAACGTTTTCGTCATAAGGATGAGAACTTCCATCTATCATAACAGAAGAAAAACCATACTCAATACAAGAAACACAAAGTTCAAATGTATCGCCATGGTCAAGATGGAGAACGATAGGAATATTGTACCCTAATTCTTTTGCATATTCTACTGCTCCTTGTGCCATATAGCGAAGAAGAGTTTGATTAGCATATTTTCTTGCTCCTGATGATACTTGTAAGATAACAGGAGATTTTGCTTCAACACATGCTTGAATGATAGCTTGCATCTGTTCCATATTGTTGAAGTTGAATGCAGGTATAGCATACCCACCTTTTACGGCTTTTTTGAATAATTCTCTTGAATTAACTAAGCCTAATTCTTTATAATTTACCATGATTGTGTCTTTAATTTATTTTATATCGTTAATAATTGATTGTATTTTATTTGATAATGATTTTGATGCTTCTGTTAATGGTAGTCTTACAACATTGTTTGTTATGCCTAATGTTTTTAATGCAGATTTTATTCCGACAGGATTACCTTCTTCAAATATTGCATTAGTAAAAGGTAGTAAAGCATTATGAATAGGTATTGCTTTTTTGAAATTGTCTTTTAAACAATAATTAACCATATCGCTTACTTGTTTAGGAAAAGCATTAGCAGTAACTGATATGACTCCTTTTGCACCAACAGACATAAGAGGTACTGTTAAAGCATCTTCACCAGAAATTACATTAAATCCTTTTGGTTTGCATCTTAATATTTCCATACATTGATTCATATTGCCTGATGCTTCTTTTATTCCTATTATATTATTACATTCTTCCGCAAGTTGAAGTGTTGTTTCTGCATTAAGATTGCTTCCTGTTCTACCTGGAACATTATATATTATTACAGGAACGGGCGAAGAATTAGCAACCTGAGAAAAATGAGTGTAAAGCCCTTTTTGATTTGGTTTATTGTAAAAAGGAGCAACAGAAAGAATGGCAGCAATGTTAGTGTAATCATATTTAGTTATCTTATTTATTAGTTCTCTTGTATCATTTCCTCCCATACCAAGAACAATTGGAACTCTATTTTCAACGCATTCAATAGTAAATTCTTTAACAGCAAACATTTCTTTTTGTGATAGAGTAGGATATTCGCTTGTTGTACCAAGGCATACAAGATAATCACAGCCCCCTTCAATACAATGATTGATTAATTTTCCAAAACTTGTTAAATCAACATTACCTTGTTTGTCAAAAGGCGTAACCATAGCAACGCCAGTACCTTTAATATTAAATTCTTTCATGATTAATATTATTTAGTTTTTATTTATTGTTTTCTTTATTCGTTTAAATAAATTAAATTCAAAATTACGAACTTTTTTTTGATTGAACAAAATATATTTAAAGTTTTTTCAATTTTATAAAAAAAACTACGTTATAAAAAGTATTAAAAAATAAGTTTTAATAAAAAAGTTCTATTAAAATTAGTGCTTTTTTTGTTTGGAATAACTCTTCGTTTTATTGAAATAGAATAAAGAGATATTGAAATAGAATAAAGAGATAGTAAAATATAATAAAGAACTAATTTGCGTTAGCAAAAACCCTTGTCGGTGGTTACCGACTAAAGAGATTATTTTATGAATAAATATATAAAGAATCCACGAATAAGGTGGTATATTTTGATATTTGGCTTTTGTATTGTTTTTTTGTCTTTCTTTCAAATTAATAAGATGATAAGCCAACTTAGAAGGGAAGAACAGAAAAAGGTTGAATTGTGGGCAAAAGCAATAAGTAGAAAGGCAGAGATTGTAAAGCATACAAAAGAGTTTTATGATAAAATGACACAAGACGAGAATGTTAAGTTGCAACAATTCGTTGAGGCATATAAAGTGATAATGAGCCAACCTGTTGATGCAGACCTTACATGTTCTAAACTTAATTTCTACTCTAAAATCATTGTTGATAACAAAACAATACCAGTAATTATTACTGATGAATTTAATAATATACAACTATCTCAAAATGTTGTTATTCCCAAAAATCAACATGTGTTGGTTGGCAAGTTATATAAGGAGTTTTCAAAGAATAAGCCTTTTGAATATAGTGTTTATGGAATGAAATTTAAGTTGTATTACACCGAAAGCAAGGCATATAGTGATATAAAAAATGTTTTAGAGGATTTTACAAATTCTTTTCTTTCAGAGATTACAGACAATACTGTTTTTGTGCCAGTAATTATTACAGATACATCAAAAACACATATCTTAGCTTATGGAAATATTAATAAAAACAAACTAACAAAAGAAAACATATCTTCAACGATAGCATCAATGGAGAAATTTAATAATCCTATTCGTATTTCATTGCCAAACAAACAAAATGGATTAATATTCTTTGAACGTAGTAAGATGATAACTCTTTTGCAATATTATCCTATTTTATATATTCTTTTATTTATATTGTTTGGATATTTATTCTTCCAAATATTTAAGGCAATGAAAGCATCGGAACAAAACTCTGTATGGGTAGGAATGAGTAAAGAAACAGCACATCAACTTGGAACGCCAATATCTTCTTTGGTTGCATGGGTAGAGTATTTGAAGATGAATCCAGAAAATGAAAGTATTTGCAAAGAGATAACAAAAGATATAAAACGATTAGATATGATAGCACAAAGATTTTCTCAAATAGGGTCTAATCCAACGTTGAAAAATCAGGATTTGATTGCGGTTATAGATAGTGCTATTGCGTATCTTTCATTGCGAACTCCTAAAAATGTGAAATTTGATATACGTATTCCACAAGATAGAGCAATAATAATACCACTTAATCAATCTCTTTTGGAATGGACTTTTGAAAATCTTTCAAAGAATGCTATTGATGCAATGGAAGGACAAGGTAAGATAACAATAGAGATGGAAGAAGATGAACAACAAGTTTATATTGACGTTACAGATACAGGAAAAGGATTGTCAAAGAAACAATTTAAACAGATATTTCAACCAGGTTATACAACAAAAACAAGAGGTTGGGGATTAGGACTTTCACTTGTTAAACGTATTATTGAAGAGTATCATAAAGGTAAAATATATGTTAAACAATCTTATCTTGGAAAAGGAACAACGTTTAGAATAGTTTTGAATAAACATTTATAATAAAACAATGTCTTCTCTTTATATTCATATACCTTTTTGTCATCACAAATGTATTTATTGTGATTTTTATTCTATTGCAAAGCATAGCCCTGAAAAGATGCTGGATAGTTATGTTGATTGCTTAATAGAAGAGATTAAACAGAGAAAAGATTTTATTGATTCGTCATTAACAACAATTTATATTGGAGGAGGAACACCTTCTTTATTGTCAATTAGTCAATTAGAACGTTTATTTAAAGAAATACATCATAATTTTGATACGAAAGATATTAGTGAGATAACAATGGAAACAAATCCAGAAGATTTGAATGAAGATTATCTTAAAGCAATAAGAGATTTAGGCATAAATAGATTAAGTATTGGAGTACAAAGTTTTAATGATAATGACCTTAAAATGCTTAATCGTTGTCATAGTTCAAGACAAGCAAAGCAAGCAATAACTAATGCTTTGAATGTTGGAATAAATAATATTTCTATTGATTTGATGTATAATCTTCCAATGATGAATATTGATAGTTGGAAAAATAATCTTGATGTTTTTTTAACATTCTCATTGCCTCATATATCATGTTATAGTTTAACTGTTGAACAAAACACAATGATTTATAAGTTGATAGAACAAAATAAAATGATACTACCAGAGGAAAAAGAGATGTTAGATGAGTTTGATTTAACTATGGAAGTTTTAAAAGATAATAATTATATTCATTATGAAACGTCGTCGTATTGCAAAAAGGAATTTCAATCAAAACATAACTATAATTATTGGACGTTTGGCAAATATCTTGGACTTGGTGCAGCGGCTCATTCTTACGATGGGCAACAGAGATGTTGGAATGAAAATGATATTGATAAATATATAAATAATATTAACAATAATTACTTGAATAACAATAATAAAGAATTATTAACTAATCAAGAAAAGTATGAAGAATATGTTATGTTGTCTTCTCGGTTGATGCAAGGATTAAATGAAGAAGAAGTAAGGATAAAATTTCCGGAATACTTTAATCATTTCAAAAAAAATATGTTGTCTTTAAAAGAAGAAGGCTATTTTGATGAAAATTATTGCTTAACAACAAAAGGCTGGCATCTTCAAAATGAAATAGCACTAAATCTTATGCTTTAAAATATTTCTTCGTTATATTTTGCTAACTCTTAACTTTAATAAAATATTATAAAGAGTTGGCAAATAAAAGATAGCGTATTATTTTTATTGATTAAATCTTTGCTGTTTTTGTTTAGTGAATAAAAGCGAGTAAAAGATATATTGTTAGATTTTTTTGATTACTTGATGCTCATTATATTATATTGTTAGATTTTTTTTGTAATTTTGCAACGAAAACTGTGGCGATGAATTATATAACCGTGGTAAGGATAAACAATCAAAACAAGATTGCTTTAATAGAAAATTTGAAATAATAAACAAGAATATGACATCTAATGAAATTAGAAAGACTTTTATAGATTTCTTTGCAAGTAAAGGGCATACAGTTGTTCCTTCTTCATCTATGATAGTTAAGAATGACCCAACACTACTGTTCACTAATGCGGGAATGAATCAATTCAAAGATATATTTTTAGGTAACATTCAAAAACCATATACAAGGGCAACAGATAGTCAAAAATGTCTTCGTGTAAGTGGCAAACACAATGATTTGGAAGAAGTAGGACACGATACATATCATCACACTATGTTTGAGATGCTTGGCAATTGGTCGTTTGGAGATTATTTTAAAAAGGAAGCTATTGCATATTCTTGGGAGTTATTAACAAAAGTGTATAAGATAGATGAGAATAATCTGTATGTAACAGTGTTTGGAGGTGATGAAAAAGATGGAACAACGAAAGATGAAGAGGCTTACAACTATTGGAAGCAGTGGATAAGTGAAGATAGAATAATACTTGGAAATAAGAAAGATAACTTTTGGGAGATGGGAGAAGTAGGACCTTGTGGCTCTTGTTCAGAGATACATATAGATTTGAGGAGTGAAAAAGATAAGAAAAAGATAAGTGGCAAAGAGTTAGTAAATAAAGATAATCCACTTGTGATAGAAATATGGAACTTAGTGTTTATGCAATATAATCGTTTGGCAGACGGTTCGCTTGTACCATTAAAAGAAAAGAATATTGATACAGGAATGGGCTTTGAACGTTTGTGTATGGTTATTGAAGGCAAACAATCAAATTATGATACAGATGTATTCCAGCCATTAATACAAGAAATAGCAAGCAAAGCAAATGAAGAATATGGCAAAGATGAAAAAAAAGATATAGCAATGCGTGTTATTGCAGACCATGAAAGAGCGGTAACGTTTGCTATTGCTGACGGACTTTTGCCATCTAATTCAAAGGCAGGTTATGTAATAAGAAGAATATTAAGAAGGGCAGTAAGATATGGTTATACTTTTCTTGGTTTTAAAGAACCTTTTATGTATTCGCTTGTTAATACTTTGGTTAATCAAATGGGAGAACAATACAAAGAATTGAAACAAAACCAAGACTTGATAACAAAAGTAATAAAAGAAGAAGAGAATGCTTTCCTTAGAACACTTTCTAACGGAATAATAAAGTTTGATAAATATATACAAGAGAATAAAGAAAAGGAGATAGATGGAGCATTTGCTTTTGAACTTTTTGATACTTATGGTTTTCCAATAGATTTAACAGTCCTTATGGCAAGAGAAAAAGGTCTTATTGTTGATATGGATTCTTTTGAAAAACATTTACAAGAACAAAAACAAAGAAGTAAGAATGCTGCCAGTATTAAGAGTGATGATTGGGTTGTAGTAGATGATAGGGTTGTAGAAGAAGAGTTTGTGGGATATGATGAGATGGAAACCAAGGCAAAGATAATACGTTATAGGAAGATAGAAACCAAAGGCAATATTCTTTATCAAATAGTACTAAATAGGACACCTTTTTATGGAGAGATGGGAGGACAAGTAGGTGATAGTGGTGTGTTGGAAAATGATAAAGAGAAGGTAGAAATAATAGACACAAAGAGAGAGAACAATCTTATAATTCATATATCAAAGATATTACCGAAAGATATTGATAAAGAATTTACTGCAAAAGTTAATATAAGAAAACGTTTAGCAATAGAAAGAAACCATACAGCGACTCACTTACTTCACAACGCATTAAGAAATGTACTTGGTCTTCATGTAGAACAAAAAGGCTCTTATGTTGATGACAAAAGATTACGTTTTGACTTTGCACATCACAGCAAGATGAGTAAGCAGGAGATACGAGAAGTGGAAAGACAAGTGAATAGTATGATAAGAGAAGACTTTGTGGCAGATGACAAGCGAGATGTGCCAATAGATAAGGCAAAAGAAATGGGGGCAATGGCTTTGTTTAGTGAGAAATATGGCGATAAAGTAAGAGTGATACGTTTTGGTCAATCCATAGAACTTTGTGGAGGAACTCATGTAAAAAGTACTGGAACAATAGGAGCAATAAAAATAATTAATGAGAGTGCTATTGCTGCCGGAATTAGAAGAATAGAAGCCGTAACAGGAGAAGAATATGAAAAATATATAAATAAAACGATAGATACCTTAGATGATATAAATGCTTTGTTTGTTGCCTCGCCTAATATCTTAAACTCTATAAAGAAAACTATTGATGAAAACAATGAACTAAAAAAACAAGTAGAAGAGTTTATTAAAAAAGAAAATGAAAAAGTATTTAATGAAATACAAAACAAAAAACAAATAATAAATGATGTTAATTATTATGAATGTTGTTTGCCATTAAATAGTGATAGTATGAAAGATATAGCTTTTCGTTTTCGTGGTATGGATAAGAATTTCCTTTTTGTTGGAGCAAGCAATATGAACGATAAAGTATCTTTAACAATAATGGTTTCAGATAATTTAGTTAGTGAAAAAGATGTTGATTGTGGAAAATTAATAAGAGAAGTAGCAAAGAACATTAAAGGTGGTGGCGGAGGACAGAAATATTTTGCTACTGCTGGTGGTAAGGATGCAACAGGAATAGAAAAGGCTGTTAAAGAGATAAAAGAAAATATTTTAAAATAATAAGTAAATAAAAAACAATAAAAAATTTATGCAGAATATACGCAACGTAGCAATAATAGCTCATGTTGATCATGGAAAGACGACACTAGTTGATAGAATGCTTTATCAAGCTAAGCTTTTTAGAGATAATCAAGAACAAAAAGAACTTATCCTTGATAATAATGATTTAGAGAGAGAAAGAGGTATAACAATCCTTTCAAAGAATGTTTCAATACGATATAAAGGTATTAAAATAAATATCATAGACACTCCAGGACACAGCGATTTTGGAGGAGAAGTAGAAAGAGTACTTAATATGGCAGATGGAGTCCTTTTAGTAGTAGATGCTTTTGAAGGCCCAATGCCTCAAACACGTTTTGTTCTTCAAAAAGCCATTGAGTTAAATCTTAAACCTATTGTAGTAATAAATAAAGTAGATAAACCTAACTGCGACCCAATAAACACACAAGAAAAAGTCTTTGACTTAATGTGTAATCTTGGAGCAACAGAAGACCAATTAAACTTTCCAACAGTATATGGTTCATCAAAACAAGGTTGGATGAGCGAAGATTATACTAAACCTACAACAGATGTATCTTATCTTTTAGACCAGATAATAAAATATATACCAGCCTATCCTCATTTGGAAGGAAATACTCAACTTATGATTTCTTCTTTGGATTATTCTTCTTATGTTGGAAGAATAGCTGTAGGACGTTTGCATAGAGGAACATTACAAGCAGGACAATCAGTTATACTTTCAAAAGCAAATGGAGAAAAAGCTTTGTCAAAAATAAAAGAGTTATATGTTTTTGAAGGATTAGCAAAAGAAAAGGTAAAAACACCAGTAGAAGCAGGAGAAATAGTTGCTGTACTTGGAATAGATAATTTTGAGATAGGAGATACTATTTGTGATGCAGAAAATCCACAGCCATTGAAACCAATAAAAGTAGATGAACCAACACTTAGTATGTTATTCACTATTAATAATTCTCCATTCTTTGGTAAAGACGGAAAGTTTGTTACTTCACGACATCTTAGAGAAAGATTACATAAAGAACTTGAAAAAAATCTTGCTCTTAAAGTTGAAGATACAGATTCTCCTGATACAATGATAGTTTATGGTCGTGGTATTTTGCATCTTTCTATTCTTATTGAAACAATGCGAAGAGAAGGTTATGAACTTCAAGTAGGACAGCCAAAAGTAATAATAAAAGAAATAGATGGAAAGAAATGTGAGCCGGTAGAACAACTAATCATTGTTACACCAGATAACTTTGCTGGTAAGATAATAGAACAAGTTACATCAAGAAAAGGAGAACTTGTTTCAATTGAACCACAAGGCGACCGTTCTCATATAGAATTTACAATACCATCAAGAGGAATAATAGGACTTAGAAATACTATCCTTACAATATCAGAAGGAGAAGCAATAATGGCTCATCAACTTAAAGGTTTTGAACCATGGAAAGGAGAGATACCAACAAAAAGAATGGGTGCTTTAATAGCAAAAGAAAATGGTACAGTAATAGAGTATTCATTAAATAAACTACAAGATAGAGGACGTTTCTTTGTTGAACCAGGAGAAGAGATTTATACAGGAATGGTTGTTGGAGAAGGGCTTCGTCCAGATGATATAGTTGTCAATCTTGTTATTACAAAGAAACTAACTAATATGAGAGCAGCAGGTAGTGATGATAAAGTAAGTATTGCTCCTGCTATTAAGATGTCTTTGGAAGAATCTATGGAATATATTAAGGAAGATGAGTATTTAGAGATAACACCAAAACATCTTAGAATAAGAAAGATAATGTTGAATGAGATAGATAGAAAACGAGCAGCAATAGCAAAGGCTAATCTATCTGAAAATAATTAGTAATACGAAAAAATAATAAAATAACATAAGTCAGCACCGTTCTATCGCTGTAAGATAATATTTCTTAAAGAGGAAAGTCCGGGCAACATAGAGCATCATACTATCTAACGGATAGGCAGAGGTTTATTTTTTTCCTCTGACAGAAAAGTGCAACAGAAAAAAACCGCCTTATTTTATATAAGGTAAGGGTGAAAAAGTGAGGTAAGAGCTTACTAATTATTGTAGTGATATGATAATTGTGCAAACCTTATGAGTTGAAAGACCAAATATATCAACATTAAAGCATTGGCTCGGTGCTGTTGAGGGGTAGGTCGATAGAGTTTTATCGCAAGGTAAGGCGTAGATTAATGATAGAACAACGACAGAACCCGGCTTATAGATGCTGATTTATGTTTTTTATTTATTGTTGAATTTTAATGTTAAATTTTTTAATTAAATTATAAATAGGAATAATAGTTATGGAAAAAATAAAAGTAGGAGATACATACGATTTTGAAGTTATGTATCATCAAAAAGATGTTGATATGTTCGCAAATATTTCAGGAGATAACAATCCAATACATATCAATCCGGAATATGCAGCCAAGACACCATTCAAAACTCCTATCGTTCATGGATTTTTTGCTGGTGCAGTGTTTTCAAGAGTGTTTGGAACGATGTGGCCAGGCGAAGGAACAATATATATGAACCAAGAGATGAGCTTTCGTAGTCCTGTGTTCGTTGAAAGACAATATGTTGCCAAATTCAAAGTTTTGGAAGTTAATCAAGAAAAACATCGTGGCATAATAGAATGTGTTTTGGAAGACAAACAAGGTAATCAAGCAATCATTGGTAAGGCTATGTTAAAACATAATGATAGATTTTAGCTGTCGGTACAAACGAAAAGGATACTATAAATCTTAGGAATTTTGAATTATAAGTTATTAATTGAATATTCAAAAATCCAAAACAAATAATAATTAAAATATAATAACAATCCGTTGAAATGGATTAAAGAACTATTTAAATGGAATCAAAAGACATTTAAATGGATTAAAGAACTATTTTACTGGAATAGCAATCCATTTTAATAGAATAAAAAACTATTTTAATTAATATATATAAGTAATAGTTAAGTAAAAAGAGAGATTGAATAGTATGCTATAATACAAAAGCATTACTCATATTCATCATAATCAAACTAAAATACAATAGGAGTAAATATATTTGTATTAAATATTTACTCCTAAGGTAGGGCTTATGTTAGTTTTTTTTACTAATTTTGTATTTGTTATGGGAACAATTATTACTACAATACTTATAATATATATTATAACAAGTGTTATTAGTTTTATTTTTAGTGAATCTTTATTAATAAGTATATTTAATATCCTAAAATACTTACTAATCTTTATTTGTCTGCCTATTGTACCTTTTATAGTTGCATATAAAAATAAAAAAGAACATCCAATACAATCTAAAATGATTGTTATTTTACAATCAATTCTTTATGCTTCTATATTTTTTATATTGGTTATATATTTTAAATCTAATTAGTTTTAGTTGAAAAAATATAAAAGTATAGTATTGTTTATTAAAAAAGATAAAATGCCAATATTCTCATTTTTTATTCATTAACACCAAAACCAAAAAGAGCAAAATCTGCTTTGGTTGGGTCTGTATCAAAAACTTCTTTCATCTTATTTGTTATCTCTTGTGCGGTATGAAAGTTAGAAGTTTTTTTGTTGATAATGTTTAATCTTGTTGCTATTTGAAAGACATGAGTATCCAAAGGAATAATAAGGTCTTTCTTGTCTATGATATGCCAAAGACCTAAATCAACAATACCATCATCTCTAACAAGCCAACGCAAAAACATACAAAGACGCTTACATGCTGATGATGTATCTTGTGGCACTCCTTTGACTCCAATAAACAATGATATTAAACCATTTAACACATCAATAAAAGTAATATCTTCTCTTTGTTTATTTATTTTTTTGATTAAAACATCTTCCATCGTTATATTATCTTTCAAAGAATATATATTATAAAGATGAGAGCAAAGATTATAAAAGTCGTCTTTAACATAAAAACGATACAAATTATCTTTGTTGTCTTTATATTTTAGAAAACATTTATTTATTATGTATTGATAAGGTGAAAGAGAATTAAAGTCAAGATAAATTTTATCTAACACCTGCAAAAACTTCTCTCTTTTACCATAAGCAAGCCAAGAAGCAATAAATCCTGCTATTTCAATATCTTTCTTGTCTTTGAACCGATGACAAAAAGAAATAGGGTCGTCTTTGATGAAGTCTTTTGTGTTATATTTTTCTGCCAAAGATTGCAAATATTTTATTGTTTTTTCGTCCATGATTAATTAGTCTTGTGGTTCTAATGATTTATAGATAAGGTCTTGTATTTTTGTTCTTATGTTGCTTGAAGCAAGTTTGTTTGGTGATGCGTTAGGACAAACACGATTGGAAAGGAAAACAAAGACAGTATGATTTTCTGGGTCTATCCAAATAAGTGTTCCAGTAAAGCCAGAGTGTCCAAAACTTTGTTGAGAACAATATTTAGAACAATGAGAAGACTCAGAAGAAATGAAAGGTTTATCAAAGCCAAGAGCACGACGAATGTTCTTGTCTTTAAAATAGCGAGTATTGAAAGTAGATATTGTTGAAGAGTCAAGATAACGTACATTATCATAAACACCACCATTTAAAAGCATCTGACAAATCTTAAATACATCTTCACTATTAGAGAATACTCCTGCATTACCACATACTCCGCCACAAACAGCACACAGAGGGTCGTGTACATATCCTCTTATTTGCATCTTACGAAAAATATTATCATCTTCTGTTGGAGCAATGTTGTTTTTTAATGTCTTATCTTTTTGTAAAGGATTGAAATAAGTATGATTTAATTTCATTGGATTATAAAAGTTCTCTTCTACATATTTATCTATTGTTGTTCCACTAACTTTTTCTACCATATCTGCTAAAAGAAAAAAGTTAAGGTCGCTATATACATAATGTTTTTCTTTTTCGCATGGAACATCTTTGGCAATCATATTGCGAATATCTTCTTTAAAACTTTTTCTTATATATAATGAATCACAAACTTGAACATAATCATTGTCGTTTTCTTTGTTGAAAGCATACATATTACCTTTGTCTAATGCTTTCTTCCAAAAAGGATAAGTTGCAGGAAGAATAGTGTTGTGAGAAAGTAAGTCTTTTATTGTTAGTTTGCCTTTCTTATTATGTTTTAAATAAGGAAGATATTTAGAGATATTATCATCAAGACTAATTTTTCCTTGTTCATAAAGTTTCATAACGCAAAGAGTAGTGCTAAGAACCTTGCTAACAGATGCTATATCATATATTGTATTGTTATATACTTTTGTTTTGTCATCATAAGATAAAGAACCATAACTATTATTCAATACAATATTACCATCTTTTGCAATAAGAACTTGACAGCCTGGATAAATCTTGTTTTGAACACCTTCGTTTGCAATAGAATCTATTTGTTTAAAACAATTAACGTCCATATTGTTAGACATAATAGATGAATAATTAATAGAAGATGTTATAATAGGAGATTCCTCAATAGAGAAAGTGCCAGCACTAACAGGCAAAACACCCATTGGCTTATTTGAAGAAAATAATGAATATGCCATTGCTTGTTGAGTATATGCTGTGTTTTGATAAGCAAAGAGAGATTTGTTGTGTAAAGATGTGTCAATATATTTTAAAACATAACTATTAGCAAAAAAGATGGCAATATTGTTGTTAGATGTTTTTTGATTAACATATTGCAAAGTGTTTAAACTACCGCTTGGAATACCATACTTACTGCTACTTTTAGCAAAACAACCTCCTGCAATAAGAGTAAATATTTTTGTTTTGTTGTTTGTTGCTGAATAGTTTTTAAGTGTAGAATCAATGATAGAAGAAGATGAGTCTTTGTTTATATGTTTTATTATAACGTTGTTGTTGTATCTTTTTATCTCATCATTAAAACGAGCGTAATCTGTTGTTCCTGTTTCAAAGAGAATAATAGTATCTTGATTGTTAGCAATAGGAAAATCTACATCATTTACCATAACAGATGTTATTATGTTTTGAGCAATATCTTTATTAATCTTATCTGCTTGTTCTATTGTTTGTTTGTCTGGAAGAATGTAAGAACGTTTTTTTGTTAGTATTCCCATATCATATTTCCATAAAAGAATTTTCTTGCATTTAGCCTTAATTAAAGATTCATTTATTCTTCCACTATCTATTGCTACCATAATAGCATTTATTGCTTTATCAGTATTGTTTGGCATAAGAATAATATCAATACCAGCCTCAACTGCTCTAACTTCTGCTTCGCCGTTACCATAAACATTAGTTAAGCCTTTCATATTCATTGCATCAGTAAACACAAGCCCTTTGAAGTTCAAACTATCAATAAGATATTTGTTTATTATATCTTCATTGATAGATGCTGGTAAAGAACTATCTTTGCTTAATGAAGGAACAGCAAGATGTCCAACTAAAACACCCCAAGCATTCTTGTTTATATTATATTTAAAAGGATAAGAATCAACAGAATCAATAAAAGATTTAGTGTGAGATATTGTAGGTGTTGCTTTATGAGAATCTGTCTCTGTGTCGCCATGTCCTGGAAAATGTTTGATTACTGCCATAACTCCACCATCTTGCAAGCCTTGCATATATTCATTACCAAGCAAAGCAACTTTATATTTATCTTCTCCAAATGAACGCATATTAATTACAGGATTGTTTGGATTAAGATTAATATCAATATCTGGAGCAAAATCAATATCAATACCCATTTCTTTGCATTGCTTTGCTATGTTCTTTCCCATATCATAAACAAGACTATATTTGTTTGTTGGTAATGCTCCAAGAGTCATCTGCATCGGGAAACTAACTGCGTCTGTTAATCTCATATTTAATCCCCATTCTCCGTCAATAGAAATCATTAAAGGAATAGGTGAATGATTGTTATATAGTTCGTTAAGAGTTAGCATCTCTTTTTGAGTACCTTTGAAAAAGCATACGCCACCAACTTGAAAACTATCTATCTGTTTAAGAATACTATTAACATAATTAGAATCAGATGTTTTGCTATCACTCGCTATCATTATCATCTGCCCAACCATTTGCTTGGTAGTCATCTTGCTCATTAACGAATTAACATATTTTATTCGCCCTTTCTGTTTTTTTATTGGTGGATTATCTGCTAATATACCTAAGGATAAAATCAATAAGAATAATGTTATTAAAGTCTTTTTCATAGTAAAATATTTTTTTGATTTTGCAAAATTACTTCATTTTACTTTATTTTTTGTATCTTTGTAAAATAATTTTCATAAAAACGCTATGATAAATATTGATAAAATAATAACAGCAAAAAATAATAACTCAACACTTATTATCATTAATAAGAAGTCTATTAATAATCTAAATTCTTCATTTGTTGATGATAAGCAAATAGAATACATTAGAAAATCAGTGGAAGAAAATGATATTAAATCATTTTCTTTTAATCTTGTTTCTCATTATGTTTTTGTTGAGATAGTAGAAGAAAATAGTATTGAATATAAGACAAAAGAAGTTTATCGCCGTCTTGGAGGCAAGATGCTAAAAGAATGTGATAGATGTTTTGTTAAGGATTTGCAGATAACAAGTATTGATGTTAATAAAGAAAATATACTTGCTTTTATTGAAGGTATGATGATAAATAGTTATACTTTTGATTCTTATAAAACAGATCCAAAACGTCTTATTCACCCATTTGATAATTTACACGTTGTTCATAAAGATATTGATATAAAAGATATAGAACAGTTAAGGATAATCATTGAGGCAACAGAAAAATGTAAAGACCTTGTTAATGAACCAGTAACTGTGATTAATGCAGAAACATTGGCTGCTAACTTTGTGTCGATGGGACAAGAGGCAAACATAAAAGTAGATGTTTGGCACAAAGAAAAGATAGAGAAAGAGAAGATGGGAGGTTTGTTGGCAGTTAATCGTGGTAGTGTTGACCCACCAACATTCACTATTATGGATTATTGTCCAAAAGATGCAGTAAATAAACGTCCTATTGTTCTTGTTGGAAAAGGTTTAGTATATGATACAGGTGGATTAAATCTAAAACCAGATGATTTTATGAATGATATGAAAGAAGATATGGCAGGTGCGGCAACAATGGCTTGTAGTATTTATGCTTGTGCAAGATTAAATCTTCCTATTCATATTATAGGACTTTTTCCTTCTACTGACAATCGTCCTTGTGGCAATGCTTATGCAAGCGGTGATATAATAAATATGTACGATGGGACTAATGTGGAAGTAATTAATACAGATGCAGAAGGTAGAATGATTCTTGCAGATGCTCTTGCTTTTGCTAAACAATATAACCCTAAACTTGTTATTGAGGCTTCTACTTTGACAGGTGCTGCTTCTCGTGCTATTGGTCCTTTTGGTATTGCTGCCATAGAACAAGATGCAGAAGACTTTATGCAAATTGTTAAAATGTGTGGTAGAGAAGTTTATGAAAGAATAGCAGAATTTCCTTTTTGGGACGAATATAATGATATTATTGTTTCAGATATTGCAGATATTAAGAACTGTGGAGAAAAGTATGCTGGAATGATAACAGCAGGTAAGTTTTTGGCTTATTTTACTTCTTATCCATTTATTCATTTAGATATTGCAGGTGTGGCTATGAATGAAAAAGAGACAGATTATAGAGGCAAAGGAGCAACGGCATATGGATTACGATTAGTCGTTGAGTGTATGAGAAAGTTATCAAAAAATTAAGTTAAAATAGAATAAAGAGATATTAAAATAGTTCTTTAATCCGTTAAAATGGATTCAAAAGACATTTTATTGGAATCAAAAGACATTTTACTGGAATAGCGATTCATTAGAATAAAAAGATAATTTGCGTTAACAAGAAACTATGCCACGGTTGTGGTGAATAAATAAAACAAAAATAATAATGATAAATAATAAAACAAATCAAAATAAAGAAAATGAACCTATAAAGATAGGTATTTCACAAGGCGATATTAACGGTATTGGATACGAAGTTATGTTAAAATGTTTTTCAGACCCTCGTATGATGGATAATTGCACTCCAATACTTTATGGCTCTTCTAAGGTGCTTTCATATCACAAAAAACTTATTGGAGCAAATGATTTTTCTTTTGTAAATATACGTCATGCCGAGCAAGCAGAACCGCATAAATTTAATGTATTAAACATAATACAAGATGAGGTTAAGATAGATATAGGACAACCAACAGAAATAGGAGGCTCATTGGCAGCACTTAGTTTGGATAAAACTTGTCAAGAACTTATGGACGGTAAGATAGATGCTATTGTTACTAATCCTATAAACAAGAAGAATATTCAAAGTGAAACTTTTAACTTTCCAGGGCATACAGAGTATTTGACAAGGAAGTTTAAGGCAGAAGAAAGTCTTATGGTTATGACTTGCAGAAATATTCATATAGGCATAATGACTAATCATCTTGCATTAAAAGAAGTGCCTAATGTTATAACAAAAGACCTAATAATAAGAAAACTACGTGTAATGGATAGGTCTTTAAGAAGAGATTTTGGAATAAGACTACCAAAGATAGCAGTTCTTGCACTTAATCCTCATGCAGGCGACCATGGTTTGATAGGTAATGAAGATGATGCCATTGTAGCACCAGCAATCAAAGAGGCTTTTGATAATGGTATTCTTGCTTTTGGACCATATCCTTCTGATGGTTTCTTTGGCAATGGTAGTATGAATGATTTTGATGGTGTTATGGCTTTGTATCACGACCAAGGTTTGATACCTTTTAAATTAATGTCTTTCACAGAAGGAGTTAATTTCACAGCAGGACTTCCTTTTGTTAGAACTTCTCCTGCACATGGTACTGCTTATGAGATTGCTGGGAAAAACCAAGCTTCTGCTCAAAGTTTTCGTAATGCAGTCTTTTTAGCAACAGATATAATAAAAAATAGGAGAGAGTTTGATAATCTTTCAAAGGATACACTTAAAACAGCAAAAAGAGATAACTTTGTTGATGAAGATATAACAAAGGAACTTCAAAAAGAAGACGAACCAACAATATAAGTGATATTTGGCTGATTAATCAAATATATTATTTAAGATTATATGTGTTAATTTGTCAAAGACAATATTATTATATATAATATTGTCTTTGACAAAGAACAAATATAAGAATGATTATAGAAGATTTATTATTGTTTCTTGTAATTATTCTCCTTATATTATAAAAAAATGTATCTTTGCCACTATAAAAAATATTAAACTTATGACGTTTCTTGAATTTATGTTATTGCTTTTGGTTGTTACAACACTTATCAAAATAGGTGATGATCGTGATTGGCATTTTAGGAACAAGAAGAAGTAAAATATATTGATTATTGAATTTTTGTATCAATATATCATAACAAAATTACTGAAAATTAACCATTATACTGATACATTTTTTAATATTGTTAGTTTGTGAGTATAATAGATAAGTAATGTTATCATATTTTTTTGTATCTTTGCATAATAATTAAGGCAAAGAAAAAGAAGATAGTAAATGGATAATAATCAAGAAGTAAAACAAAAGATTGATAGTCTTAGAAAACTACTGGAAAGGTATAGTTATGAGTATTATGTACTTGATAATCCTACTATTGACGATATTGAGTTTGACAACTTACTTAAAGAACTTGACGGCTTAGAAAAACAGTATCCAGAGTTTTATTCCTCTTTTTCTCCTACGCAAAGAGTTGGTGGTCAGATAAACAAAGACTTTAAACAAGTAACTCACAAATATCCAATGCTTTCTTTGGCTAATACATACAGCAAAGATGAGATAGTGGATTTTGTTGCAAGAGCAGAAGAAAGTCTTAACATGAAAGATTTGGAATGGGTTTGTGAGCTAAAATATGATGGGCTTTCTATTAGTCTTTTGTATGAAGAAGGTGTCTTGGTTAGAGCTTCAACAAGAGGTAATGGAGTTGTAGGCGATGATGTAACAAGCAACATAAAGACTATTCCTTCTATCCCACTCCATTTGCAAGGCAATGACTTTCCACAAGAATTTGAAATAAGAGGTGAAGTAGTATATCCACATAAGGCTTTTGAAGAGTTTAACAAAAAGAGAATAGAAAACGGAGAAGAGCCTTTTGCTAATTGTCGTAATGCTGCTTCTGGTTCATTGAAATTACAAGATCCAAAAGAAGTAGCAAAAAGAAAACTGGATTGTTATCTTTATTTCCTTATTGGTGATAGTATAAAAGAAAAAAAGCACTACGATAGATTAAGACAAGCAAAACAATGGGGTTTTAAGATAGCTCCTTATATGGCGATAGCAACGAATATTAATGAGATAATGGATTTCATTAATTATTGGGACAAGCAAAGAGATGACCTTCCTTTTGATATTGACGGTATAGTAATAAAACTCAACGATACAAACTATTGGAATACTCTTGGAGCAACAGCCAAATCACCTCGTTGGGCAACAGCCTTTAAGTTCAAGGCAGAACAAGCTAAGAGCAAGTTAAAAAGCGTAGAATATCAAGTAGGGAGAACAGGCGTTGTAACACCAGTTGCCGAGTTTGAGCCTGTTTGGTTAGGTGGAACGTGGGTTAAACGTGCAACTCTTCATAATAGCGACCAGATGGATAAACTAAGTCTTTGTCTTGATGATACTCTTGTAATAGAAAAAGGTGGAGAAATAATACCTAAGATAGTTGCTTGTGAACATGATAAAGAAAAAGAAGAGAAAGGCTTGTTAGAAAAAGTTGGTTTTATTAAGAGATGTCCTATTTGTAATACTCCTCTTGTCAAAGAAGAAGAGCAAGCAGGTTATTATTGTCCTAACTATAATCATTGTTCAGTTCAAATCCTTGGACGTTTTCAACATTTTATTTCTAAGAAAGCTATGAACATTGAAACTCTTGGTGGAGAAAAGATAAGATACCTTTTAGAAAACAATATAGTAAGTGATTTTGCTTCTTTATATGAGTTAAGTGAAAATAAGTTAATAGGTGTTTATTCTCTAACAGACGACAAAAAACTCTCTATTCAAGAAAAAGGAGCAAAAAACATAATAACCTCCATAGAGAATAGCAAGCAAGTACCTTTTGAAAGAGTGTTGTTTGCTCTTGGAATAAGATATGTAGGCGAAGTAAGTGCAAAGACAATAGCTCGTCATTTTGAAAACATAGACAATATAATCAATGCAAAGAAAGAAGATTTTGTCCTTGTCAATGATGTAGGAGAAACAGTTGCAGAAAGTCTTGTAAGTTATTTTTCTAATAGTGAAAACCTTTTAGAGATAGACAGATTAAGGCAATTAGGACTTAGGTTTGAGATAGAAAAGAAACAGACAAAAGATATTCTTATGGGTAAGAGTTTTGTGGTTAGTGGTGTGTTTAAAGGTTATTCAAGAGAAGAGATAAAGAAAGTTATAGAAGATAATGGAGGCAAGAGCGTTTCTTCGCTTTCATCAAAAACAGATTTTCTTGTCTTTGGAGAAAATATGGGACCAGAAAAAAAGAAGAAAGCCGAAGCACTAAACATAAAGATGATAAGTGAAGAAGAATTTAATAATATGCTAACAAATACTAACGAAGAATGACACAGACAATAGCTTTTCATACACTTGGTTGCAAATTAAACTTTGCCGAGAGCTCAGACCTTTTGCGTAGGTTTGTTAATGAAGGATACAAGGAGGTAGGTTTTAAAGATAAGGCAGATGTTTATGTTATTAACACTTGTACCGTTACACAGATAGCAGAAAGTAAATGTAGAAATGCTATTCGTCAAGCACATCATATTAATCCAAAGGCTATCATTGCTGTCATTGGTTGTTTTTCGCAGGTTAATAGCAAAGAGATTGAAAAGATTGAAGGCGTTAATATCATTCTTGGTAATGATGATAAACATCTACTTATTGAAAAAGTAAAAGAAAGTGAAAAGAGAATAATTAATGATGAAAAACATGAGATAGATAATTCTGTTATAGATATTTCTTCATTAAAAAGTTTTTATTCATCATATTCATCAAACGACAGAACAAGAGCATTTTTGAAAGTGCAAGATGGTTGTGATTATTTCTGTACTTATTGTGAGATACCATTTGCAAGAGGCAGAAGTCGTAGTTGCAGTATAGAAGAGGCTGTGAGTGATGCAAAGACATTAGCTAAGCAAGGTAAAAAAGAAATAGTTATAACAGGAGTAAATATAGGAGATTTTGGTAAAGAAAGAAATGAGACATTTTTAGACCTCATTAAATCCTTAGATAAAGTAGAAGGAATAAAAAGATACCGCATATCAAGTATAGAGCCAGACCTTTTGAGTAAAGAGATTATTGACTTTTGTTTTTCTTCACGTGCTTTCTTGCCTCATTTTCATATACCATTACAAAGTGGAAGCAACAAGGTGTTAAAGACAATGAAAAGAAGATACCTTAGAGAAGAGTTTGAGGAGAAAGTAAACTATATACACGAACTAATGCCTAATTGTTTTATTGCAGCAGATGTTATGGTTGGAGCAAATGATGAGACAGAAGATGAATGGCTTTCTTCTTATAAATTTTTAGAATCATTACCACTTGCTTTTATTCATGTATTTACATATTCACAAAGACCTAATACATTAGCAAATAAAATAGGAGAAGTAATTCCAGTGCACCTTCGTAGACAAAGAAGTGAAGAGCTTCAAAAACTTGCCTATAAGAAAAAAGAAGAATTTTATAAAACAAATATTAATTATGAATGTAAAGTTCTTTGGGAGGAAACAAAAAAAGATGGAAAAATGTATGGCTTTACAAATAATTATATAAGATGTCAAAGAGAGTATGATAGTAAATATATCAATACTATAACAACAGAGAAAATAATTAAACTTTCAAAAGATAAAGAATATTTTATAATAGAAAATTTATAAATAATAACAACAAGTCAGAATAATTTTATATATTTGTAACTTTAAAAAATAATAAAAGATGAAAAAGAGCAATATAATTTTAGTAGCGATAGTAATGATATCAACAATAATAGGATGTACTTCATGCAAAAGCATACAAGAATCAACGTTTCATTCAGATTATCAAAATCCAAACTTATTGCCAAGGCTTACATGTTGGATAGATCAACCTTCTTTTGAAAATGCTTATGGAGCAAATTCTTATTCTGTTAAACCTTCTAACGACCTTGAACATCCTTATGGACTTACAGAAACACCTTATGGTAAAGGCGTATATGAAGTTACAGATAAAACTAAGTTATATACAGCCGAGAAACGCATTCAAGATGCTGCTAACATATTAGTTTATGATGTTAATGAAAATATTTGCGATCCAACAACAAGACGAGCAGGTAATATAGTACTTAGAGCAGGTAACATTTATTGTAAAAACAATTACAAATGGTCGTGGCTTTCTGGTTTTACACTTGGAATATTCAATGCAATGGGAATGACAATGTGTTCTAATACTACTGAATTAGAAGTAATAGTAGAGATTTATGATACACGAAATAATCTTGTTGCAAAATTTAATGAAAGAGGTTATTCTAAACAACAGATGGCTGCATATCATGGTTATTATGAATTTCAAAGACGAGCAGGAGCATTGGCTTTGGAAGATGGATTGATGAAGATAAAAGAACTTATCAATCGTGATTATAATATGATTAACGCAAAATTAAAATAATAATTTTTTTATTTAATTATTGTCTTTTCAAATAGAATTAGTAGGAAATAATGAAATAAGGTGAAGTGAATACAAAAAGAAAAATGGTATGTGTTGTTGTCTTTTTTCTATTATCAACAATAGGAAAAGCACAAGATATTCATTTTTCTTCTATTAACGCAAATCCAATGTTTATTAATCCAGCCACAACAGGATTTATGAGTCAAATGTTTAGAATATCAACAATATATAGAAATCAATGGTCAAGTGTTTCTGATGGATATAATACCTTTTTAACATCAGTAGAATATAAGCCATTTGTATCGTATAAAGATAGGTATGGAATAGGGGTAGGGATAGATTTTGTTAATGATATTGCTGGAACATTAAGTTATGGTGAAAGAGATATTTCTGCAAGTATGTCTTTTTTCTTTGCTTTGGATAGAGAGAAAAAATATTATCTTTCATTAGGATTAAAAGCACAACGAAGAAACTATGGTTATGATATGAAAAATGCAGACTTTTCGCAAGATGAGAATAATAACGAGGTAGTGCTTTTAGAGAATTTAAATGTATTTAATCTTTCTGGTGGTTTGTTTTGGCAATATACTCCACAAGAAAATACCTCTTTGCAAATAGGCTTTTCTTGTTTTAATATTAATCAACCAAGTTTATCGTTCTTTAAAAACACAGATATTATTCTTCATCGTAGATATGTTCTTTCATCATCTTTTGTTTTTTCTTGCAATGATAAACTCTCATTACGACCACAAGCATTTTATCAAAACCAATACAAAAATAATGAAATAATATTAGGAAGTGATTTAATAGTTAATTTGAGTGATGCAGTATTTACTACACAAAACATAAGCGTTGGAATGTATTACAGAAACAATGATGCTATTATTATTTCGTCTAAATATAAATATAACAATTTTTTAGCAGGACTTTCTTATGATATAAACCTTTCTAAACTCAATAAAGTTTCTCATACTTACGGAGGAGTAGAGTTATGGTTGTCTTACGCATTCAGTCCTATTAGTAGTAAACGAATAAATACAAAAATACCATGTCCAACATTTTAAAAACATTAATAATATCAATAACCTTACTAACTTTTTCTTTTCAAGGGTATTCTCAGCAAAAGTACGCACGAGAGTATGAAAGAGAAGGTGATAAATCTATGAATAAACAAGACTATAATCAAGCATTGGATTATTATATACTTGGAAGAAAATTTGTTAAAAAAGATTTAAACCTTATATATAAATGTGGTGAAGCATGTTTGATGATGAAAAACTATGATAAGGCAGAATATTGGTATCAAAAAGTGTTGATAGAAAATGACACAAATAACATTAACGAAATGTTTCCTTATCTTTACCTTCATCTTGCAAAGGCATCTATATCAAATGGCAACATAATTCAAGCACAGAGTTTTCTTAATACTTGTCTTTTGGATTGTAATGATATAAATATAAGAAAAGAAGTTAAGAATGAATTGAATAAAATTGATTGGATAATTGATAATGATAAAGAAAAACTATTCCTTATAACTAATCTTGGAAAGAACGTTAATACAGAAACATCACAAACAGCAAGTTATATTCTAAAAGATAGCATACTAATTTTTACAACACCAGAATTTAAGACAAAGAAAGATAGTGAGGGTAAAACATATTATACAGATATTTATAATCAAATCTATTTTAGTTTTATAGATGATTATTATTATACACCAGCAAAGCGGTTGGATTGGGGCAAAATAAATAAAAAGAAAACAAATTGTTCGGACCTATTCTTTGATACACTTACTTCAACGGCATATTTCACATACACAAAAACAAAGAATAATAAGGATTTGAGTCAGATTTATTATTCTAAACAAGAGAACAATCAATGGAGTAAGCCTAAACCTTTTTTGCCGACAATGGATAAAGAATCAAATAATACAAATCCTGTTATTGCAAGAAAAAATAATGAAGCAGTTATGTATTTTGCATCAGACAGAAAAGGTGGGTTTGGAAAGATGGATTTGTGGTACGTAGATTTAAATAACGAAAAAGCAAAGCCTGTCAATCTTGGAAGTACAATAAATACAACAGGAAATGAGATAACACCTTTTTATTATAATGATGATGAAGAACTATATTTTTCTTCTGATACTCATTATGGTTTTGGTGGCTTTGATATATTTCGTAGTGATGGTTGGCTAACAAGATGGACAACACCAGAAAACCTTAAAAAACCAATAAACTCTTCTGCTAATGATGTTTATCCTTTCATAACAGATAGTGATAATGAAGGTTATTTTACTTCTAATCGTCCAAGTGAAAATAATGTAGATAATAAGACATGTTGTAATGATTTATATCGTTTTAATAGTAAAGCACCACAAGAACCAACAATACAAATAATTAAGGAAAAGATAAAATTTAATCCAGCATTTGACCTTCCAATAGCATTGTATTTTCATAACGATTCGCCTGATAATGGAAGTGATAGCAAAACAACAAAAGCCTCATATGAAGATTGTTTTAAATTATATCTTACTCTTGCTAATCAATATAAAGCGAACAGAACAAAAGGTCTTGATGATAGTTTGGCAAATATAGAGATAAAAAATGTTGATGAATTTATTGAAACTAAGATAAAAAAGAACTATAATAAACTTAATGATGCTTTGGAGTATGTCTTGGAGCAATTGAAAAATGGAAAGAATGTAACAATACAGATACGTGGATATTCATCTTCATTATATGATATTCTTTACAATTATAATCTTTCAGAGAGAAGAATAGTAAGTGTGGAGAATTATATGAGGAATTGGAATAATGGGCAATTGAAACCATATATGGATAGTTTGGCAGAAGATAATTTTCATAGATTAGAAGTAGTGCATCTTGCTATGGGAAAATTGCAATCAACATCACCCAATCCAGATAATATAGAAGCAAAACGTAAATCTATTTATTTGGAGCAATCAATGGAAGAAAGAAGAATAGAGATAAAAGTAGTACAAATTCGTAATTAAGCAATAATAAATGGATTATGTTGGTAAGCACCGACTAGTATTTATACTAACGCAAATTAGTTCTTTATTCTAATAAAATAGAATCAAAAGACATTTGAATAGTTTTTGATTCTATTTTATTAGAATAAAGAACTATTTTACTGGAATCAAAAGACATTTAAAGAATAATAGATTAAAGAATAAGTAAAACTTTTAAAGTAATAACAAATATTATGAATAAAAAATTATAAACTTTTCAATGTGAATAAAATTTTTGTTTTTTTTATGCCAAAAAAATACCTAAAATAGATTCTGAATAATTAAAGTAATTATAAATTAAATTGTTATAAAATAGAGTTTGAAAAAACGCAAAAATAAAAAAAACTTCTTTTTAATTTTTTTTTATTAAAAAAAAGTTTTATATTGCCACCCAAAAATAAGGAAAAGAGAGTAGAGTAAGGACAAAGCAAAGAAAATCAATACTAATAGAAGGAAAAAAAGGATAGAAAAAAAGAATAAGAGACGAAAGAGGGGCATTTTTATAAAAAACTTTTTGAATTATGCAAAAAAAAAATAAAAAAAATTAAAAGAATAAATTTGTAAATTTGCTAACGTAAAAAATTAACGAATTATTAACAAAATGGAAATTAGTAACGATTGTAAGCAAGTGTGGGATAGATGCTTGGCATTTATAAAAGATAATTTGCCAGAAGTGATTTTTGAGACTTGGTTTCGTCCAATAGAAGCTGTGTCTTTAAAAGATGAAGAATTGACAATAAAAGTTCCAAGCCTATATTTCTACGAGTGGATAGAAGCTCATTATATTAAATTATTAGAAGGTGCAATAAAAAAAGAGATAGGACCTAATGCTAAATTATTATATAGAGCAGATATAGATAAAAATTCTCCTGTTGGTTCGTCTGTTATTCCTTCATTTAATAAGGATATAACAAATAATCCAATGAAACCAGCTCCTGTAATAATTAATGATTCAAATGTGAAAGAAATTCCAAATCCTTTTATTATACCAGGATTGAGAAAAATAAAGATAGATTCACAATTAAATGAAAACTATTCTTTTGATAATTTTGTTGAAGGACCATGTAATCAATTAGCAAGATGTGCAGGATATGCTGTTGCACAAAATCCTGGCAAAACACCATATAATCCTTTATTAATTTTTTCTTCTGTTGGCTTAGGTAAAACACATTTGGCTCATGCAATAGGATTGGAAACGAAAAGATTACATCCAGACCAAACAGTATTATATATTAGTGCTGAACAATTCTTTCAACAATTTATTGATGCGAGTAAAAATAAAACAGGCAGTGATTTTCTTCAATTCTATCAAAGAATGGTTGATGTGTTAATAATTGATGATATCCAGTTGTTGATGAATAAAGAAAAGACACAAGAGATATTTTTTCAAGTATTTAATGGTTTGCATGCAATGGGCAAACAGATAATAATAACATCAGATAAATCACCAGCAGAAATATCAGGACTTCAGCCAAGAGTACTTTCAAGATTGAAATGGGGAATGAGCGCTGAATTACAAGTGCCAGATGTTAATACTCGTATAAAAATAATAAAGAAGAAAATATATAATGATGGAATACAAATGCCAGAAGATGTTATAGAATATTTGGCATATAACGTTAATACATCAATAAGAGAATTAGAAGGAGCATTGATTTCTATTTTAGCACAATCTTCAATAAGTAAGAAAGAAATAACAATAGAACTTGCTCGTCAAATGGTAGATAAATTTGTTAAGAGCAATACAAGAGAGATAACAATAGAATATATACAAAAGATTGTTTGTGATTATTTTGATATAACGATGGAAAAAATGTTATCAAACACAAGAAAAGGAGATATTGTTGCTGCTCGTCATATATCAATGTATCTTGCAAGGAAACTAACAAAAGCATCTCTTGTTACAATAGGAATGAAATGTGGAAACAAAGACCACGCAACTGTTCTTCATGCATGCAAATCAATATCTAATTCTTGTGAAACAAATAAAAGTTTCCGTATAGATGTTGAAGAAATAGAAAAAAGAATAGTGAATTAAAAAGAATAAGTAAATTTATTAATAAATGAAATAAATATGGATATATTATTGACCGTTCTTGGTTTATTAGGAGCATTAGGAATGTTTTTGTATGGAATGACGATAATGAGTGATTCTCTACAAAAGATAGCAGGAGACAAATTAAGAGTACTATTAACCAAGATGACTTCTAATAGATTTAGAGGCATATTAACTGGAATAGGTATAACAAGTGTGATACAAGCATCTGCTGCAACAATAGTAATGGTAGTTAGTTTTGTTAATGCAGGATTAATTTCACTTCCGGGAGCAATATCTATAATCATGGGAGCAAACATAGGAACAACAGTAACAGCATGGATAGTTTCTTTGTTGGGATTTAAAGTTTCTATTGTCGCATTTTCTTTGCCACTTATAGCAATTGCTACTCCATTAATGTTTACTAAAAAATATAAAGTATTGGGAACTTTCATCATAGGGTTCTCTTTGCTTTTTTATGGCTTAGGTCTTTTGCAAGCACAAGTACCAGATTTTACACAACCACAATATGCTTCTGTTCTTGAAGTAGTAGGAAAACTATCAAATTATGGATATGGTTCTATTTTGTTGTTTGTTCTTATTGGTACAATAGTAACAGTTGTTATTCAATCTTCTTCTGCAATGATGGCAGTAACATTAGTTATGTGCAGTAAAGGATTGATAAGTTTTGAGATGGCTTGTGTTTTGTGTCTTGGAGAAAACATAGGAACAACAATAACAGCAAATATTGCAGCAATAGTAGCAAACAAGACAGCCAAACGTGCTGCAAGAGCTCATACATTATTTAATATCACAGGTGTTATATGGATTTTGATATTGTTTAAACCAGTAATTTATCTTCTTTCACATTTCGTTATGGCATTGGGAGGAACAAACCCATTAATACCAACAGCAGCATCAATTCCAATTGCTTTATCTTGTTTTCATAGTTTCTTTAATATAGCAAATACTGCAATTCTTGTATGGTTTATTCCAACAATAATTAAGATTCTTAACAAGATGGTACCAGAAGGAGATGATGAGGAAGAATTTCGTTTAAAATATATAAATAATGGATTGATTTCTTCTGGCGAGATAGCACTTGAACCAGCAAAGAAAGAGATAGAAGTTTTTTCAAGAAGAGTTGTGAGAATGTTTGAGTTTATTCCAGAATTATTAGTATTGAAAAACGATAAAGAGTTCAATGCACTAACAGAGCGAACGAAGAAATATGAGGAGATAACAGATAGAATGGAAGTTGAGATTGCGGGTTATTTGACAAAGGTTGCAGAGAATGGATTATCAAAGAGCGGTTCTATGCAAGTGGAGTCAATGCTTAGAATAGTAGATAACTTAGAGAGTATTGGAGATAGTTGTTATCAGTTGTCTTTGTCAATAGAAAGTAAGAACAAACAGCATGTATGGTTTTCGCAACATCTAAGAGATAATATCTTTCAAATGTTTGATTTAATTAGGGCGGCATTGGCAGAAATGAATGATAATCTTTCAGAAAATTATTTAATGGTTAAAGGACAGAGAGCAGAAGAAATTGAAAATAATATAAATAATTTTAGAGATAAGTTGCGTGAGGAACATACGGAAGCAATAAAAAATAATGAATATTCTTATCAAACAGGAATAGTTTATAGTAATTTTTATGCTCAATTAGAGAAATTAGCAGATTTTGCAATCAATGTAACTCAGGCAATAACAAAAAGACAATAAGCAATAAATCATTTATTTTCAGCGTTAAAGAACATACGCAAATAAAACGAAGAGATATTTGATTATTTCTTCGTTTTATTAAAATATAATGAAGAAATATTAAAATGGATTAAAGAACTATTTAAATGGATTCAAAAGACAGTAAAATAGAATAGCAATAGATTTATATAAGATATAAAAAACATAAAAAAGAGATGAAATACGATATAGCAATTATAGGAGCAGGTCCAGGAGGATATGTTGCAGCAGTAAGAGCAGCAGAACTTGGAATGAAAGTAGCAGTAATAGAGAAAGATAAACTTGGAGGAATATGTTTGAATTGGGGCTGTATACCAACAAAAGCATTGTTGAAATCAGCACAGGCTTATCATTATGCAGTTAAAGGTGAGGAATATGGAGTTGAAATAAGTGGAGAGATTAAGCCAAACTTTGAAAAAATGGTTCAAAGGAGTAGAGGCGTTGCTGATATGATGAATAAAGGTGTTGAGTTTTTGATGAACAAGAACAAGATAGATGTATTTCAAGGTATTGGACATATAACAAAAGACAAAAAAATAGAAGTTTGTTGTTGTGGAAAAGATAATCAAATAGTAGAAGCAGATAAAATCATTTTAGCAACAGGAGCACATTCTCGTCAATTGCCTAATCTTTGTCAAGATGGAAAACATATAATAGGATATCAAAGAGCAATGACTTTGAAAGAACAACCAAAGACTATGCTTGTTGTTGGTAGTGGAGCAATAGGAAGTGAGTTTGCACATTTCTATCAAACAATAGGAACAGATGTAACTCTTGTTGAATTTATGCCAACAATAGTACCTAATGAAGATAAAGAAGTAGCATCAACACTTCAAAGAGTTTTCAAGAAAAATGGAATGAAAGTTTATACAGGTACATCAGTTGAGAATGTTGAGATAAAAGATAATCAATGTGTTGTTACATTGAAAGGAAAGAAGGAAGAAACAGTTACTTGTGATGTTGTTCTCTCTGCTGTTGGAATAGAAACGAACATAAATCATTTAGGATTAGAAGACTTAAACATAGCAACAGAGAGAGGAAAAGTTGTTGTTAATGATTGGTATGAGACATCATGCAAAGGGATTTATGCAATAGGAGATATTGTTAAAGGACCAGCACTTGCTCACGTAGCATCAAAAGAAGCAATAACTTGTATTGAGCATATAAAAGGATTAGATGTTAAACCAGTTAATTACTCAAATATTCCTGGTTGTACATATACAACACCAGAGATTGCATCAGTTGGATTAAGTGAAGATAAAGCAAAAGAACAAGGCTTTGATGTTAAGGTAGGAAAATATATGTTTATGGCATCTGGCAAAGCAACAGCAGCAGGAAACAGAGATGGTTTTGTTAAAATAGTTGTAGATAAAAATACAGATAAAATTCTTGGTTGTAGTATGATAGGAGATAATGTTACAGAGATGATAGAAGAAATTGTTGTAGCAAGGGAAAATAATCTTACAGCAACACAAGTTCTTACAACAACGCACCCTCATCCAACAATGAGTGAAGGTGTTATGGAAGCATTATCAATGGCAGAAAAAATGAATTAGTAATGAAAATAGAACAAACATTTATTGAGGGATTAAAAATAATAACGCCACAAGTGTTCTTTGATAAGAGAGGATATTTTTACGAATCTTATAATGAAAAGACATTTAAAGAGAATGGCTTAGATATGGTTTTTGTTCAAGATAATGAGAGCAAGAGCGACAAAGATGTATTAAGAGGATTGCATTTTCAAAAACCACCATATTGTCAAGGTAAGTTAATAAGAGTTATTAAAGGAAGTGTGATAGATGTCGTCGTTGATTTAAGAAAACAATCAAAGACTTATGGACAATATTATAAAATAAATCTTACAGAAGAAAATAAACTTATGTTTTATATACCAGAGGGTTTTGCTCATGGTTTTCTTACATTAAAAGATAATACAATATTTTCTTATAAATGTACTAATTTTTATAATAAAGAGAGTGAAGGTGGGATAATGTGGAATGATAAAACGCTTAACATTGATTGGAATGTAGAAAATCCTATCATTTCAGATAAAGATATAAAGAATGAAAATTTCATAGACTTTAATTCACCTTTTTGATAATAAAATATTTTGAACGAAAAAACACCACTTGAAATATTAAATCACTATTGGGGATATTCTTCTTTTCGCAATAATCAGCAAGAGATAATATCCTCAATTCTTTCTAATATAGATACGTTAGGAATAATGCCAACGGGAGGAGGGAAAAGTATAACGTATCAAATACCAGCGATAATGAAAGGTGGTGTATGTGTTGTCGTTGAACCGTTAATATCATTGATAAAAGACCAAATAGATAATCTTGCAAAGATAGGAATAAAAGCAGTTACAATAAACTCTCTTCAATCTAAAGAAAAAAATGAAACGGCAATAAATCAATGCTATAATAATATAGCTAAGTTTCTTTTTGTTTCAGCAGAGAGAGTAAATACTATTGTGCTTCAAAATCATATAATGAATTTTAAAGTATCATTGTTTGTTATTGATGAAGCTCATTGTATATCTCAGTGGGGACATAATTTTCGTCCGAGTTATTTGAGATTAAATGTTCTTAGACAAATAAAACCAGAGGTACCTATCTTAGCACTTACAGCAACGGCAACTGAAAAAGTAAAACAAGATATTGTTAATTATCTTGATTTTCATAAGAATCCGCATAATCTTATTTCATCTTCATCTTTTTATAGAAATAATATCTATATAAGAATGCGTGAAGAGATAAACAAGACAGAGATTATAGCACAAATGATAAATTATATAAAAGGGTCTGGAATAGTTTATTGCTCAACAAGAAGTGATACAATCATTTTGGCAGATAAACTGAAAAATAAATATAATATATCAGCCATTGCTTATCATGCACATCTTACACCATACGAAAGAAACAATGCACAAAATTTATGGGTAAAAGATGAAGTACAAGTAATGGTTGCAACGACTGCTTTTGGTATGGGAATAAATAAAGAAGATGTTCGTTTTGTAATACATTATGATATACCTTCGTCGATAGAAAAATATTATCAAGAGTTTGGACGCTGTGGTAGAGATGGAAAGAAAGCATATAGTATTTTGTTATATAATAAAAATGATATAGAATCGCAAAAACAACGAGCATATTACGAATATCCAGAAAAAGAAGTTGTTAGAAATATTTATAAAATGCTTTGTAATCAATATCATATAGCAACTAATAGCGGAAAAGGAGAGAGATTTGCTTTTGATTTTGGGCGGTTTTGCTTAACAACACAACTAAGTATTGTTATTGTTTTTAATAGTTTGAAGATATTACAGAATGAGAAATGGATAAGTTTTATGAATGAAGACAAACCTTTGTCAGAAGTCCAAATACTTATAGATAACCAACAGATAAGACGGTTCTTTGATGATTATGAAGTATATGCTTATTTGTTAGAATCATTGCTTAGACATTTTCCGGCAGTGCAACATGATGTTGTAAAGATAAATGAGAGTGAGATAGCAAAGAGTAATATGATTTCAGAGAGTCAAGTAGAGAAAGATTTGAAGACATTGGCAAAGATGAATGTTATTTTTTATAGGCCAAAGATAAAAGGAGATGTTATAACATTCTTGCAGGATAGACCTTTTAATACATACTATCTTTTAACAAAAGAGATTTATGACCTTCCGCGTAAAGCAACGATAGAGAAGTCGCAAAAAATGAGACAACTTGTTCTTAGTGAAGATTGTCGTTGGCAGAGTATTTTAGATTATTTTTCGGAACAGAAAGAGATGTGTAATAATTGCGATAACTGTAAGAAAAACAACAAGTAAGAAAAACGAAGAAATATTTTATTAAAACGAAGAGTTAGTGAAATATCTATTTATTTTATTTCATAAATTACAATTAAAATAAAAAAATAAAGCATAAAATAATAATAAACATTAAATATATTATTTAAATTTAGTAAATTTGCATAAATATAATTGAATGAAATAAAAAAAATAATAAATTATTATGAAATATGAATGCAGGATATGTGAAAAAGAAGTAGAGACTGAACCTATTTTTTTGAAAGAGATGCAATTAGGTCTGTTGGATACATTTGAATATTTTAAATGTCCATCATGCGGATGTATTCAAATAAAAGATATTCCTACAGATATGACGAAATATTATCCAAATAATTATTATTCTTTTCGTGGAATATATCCAAATAAACATATTAATTTTATTAGACGAAGATTAATGCATGATTTGTTTTCATATAGAATGGGTAAATTTAATTTAATGGGGGCTATTTTTTATAATATTATTCCTAATTACCCATATAAATGGATAGAAAAAGGTATAGTAGATTATAATAGTTCAATACTCGATGTTGGTTGCGGAAGAGGAGAAAGATTATTTAAGATGAAAGAAGGTGGTTTTAAAAAATTATTGGGAATAGATCCATTCTTACCACAAAAAGAAATAAAATATAAAAATGGACTAATTATACAAAAGAAACAATTGTATGAAATAAAAAATAAATATGATTTTATAATGTTACATCATTCATTAGAACATATAGCAGAACAAGAAAAGACATTGATGTTGTTGAAAAATATAATGAAAGAAGATGGAGCATTACTTATACGTATTCTTGTTTGTGAAGGGAAAACAGTTAAAGAATATAAATTAAATGCTTTTCATTTAGAAAGTCCTCGACATTTTTATATTCATTCAATGAAAAGTATATCTTATCTTGCAGATAAATTGGATTTTTCTATTATACATTATTATTATGACACACATTATTCTAATATTCTTGCGAGTGAGATGTATAGAAGAGGAATTTATGAGGAATATAGAAAGGATTTATTTACAAAAAAAGAGATATTCCAAGCAAAACGTCAGATAAAAATAAGCAATCGTAATAATGATGGAGATACTATTTCAATAATATTAAAAAACAGAAATAAATAATGAAAACGCCAATATTATTTATAATATTTAACAATATAAATACTGTAGAAAAGGTTTTTGGTGCTATAAAAAAACAAAAGCCAAATAAACTTTTTATAGCATGTGATGGAGCAAGGAAAAATTTAAAAGGAGAAGAAGAAAAATGTAAAATAGTTAAGGATTTTGTTTTGAATAATATAGATTGGAATTGTGAGATAAATACAATGTTTTTGAAAGATAATCTTGGTCCAGCAAAAGCAATATATAAATTTATATTTTGGTTTCTTGAAAAAGAAGAACAAGGAATAATATTGGAACATGATTGTTTGCCTAATGATGATTTTTTTGTTTATTGTGAAGAATTGTTAGAAAAATATAAGCATAATGAGAAAATTAGTTGTATTTGTGGTAATAATTCTCAAGAAAAAGTAGAGAGTTGCGAAAATTCTTATTATTTTTCATATATACCACAACTTTGGGGCTTTGCAATTTGGAAACGGTCATTAGATGGATATGATTTATATTTAAAAAATTATACTTTAAAAGAATTTAAGAAAGATACAAAAAGAATGTTAACAGCAAAACATGAAAAAAGAGTATTTATTGATAAATTCCTTAGTATGAAAAAACAAGGCTATAATACATGGGATTATCAATATATGTTTAATATGTGGCATAAACATTCGTTTAGTGTAGTGCCTAAATATAATTTAGTTTCAAATATTGGATTTTGTAAAAGTGCTCTTCATTGCAAAAATGAAAAAGACTCTCGTAGTAAAGAAAAGACATATCCAATACTACCTTTAAAACATCCAAATAGAATAGAAGTAAATAAAAAAGCAGATGATGTAACATATTATGCTTTGTGGTATAAAACAAATTTAAAGCTTTTGTATAGATTTTTTTTGAGAAAATTTATTATGAAAAGAAAATTTCAATTAGAGAAGAATAAATAGTATAAGTAGAAATAAGATTATGAGGCGATTTCTTTTTTATATAATATTATTATATTACAATATTGAATATTGCTTTTTAAGACTATTGCCATATAAAAAAGAAAATACCATACTTATTTTTCGTATTGATAATATAGGTGATTTTATTCTTTGGTTAGATAGTGCAAAAGAATATAGAAAACATTACAATGAAAAAATTATTCTTGTTTGCAATCAAACTTCTTATGAGATAGCAAAGCAACTTCCTTATTTTGATAAAGTCTATCCAATAAACGAAAAAAAACTTTCATTTAATCCAATATATAGATTAAAGTTTTTTGTTAAATTTTCAAAAACAAAATTCAAAAAAATCATTAATCCTATCTATTCAAGAGAATATTTTTTGCAAGATATTACAATGAGAAATCTTAAAGCAGAAGAAAAGATAGGTTCTTGTGGCGATTATTTTAATACAATTTCTAAATTAAAAGCATTCAAATTTATTGATAAGAAAAAAGAACAAATAAAGAATACATTAAAAATAAAAGGAGATAAATTTTATTCATTATTAGTTCCAGCACAAGAAGGTATAGTTATGGAATTGAATAGAAACGCAGAATTTATACGTGGTGTTTTTGATAAAAATTTTCATTCATCTTTGCCAACATTACCTTTTGAAATCAAACAATATAAAGATTTGAAAGAAAAAGAATATGTTGTTTTGTTTGTTGGAGCAAGTACAAAGAGAAAGGTTTGGAATAGAGAAAAATATGCTAAAACAATTGATTCAATAAAAGATAAGATAGTTGTATGTGGAGGCAAAAACGAAAAAGAGATATTTAATGATATAATAAAATATATAAAAACAAATAATAATATAGTTGATTTGGTTGGTAGAACTACAATGATGGAGTTGTTTTCTGTAATAAAAAATGCAAAATACATAATAACTAATGATACTTCTGCCTCTCATATAGCGCCACTATTAAGAACGCCATCAATATGTTTGTTGCCTGGTGTGCATTATGGACGTTTTCAACCATATCAAGTAGAACAAATAACAGAAAATGAAAAAAAATATTTGCCAAAAATAGTAAATCATAAAATGGATTGTTATAATTGCAATACTTTGTGTCAATATATAAATGATAAAACATCTATTTGGCCATGTATTTCAAATATAACTGTTGAGCAAGTATTGGAAAAAATACAAGAAATAGAACAAGAAATAAAAGAATAATAAAAAATAGAGAAAATGAAAAGACAACCATTAGTTTCAATAATTACTGTTTGTTATAACGCAAAAGATACTATTGAAATGACAATAAATAGCATTAGAAAACAAATTTATGAAAATATTGAATACATTGTTGTTGATGGGGATTCAACTGACGGCACTAAGGATATTATAGAACAAAATCATGATGCTATAACAAAATATATATCAGAGAAAGATAATGGACTTTATTATGCTATGAATAAAGGATTAGATATGGCAGAAGGAGAGTATGTATGGTTTTTGAATGCAGGAGATATAATACCTCACAGTGATACATTATTTAAGATAATGGACTCAACATATATTATGCAAGATATATATTATGGACAAACAAAAATAATAGATGGTAAAGGACATACAATAGGAAGAAGACGATTAAAACCACCAAAGCAATTAACAAAGAATAGTTTTTTATGGGGAATGCTTGTTTGTCATCAGGCTGCTATTGTAAGAAAAGATATTGTTAGACATTATGATACAAGGTATAAGATAACTGCAGATTATGATTGGCTACTTAGTGCAATAGAAAGAGCAGATGTAACACATATACGTTATAGCAAAAGAACATATTGCAAATTTCTTGAAGGTGGTATTTCACGAAAAAATATGTGGCAAGGAAATAAGGAGAGATACCGTATAATGATTAAACATTATGGCTTTATTAGAGCAACGTTTTACAACTGCTTAATGGCTTTTCGTTTTATTTTTACAACAATAAAATCAGGAAGAGTTTAAAAAAAATGATAATATTATAAAGAATTTTCATATATTTGCAACGTAATCAAAAAAAGAAAGAAAAGATAATGAATTTATTAGAAAATAAAGTTGCTCTAATAACAGGAGCATCAAAAGGAATAGGCAAACAAATAGCGTTGGCTTACGCAAAAGAAGGAGCAATGGTGGCTTTCACAGATTTAAATAGAGATGATGTTATGGAAGAAACAGAAAAAGAACTTTTGGCTTTGGGAGTTAAAGCAAAAGGATATGCTTCTAATGCTTCATCATTTGAAGATAGCGAAAGAGTGGTAGATGAAGTAGCAAAAGAATTTGGAAGAATAGATATTTTGGTTAATAATGCAGGAATAACAAAAGATAATCTTCTTATGCGTATGAGCGAAAAAGATTGGGATATAATTATGGCAGTTAATCTTAAATCTGTATTCAACTTAACTCATGCTTGCCAAAAGATAATGATAAAACAACATGGTGGTTCAATAATAAATATGAGCAGTGTAGTAGGAGTTAGCGGTAATGCAGGACAATCAAACTATTCTGCAAGCAAGGCAGGTATTATTGGATTTACAAAAAGTATAGCAAAAGAACTTGGTTCAAGAAACATACGTTCAAATGCTATTGCTCCTGGATTTATAATAACAGATATGACAGCAAAACTTCCAGAAGATGTGGTTAAAGGTTGGGAAAAACAAATACCAATGCGTAGAGGTGGAAAGCCAGAAGAAGTAGCAAAAGTTGCAGTTTTTCTTGCTTCTGATTTGGCTTCTTATGTTAGTGGTCAAGTTATTCACGTTTGTGGTGCAATGAATTGCTAATAGAAATACAGAATAATAAAGCATTAAAATGGAATAAAGAGACAGTAAAATAGTTTTTGAATCCAGTAAAATGTCTTTTGAATCCAGTAAAATGTCTTTTGAATCCATTTTAGCGGAATAAAGAGATAAAAAAATAAGAAAACATTTAATAAAAACAATACAATTAAAAAACATAAAAAAATGAAGAAATTTGATCCAGCAATGGCAATTAATTCCGTTGCAGAAATATCTCCTGAAAAAGGAGTCAATCCAAATATTAATGATTCAGCAACATTTTGTTTTCCAACAGGAGACCTTATGACTGAAACATTCCATGGTGAAACAGAAGGTTATTATCTATATTCTCGTCATTGGAATCCAAGTAATATGTCTTTGTGTAAAGCATTGGCAGCTATGGAAGGAACAGAAGCAGCTTGGGCAACAGGCAGTGGTATGGCAGCAATAACTTGCACACTTATGCAATTGTTAAAAAAAGGCGACCATTGTGTTGCATCAATGACCGTTTATGGTGGTACATTTGCTTTCTTGAAAAACTATATTCAAGAATATGGAGTAGAAGTAACATTTGTTGATACAACAGACCTTAAAGCAGTAGAAAAAGCATGTAAGAAAAATACAAAAGTTATCTATACAGAAACAATGTCTAATCCACTTCTTCGTATAGCTAATGTACCTGAACTTAGAAAGATAGCAGATAAATTTGGAGCTAAACTTGTTGTAGATAATACATTTACACCTATGGTATTTTCTCCTTATGCTCTTGGAGCACATATTGTTGTTTATTCAATGACAAAATATATTAATGGAAAGAATGATTGTGTTGCTGGTGCTATTTGTGCAGATAGTAAATTTATTAATGATTTAATTGATGTAACAAATGGTACTGCTATGCTTTTAGGACCAGTTTTGGATTCATATCGTGCAACAAGTATATTGAAGAACCTTTATACTTTACATATCCGTATGAAAAAACACTCAGAAAATGCAATGTATCTTGCACAAGAGTTTAATAAAATAGGTATTAAAGCAAACTATCCAGGACTTGAAGAACATATTGACCACAAATTAATGAAAAAAGAATTTAATGAGCAATTTGGTTTTGGTGGTATGATAGCAATAGACCTTGGAACAGCAGAAAAAGCAAATAATTTTATGCAAAAGATGCAAGAAAAAGGAGTTGGATACCTTGCAGTTAGTTTAGGATATTTCCGTACATTGTTCTCTTGCAGTGGTAAATCAACATCAAGTGAAGTTCCAGAAGAATATCAAAAGAAAATGGGTATGAGTGAAGGACTTGTTCGTTATTCAGTTGGTTTGGATAATGATATGGCATACACATTCTCTAAGATAAAAGAAGCACTTAAAGAATTGAAATATATAAAATAATAACAATAAACAAATTAATTAACTTAAAATTAAAAAAAACTATGAAAAAATTGTTTTTAACAACATTAGCGTTATTTGTATGTGGAGCAATGAATGCACAAATACAATACACAAATTTAGAAGATTCTCCTATTGTGATGGATGCACAATATACAATGGATCATGAACCAGGTTATGAAATTAATCTTATGGGAGGAAATACAGAGTTCTATATTCAAAACTACGGAGAAATGATGTCTTACGTTGCATGTTTTGAACAAGGAGCAGGAGTTGTTGGACTTGCAGATGAAAATCTTCAAGCAACGATAACATTACTTAGCGCCAACACTCAAATAGGTGGTAGTTCATCATTCCAAAGTAATACAACAGGTGATGTATTCTTTCCTGTTTTGTATTATCCTCAAGGATACACATCATGGGGAGGACAAACTGGATATGTTGGATTTAAATTCACAAATGCAGGTAACACATATTATGGTTGGATGAAAATAAAAGTAGATAATACAACTGCAAATAATCCAATAATAACTTTGTATGGTTACGCATATCAAACAACACCAAACACTGCAATATTAGCAGGAGATAAGGGACTTTCTTCAATAGCAAATGTTGAAAACAATACAAATATCTCTGTTTATCCAAATCCTGTTGCAAATACTATTAATGTAAAAGGAACAAAGAATATTGAGAGAATTACAATATCTAATGTTAGCGGACAAGAAATAATGAATGTTTCTTATCCAAAACAACAAATAAATGTTTCTTCTCTTGATAAAGGAGTTTATTTCATTAATATTTATTCAAACGGAACAGTTAAAACAGAAAAATTTGTTAAGAAATAATTAACAATTAAATTAAGCATTATCCCTGTTTATTTCTATTTTAAAATAAAATAAAAAGAATAAACAGGGATTTTATATTTATAAAGAATTAGATTATGTTATTAATAGCAGATAGTGGTTCAACAAAAACAGATTGGTGTTATATAGATAAGAATGGATATAGGTTTTATTTTCAATCAAAGGGAATGAATCCATATAATATAACACAAGAGAACTTGCAAACAGAAATAGAAATGGACGTTATGCCAAATTTGCATACATCAGACATAAAACTAATGGTGTTTTATGGTTCTGGTTGTAGCACTTGGCAGAAAAAGACTCAGATGGTAAATACTTTTTCTCAATATTTGCCACATACAGAAATACATATAGAAGATGATCTTCTTGGAGCAGCAAGAGCAACATGCGGAAGAAAAAGTGGTGTTGCAGCAATTCTTGGTACTGGCTCAAATTCTTGTCTTTATGACGGAAAACAAATAACAGAAAATCTTCCATCTCTTGGTTATGTTCTTTGTGATGAAGGCGCCGGAACAAATATTGGAAAAATTGTTCTTAGAAACTATCTTAGAGGACAAATGCCAAAAGATATTGCTCAGCAGTTTAAATCAGAAAATCCAGGAGAAGAAGCAGATTTTTTAAATCGTCTATATAAAGGTGAAGTACCTAATTATTATATCGCATCGTTTGCTAAGTTTGCTATTCAAAGACAAAATAATCCATATTTAAGAGGAATAATAAAAGAGGCTTTTGAAAACTTTTTTAATATGCAGATAACACAATATAGTAATTATGATTTACACCCAATCAATGTTGTTGGAAGTGTGGGATATTATGCAAAAGATGTTTTTAAGGAAGTGGCAGAAAAATACAAAATGAGTGTTAATAAGATAATAAAAGCACCATTGGAAGAGTTAATAAAATATCACTTAGAAAAAGACTAAAAAGTGCTGAAAAAATAATACGCTGTTTTATTGGTATCAACTTTTCATTTTTTGCAATTAAAACGAAGAAATATTTGCAAAAAACGAAGAAAAAATTTTGAAGGTTTTTATTGTGTTTAATTAAGTGATAATAAATGTTTTAGAAAATAAAATAAAATTAATATTTTTTATTATATTTTTGCTTAAAAACAAAGTAAAAAAATATTAAGAAAAGAAAAAACATTTAAAAATAATGATAATTAAATAAATTATCGTAAATTTGTAAGTTAGAAAATTAGGTAAAGAATAAAATATTAAAAAATATAATGAATAAAGTTGATGTACTTCTCGGATTACAATGGGGAGACGAAGGAAAAGGAAAGATAGTAGATGTTTTAACACCGAATTATGATATAATAGCAAGATTTAATGGAGGTCCAAATGCAGGACACACATTAGAATTTAATGGAATTAAGCATGTTTTACATATTATTCCATCTGGTATTTGCCGTAAAGAGAAAGAGAATGTTATAGGTAATGGAGTTTTAATAGAGCCTGTTATCTTTCAAGAAGAGATTTCTTCATTGGAAAAGATAGGATTTTCTCCAAAAGATAATCTTTTAATTTCAGAGAAGGCACATCTAATTGTTCCAACACATCGTTTGCTTGATGCTGCTAATGAAAAATCAAAAGGAGATAGAAAAATAGGTTCAACATTAAAAGGAATTGGTCCGGCATATACAGATAAAATAGCAAGAACAGGTATAAGGATAGGAGATATTTTTGAAGATGATTTTATGGCTAAATATAATAAATTAAAAGATAGTCATATAAGAAATATTAAAGCATTAGGTTATCAAGTAAATGATTTTAAAATAGAAAATAAATCATTGGAGGAATATGAAAAAGAATGGTTTAATGCTATTGATTTGTTAAAGAAGTTGAAGGTTATTAATACAGAATATTATATTAATGAACAAATAAAACAAGGAAAGAAAGTTCTTGCCGAAGGAGCACAAGGAACAATGTTGGATATTGATTTTGGGTCATATCCATTTGTTACTTCATCATCAACAGTAACAGCAGGTGTTTGCTCAGGTCTTGGAATAGCACCACAAAACATAGGCAGGGTTTTTGGAATAGTTAAAGCATATTGTACAAGAGTAGGTAGTGGACCATTTCCAACAGAATTATTTGACAACGATGGAGAAATACTTTGTCAACAAGGAAAAGAGTTTGGTTCAACAACAGGAAGGAAAAGAAGATGTGGTTGGTTAGATTTGGTTGCATTAAATTATGCTTGTATGTTGAATGGAGTTACTGACTTAATATTAATGAAGATAGATGTTTTAGATGATTTTGCTACAATAAAGATATGTAACAAATATGAAATAAAAGGAGAAAAAACAGAACATATTCCATATAATATGGAGGAGAATAAAATCAATCCAATATATGATGAATATAAAGGATGGAAAAAGAATGTTAGTGGAGTAAGTTCATATAATGATTTACCAAAAGAAATGAAAGACTATATTGAAGAAATAGAGAAGAGAATGAATATACCAGTATCTGTTGTTTCAATAAGTCCGGATAGAAAAGATACAATATTTAGAAAAGAATTAAAATAAAAATAACCATTATGAAACGTATAATAATTACAGCCATAATAGCAATTTTAGCATTAAATGTTAATGCACAACAAAAATTACGTAAAAGTGAAGTTCCACAAGAAGTTAGAATGGGATTAGAGAATACATATACTGATTACAAACTTCAAGGGTGGTATTTTGAAACAGGTCAATATGTTGCACAAATAACAATTGACGAAAATTTAGGTAAGGTTTATTTTACGGCTGTTGGTAATTGGCAATATACGGTATTTGATGTTAGTGAGCAAGAATTGCCAACGTTGGTAGATAATTATTTTATAAACAATTATCCTGGCTATCGTATTAAAAAATCTCAATATATAGAAGATGCAAGTGGAGATAATTATTACAGATTAATAATAGCAATGAAAGGTGTTAATCAAACGGAGTATGAGATGATATTTGATCCAAGAGGAAAATTAACAAAGACAAATGCACCTGATCCTGATTTTGTGAAGAAAGATTATATTGCACGTTTAAATCCAGAAGCTATTGAGTATCGTCAAAAGAAGATGGCAGAAAGAGAAGGAATACAAGGAGAGGGTATTCAAGTTGATGTTGAAAAGGAAAAAGCAAAAGCAAAGAATAGTAAAGAAGTTAAGATTGAAGCACCAGAGAATGTTGATGTTCCAAAGATACCAGATGCTGTAACAAAATCATTTAAGAAAAAGAATCCAAGAGCAGAGGTTAAAAAATGGGAACAAGATAAAGATACATACAAAGCATATTATGATAAAAGAGGAGTAGAAGTTCAAATGTCTTTGAAAGAAGATGGAACAGTTATGAGTACAACTTCGGAAATAAACAAAGACCGTTACCCTCGTTTAATAACAAAAGATTTGGGAATAAGATACCCAAAAGCAAAAATAGAAAAATTTCAAAAAGTTGAATATGATACTAAATATAAGAAATCAGTTACAGATCAAAAGATTGAGAACTATTATTATATTGAGTTGACAGAGAAGATAAAAGGCAAAAGAGATAAAAAACATATAAAACTTACTTATGATAAATCTTATAAATATCAAGGTTTAGCAGGAAGTACAGATGAATACGAAGAAGAAGAATAGATGATTAAGAAGTCATTCATAATAATAGTAATATTATTCTTAATCACACCATTAGTTTATAGTCAAAAGAGTATACAATATCGTTCAGATGTGGGAAAAATAAATCCAGAGAATCCGAACGATATTACTCTTATAGGACATGTTGAATTTAAACATAATGGATTGATTATGTATTGTGATTCTGCAATATATAATAAAAAAGATAATTATTTCATTGCATTTAATCATATTAATATATATGATAATGATACTATTCATTTGTCAGGAGATTTATTGAATTATGATGGAAAAACAAGAATAGCAGAACTAAGTGGTGAAAAAGTTATTCTTGAAGATGGTAAAGTAACAATGCAAACAAATTATCTTGTATTAGATAGAGTTGTTAATGTTGTTAGATATGTAAGTGGAGCAAATATTTGGGATAATAAAAACACACTAAAAAGTACAGAAGGAATATATTTTGTTGATGATAAAGTATTTAATTTTCTTTATAACGTAGAAATAACATCACCAAAGGCAAATATTAATTCTGATTCTCTTATCTATAACACAAAGACAGAGAAAGCAACATTTATTGGTCCAACCGTTATTAACGCAAAAGATAGTACAATAATAAAAACTACGCAAGGCGATTATAATACAAAGACAGATGAAGTGTATTCAGAAAAGAATGCGGAGATTTACACAAAAGATCAATATATTACAAGCGATACATTATATTATAATAAGAAAAAGAAGATTGGGTATGCTTATGGAAATGTTTTTGTAAAAGATACAACAAACAATATTATTCTTAATTGTGATAAGGCAACTCTTGATAAAATTGACACTTTGTCATATTCTATTCTGACAGGTAAAATACTTTGCAGACAGATAGATAATCAAGATACTTTATATTTTCATTCAGATACAATAGTTGTAAATATGGATACGTCATTCAAAGCAAAAACTTTGATAGCATATAATCATTGCAAGTTTTTTAGAAATGATTTTCAAGGGGCAGCTGAATGGATGAAGTATAATGTTGAAGATTCAATATTAACGATGATAAAAAGGCCAATACTTTGGAGTGAAGAAAGTCAGATAACCTCAGATACAATTGTTATGTATACAACAAAAAAAGGTGGAATAAAGAAATTGTTTATGTATCCTAATGCTTTGATTGTTCAAAATTCAGATACAACAACGAGTGAGTACTTTAATCAAATTTTTGGCAAACATTTAGTTGGATATTTTGAAAAGAATAAGATATATTTTGCAGAAATAGAAGGGAATAGTCAGAGTATTTATTATGTTTGGGACGAAAAAAAGAATAGAAAAAAAACATTGACAGGAGTAAATATAGGAAGAAGTCAAAAAACACGATTATATTTTAAGAAAGGTAAAGTAAAAAGTATGTCAGCAATTAATAATCCAGAATATTATATTGATGATGACACAAAAGTTTCTCAAACAGACAAACGTTTGAAAGGCTTCATTTGGGAGATAAAAGAAAAACCACTAAAACCTATAGATGTTTTTGTGGAAAGAAAATGACATAATGGCATAAAAATAAAAAAGGAATGAAATTTGAATAGGTTATGAAGAAGAAATTTATTAAAAAATTTAAAGAAATGACAGACAAGAAACAAAATAATAAAGAACAACAAGAACAAAATAAAACTATTGAGAACAACACTGAGCAAACAACAACTCAAAAAGAAGCACAAAAAGATAATAATCAAGAAAAGCAAGATAATCAAGAAAAGAAACATGATAAGAAAGAGACCATAGAAGACCTTGGACAAAAACTTATAGAGATGAATGATAAATATCTTAGATTGTATTCTGAGTTTGAGAATTATAGGAAAAGGACAAACAAAGAAAGAATAGATATGATTCAAAATGCTTCAGAAGAGATGATAAAAGAATTGTTGCCAGTTGTTGATGATTATGAGAGAGCAATAGATGCAATGACTAAGGAAAATGATTCAAACTTAGATAAAACAAAAGAAGGTTTAGTTTTGATATATAATAAATTAATAAATATTTTAACTAAAAAAGGATTAAAAGTTATAGAAGCAAAAGGACAACCATTTGATGAAAATATACATGAAGCAGTTACTCAATTTCCTGCACAAAAAGAAGAAGATAAAGGCAAGGTTATTGAAGAAGTGTTGAAAGGTTATTATTTGAATAATAAAGTAATTCGTTATTCAAAAGTTGTTGTTGCAATTTAATAATAAAATAATAAAAAACGAAATAGAGGTAAGGTAAGAATATTATGGCTAAAAGAGATTATTATGAAGTGCTTGGAGTAAGCAAGGATGCAAGTGAAGATGAATTGAAGAAAGCCTATCGTAAGTTGGCATTAAAATATCATCCAGATAGAAATCCTGGCGATAAAGAAGCAGAAGAGAAGTTTAAAGAAGCAGCAGAAGCATATAATGTTTTGAGCAATAAAGAAAAAAGAGCTCAATATGACCAATTCGGTGAAGCAGGATTAAATGGGCAAGGAGGCTTTTCAGGAGCTGATATGTCAATGGATGATATTTTCAGTATGTTTGGTGATTTGTTTAATGGGCAAGGAGGCTTTTCGGGATTTAGTGGTTTCGGTGGCTCAAGGACAAGAGGCGGAAGAAGAGTTAATAAAGGTAGTTCGTTGAGAGTTAGAATAAAACTAACATTGGAAGATATTGATAAAGGGGTAGAAAAGAAAATAAAAGTAAATAAATATGTTACCTGCAAGACATGTTCAGGCACAGGAGCAAAGCCAGGAAGCGGAACAACAACATGTGGTCAATGTGGAGGAAGCGGATACATTATTCAAACACAAAGGATTATTCTTGGCCAAATGCAGACTCAAAGTATTTGTCCAACATGTGGAGGAGAAGGCAAAGTGATAAAAGATAAATGTAATGATTGTCATGGAGATGGAATAGTAAAAGGAGAAGAAATCATAACATTAAATATACCTGCTGGTGTAGCTGATGGAATGCAGTTGTCTTTTGCAGGAAAAGGTAATGCGGGAGCAAGAAATGGAATAAATGGAGATTTAATTGTTTCAATAGAAGAAATACCGCACGAAAATTTTGAAAGAGATGGAAATAATCTTTGTTTGCAAACATATATTACTTTTCCACAAGCAGTTATGGGAACAAGCATTGAGGTTCCTACATTGACAGGAAAAGTTAAGTTTAAGATAGAACAAGGAATGCCAAGTGGTAAGATTTATCGTTTGAAAGGTAAAGGATTGCCCGATGTTAATAATCCATATCGCAGAGGAGACCTTTTGGTTAGAGTAGATGTATGGGTGCCAAAAAGTTCTACAAAAGAAGAAAAAGAAGTATTGAAAAAATTAGAGGATTTTGAAGATTTTAAACCTAATCCAACATCAAAAGAAAAAAGTTTCTTTGATAAAATGAAAGATATGTTTTCATAATTATATAAGTGAATAATAATATTTATACACAATGAAGAATTATGAAAATATATAACAAAAAAACTATTCTATTATCATTGCTCGTTTTATTGTCTTTAAATGTTTTTGCACAGAAAGATAAAGAACAATATGAATTAATTTTTGAAGATGATTTTACTAAGCCATATATTGATACTAATAAATGGCAAGTTAGCTCAGGAGTATTAAAAGATGCAACATTTCTTTTTGAGAAGGCAATCTTAAAGCAAGAAAACATTGTTGTTAAAGAGGGTATTTTAAATATAATATCAAAAAGAGATACAACATTAAACCAAACATTTGATACAATAAAGAGAGATTTCTTTTTTTCAACAGGTAAAATAATCTCAAAGCAGATGTTTCCAATAGGAGTTAAGATTGAAGCAAAAATTAAACTACCAAAAGCTCAAGGATTATGGTCTGCTTTTTGGCTTTATGGGCAACAAGATGGGTCATATAATGAATTAGATATTTTTGAAACGAATACAAATAAGAAAGCAATAACAACTAATATGTATTATGATGCTTCTGGTGATTACAATAAGGCTATAAGTAATTTTAAAAAGAGTTATATAAAACTTTTCTTTATGGGATATACTTGGAAGTATATTACATCACATTTTTGTGTTTATACAGTTGTTTGGGATAAAGACGAAATAAGATTTCTTATTGATGGAAAGGAGTTTAGAACAGTTAAGGCAAAAAATAATAAATCATCTTATCCTGTTTCACCAATGTCTGTTATATTAAATACAGCAGTTTTACCACATGATTATGAAAAACCGAAAGATGATTCATTATTGCCAGATAGAATGCAAGTAGATTATATAAAGGTTTATCAAAAAAAATAAATATTTTTTTAATATCAAAAATTAGTTCTTTATTCCGTTAAAATGGATTGCTATTCTAATAAAATAGAATAGCAATCCATTTTTTTATCTCTTTATTCTATTTCAGTGGAATCAAGAACTATTTTACTATGTCTTTTTATTGATAATTTAATAAGAAAATTAATAAAAACACCTAATTATTTTCCTAATTTACAAAATATAACTTATTGATTTATAATATTGATTTATTGTGAATATTAAATATTTTCATTTTTTTTAATTATGAAATGATTTTTTCAATATCTTTGCCAGCCGAATTTTAATAAATTAAATGAAATGAAAAACAACAACAAAATTAAATCATTCTTTTATAAGTTTGATTTTGAGAGGCTTTTAACGTTTGGTTATATATCAAAACTACCTCAAAGAAACCTTCTTATAGGTTATTTCTCTTATATAGTTTTTGGAATCATTCTTCTTATGCTTCCTTTTTCTCATAAAGTGCCAATAAGTTTTGTGGATAATCTTTTTAATGTTACTTCTGCTATATCAACGACGGGGCTTGCCACAGTAGATATAGTTAATAGTTATACGTTTTTTGGTCAGTTTGTAATATTGTTTCTTGTCCAAATGGGAGGGATTGGTTATATGACATTATCTTCTTATATAATGTATCGTATGACACATCATTTTATGAGAATAAAAAACGGTGTTATGCGAGCTTCTTTTACTCTTCCAGCGGAATTTGATATGCAAACATTAGTAAGAGATGTAATAAAATTCACTTTTATAATAGAACTTGTTGGAGCGTTGTTATTGTGGCTATTTTTTGCAATGGATAAAGCTCCTATGCCGTTTTGGAATGGTATATTTATTTCTATTTCTGCTTTTTGTACTGCTGGATTTAGTCTTTTTCACAATTCATTAACTATTTTTGATACAAATGTAGGAGTAAATATTGTCGTAGATATTTTATGTATAATAGGAGCAATGGGATTTATATTTATAAGAGATGTAATGAACAAACTAAGAGATAGAAAATATAGAATAACATTTACAACTAAAACTATTTGTGTGATAACAGTTATTTTTATAATAATTGGGACACTACAACTTTTCTTTTTTGAACCAACTTTAAAGCATTATTCAATAGGAAATAGAATAATGGTAGCATTAATGCATAGTATAGCAGCAATAAGTACATCTGGATTTAATACAATTAATTTAAATTCACTTACAATGGCATCGTTAATTACATTATCAATGTTAATGTTTATAGGGGCATCTCCTTCGGGTACAGGTGGAGGAGTGAAATCAACAACTCTTTCTGCTGTTCTTGCTTTTATATTTTGTAAATTAGGAGATAAAAGAGATGTTACAATAGGTTCTCATCGTATCCCTACGTATAGAATAGATACTGCATTAACGGATATTATTTTTTATGGATTAATTCTTTTCATGGGAACATATATTCTTACATTTACAGAACATTTCTCTTTTACACAAATACTTGTAGAAACAACTTCTGCTCTTGGAACGGTTGGACTTACAACAGGAATAACAGCAGATGTTTCAGATGCAGGAAAAATAATACTTTCTGTTTTGATGTATATAGGTAGAGTTGGCGTGCTAACTTTTGGAAACGCTATGTTGATACGTATGAGTAAAAAAGAAAAGAATGTTGTTAATAGTGATATTGCAGTTTAGATAAAAAACACTTATATTCTTCAATAAATTATCTTAATAGTTGTGGAATATAATAAAAATACTTATTTTTGCAATTTAAATTTTCAAAACAAATAAAAGATAAAATAATGAAAAAAACAGTATTTACGGTTTTTGCTTTGCTTGTTATGGCAAGTGTTTGTTTGGCAAAACCAATGCCTACTCAGACGCCTAAACCAGATGAAGGAATGTGGTTGCCTATGTTTTTTCAAAGATTAAACTATGCAACTATGCAAAAGATGGGCTTGAAACTTACAGCAGAAGAGCTTTATAGTTTTAATAATTCATCATTAAAAGATGCCATTGTACAAATGGGAGATTTTTGTACAGGAGAAATGGTCTCATCAGAAGGATTGATGTTTACTAATCATCATTGTGGATATGAATCTATTGCTACCTCTTCAACAGTAGAACATGATTATTTGACAAATGGATTTTGGGCTAATAGCTCAGATGAAGAAATACCAATTAAAGGATTGTATGTTTCTTATCTTCGTCAAATGTATGATGTAACAAAAGATGTTCTTGGAAAACATATTAATGATATAAATAAAAATCAATATCTAAAAGAAATAGATACAAAGATTGATTCATTAAAGAAAGTATATTCAGAAAAAGGAAAATATAATGTTGAAATAAAACCATTCTTTGAAGGTAATGAATATTATATGTTTGTTTATGAAGTATATAAAGATGTTAGATTAGTTGGCGCACCACCATCTGCAATAGGTAAGTTTGGTGGAGATACTGATAACTGGATGTGGCCTCGTCATACAGGAGATTTTTCTATCTTCCGTATTTATGCAGATAAGAACAACAATCCAGCAGAATATAGTAAAGATAATGTACCATATCATCCAAAACATTACTTACCTGTTAGTATAAAAGGAGTAACAAAAGATGATTTTGCAATGATTTGGGGCTATCCTGGTTCAACACAAAGATATATGACATCTTATGAAGTAGAAAATACATTAAAAGTAACAAATCCTTCAATCATTGGTGCTGGTCAATATATGTTGCCAACAATGAAAAAAATGATGAATAAAGATGCATCAGTAAGATTAAAATATGCTTCAGATTATGCTTCAATAATGAATATGTGGAAAAACAAACAAGGAGAAAGTCGTGGTCTTACTCATTTACATATTTATGAAAAGAAAAAAGCAATAGAAGATAGTTTAGATAATTGGATTAGTAAGGATTTAAAAAATAGAGGTCAATATATTAATGTTGTAAAGAATATTAAAGATGCTTGCAAAACAATAGCAAACAATTCAACAACGCAAACATCTTGGTATGCTAATTTGGGATTATATTTAAGTAAAAGAACATTATTGGCTTTTAGAACAGATATGTCTCTTAAATATGCAGAATCTCTTGGAAAATTGGATAGTGCAATAATAGAAAAGATTAGTATTGAAGGAGACCAACATTATAAGGCTTATGATGATGCAACAGAAAGAGAACTTTTCCGCTCATTAATTATAATGTTAAACAATTTACCTGCACAATATCGTAGTGCAACAATAACAAAACTTATTAAAGAAGAAGGAAAAGGAAGTATTGATAAGTTAGTTGATAAAGTTTATAAAGAATCAGTTTTTGCTAATAAGAGTAGTTTTGATAAATTTATGAAGAAACCAACGAGCAAAAAACTTAATGATGATTTGATGTGTCAAGTAGGACTTAGTGCTTATGCAATGTTATATTCACAAGACACTACATTAGACAAAGCACAAAAAGAATTAGAAGACTCTCGTCAAGCATTTGTTAAAGCACTTAGAGAGATGAATCCAGATATTGTTCGTTATCCAGATGCAAACTTTACAATGAGAATGACTTATGGAAAAGTTTTGGATTATTATCCTGCTGATGCTGTTCATTATGATTATACAACAACATTGAATGGAGTTATGGAAAAAGAAGATCCAAACAATGATGAATTTACTGTACCAACAAAACTTAAACAACTTTATAAGAGTAAAGATTATGGTCAATATGCGGATAAGAATGGTAATATCATTACATGTTTCTTAACTAATAATGACATAACAGGAGGAAATAGTGGTTCGCCAGTAATCAATGGTAATGGAGAATTGATAGGTCTTGCTTTTGATGGTAATTGGGAAGCAATGAGTGGAGATGTTGCATTTGAGCCAGAATTACAAAGAACAATATGTGTTGATGCACGCTATGTCTTGTTCGTAATAGATAAATATGCAAATTGCCAACGAATTATTAAAGAATTACAAATAGTAAAATAGTTTTTTATTTCGTTGAAATAAAAACAAAAGACAGTAAAATAGAATAAAGAACTATTTTACTGTCTTTTTATTTTATTTTGTTAGAATAGCAATCCATTAAAATAGAATGAAGAAAGAATAAAATACATTGCTGATGTACTGGCAGTACATCGCTGTTGTACTGATAATACATTGCTAATGTACTGGCAGTACATCGCAAAAAGAAAATAGTTGTACTGAATTTTTGTATAATCTAATCAAAATAAAATAACAATTCTTTTTATTAATTAAAAATAAATAATTACCTTTGTGGTGAAATAATTAAGCTTTATTTTGAGAATTAATTATAAAATAACAATTATTAATCATGAAACATTTAACATACATACCAATATTTATAATATTATTTATAGTTATAAATTGTTGTTCTTGTACTATATTGAATATAAAAGAAAGTGATAGTAATTTGATTAAACAAGTTAATTCCAATACATTCAATGGAATTTTTTATAATCATTATGAAAATAAGGATATTGTATTTTATGATTTTCAAATTAACAAAACTTATAAGATATTAATATTAAATATTGGCAATAATTTAGACACTATTGTTGTAAAATATTCAAATTATGGAAATTGGACTATGTTAGATAATAATAAATTAATTATAAAAACTCATGATTATTCGAAAATTAGTCCTATAATTTCATTTTATGATAGATTTCATTATGATATAGATACACTATACATATATGATAATATGGAAATAGGTTTTGATAGTATTTTTAATAAGAACAAAGAAAAATTTTATTTTAAAAATATAGGTAGGTAATATATTACATAATTGAAATGGTTTTAAGTAAAATACAATTAATATTTTTTGTTAAAATAAAGTAATAATAATGTGTTAAGAATAAATTTATATATTAAAAAAAAGTTTATATAAAACTTAGATTGATATTCAAATAAAAAACAAAAGCAATTATGAATATAAAATATTTAATATGGGGAATAGTATCATTAATAGTAGGCGTATTAGGTTTGATATGGGTTATAAAGAATCCTTCTGGAGATGAAAATAGTGAAGATCCAACATATGAAAAGCAGTGGGATATAAGGGGATATATAGGAGCAATAGGTTTTATATTTTTAGGTATATGGTTAATACTATAAGGTTTAGGCGTAGTAAAATAAACAGAGTATAAATAATAGAAACTTAATATATGGAAAGTGTATGTTATAACTATAAAATGTGTCTCCAGCGAGAGTCGAACTCACATCTTTAGAACCGGAATCTAAAATTTTATCCATTAAACTATGAAGACAGAGTTGTTTATTGTTTTAGAACCAACCTTTTCTTTTGAAGTAAAACCAAAACGCTACAACAATTATTACCATTATTCCGCAAATCATAATGAAAGCAAAAGATTCATTCATAAAAGGTAATTTGACGTTCATTCCATAAATACTACTAACAACAGTAAGTGGCAACATAATAGTAGAAAGGAATGTTAGTGTTTTAATTATTTCGTTTGTTTTGTTTGCCTGCAACGAATCAAAAGTTTTGGATAAGCCTTCAATAAGTTCTCCGTAATCTTCTACGAGGTCAAACATCTTTTGATATTGGTCAAGAATATTTCCCCAATAATCTTCCATATCTTCTTCATATCCTTTAATACCACCACTTTCAAATTGATGAAATACGCGCAATTGAGGTTTGAAAGAAGTGTTTATTGAGATAAGATTTTTTCTTGTTACGCTTAAATGTTCAAGAACTTGCGTTGGTTTCTTTGAAAAAATATCATAATTAATATTATCAACATCACTACCTATTCTCATTATTAAAGAATAAGTTTCAACCATAAGTCTATCTAAAAGATTATATAACAAAGCATCAGAAGAAGATGTTATGTCAAGATAGTTTTCATCATCACTATCTTCTTTCTTTTTAGGAAGTTTTCCTTCTTGTTGTTCTTTTTTAAGTTCTGAAAAAAGATTCTTAACAACCCAATGACTTGAACCAATAGTTACAATATAATCTTTACCCCAGAAAATCTTTACTTCTTTAAGACGAATAAATTTGTTGGTTTTATCAAAATAAGGAAAGTGAAGAATGATGAAATAATAATCATCATATTCATCTATTTTAGGTCTTTGATTAGAACTTTTGCAGTCTTCTATATCTAAGGGGTGAAAACCAAACGTATCAAGTAGATAGTCAAAATCTTCATCGGTGGGATTGAATACGTGAATCCATTTTAATTCTTCAAAATTTATTGTATCTATCACTTTAATTTCCCCCTTTCTTTAAATTTAAGGTTGCAAAGATACGTTTTTTTTGAAAAATAAAGAAAAAAAATTGTATCTTTGTAAATTCAATAAAAGATAAAAATTATAATCAAATCAAATAGAGTTATGAAAACTATAAAAGATGTAAATTTCAAAGGTAAGAAAGTCCTTGTAAGAGTTGATTTTAATGTACCTTTTGACAGTCAAAAGAGAATAACAGACGATACAAGAATAAGAGAAGCCTTACCAACAATAAATAAATTAACAAAAGATGGAGCAAAAGTAATACTTATGGCACATCTTGGAAGACCAAAAAAAGGTGGATTTGAGCCAGATTTGACTTTAAAACCAGTAGCAGATTATCTTTCAAAGAAAATCAATCAAGAAGTGGTCTTTACTCAAAGTCTTTTGGGAGACGAAGTAACTAAACTTTGCAATAACTTAAAAGATGGGCAAGTAATGTTGTTGGAAAATATTCGTTTTTATCCTGAGGAGACAAAAGGAGATGAAAATTTTGCTAAACAACTTTCATTATTAGGTGATGCTTATGTTAATGATGCTTTTGGTGCTTGCCATAGAGAACATGCTTCAACAGCAACGATAGCAAAATATTTTCCTAATGATAAATATTTTGGTCTTTTGATGGAAAATGAGATTGTTAATTTAACTAAATTGATGACTAATCCATCAAAACCTTTCACAGCAGTTATTGGAGGCAGTAAGATAAGCACGAAGATAGATGTTTTGAAGAACCTATTAAATATTGTAGATAATTTAATTATTGGAGGTGGAATGACATATACTTTTCGTAAAGCACAAGGACAAAAGATAGGAGATAGTATATGCGAAGACGATAAGATGGATGTTGCATTAGAATTGTTACATTTAGCAAAACAAAAGAATGTTAATGTATATTTGCCAGAAGATAGAGTTATTGCAGATGATTTTTCAAACAACGCAAATATTCAACGCACAAAGATTGATGAAATTCCAAATGGTTGGCAAGGTATGGATATAGGAGAAAAAACAATTAAATTATATTCAGATGTTGTATTGAAATCAAAGACAATATTATGGAATGGACCAATGGGAGTATTTGAGATGGAGAACTTTGCTAAGGGAACAAACGCTATTGCCAAAGCAGTTGCAGATGCTACTGAACATAATGGTGCTTTTTCTGCTATTGGAGGAGGAGACTCTGTTGCTGCAATAGACCAATCAGGTTATGCAGATAAGATTTCATATATTTCAACAGGTGGAGGAGCAATGTTGGAATATCTTGAAGGAAAAACATTGCCAGGAATAAAGGCTATAATGGATTAAGAATCTAATTTAATGGAATAAAGAACTATTTAAATGGATTCAAAAGACAGTAAAATAGTTTTTGAATCCATTTGAATGGAATCAAAAGACATTTGAATAGAATAAAGAAAGAATTTTGTAATAAAAAGAAAGAATATTATGAATAAAATTGTTTTGGTTACTGGTGCTACTTCTGGCATAGGAAAAGCAACAGCAGAAAAGTTTGCACAAAAAGGTTTTAATGTAATTATTACAGGTAGAAGAAAAGACCGTTTAGATAATCTTGAAAAAGAACTTAAAGAAAAATATAAGATAGAAGTAAAGAGTTTGAATTTTGATGTAAGGAATAATGAAGAAGTAGAAAAAAATCTTAATTCTTTACCAAAAGAATGGCAAAATGTAGATGTACTTGTTAATAATGCAGGTCTTGCAGCAGGAAAAGACTTAATACAAGAAGCACTTCTTAGTGATTGGGAGCAGATGATAGATACAGATGTCAAAGGTTTGCTTTATGTTAGTAGAGTTGTTCTTCCATGGATGATAAAAAGAAAAACAGGACACGTAGTTAATCTTTGCTCAATAGCAGGAAAAGAAGTATATCAAGGAGGAAGCGTTTATTGTGCAGTAAAACACGCAGTTGATGCAATAAGTAAAGGTATGCGTGTTGATTGTCTTCCATATAATATAAAGGTAACAAATATTTGTCCAGGAGCAGTTGAAACAGAATTTTCAATGGTAAGATTTAAAGGCGACAAACAAAAGAATGATGCAACATATAAAGGTTTCATTCCATTAAAAGGTGAAGATATTGCAGATACAATAGTATATTGTGCAACACTTCCATCTCATGTTTGCATAAATGACCTTGTTATTATGCCAACAGCACAAGCAAATTCTGGAAGTTTCTTCCGTCAATAAAAACATTTAAAATAAAAAATAATACAAAAAAATAAAAATTTGTATTATTTTTTATTTTTTTTGCATTATTCCTTTAATATAAGAAAATAAAGTTGTAATTTTGTTTCCATCAATAAGATAACAAAACAAAACATATAAATTATTTTTATTATGAATAAATTATTGAAAACGATTATTCTTGTATCAATAATATCATTGACAAGTCTTGGTTTTACTTCTTGTAATGATGAACAAGATAATTTAGAAACAAAAGCAAGAATAGAAAAACAAAAAGTATTAGGGGACAACATTCCTAATGGGACTTATAATGGTTATTATTACACGTCAAATGGCGACCAAGTAAAAATAACAGAAACTTTTAATAATAATGTTCTTACTAAAAGAATTGTTAATGGAGTTGAAGATAGTTTGGATTTATCTCCAACACAATATGTATTTATGGGTAGGGATTGTAACAAAAGAGCGTATAATCTTTATTCTTCATTAAAAAAAGATAAATATGCTACTATTTATATTGTTAGATATATAAATGCTTTTGCAAATGGAGATGATGTTTATATATTGGAATATTCTAACACACAAAAAGGTTGGTATGATAAATACATAACAAAAAGAAATACTAACTTTAAAGGGATAAAATGTGCAGGAGATAAAGTTCCAGATGGTGCTCATTTTTTTACACGTATTTATAGAAATGGACAAGAAGTAACAGAGGTTTATGTGTTCAAGAATAATTATATGATAAGAAAGTATGTAAATTGGCAAGAGAAAGACTTAGAACACGGAGAATTTTAAAAGAAAAAATTTTAATACTTAAACAATAATAAGGAGTGGCGTTTTTGTTGCTCCTTATTTTTATTTTATACAATAAATCGTAATAAATATTAGTTTAATAAAATATAGAGAAAAGAAAAATAAGAGTATGTACGATGAAATAATAGATAAGAATAATCCTAATTCAGCATTAAAGGTTAAAGAAGGAGTCTTGAAACCAGATGTGGTGAATAAGGATTATCTTTTGCATATAAAAAAGAGAAAACAATTAAGTGTTGAAGAGTATGTAAAAGGTATTCTTGAAGGTAATCGTACAATATTATCTCAGGCAATAACACTTGTTGAAAGCAGTCTTTTTGAACATCAAAGAATAGCACAACAAGTAATAGAGAAATGTCTTCCATATTCAGGTAAAAGCATAAGAGTTGGAATAACAGGCGTACCTGGTGTTGGCAAAAGTTCAGTTATTGAGGTTCTTGGCAAACAACTTACGGCAGAAAAACATAAAGTTGCAGTGCTTGCTATTGACCCAAGTAGCGAAAGGAGCAAAGGTAGTATTCTTGGAGATAAGACTCGTATGGAGAGTTTGGCTTCTGATGAGAATGCGTTTATTCGTCCTTCGCCAAGTGCTGGTTCTTTGGGAGGAGTGGCAAGAAAAACAAGAGAGATTATTATTCTTTGCGAGGCAGCAGGCTTTGATGTGGTAATAATTGAAACAGTAGGAGTAGGACAAAGTGAAGTAGTAGCACATTCAATGGTTGATTTCTTTCTTTTATTGCAATTGGCTAATGCAGGAGATGAACTTCAAGGTATAAAACGAGGTATAATGGAGATGGCAGATGCTATCGCTATCAATAAAGCAGAAGGTAAGGAAAAAGAAAAAAGTCTTATGGCTGCCAATAATTATAGAAATGCTTTGCATCTTTTTCCAATGATGGAGAGTAATTGGTCGCCAATAGTATTTACATGTTCTTCTTATAGCAAAGAGGGAATAGATACAATATGGAAAACAGTTTTAGATTATGTTACTTTAACAAAAAAGAACGGATATTTCTATAAAAAACGTAATCAGCAAAATCTTCGTATTCTTAATGAAACAATAAACAGTTTCTTAACTGAGAGTTTTTATGATTCAAAGATTGTTAAAGATAATATAGAACAAGCAAAGGAAGATATATTAGAAAATAAGGTTAGTGCTTATGTTGTAGCACAAAACCTTATTGATAAATATTTCAATTCACTAAAATAAAGAAAACAATAAAATGAAGCGTATATTTTTTGTGTTGATTTTTTCAATTATTTCTTCGTTATCTTTTTGTCAAAGCAAGAATGAAGAAAATATTACGGCGAAAAAAAATGACACTGCAATATATAATAAAGTTTGGGTGTTGCAACGATTAAACAACAAAAAGATTAAATATGATATGCCGAGCGAAAAGATAACGCTTGTCATAACATCAGAGAATGAATATGCAAGTGGAACGAGTGGTTGTAATGCTTATGTTGGTAAAGTTATACGAAAAAAGAATAGATTATATTTTAGAGATATTGGAACAACAAAAATGGCTTGTCCGGAAGAAACAATAACTAATGAAAGAATATATTTAGATAATTTAACTAAAATAACTTCTTATAAAATCATTGAAGAAGATCTTTACTTATACAATGGAGATAGACCGATATTAATTTATAGTAAAGAATAATATCTTTTTTATATGTACAGTAAGGATTCCATACTTTTTGTTGATGTTATATTAACTTTGCATTTGCCTTATTCATATTGTTATCGTCTTCCACAAGAGATGAATGAAGATATAGCAATAGGACAAAGGGTTGCAGTGCAGTTTGGTAGTAAAAAGATTTATTCAGGTATTGTTGTAAATATTACAGATGTTGCTCCAAAAGTTAAAAACATTAAGTATGTTATTGCCATTATTGAAAAAGAAAAGACAGTAACACAAAAACAAATAGATTTCTTTAAATGGATAGCAGAATATTATATTGCTTATGTTGGCGATGTTCTTACTGCCGCCTTACCTTCTGCTTTTAGATTGAAAAGTGAAACAGTTGTTGAAATAAGTCCATACTTTTCTTCTGATATTACCAATCTTGATGATACAGAAAAAGATATTTTGGATTTAGTATTAAATAAAACCAAGATAAATATTGAAGAATTGGAAGCAAAGTATGAACAGAAAAATATTTTACCAATAATATCTTCAATGATAAAAAAAGATGTTTTGGTTACAGATGAAGAATTGTATTCAAAATATACACCTAAAAAAGAGACATACATTATTTTAAATCCAAAATATAAGGAAGATGAAAGTGAATTAAAAGCATTGTTTGAAGAATTTGATAAAAAAGCAGTCTTTGCTTCACAACGTAATACACTTTTGCTTTATTTGTCATTGATAAAAGATAGAGATAGCATAACAAAGACAGAACTATTAAGTAAAAGATGTTCACTATCATCACTAACAACATTATTACATAAGGATATATTACGCAAAGAGTCTAAGATTGTTTCGCGTTTAGAAAATAGAGAAAAGACACAAGAAGTTAGTTCAATAGTTTTGAACGAAGAACAGACAATAGCATACAATGAAATAATTAATCATTGGAATGAAAAACCTGTTTCGCTTATTTATGGTGTTACAGGAAGTGGAAAAACTGAGATTTATATTAAACTTATTGAAAAAATAATTAAAGAAAAAGGACAAGTGTTGTATCTTATACCAGAAATAGCGATAACAACACAACTAATAACTCGTTTGCAACAATATTTTGGTAACACAATAGGTGTTTATAATTCTAAGTTTTCTACAATGGAAAGAGCGGAAGTTTGGAATAGAGTAAAAACAGATAAACAAAACGAAAGGTTTAATATCATATTAGGGTCAAGAAGTGCAGTGTTTTTACCATTTGTAGATTTAAAGATGGTTGTTATTGATGAAGAACATGACACATCTTTCAAACAAAATGAGCCAGTGCCACATTATAATGGCAGAGATTGTGCTTTGTATCTTGCCAAAATGTTTTCTGCTAAGACAATACTTGCTTCGGCAACACCAAATATTGAATCCTATTATTTAGCACAACAAAATATTTATCAACTTCTAACTCTTAAACATCAATATCATAAACTTCCATTACCAGAAATTCAAATTGCTGATATGAAAGATTGTTATAAATATGGGGAACTTTATGGTATTTTTTCTAAACTTCTTTATGATAATATGATAGAATGTTTGAAAGATAAGAAACAAATAATTATTTTTCAAAATCGTAGAGGTTATGCTCCTCATTTAACGTGTAATATATGTGGATACGTACCAAAATGTCCTAATTGTGATGTTTCGCTAGTTTTACATAAACAAACAAGGAGTTTGAATTGTCATTATTGTGGTTATCATACTGATGTTATTTCTTCGTGTCCTGATTGCCATTCGCATAGTCTAAAAAATGTTGGCATAGGTACTGAAAGAATAGAAGAGGAGATAAGAATGTATTTTCCAAAAGCGAATGTTGAAAGAATGGATTTGGATACAACAAGAACAAAAGATGCATATACAAAAATAATAGAAGACTTTTCAACTGGCAAGATTGATATTTTGACAGGGACGCAAATAGTTACCAAAGGATTAGATTTTGAAAATGTTGGACTTGTTGGTGTTTTGGACGTAGATTCTATGCTTCACTATCCAGATTTTCGTTCTTATGAGAGAGTTTTTCAAATCCTCACTCAGGTTAGTGGTCGTGCTGGCAGAAAAAATACAAAAGGCAAGGTGATTATTCAAACATTTTCTCCATATCATCAAGCAATCCGTGATGTGAGTGAGCATAATTATGAAGGAATGTATGATAGTCAAATTGTGGAGAGAAAACTTTTGAATTTTCCACCTTTTTGCCGTATGATAAAGATAACTCTCCAACATAAAAATAGAGAAGAACTTTATGAATATGCCAAAGATTATGCGATAAGGTTAAGACAAATATTTGGTTTTCGCCTTTTTGGACCACAAGAACCAACAATAGCAAGATTGAAAAACCTTTATAATCAAGAGATTTGGCTTAAAATAGAAAAACAACTTTCTTATAGCAAGGTTAAAGTAAAGATAAGAGAGATGAATGAAGAATTTTCTGCCGAAAAAAATCATAAAAATGTGAGAATAAACATAGATGTGGATCCAGTATAAAACATTATTTTATAAGAAGTTAAAAAGGGTTGCAAAAAAACGCTGTAATTTTTTGCTAACTCTTTGAAATATTTGCAAAAAACGAAGAGTTAGTGAAAGAACAATCAAGAAAGAAAAATAAGTAAAAAAGAAACATAATTAATTAATAAAATTTATATAAATAAAAAAAAGAAGAAGTAAATAAAAGAAATGAAAGTAAGATTTTTAACAATATGTATTTTATGTGTATGTGCTTTTTCAATTGAATCATATTCACAGACAAAGAATGCAAAAGATAGCATAAATATATTGAATAAAATAAAACTATCAGGCTACATTCAAACTCAAATGGAGGTTTCTCAAAAAGATGGAAAAACAAAAACAGGGTCTAAAACATCATATTTAGATGATAGAGATGGAAAGGATAATGATTATTTCGTTCGTTATGGAATAAGAAGAAGTAGATTGAAACTTCAATACAATGAAAAGATGGTTAAGGGTGTGTTTGAAGTTGATGTGAGCGAAGATGGAGTAAAAGCAAAGACAGCATATTTGCAAGTAGAGCCTCTTTCATGGTTAAGTATTCAATCAGGTCTTATGATACCATGGTTTGGTGATGAAGTGGAATATGCTTCTGCTCAAATAGAAAGTTTGGAAAAGACAACGACAACACAAAAGTTTTTTCCAGATGAAAGAGATTTGGGAATAAAACTTACATTAAAGGCTCCAAAAAATACGTTTTTCAATGGTTTAAAATTAGATATGGGATTGGTTTCTGGTAATTGTATTCATAAGGATAATGATGGAAAGATGAATTTTCTTGCTCATTTGAAATATAATCATTCATTTGAAAAATTATCTTTTGGTATTGGAACATCATTGTATCAAGGCGGAGTAAATAATATTGATGATACGGTCTTTCAAGTAAGAAACAATTCTTGGCAAGCAAAACAAGTAACGGCAAATCAAAGAAATACTCGCCAATATGTAGGTTTTGATGCACAATTGTTATGGCAAACAAACATAGGAACAACAAATGTTAGAACGGAGTATATCTTTGGCAAACAACCTTCAAAAGTTGATAATATATCGTCGCCAAATGATAATGAATATACAGATAAATTTAATTATAATAGAAAGTTTGAGAGTTTTTATGTTTATTTAATTCAGCAAGTATATTCTCTTCCTTTGTATGTTGTTTTGCGTTATCATTATCTTGACAATAACACAGAGTTGTCAAAAAATGAAATAAACAATTCAACAGACTTATATTATCAAAATTATGGTTTTGGATTGAAATGGGATATTAATAAATATTTGCGTCTTGGATGTTTCTATGATATAAACGTTAATGAGAAAACAAATCAAATAGCAAAATATAATACAGATTTGAAAGATAATTTGTTTAATGTTAGATTGCAGTATAAGTTTTAAGATTAAATAAAATGGATTGCTATTCCGCTAAAATGGATTAAAGAACTATTTAAATGGATTCAAAAGACAATAAAATAGTTCTTTAATCCATTTTGTTGAGATTAAAACAAGCAAAAATGTATTTATTAACCTATTAAAATAAATTGATTTTTTATTTTTATGATTTTATTGATATTGTTTTTTATAAAAGCAGTATCTTTGCAAAAAGTTAAATAGTAGTTAAAGATTTAAAGAAATGGCTAATATAAAAGAATTAGAAGATATATCACTTCAAGTAAGAAGAGATATAATACGAATGGTAAATGGAGCACAATCAGGACACCCAGGAGGAAGTATGGATTGTGCAAATCTTATGAGTGCATTATATTTTGAGGTTATGGATATTGACCCAAAGAATTATACAAGAGAAGGCACAAATGAAGATATGTTCTTTTTAAGTATAGGACATATTTCTCCTGTATGGTATAGTGTTCTTTCAAGAAGAGGATATTTTCCAATTAAAGAACTTGGTACATTTAGAAAATTAGGAACACGTTTGCAAGGACATCCTTCTTTTCATAGCAATTTGCCAGGAGTTAGAGCAGCAAGTGGTAGTTTGGGACAAGGAATGAGTGTGGCAGTAGGAGCAGCACTTACTAAAAAAATGAATAATGATAAGAAGATTGTTTTTTCATTACATGGAGATGGAGAAATAGAAGAAGGTCAGATATGGGAGGCAGCAATGTTCGCAGCAAGTAATAAAGTTGATAATCTTATTTCTATAATAGATTACAATGGAGTACAGATTGATGGTAGAACAGATGATGTTTGTTCTTCAAGAGATTTAAAAGCAAAATTTCTTGCATTTAATTGGGACGTTGTAGAATGTGATGGTAATGATATGAACAGTCTATTAAATGGATTGAAACAAGCAAAAAATAAATGTTTTAAAGGCAAACCTGTTATGGTTTTAATGAAAACATATATGGGCTTTGGAGTAGATTTTATGCAAGACAATAATGCTTGGCATGGTAAGGCACCAAATGATGAACAAACACAACAAGCACTTAGTCAATTAAAAGAAACTTTGGGTGATTATTAATAAATGATTAATTATATGTCTTTATTTTCAAAAGCAAAATATGTTTTAATAATTGTTTTTATTTGTTTATCTTTCTCAATGTACTCACAAGTTAAGGGAGTAAAGGTAACACGACAAGACAATTTAGAGAAAACGAGAGTACTTTTCATTGTTGATTGTTCATATAATATGTATGAGAAATGGCAAAGCGATACTAAAATAAAAATAACGCAAGCCATTGTTAGTAACATCGTTGATACGTTGGCAAATGAGGAAGGAATAGAGGTAGCATTAAGGGTTTTTGGAAATGAAAAAGAATATAATAATCAAGATTGTGAAGATACACATCTTTTGGTACCGTTTTATAGATTAAATTCTGATGCAATAAAAGCAAAACTTAAAGCTCTTGTTCCAAAAGGTACTTCTTCTGTTGCCAAATCATTAGAAAAAGCAAAAGAAGATTTTCCAAAGGATAGACATTGTAGAAATATTGTTGTGATGATTGTTGATAATATTGATAAATGTGATGGCAATATTGTTAATGTTTCAAAGCAACTACAACAAGAAGGAGCATTTATAAAACCTTTTGTTATTGGAATAAGTAAAGGAATGAGAAATAATTATGAAGATTGTGGTTTTTATTATGAGGCAACGAATGAGATAGAGTTTTCAAAAGTTATGAATGATATAATCAAACAAGTTCTTCATAACACAACAATTCAAATTAATCTATTAGATTCATATATGGAGACAACAGAGACAAACATTCCAATGACTTTTTATGATACTAAAAGTAAGAAACTTAAATATACCATGATACATACATTTAATAAGAAAGGACTATCTGATACTCTTTCAATAGATCCTCTTGTTAAATATGATATTATAGCACATACAATACCACCAGTTAAAGTTGAGAATATTTCTATTAATCCTGGGCGTCATACAATAGTACCAATAAAAACGCCACAAGGAAGTATGATAATAAAATACACGCCAACAAAAACATCTACTCTAAAAAACTATTCAGTAATTGTTCGTAAGGCGGGAGATAATCAAACAATAAACATACAAGATTTAAATAAAAAAGAAAAATATCTTGTTGGCAAATATGATTTAGAAGTATTAACTTTGCCAAGATTGAATATTGAAAATGTAGAGATAGGACAAAGTTCAACAACAACAATAGAAATACCAGAAAGTGGTAATCTTCGTTTGGATAAAGGCTCAATAAATACAACGGGAAGCATCTTTGTTAGAGATAAAGAAGAAACAAAATGGGTGATGAATCTTGATGATGATGTATCAAAAGAAAATATTGACCTTATGCCAGGGGAATATATGGTGGTAGTAAAGGATAAATCTTCAACAAAAACAACAGATACTATAATAAAAGAATTTAAAATAGAATCAAATCAAATAACTAATGTTAGTTTAACAGTAAAGAAATAAATAAAAAATAGATATGAAAGAATATAAAGTACTTGGCAATCAAGATACACGTTCAGGCTTTGGAGAAGGACTTGTAGAAGCAGGAAAAGAAAATGAAAATGTTGTAGCACTTTGTGCAGATTTAACACCAAGTGTTAGAATGGATTTATTTAAAAAAGAATTTCCCAATCGTTTTATTGAATGTGGAATAGCAGAAGCAAATATGATTAGTATAGCATCTGGTATGGCATTAAGTGGTAAAGTACCTTTTGTTGGTAGTTTTGCTGCTTTTTCAACAGGTAGAGTATATGATCAAATACGTCAAAGTGTTGCTTATTCAGATACCAATGTTAAGATAGCAGGTTCTCATGCAGGTATAACGCTTGGAGAAGATGGAGCAACGCATCAAATATTGGAAGATATAGGTCTTATGAAGATGTTACCAAATATGGTTGTTATTAATCCATGTGATCACAATCAAACAAAGCAAGCAACAATAGCAGCAGCAAGATATAAAGGTCCTGTTTATCTTCGTTATGGTCGTCCAAAGGTTCCAACATTTATTCCAGAAGATATGCCTTTTGAGATAGGCAAGGCAATAGTTTTAAATGAAGGAAAAGATGTATCAATTTTTGCAACAGGTCATTTGGTTTATCCTGCATTGAAAGCAGCAGAAGAATTAGAAAAACAAGGAATAAAGGCTGAGGTTATCAATATACATACAATTAAACCATTAGACAATGAGGCTATATTAAAATCAGTTGGAAAAACAAAATGTGTGGTTTCTTGTGAAGAACATCAATATAATGGTGGACTTGGTGATAGTATAGCACAATTGCTTGTAAGAAATAATCCTGCACCTATGGAATATGTTGGTATTGATGATAAATTTGGAGAAAGTGGAACACCAGATGAATTAATGGTTAAATACGAATTAACATCTGAAAATATCATAAAAGCAACTAAAAAAGTAATATCAAGAAAATAAAACAATAACTCTTCGTAATATTTTGCTAAATCTGCAAAATAATTGCAAAAAACGAAGAAAAAATTAAACAGTTACAAATGATTGAAAAGCAAGTTGTTAAAAATGGCTTGCTTTTCTTTTACAATAGAAGAAAAAATATGGATATCACTCCAATAGAATTAGCATTAAAGTATATAGAGCAAACAAATGTTAATATATTTCTTACAGGTAAGGCAGGCACAGGCAAAACAACATTCTTGCGTTCATTAAAAGATAAGATAAGTAAGCGTTTTGTTATCCTTGCGCCAACAGGTGTTGCAGCATTACAAGCAGGAGGAGTAACTATTCATTCATTTTTTCAACTACCATTTAATCTTTACCTTCCAAATACAACACCAAATACAAGAAAATTTTCAAAGCAAAAGATTAATCTTATTCGTAGTCTTGATCTTATTGTTATTGATGAGATTTCAATGGTTAGATGTGATATTCTTGATGAGATTGATTATCTTCTTAGACACTTTCGCAGTGGTGGAATAAATAAACCTTTTGGTGGAGTTCAACTACTTATGATAGGAGATTTGAATCAATTGCCTCCAATAGCGAACGATGAAGAACAAGATATGCTTAAAGAATATTATAATAATCTTTATTTTTTTTCATCTATTGCTTTAAATCAGTCAAAGTATGTAACGATTACATTAACAAAAGTTTATCGTCAGCAAGATAAGCGTTTTGTTGATATTCTTAATCAAGTTAGAGATAATAAAATAACAAGAGAAACAATAGAAGAATTAAATAAAAGATATATACCAAATATTCTTGATGATATTCCTGAAAATCATATTGTTCTTTGCACTCATAACTATCAGGCAAACAGTATAAATGAAAAGAAATTAGAGTCTTTGGATACGAAAGAGAAAACATATCAAGCAGAAGTTAATGATGAATTTCCAGAATCTATGTATCCAAATGATTTTGAATTAACATTGAAAGAAGGGTGTCAGGTTATGTTTTTGAAAAATGATTATTCTTCAAAAGAAAATAATGACAAACGCAGATATTATAATGGTAAGATAGGCAAGGTTGTAGAGTTGGCAGATGATTATGTGAGTGTGAGGTGTGAAGATGATGAGCAAGATATATTTGTTGATAGATACGCATGGGAAAATATAAAATATGAGATAAACAAAGAGACTAAGAAAGTATCGCAAGATGTTGTAGGAGAGTTCATTCAGTTTCCTTTACGTCTTGCTTGGGCAGTTACTATTCATAAAGCACAAGGACTTACGTTTGATAAAGCAATAATCAATTCTAATTATGCTTTTTCTCATGGACAAGTTTATGTTGCTCTTTCAAGATGTAGAAGTTTGGAAGGAATGATATTAACAGAGAAGTTTTCTACTTCATCTATTATATTAGATAATAAAGTTAAAGATTTTACAATTAGTCAATTGATTAGCCAACCAAATGAAAAAACATTGTTAGATGATGAGGTTGATTGTTTTTTTGATAATATTGCATCTATTTTTGATTTTACTGAAATGACAATACAAATAAATCAGTTATTTAAACTTAATCATTCTGCGATAATTAAAAACTATAAGAAAACATCACAAACAATTAACACTCAAATAGAAAACTATAAGAATGATATTGATAGTGTAGATAAAAAGTTTCAACATTTTATATCAACATTATTAAGTAAGAATATAGAAAAACAAACAAAGAAAAACACTCTTTTATTAAAAGTAGAAGGAGCAAAGAAGTACTTTATTGAAAAGATAGAAGATTTAAATGAACTCATTATGCTTCTTTTGGATTTAGAACTTGATGATGAGCAAGATAATGATAAAATGAGAGAAATTATTGTTAATCTTTCGCTTGAAAAAGAAATAAAGTATAGACTCCTTTCATATTTTGATAAAGATAAATTTAATGTTAAGGATTTTCTCTCGTATAAAAATGATATAATAGCACAAGGTAGTAAGTTAGAATTAACATCAATAAAGGCAAAAATTAATAAAAATAAGAAAACTCTTACAAATGATGATATTATAGATAAAGAACTCTTTGATATTTTGAAGAGATGGCGTAGTGAGAAAGCAAAAGAAAGCAATTTGCCAGCATATTGCATTATACATCAATCAGCACTTATTGGTATAGCAAACACACGACCAAGATTAAAGAAAGATTTTTTAACTATAAAAGGTATGGGAAAGAAAACCATAACAACTTACGGTAAAGAAATCATTGAAATCATTGACGATTACTTAGAACAATAAAAATATATTATTATAATTCCAATAGACAATAAATTATTTCATATATTTGCAAAAAATTGATTAAAATGAATAAAAACATTTTATTAGAAGAAAAAAAAGATATTGACAAATCTAATATTATTGGCGATGCTACTTCCGATATAGAATTAGAAAATGATCCTTTATACGGAATAAAGTTAGATCCAAGCAATAAAGATTTTTGGAATGCTGCTAATCTTATATTAGAAACTGAGAACAAAAATAATGTCATATATCTAACAGGAAAAGCAGGTACAGGGAAAACTACATTATTAAAGTATTTAACAAGAGAATGTAAAAAGATGGGAAAAAAGTATGTTACTCTCGCACCAACAGGTGTAGCTGCAGTTAATGCTAATGGACAAACAATACATTCTTTCTTCCATATTGATCAGAATACTTTATATGTTCCTAAAAAACCAATTCCAGATAAACCTTTTGATAATATATTTAATTATTGTAAGATAAATGAAAATGGATGGAATTTATTAAAAGAATTAGATTTAATAATTATAGATGAGATATCTATGGTACCTTGTAATGTAATTGATTTAATAGATTTAATTTTAAGATCATATAGAGGTAATAAAAAACCGTTTGGTGGAGTGCAATTATTATTAATAGGTGATGTTTTTCAGTTGACACCTGTAATGACAAATGATGACGGTTCTGCTGGTATAATAAAAATGTTTTATAAAGACAAATTTTTCTTTAATGCTAAGGTAATGGAGCAATTCATTGCAAATAAAAATTTTATTTCAATTGAATTGCAAAAAATATACAGACAAACTGATGAGAAGTTCATTAATCTTTTAAACAATGTAAGATTTGGAAATGTGGATACAGATGTTTTAGATAAAATAAATTCAAAATATAATCCAAATTTTGATACGTATAGCAATAATGACTATATTATAATAACAACAAAAAACGTTACTGCAAATGATTACAATAATTCTAAATTAGAAAAATTAGAAGGTAACAAAAAGAAATATGAAGCTATAATAGATGGCGAATTCCCTATAAATATGTATCCAACAAAAGAGAAAGTTTCTTATATAGAATTGAAGAAAGGTTCTCAAGTTATGTTTATTAAAAATGGCAAGGGTTTTTATAATGGTTTAATTGGGATAATAGAAAATTTAGATGAAGATGAAATTTCTGTCTCAATTAAAATATCAACTAATGCACGTAGAATAGTTAAAGTAGAAAGATATAAATGGGAAAATGTAAGATTTCAATTAAA
>JAKVOZ010000010.1 GCA_022482545.1 Bacteroidales bacterium
AGGATAGCAAAGCAGGTTGATGGAACAAAAGCATGGCATCATCTATATAATGAATTCACGTATGGTGTTGGAGGTTATTATGGTAGGTTTAATTATAGTAAGAATTTGAATAATCCTTTTGCCTTATACGGATTTATAGGTTTTTCTCCATTAAAGACAGAACGTTTTGCATTAAAAACTAATCTTGCTCTTGGTCTTTCATTTTGGTGGAATGGATATTCAAAAGAAAATAATCTTAATGTTGCTATTTCTAATCCAATCAACTGTTATATTGATGCAGGGCTTGATGGTTATTATAGATTAAATGATAATTTTCAAGTTTTTGCAGGTGTTTCATACACACATTTTTCAAACGGGGCAATAGTTAAGCCCAACAAAGGTATTAATGTTATTTCGCCAAGAATAGGTCTTTCATATAATCCACAAAAGATAGTATTTAAGCAAGCAATGGATAGTTTGAATTTTCAACCACAATGGGAAAATATTATTTCTGTTTATGGTGGTTGGCACTCTGTTTATAAAACTTTTAAATATACGCCAGATAATAATAGCAATGAAATAAAAGATACAGCGAGAAAATCATATTTTGTTTATGGAATACAAGGTAGATTAATGAGAGAATTGAGTTATAAATATAGTTTGGGACTTGGAGTTGATTTATCATACAATAGTTCTATTGGATACACATCAGATAAATCACATTATTCTGGTTATAAAAACGAATTGACATCTTGGGGTAAAACAACAATAAGTACATTTCTTGCTTATGAATATAAAATCAATAAACTTTCAATACTTTTAGAGCCGGGAGTATATTTAAAGATAGATGAAGAAAATACGGAGTCGCCAAAATATTATCAACGTATAGGATTACGGCAACAAATAAATGAAAATTATTTTTGCCAAGTAGCATTGAGAGCATACAAACTACATATAGCAGATTATATAGAATGGACATTGGGTTATAGAATAAAAAAAAACAATAAATAATGGATACACAGCAAACAAATCGTTTTCAAAAGAAGAGAATGTCGTTTGAGCAAGCATTTTCTCTGAATAATAATCAAGTGCCACCACAGATAGTAGAGGTAGAAGAGAGTGTTCTTGGTGCTTTGCTTTTAGATCAAGATGCAGTAACAAATACAATAGATACAATAAAGCCAGAATATTTTTATAAGTTAGATAATCAAGAAATATTTAACGCAATACTTATTCTTTTTAGAGAGGGAAGTCCAATAGATGTTATTTCGGTTACAGAGAAATTAAAAAAACTTGGCAAATTAGATGAAGTAGGAGGAACATATAAGATAGCAACTCTTACAAGTAGGGTAACATCTGCCGCTCATGTAGAATATTATGTAAGACTTTTAACAGAAAAATATATACAAAGAGAACTTATTAGAGTTTCTACCGAGACATTAAAAGAAGCATATGATGAAACGACAGATGTTGTTGAACTTTTAGATAAAACAGAGAGTAGGTTTTTGGATATTAATGAACAGAACTTCAATTCTGATTCACATAATATGCAGTCATTGCTTTTTGATTCTATAAAAGAAATAGAGACTTTGCAAAATTCTGATATAAAGACAACAGGTTTGGAGACAGGTTTTGTTGAGTTGGATAGAAATGTTGGTGGTTTTCAAAAAGGAACTTTAATAATCTTAGCAGCACGTCCAGCAATGGGAAAGACAGCGTTTGCTATGTCGATGGCAAGAAATATGGCTGTTGATTTTCATAAACCTGTTGCATTCTTTTCGTTAGAAATGACAGCATCAGAACTTATGATGAGACTTATATCTTCTGAAACAGAGATTCAGGGAGATAAACTTAAAAGAGGAGATGCTTTAAGTATGGAAGAACTTGAAAGAATTAAAGAAAAAACACGTGGTCTTGGTGAAAGTCCTTTGTATATTGATGATAATCCAGGGTTAAGTATTTTTGAACTTAGAGCAAAATGCAGGAGAATGAAGCAGAAGTATGATATACAAATGGTGTTTATTGATTATCTTCAATTGATGAGTGGAGGGGAAGCAAAAAGAAATGATAATCGTGAGCAGGAGATAAGTTTTATTTCTCGTCAATTAAAAGGATTAAGTAAGGAATTAGGTATTCCAATCCTTGCTATGAGTCAGCTTTCTCGTGAAGTGGAAAAAAGAGGTGGTAGTAAAGAGCCAGTACTTTCAGACCTTAGAGAGAGTGGAGCAATAGAACAAGATGCAGATATTGTTATGTTCATTCATAGACCAGAATATTATAATATAGTAGATGATGAATATGGTTCAACACAAGGTATAGCATATATTAATGTGGCAAAGAATCGTTCTGGGGCGTTGAGTAAATCACGTTTAGGCTTTATGAGTAATTATGTTAAGTTCTATAATATTAATCAAACTCTTGGTATTGCGTCATCTATTTTGCCAGCAAATGCAAGTTTTGATGAAGCAAATGGAGTCGTAACCTTATCTTCAAGTATGAATAGTTCATTAAATACACCACAAGAACCAACAGATTTTGACAATGGAAACGCATTTGAATAAAATATTGATATTTTGTTGTTTTATCATGCTTCTATCTTTCAATAGTTGGGCTTCTTTTGTTCTTATACCAATGGATGAAAGTCAAAAAAATCATTTAAAAGCTTATGGAATAGCATATAAAGCACTACAAGAAGATTATGATGTTGATTGGCTTTTGAATTATAGAGGAGGAAGTTTCTCAATCAAAGAGAGTGAAGATATAGTTAGACTTTGCAAGTTGAGAGGAGTGAGTTATGAAATGGTATCTGACGCACAGATGAATGGCATAATTAGTGAGATAGCAGATCCAGAGGTTAATATGGATGTTGTTAAATTACAAAAAGCACCAAAGATTGCAGTCTATTCTCCTAAAAACAAAAGACCATGGGACGATGCTGTAACACTTGTACTTACTTATGCAGAAATACCTTATGATATTGTTTATGATGATGAAGTTCTTAATGGATTGTTACCAAAATATGATTGGCTACATCTTCATCATGAGGATTTTACAGGACAATATGGTAAGTTTTGGGCAAATTATTCTTCTGTTGCATGGTATAGAGATGAAGTTGCTTTTCAAGAATCGTTAGCAAAGAAGTATGGATTTAAGAAAGTATCACAAGAAAAACTTGCAGTTGCAGAAAAGATAAGAGATTTCGTTGTTGGGGGAGGTTTTATGTTTGCTATGTGTTCAGCAACAGACTCTTTTGATATTGCTTTATCTGCTGATGGTGTAGATATATGTGCCCAAATGTTTGATGGAGATGCAATTGACCCAAATTGTCAAAGCAAACTTAATTACAATAATTGTTTTGCTTTCAAAGATTTTACTCTTGAAACCAATCCTTATCATTATCGCATATCAGATATTGATGTTACACAAGAAAGACAAAAAGTTGTTAATGAGAAGAATGATGTTTTTGTTCTTTTTGATTTTTCTGCTAAGTGGGATTGGATACCTACTATGCTAACACAAGATCACACAAAGATTGTTAAAGGTTTTCTTGGGCAAACAACAGCTTTTAATGAAAAACTAATAAAGAGTAATGTTGTTATTCTTGGGGAAAACAAATCATTAAACGAAGCAAGATATATTCATGGAGAGTATGGCAAAGGTACATGGACATTTCTTGGTGGGCACGACCCAGAAGATTATCAACATTTTGTAGGCGACCCTCCAACAGACCTTAATCTTTATCCTTCAAGTGCTGGGTATCGTTTAATATTAAACAATATTCTTTTTCCAGCAGCAAAGAAAGAAAAGCATAAAACATAAACAAATAGTTATTTTATTCTATTTTAATAGAATTTAAATATCAACGTTGAATTCTCTAAGGGCTTGATTTAATGAAGTCTTTTTGTCTGTACTATCTTTTCTTTGCCCTATTATCAAAGCACAATTCATATTGAAATCCCCACAAGAAAAATGTTTTGTGTAACTTCCTGGTATTACAACAGAATTTTTTGGTACAAAGGCTTTATAATATTTTGGCTCATCAGCACTTACATCTATTATCTTAGTGGATTGTGTTATTACGGTATTTGCTCCAAGCACACTACCTTCACATACACGCACTCCTTCAACAACAATACATCTTGAACCAATAAAACAATGGTCTTCAATTATTACAGGATTTGCTCCAACAGGTTCTAATACTCCACCAATACCAACACCTCCTGCAAGATGAACATTCTTTCCTATTTGAGCACAAGAACCTACCGTTGCCCAGGTATCAACCATTGTTCCACTATCAACATATGCTCCAATATTAACATAGGAAGGCATCATTATTACACCTTTTGCTAAAAAAGAACCATATCTTGCAATGGCTAATGGAACACAACGTACTCCTTGATTAAGATAATCTTTTTTTGTGTCTATCTTATCTGCAAACTCAAAGTCGTTAAGTTTCATCGTTTTTGTGTTGCAGATAGGAAAATATAATATGATTGCTTTCTTTATCCATTGATTAGTTTGCCAAGTGTCGCCATTTTTTTCGCATACTCTTATCTCACCTTTATCCAATGAGGCAATAGTTTGTTTTATTGCTTGTTGTACTTGTTCATCATTAAGTAAAGACCTATCTTCAAATGCTTTCTCTATTAATTCTTTATTAATCATTGTTGTTAGTTTTTTTTATTTTATTATGAGTTTTTGATTAGATATTTTTCCTTTATTATTAATCTCAACAACATAAATACCTTTGTTAAGATTTTTAACACTAATAGTTTGATTATTACTTTTTACAATATCATTAAAAACTACTCTACCAACCATATCAACAATTTTTAAATTAGAATTTATTGCATTAGTTATTGTGAATTGATTATTTGTTGGGTTAGGGTAGAGAGAAATATTTTCTTTTTGAATATTTTTTATTCCAACAGAGGCATTTCCATGAATAAATATATTATCAATTATCATCATTAAAGATTTTCTATTTCTATTACGAAAAGCAATACGACAATTGCCTGTAAAGTTTGATAAACTACTTATTTCTTGTATTAAATAATTGTATATACCTTTAAAAGAATCTACTAAAACAAAATCAGAAGTATCTGTTGAACCATTAGAAACCAAAACATCTATTGTTGGAGATAAAGAATAAATTGTGCCTAAGGTAAATTCAAGATAATCGTTTCCATTAAGATTGATTATTGGAGTAATTAACCATCTATCGGCAGTAATTGTTGTGTCTGTCATAAATCCTGAGGATACAGCCATAAGGTCAGTTGAATCAGAATAGTTTTTCATTATTTCCCACGCATTATTATTTACAAATATTGTGTCAAATATTGTTTGAGGAAAATCAGCAAAATGTCCATTATCATTTTTTAATAAGACCCAATTATCAGCAAACTCTTTATTAGTGCAATCGTTAAAATCCCATCGTATAGAAGGAGCAGGCAAACACCAAGTAGATACTTTGTATGTTGCATTATTCGTAGAATCACTATCTAATGGATAATTAATATAACCTTGAATTAAATATTTACCATAACTTGACATATTTGCAGTAAAGGTTACCACTGCTCTATTTAAAACTGGTATTGAATCAATATGTTGTATTACAAGTTCTCCACCATTTAATAAACAATGAACATCAATATCTTTTGCAGTTTTGCAACCTTCATTAGCAACCACAAAAGAAATATGCTCATGACTTGTTAATGTGTTTATTCTTGGATATCCAAAACTTGAAGAAGTAACATTATAATCTATGCTTATATCATTTTGTGGTAAAAGTCTAACGCTATCAGAATTATAATTTGGACCATATTCTGAAATATTTAAATCCACTTTAAAGATGTAGTGTTTTCCACTCTCAAAATAAAAATTATCTTGCATTCCATATTTACCTAAAACAACACGAGTTCCATTATTGGCAGGATTAACTATCGCATAATCATAAAGACCTGCTGGAATAGTTATTGTTTTTGCACTATCTCTTACAAAATAATTTGGGTTTAAACTTGCGTCTGCATTCTTTGGTATTTTGTATTGAAATAATGAATAAACAGAATCTATATGAGATTGAGGCACAGGATTGAAAACATCAAACAAGAAGCCATAGCAATTATATAAAAAATCATATTGAGAATGAGTTGAATCTAATAACATTTGATATCCACTATTATTCTCCCAATAATCTCCTGCAATAAGAGAAACTCTTGCATAGCCATTAGGTATTGTATCTGTTAAAGATTTGTTGGTTTGAGTTTCAACAATGTTTAATGGTTGAGAATAAACATATCCAAGACAGAAAACAAAAATAATTAGAATCAATATTCTTTTCATATTTATATTTATATTATATTTATATTTCTTTTAATTTTTGCAAATGTATTATATTTTCTTTTAATTACAAAATATTAATTATATTTTTTGCAAAAAATAAAAAGGTATGCTCAAATGAACATACCTTTTATATTATATTACCAATAATTTAAAATTATTTGATAACAAGTTTTTGATTAGAAACTTTACCATTGTTATTTATTTCAACAACATAAACACCTTGGTTAAGGTTAGAAGTTGAAATCATTTCACTGTTGTTAGCAACTTTTTGGCTTAAAACAACTCTACCCATCATATCAACAACTTTAACATTAGCATTTCTTGCATTGTTAATTGTGAAGTTAGATGTTGCAGGGTTAGGATAGATAGATATTTCACTATTTCCATTTACATTATTTAAACCAGTTGTAGCACCACCACGAACCTTGATATTATCAACGATAGTAGCAATAGCATTAGCTAAATTGTTATTATGAAAAGCTAAACGAACATTTCCTGTATGAGCACTTAAATCAATAACTTGTGTTAGAAGATATCCGCTAACACCTTGACATGTTTTAAGTGATGTGAAATCAGCAGTATTATCTGAACCGTTAGAAACTAAAACATCTAATGTTGGATAACCACCAAAAGCACCAAAAGCAAATGTTAAATAATTTGTTCCAGCAAGATTAATAACTGGAGAAATTAACCATCTGTCAGCAGTGATATTAGTATCTGTCATAACAGCAGCTGATGCAGCAGATAAATCTGTTGAATCTTGCATTACTGATACAATTTCCCAAGCATCATTTGTAGCAAAAATAGGGCTGTCTGTTGTATAGAAAGCACCATTATCATTCTTTACTAATTTCCAATCATTTGGAAAAGTATAATCAGTGCAATTGTTGAAATCCCAAGTTATAGATGTTGCAGGAAGACTATATGTTCCAGCTTCATCTGTTGAATCGTTAGAATGAGAATTATCTTGAGCACAAGTTAAATAAGCTCTAAATGAATATTCTCCAAAAGCAGACATATCAGCAGTGAAATTAACTGTGCTTGAAGCACCAGAAGCTAATGTTGCAATTGTTTGTGTTGGTAATTCTGCATTATTTAAAATACAATGTACAGTAATGTTTGTTAATTCGTTTTGTCCAACGTTTTTAACAACAGTAGAGATTGTTTCAGCATTTGTTAATGTTCCCATTGAAGGATAGCCATAACTTGTTTGTGTTTCATTATATGCTATGCTTGCATCGTATTGTGCCATTAAAGTTGCATTGTCATTTCCTGTTGTTTCATTAATAACAACAGAGAAAGCATAAGTTTGACCAGCAGCAAAAACAAAATCATCATATCTTCCATAAGTTCCTGATGCTATCCACATTTTACTTCCAGCAGTTGGATTAGTGATACAGAAATCATAAGTACCTGCAGGAATATCTATTGATACAGAATTATTAACAACAATGTTTGTTGTAGTTAATGCACCATCAGCGTTAGTTGGTATTTTATATGCAAATTTTGCATAAATAGAATCAGGTACATTTCCAGATGCTGTTAATGCACCTTGAGTTGGAATAACTGTACCATAAAGAGAGTGTGTTGAATCTAATAACATTTGGTAACCAGATCCATCGCCCCATACATCACCAGCAGTTAAGCTAACTCTTGCATAACCGTCAGGAATTGGGTCTGTTGAACTTTTTACTACTTTAAATGTAGTTGGAACATGATTTGGATTTACGATTGTTTTTTGTAATCCATTTTCTGTTCTGTTTGTTGTTTGTTTTAATGCCTTTCTTTCAAATTGTTGTGCATTAACAACGCCAAAGCACAAAATTAAAGAAAGCGCAAGTAATGTTTTTTTCATAAAAAATGTTTTGAGTTCTAAATTGTTTTTAATTTTGAAATATAGAATATAGAACTCTTTTTTATCCTACATTTCTTTTATTAGTAAATTTCTTATAATCGTTTGCAAAACTACAAAATATTTTTTAAAATACAAACTTTTTTATAACTGTTTTTTTATTGCTAAGAAAAAAAATTATTTCTTCATAAAAATTTGCTAAATCTTTAAAATAAATTGCAAAAACGAAGATTTTTTTTTGTGATATACAATTGTGTTAAATTCAAGTTGTTAATGTTTTTAACTTGAAATAAATATATTGATTTTTGGAAAAAACGTTGTTGGATTAATAAAGAAGTGGTATTTTTGCAAACTTGTGAAGTAGAAAAATATTAAATAAAAATAAAATAACAAAAAAATCAAGAAAAAAAGAAAAATGAAAAAATTAACATTATTAGTTCTAACAATGGGACTAACATTAGGAGCATTTGCTCAGATGCCACTTGGAAACAAAATGGTTCAAAAAAACAATGACAAGATTAACATTGAAAAAATTGCAAGTTTAAAACTTAATCATTCAAATTCAACAAATAATGTTGTTTTGAAATCAGGTAACGGTACAAAAGCAGCAGGTGCAACAATAACAAATGATACAAGTTTTTATTATGCACAAGCAGATGCAGTAGTATTAGGTTATACAGTAACTCCAAATAGTGATTGTTCTCATTATATTGTAGCTTCATTACCAGCAGGTTTAATTGAACAATTAGCAACAGCTAATTCAATGCCAGAAGATTCTGTAATGTTACTAGTACATTCTCAATATGGAATTGGAAAAGATACAACAGGAGTAGTAACACGTGCTTCAAAGGTAGATCCAGGAACAGATTATACAATATATGTTTTAGCAATAGGAAGTTCTGATATGACTCTTGTAAAGAAAAATATTACTTCATACATTGGTGGTGGTACAGGAACAGCACATGCAGACTTAACTGTTAGCGATGTTACTACAACAACAGCTAAAATAAAAGTTGAGATTAACGATCAAACAGCATATTATTATTTTGTGGTTGCTCCAAAAGATACATTAGCTGCTCGCAATATGTTGAGTATAGATTCTATACAAGCTTATTGTGAATCAGATCCTGAATATTATTATTCTGCAATAGAAGGTACAATTGGAAGTCAAACAGCATTAACAACTAATTGCGAATATGTAGCATATGTTTTACCATACAATCACAATAAACAATTAGGAACATACACAAACCCTGTTCATTTTACAACAGGTCAATTAGGATTAAATGAAGTTGAAACAGTTTCTACAACAATCTATCCTAATCCAGCAACAAACAATGTAATGGTTTCATCATTAGCAAGAATAAATAAAATTGAAATGTACAATACATTAGGACAAAACGTTTATTCAAATAAAGTTAATGCAAATGGAGTAAATGTAAATGTTTCAAATCTAAAACAAGGAACATATATAGTTAAGGTTTATACAAACAATAGCGTTGTAACAAAAAAATTAACTGTTAAATAATTTATAAAATAATAAAAAACAGAAGAGGATTGAGTTGTCAGTCCTCTTTTTTTTATATCTTTGCAAAAATCTAACAAAAATATAGAAAGATATGATAGAAGAATTGTTACAAAGAGCAATTAAAAAAGCTTTATTTACATTATATAATATAGATACAGAAGAAAAAGAGATTGTATTGAGTTCAACAAAGAAAGAATTTGAAGGAGATTTTACATTAGTTGTTTTTCCATATCTAAAACAAGCAAAGAAAAAACCAGAAGATTTAGCAAAAGAAATAGGAGAAGAGGTTGTAAAAGAAATTCCTTATATAGCGAGTTATAATGTTATTAAAGGATTCTTGAATTTTTCTTTGGATAAAAACTTTTGGATAGAATTTCTTAATAAGAATAAGAGCAATGAAACTTTTGGTTATCATGCAATATGTAGTGATAAACCAATAGTTATTGAGTACTCATCACCAAATACCAACAAACCATTGCATCTTGGACATATAAGAAACAATTTATTAGGTTGGTCTGTTGCGGAGATATTGAAAGCAAATGGTTATGCGGTAAAGAAAGTTAATCTTGTTAATGATAGAGGAGTTCATATTTGTAAGAGTATGATAGCATGGCAAATGTTTGCAAATGGAGAAACACCACAAACAAATAATGAAAAAGGCGACCATTTAGTTGGAAAGTATTATGTTTTGTTTGATAAAGAATATAAGAAAGAGGTAAAAGAACTTGTAGATAAAGGTGTAGATGAAAAAATAGCAGAACAAGAAGTCCCAATAATGAAACAAGCACAGCAAATGTTAGTTAAATGGGAGAATAAAGATAAAGATGTTAGGGATTTGTGGCAAACAATGAATGGTTGGGTTTATGAAGGATTTGATAAGACATACAATCGTCTTGGAGTAGATTTTGATAAGGTTTATTATGAGTCAAACACATATTTGCTTGGAAAGAATTTAGTTAATGAAGGATTAGAAAAGGGAGTGTTTTTCAAAAAAGAAGATGGTTCGGTTTGGATAGATTTAACAGAAGAAGGACTTGATGAAAAACTTTTATTGAGAAAAGATGGAACAAGTGTTTATATGACACAAGACCTTGGTACGGCATGTTTGCGTCATAATGATTTTGGTTCAGATAATCTTATCTATGTTGTTGGTAATGAACAAAATTATCATTTTCAAGTATTAAAAAAAGTTTTAGAAAAACTTGGATTTGATTGGGCAAAGAATATATATCATCTTTCTTATGGAATGGTGGAATTGCCAAACGGAAAGATGAAGTCAAGAGAAGGAACGGTTGTTGATGCAGATGATTTGATGCAAGAGATGTATGAACAAGCAAAAACACAGACTCTTGAACATGGTAAGAATGATTTTCCTGAACAAGAAGCAGATAAACTATATAATACACTTTCTCTTGGTGCTTTGAAATATTTTATTCTTAAAGTTGATCCAACAAAGAATATGTTATTCAATCCAGCAGAGAGTATAGATTTTAATGGAAATACAGGACCTTTTATTCAATACACGTATGCAAGAATATCTTCTATTGTTAGAAAAGCAATGCAAGAAAAGAATATTGACGCAAAGACAATAAAGATAAGTGAAAAGATAACGTTAAATGATAAAGAAATGGATATAATAAAGACTATTTATTCATTCGCTGACGTTATTAAAGAAGCAGGAAGAAATTATTCTCCGGCAACGATAGCAAATTATGCTTTTTTGCTTGCTAAACAGTTTAATGCTTTCTATCAAGACAATTCAATATTAAAAGAAACAAATGAAGATGTTATGATAGAAAGAATTTGTTTAACATATTTTTCTGGTCAAGTAATAAAGAAGGCTATGCACTTGCTTGGGATAGATGTTCCAAATAGAATGTAAAATAGGATTAAATATAAAAAGACTATGAATAATAATAAAAGTAGAAGTGAAGAAGAAGGTGTAGGTTGTTTAGATGCAGTTGAAGAAGGGGGTAATGAACTTATTGTATATAATGATGATTACCATACTTTTGATTTTGTGATAGATTGTCTTATCACAATATGCAAACTTAGTCAGCAACAAGCAATCACTTGTACTAATATTATTCATTATAAAGGACTTTGTGCAGTAAAACATGGTTCTTTTGATTCTCTTTTGCCTATGTGTGAGAAGTTGGAAGAAAAAGAACTTAAAGTAGAAATTAGATAAGCCATAACCGTGGTCGGTAGCCAATGACAGGGATTAATCCTAACGGAAGGCTAAAATAAGTTAAAAGTGAAAAATAAACAATAAACAATCAAAAATAAAAAGAAACGATGGATTTAGTATTTATAATAATATTACTTGTATTAGGAATGGGGTTAATAGTTTTAGAACTTGTTGCTATTCCTGGCACAACAATAAGTGGTATAAGCGGACTTGGATTAACAATATATGGTATATATCAAGTGTTTATTGAGTATGGCGCTCATTGGGGAATAAGTATATCATTGTTTGATTTAATTCTTTGTGTGTTATTGCTTATTTATTCTTTAAGGTCAAAGACATGGAAACGTTTTGCTCAAAAAGAAGAGATAACAAGTAAGATGAATGTTGTTAAGCATCAAATAAAAGTTGGAGATAAAGGTGTTTCAATAACAAGACTTGCTCCAATGGGCATTGCAATGATAAATGATGAAAGAGTAGAGGTTTTTACTTCAACATCTTATGTAGATCCCAATACAACTCTTGTTGTAGAACAAGTAGAAGGTAATAAGATAAGAGTGAAAGTAAGTGAATAGTGAAAAGTTAATAATAATAAAAAAATAAAAAAAATTATGAGTATTACAGCAATTAGCATTTTAGTAGTATTATGTATAATAGTACTTTTTGTGTTTCTTTACCTTGTACCGGTAAATCTTTGGTTTCAATGCGTACTTAATAGCGTAAGGATTTCACTTTTACAATTAATGTTTATGCGTTGGAGAAAAGTGCCACCAGCAGTTATTGTTAATGCAATGATTAATTCAAAGAAGGCTGGATTAAATCTTTCTCCTGACCTTTTGGAAGCACATTATCTTGCAGGAGGACACGTACAAAGAGTGGTTAATGCCCTTATCTCTGCTGATAAAGCAAACATTAATTTGGATTTTAAAGCAGCAACAGCCATAGACCTTGCAGGAAGAGATGTTTTTGAAGCAGTGCAGATGTCAGTTAATCCAAAAGTTATAGACACGCCTTCTGTTGCAGCAGTAGCAAGAAATGGTATTCAACTAATTGTCAAAGCAAGAGTAACCGTTAGAGCAAGTATTAATCAACTTGTAGGAGGAGCAGGAGAAGAAACAGTATTAGCCCGTGTTGGAGAAGGTATTGTTACAAGTATAGGTAGTGCAGAAAGCCATGCTTATGTGTTGGAAAATCCAGATTCTATTTCAAAACTTGTTCTTTCAAAAGGATTGGATACAGGGACAGCCTTTGAGATATTAAGTATAGATATAGCAGATATAGATGTAGGAAAGAATATAGGAGCACAGTTGCAGATGGACCAAGCTAATGCTGATAAGAACATAGCACAAGCCAAGGCGGAGGAAAGACGTGCAATGGCAATAGCAGCAGAACAAGAGATGAAAGCCAAAGCACAAGAGATGAGAGCCAAAGTGATAGAGTCTGAAGCACAAGTACCTCTTGCAATGGCAGAAGCCTTCCGCAGTGGTAATCTTGGCATAATGGATTATTATCGTATGAAGAACATACAAGCCGACACAGATATGAGAGAATCAATATCTAAACCAGAGAATAACACTGTTGTGAAATAAGAGAATAAAACAAATAAAATTATTTCTTCGTTTTATTTTTATCTTATATATATTGTTTTGTTTTAATCTAATATGTATTTGCTTTGTAGTATTGAAAATAAAGATAATTAAAATAAACAATAATATATTCTTGTTTTGAGTTAATAAAAATAAGAAGAGATAAAATCATCTATGAAGACTAACAACGATAATAATATAATATTAAAAGGAGTAAGGGTAAATAATTTAAAGAACATTAGCCTTTCTATTCCACAAAACAAACTAATTGTAATAACAGGAGTAAGTGGTAGTGGTAAGAGTTCGCTGGCTTTTGATACTCTTTTTGAAGAAGGTCAAAGAAGATATGTTGAAAGCCTTTCTTCTTATGCGCGTCAGTTTCTTGGTAAAATGAAAAAACCAGAGATGGATAGTATTATTGGTGTTCCTCCTGCAATAGCAGTTCAGCAAAGAACAATGAATCGTAATCCGAGAAGTACTGTCGGAACTACAACAGAAATATATGAATATTTGAAACTATTATATACTAAAATAGGAAGAACATATTCTCCAATATCTGGTAAAGAGGTTAAAAGAGATTCAGTATCTAATGTTGTAGATTGTATTCTTAGAGATTATAAAGATAAGAAAGTATATATTCTTTGTCCTATTGTTATGACGGAGAATGAGAAATATACAGAGAGATTGAATGTTCTTTTGCAGATAGGATACACACGCTTATTCAAAGATTCAAAGGTGATAAACATAGAAGATGCTTTGAAAACGAAAGGATTGAAAGCAAATAAGAATACGTTTGTTTTGGTTGATAGGCTTACTGTTAAACAAGATGATGAGCAAACATATCTAAGATTGAGTGAGAGTGTGCATACGGCGTTCAATGAAAGTAATGGAGATTGTGTAGTTTGGAGTGAAGAAAAGACAGATAGTTTTTCTAATCGTTTTGAAATAGATGGTATGTTGTTTGTTAAACCATCGGAGAATTTCTTTTCATTTAATAATATATATGGTGCTTGTGATAGATGCAAAGGGTTGGGAGTGATAGAAGATATAAGTGAAGACCTTGTGATAACAAAACCATATTTGTCTGTTTTTGAAGGTTGTGTGAATTGTTGGCGTGGTGAGATATTGAAGAAGTTTAAAGATGATTTTATTGCAAAAGCATATAACAAGTTTCCTGTTCATAAGCCATATAATGAATTAACACAAGAACAAAAAGATTTTCTTTGGAATGGAGATGAGAAAGTTGTTGGGATAAATAAGTTCTTTACCATGGTAAGGAAAGAGAGTTATAAGATTCAGTTTCGTATTCTATTGTCAAGATATACAGGCAGAACGATATGTCCTGATTGCCATGGAACAAGATTAAGAAAAGATGTGTCTTATGTTAAGATTAATGATAAAAGCATTGTTGATTTGCTTCTTATGCCTATTGATGAGTTGTTGCCATTCTTTGAGAATATTAAACTTAATGAATATGAGAATAAGGCAAGTGAAAGAATAATTAAAGAGATTAAGAGTCGTTTGAATTATTTGCTTGAAGTAGGTTTAGGATACCTTACACTTAATCGTCAATCATCAACATTGTCAGGAGGAGAGAGTCAAAGAATAGTTCTTGCAACAAGTATAGGTAGTCCTTTGATTGGTAGTATGTATATATTAGATGAGCCAACGATAGGGTTGCATAGTATTGATACAGATAGGTTGATAAATGTTTTGAAAGAACTTAGAGATGAAGGCAACACTGTTATTGTGGTAGAGCATGATGAAGAAGTAATAAAGAATGCAGATTATATAATAGATATAGGACCATATGCAGGAAAGAATGGAGGTAATGTTGTTTTTCAGGGAACATACGATGAACTGATAAAAGACAAACATTCACTAACAGCACAATATCTTAGAAATGAAAAATTTATTAATCTACCAGATTTTCATCGTAAGAGTAAAGAATATCTTGAAATAGATAACATATATGAGAACAATATACAAGGGGCAAAGTTTCATCTTCCGTTGAATATGAAAGTTGTTGTTTGTGGAGTTAGTGGTAGTGGGAAGACAACAATAGTAAGCAGAGTTTTTCTTAATGCGTTGCGTTCATATCTTGGAACGAATATAGATTATATACCAAAGTGTTCAGAACTTAAAGGCTCTTTGTCATTGATAAAACGAGTTGAGATGGTAGATCAGAACCCTATTGGTAAGAGTAGTCGTAGTAATCCAGTATCATATATTGGTGCTTTTGATGATATACGTAATCTTTTTGCGGAACAACCATTAGCCAAGACAAGAGGATATAGTGCAGGATTTTTTTCATTTAACGTAGAAGGTGGGCGATGTGAAGTATGTAAAGGAGAAGGAACGGTAACAATATCAATGCAGTTTATGGCAGATGTAACCTTGCCTTGTGAAGAATGTAATGGCAAACGTTATAAAGAAGATGCTTTGGAGGTGAAATATAAAGATAAGAACATCTACGATATATTAAATATGACAATAGATGAGGCGGTAGATTTGTTTTCGCAAGATAAGACAACACTTACAGATAAGATAACTAATAAACTGCTCACTCTTCAAAAGGTAGGCTTAGGATATTTGCAGATGGGACAACCTTCATCAACAGTTTCTGGTGGAGAGGCACAAAGAATAAAACTTGCATATTTTCTTTCAAAAGGCACATCGCAGGATAAGACCTTGTTTATCTTTGATGAGCCAACGACAGGACTTCATTTTGATGATATAAATAAGTTGAATAATAGTTTTGATGAACTTATAAGATTGGGACATTCTGTGCTAATAATAGAGCACCATATGGACATAATAAAGACAGCGGACTATTTGATAGAACTTGGATATGGTGGAGGAAAGAAAGGCGGAAAGATAATCTTTGAAGGCACGCCCGAAGAGTTGGTAAAGAATAAGAAAAGTCCAACAGCAAGGTTCTTGAAAGAAAAAATATAATAATTATTTATTTTTCATTAGGAGTATCATCATCAGTGTTTTCATCATCAGTATTTTCATCTTTGAAGATGTGAGGGTTCTCTTTTTTGAACTTGTCTTTAAAGTTGTTTAATCGTCTTTGCTGAATCTTTGGAATGATGAAAGACGTTGAAAGACGATACACAAGATATATCACTATTAATATTGCTATTGCATTTGTTATCATATTTTTGTTGTTTTGTTTAAAAGCCCTTAGTGCCCTTAATATCTCTAATTTTAACTATTATATTTGTTCTTCCATGCCTTCCGTTAGGACAAACTCCCCGCCACGGTTGTGGCATCCCCGCCACGGTTGTGGTTACCGACCACGCTTCCGTAGGATAGAATCCCCGCCACGGTTGTGGCATCCCTGTCGGTGGCTACCGACTATAATCCCTGTCGGTGGTTACCGACCTACTCGCACATTATGAAAAGGTCATCTCTTGGGTTAAGGAAAAGTATTGGGGAGTATTGTAGTTTTTTCATTGCTTTCTTTTCAGGCAGACCGGTAAAAAGTTCTATTATGCTTTTGTTTTTTGTTGTCTGGAAAATGCAAAGGGAAGAAGAGTTTTGTTTGGCATAAGACATTGCTTGTGAGTCTAAATCTTTTCGTGAGAGAGTGTGAGCGTTGAGTGTCTGTATGTTAAATTTGCGGAACATCTTGCGAGCAAAACCAATGTTAAGATTAAGTTGTTTTTGAAGATAGACGTCTTTGTAGCGATGATAGAAGATAACTATTCTGCTGTTGGCAAAACGTCCGAAGTATGAAGCCCATAGCACTTTTTCTTTTGCTTCTTTGAGAGCATTCATTGAAAGGATAACATCATCAAAAGGTTTTATAGAGTATTTTGTAGAGAAAAGAAAATAAGCAAGACGAGAGGTGTAGAAGTTTTTTGTTATGTTGTTTATAGATAAAGGGTTAGATGAAGAATTGTTTGAAGAATCTACTTGACTAATAATCATCACGCCATTAAGTAAATCACCAACATTGTGAATAATATCTTTTGTCTTACCATTTATTGCACAATAAGAATGAATGTAAGGTAAAGAAATAGAGTCGTTTATTTGTTTCAGTTTATCTTGTGCATTATCTATTGAAATATCTGTGTATTTCTTATCGCAAACAAATAAGAGAATAAGACCTTTTTTGAGCATAGTAGAGAACTGTGTTGCCCAAAGGATAGTAGTATTAGTGTCGTCTAAGTTAGTTAGATAAGCAATAATGAACTGGTCTCTATATTCGCCTTTTTTATATTGATGCATTAGTATCTGTTAGAGTTTTTCTTTTTCCACAATAGAACCAAAATCAAACCAAACAAAGCACCACCAAGATGAGCAAAGTGAGCAATACCATCGCTTGTTCCGATTATACCACTAAACAACTCTATGACGATGTAGCCAATGACGAACCATTTTGTTTTTATTGGTACAAGAAAATAGAAATAAACGTAAGTGTTTGGAAACATAAGCCCAAAAGCAGCCAATAAACCAAAACATATTCCACTTGCTCCAATAGTGTTTAGATGATTAAGAAAAGTACTTTTACTCAATATCACACCATCAAGATTAACATCAGCATATTTGTTGGTTAATAAGTCGGAATACATAAAATAATAAGTAATCTCTTGCATTATTGCAGCACCAAGACATGCTACAAGACAATATGTTATGAATTTTTTTGTACCCCAAATATTTTCTAACGTATAACCAAACATCCAAATGGCAAACATATTAAAAAATAAGTGATTGAAGTTAGCGTGGAGAAAAGAATAAGTGATAAGTTGCCAAAAACGGAAGTCGGAGGCAAAGATGAAGTGCAATCCTAATAAGTTCTCTAAATGAATACCACGTCTTTCAAGCACAAAAGATAAAAGCCACATAAGAACGTTAATGATTAAAAGGTTCTTACATACAGGTGGTAAAATATTAAATCGTTTTGGTGTATATTCGTAATCGTACATTTTCTTTTATATTTTTTTTATTTATTTGCAAAGGTAATATATTTTTCTGTTTTATTATTATATTAATTGTTTATGGTAACAGTTTGTTCAAAAAACTTTCATCTATCTTTAAAGAAACTTTTTCATTGTTTGGTAACATATTGAAATCATTTAATTTAAGCAGTTCAGCGATGATTAGCATTATTTCTGTTTCATTAAGATGTTGTCCTTCTTTTATGGCAATGTTTTCAGCAATGTTTAGTGCTCTTTTTTCTCGTTCTTGTTGTTCGTCAATGTTTATATTGTCTTTTGTTACAATGTTTTCCATTGTTTCTATTGCTTTTTCAATGCTTTGGTTGTTTGGCACAGACAACAAATCAAAACTTCCATCATCTTTGTAATTAAACTCATAACCAAGAGATTTCAAAAAGCCTTGATTTTCCAACAAACGAAAACAATCTTTGGGATTAAAGAAATGATTATAAGGTAAGACAAGTTTTTGGCAAGCGATATCTATTTTTTGTTTGCTGATAAGTTTTTCATAAATAATTTTTTTAGATGCTTTGTGTTGATTGATGAAAAAAATATCATTGTGTATCTGAGTTATTATGTATTTGTTGATAAATTGCATTGTAGGTATATGAGTTTTTTCTTGTGGTGATTGCAAAGTGTTGGCAGAGAACGATATTTGCGTTTGAACATTAACTTGTGAGATGTCTTTGTGGTCAAAATTTGTGTTGGGTTGAGTGGATTGGAAAGGATTGTAGTTTGGATTGAAGTCAATCTTTGGAGGCATAGGCACATCGCTGTTTGAGGAATATGTAGGAAAAACAATATCTTTCTTTTCAAAATCTATCTGCGTTGCAAGATTATTCACTCCAAGTACTTTTCTTGCAGTGGCATATAAAATAGAATATATTGCTTTGTCGTCCAAGAACTTAATCTCAGTCTTTGTTGGGTGAATATTTACATCTATGTTTTTTGGATTAACCGTTAGATTGATGAAAAATATTGGAAAATTCTTTTCAGGGATAAGATTGTTGTAAGCCCTATCAATAGCATTAGCAAGATAAGTGTTTTTCATAAACCTATTATTAACAAAAAAATACTGTTCATTCTTAGTTTTTCTTGTTAAATCAATAGTAGAGATAAATCCGCTAATATCCACAATATCAACTTTTTCTTCAATAGGTAATAACTTGTTATTGTATGAAGAACCAAACAAATCTACTATACGTTTTTTCTTAGAGGATTTGTCTAGTTTGAATATGAGTTTATCATTATTGTAATATGAAAAACTTTTGTCGTTATTTATTAGAGCAATCCTTATGAACTCCTCTGTTATATGAGAATTTTCAACAGCATCACTTTTCAAAAAGTTTCTTCTTGCTGGGGTGTTAAAGAAAATATTTTTAACCTTAATACTTGTACCTTTGGCAGTTGTAGCCTTGCTCTCGCTTTTTACTTTACCACCTTCAATGATTATTTCATTACCAAGAACTTGCTCATCTTGTTTTGTACGCAACTCAACTTGACTAATGGCAGCAATGGAAGCAAGAGCCTCACCACGAAAGCCCATAGTCGTTAGATTGTGTAAATCATCACAAGAGTGTATTTTGCTTGTAGCATGGGCAAGAAAACACTTTTTGCTATCTTCTTCATCCATACCACAACCATTATCTATTACTTCAACCATTGTTCTGCCAGCGTCTTTGATGATGAGAGATATGTTGTCTGCACCAGAATCAAGACTATTCTCCATAAGTTCTTTGACAATAGATGATGGGCGAGAAACAACCTCTCCGGCAGCAATTTGATTAGCAACAATAGGTGAAAGAACGTTTATTACCATTTCTCAACAACAAAAATTACAATATAAACTAAAATGATTACTACACAGGCAAATAATATGATTCTGATGGCAGATATTGGTTTAGATATTTTCTCAACTTTTTTGTCATTCATTGCTTGACGAAAATCAATCTTTCTCTTGTATCTCTCACCAGTGATAGGACCATACTTTGCTTTCAATTGCTCTAATTCTTCTTTTTGAGGGTCGTAAAAACGTGGCTTATATTCAAACTTCTTTGGCTTTTTAACTTGAAACATAATATCTTACAAATTGTTTTATTTTTTATTGTTACAAGTGCAAAGATACAAAAAAACAATTAAGAAAAAATATCAACAATAATAATCTTAAAAAAATATCAAAAATAAAACAACAATTACATTCTTTGATAATACTATCAAGGGCGGTAATATAATCATAATACTATACACACTTATAATACTATATACTCACTTATATACTATCACAAAAAAAATTTAATAACAGAGAGTATAATCTACAATAAAATATACTTTAGTATTTATTGTAATTATACTCTTATTAATCCTTTGTCAATATATTATATATATAGGGTGTTTGACAAATTGACAATGCTCATTATCAGAGTGTTAGAGTGTCAACTTTGTCAGTAACTTCTAAATCAACGACTTATAACTAATACATAATTAGTGATGAAAAACAATGGTGATTAAAGAAAAAAGTAGGATAAAAATATTGAAAGATGTTGGACAAAAAAATAGTGGTGAATAGTAAATATTTTATTGATATTGTTGAGAAAAAAGTTTGAGAAAAACGATTTATTTCATAAATTTTTTGTAATTTCGCATATTATTTTAAATAGAGAATGATGGAGCAAGAAAATTTAGAACAAGACGGTAGAATTCAACGAGTTAATATAGAAACTCAAATGAAACAAGCCTATATTGATTATGCGATGAGTGTAATCGTAGCAAGAGCATTGCCGGATGCAAGGGACGGAATGAAACCTGTTCAAAGAAGGATAATGTTTGCTATGGGCGATATGGGTATGACTTATAATACTAAGACGAAGAAAAGTGCTAGAATAGTTGGAGAGGTACTTGGTAAGTATCACCCACATGGAGATAGTTCAGTATATTTAGCAATGGTACGTTTGGCACAATGGTGGAATATGAGGTATCCACTTGTATTTGGACAAGGAAACTTTGGTTCTTTGGACTTAGACCCGCCAGCAGCAATGCGTTACACAGAAGCGAAGATGAGTAAGATTGCATCAGAACTTTTGGCAGATATAGATAAAGACACAGTAGATTTTCAAAATAACTTTGATGATTCATTGCGTGAGCCTGTTGTATTACCTTCAAGAATACCAAATCTATTGGTTAATGGAACAAATGGTATTGCAGTTGGTATGGCAACAAATATGGCACCTCACAACCTAACAGAAAGTATTAATGGTATTGTTGCGTATATAGACAACAACGATATAACAATTGATGAGTTGATGCAATATATTAAGGCACCAGATTTTCCAACAGGTGGAGTAATATATGGTTATGATGGAGTAAAAGATGCTTTCAATACAGGTAGAGGACATATAGTAATAAGAGGACATGCAACAATTGAGCAAGAAAAACATGGCGACCATGAACAAATAGTTGTTACTTCTATACCATATCAAGTTTGCAAGAGTGAGATGATAAAACATCAAGCAGAACTGGTGAACGACAAGAAGATAGAAGGAATATCTCATATAAAAGATGAGACAAATAAGGACGGAATAAGAATAGTTTATAAATTAAAGAAAGATGCGATAAGTAATGTTGTCTTAAATAAACTATATCAATATTCAGAACTTCAATCATCTTTTTCTGTCAATAATATAGCCTTGGTTAATGGTAAGCCAAAACTATTAAATTTAAAAGATATAATAGTATGTTTTGTTAATCATAGAAAAGAGGTAGTAGAGAGAAGGACTCGCTATGAGTTGCAAAAGGCAGAAGAGAGAATGCACATTGTTGAAGGACTTTTGAAAGCGTTGGATATAATAGATGAAATAATTAATGTTATTCGTTCATCGCAGACAGCACAAGAGGCAAAAGATACAATGATTAGCAGATGGGACTTTACCGATATTCAAGCAACTGCCATAATAGAGATGCGTCTTAGACAATTGACAGGACTTGAAAGAGACAAACTACAACAAGAACATGATAAGTTGGCAGAGTTCATATCAAGATGCAAAGAGATACTTGAAAATCCGGAAGTTTTAATGCAAGTTGTTAAAGATGAACTTATTGAGATAAGAGATAAATATGGAGATGTAAGAAGGTCAGAGATAGAGTATCATTCAAAAGACTTTAAGATAGAGGATATGATAGCCAATGAAGATGTAGTAATAAGTATTTCACATCTTGGTTATATTAAGCGTACGCCACTTAGTGAATATAGAGTACAGAACCGTGGAGGCAAAGGAAGTAAGGGAGGAGCAGTAAGAGATGAGGACTTTATAGAACATATCTACATAGCATCAATGCACGATTATTTGTTGTTATTCACAGAGAAAGGTCGTTGTTATTGGATACGTGTGTTTGAGATTCCAGAAGGAACCAAGACAAGCAAAGGAAGAGCAATACAAAACTTGTTGAGTATAGAGCAAGGAGATGTTGTTAAGGCTTATGTTAATACACATGATTTGAAAGATGAAGAGTATGTAAATAGTAATTATATCATTCTTTGTACAAAACATGGTATAATCAAGAAGACATCACTACAAGCATATTCACGTCCAAGAACAAATGGTATAATAGCATTGACAATAAGAGAGGGCGATGAGTTGTTGGAAGCAAAACTAACAAATGGAGAAAATGAAGTTTTGATGGCAGTTAGAAGTGGCAAATGTATAAGGTTTAACGAAAACACAGTTAGAGCAATGGGTAGAGGAGCAAGTGGAGTTAAAGCAATTACATTAGCAAGTGAGAAAGATGAAGTTATAGGAATGGTTTGTGTGTTTGACAAAAATCAAAACATATTAGTTGTTTCAGAGAATGGATATGGTAAGCGTTCAGATTTGGAAGAATATCGTAAGACAAATAGAGGAGGAAAAGGTGTTAAGACAATAAACATAACAGACAAGACAGGTGATTTGATAGCAATAAAAGATGTGAATGATAATGATGATTTAATGATAATGAATCGTTCAGGTCTTACAATACGAATGGCTATTAGTACGTTAAGGGTTATGGGAAGAGCAACACAAGGCGTTAAATTGATTGAGTTAAAAGGTAAGGATTCTATTGCTGCTGTTGCAAAAGTAGATCATGAAGAAGAGGTAGAAGAAGATATTAATCAAGAGGACGTAGATAATCAAGAGAACACTGATAGTACAGAGGATAATGAATAATAAACATAATTAATAAATTAAAACGAATTAAAAAAAAATGAAAAAAAGCGTTGTATTTATAGCATTATTGAGCATGGTTATTGGAGCATCAGCACAAACGATGAAGGTTCAAAGTGCATATTCTGATATGAAGAATGAACGTTTGGCAAGTGCAAAGCAAAATATTGATGATGCTTGCGTTAATGAAAAAACAAAAGATGATCCAAAAACATGGAACTATGCAGGATTAATTTACGCTCAGATTGTAGATGCTTCTGCAAATAATCAAAAATTATTTAAGAAACAAAAAATTGACACACCTGTTGAAACACTTTGCCGTCAAGGGATAGAGAGTTTCAAAAAATCATTAGAATTAGAGAAAAAGGCTGGTACTAATGAATACACATCAAGCAGTATAAATGCAATGAAAGTTCTTTGTGGATACCAATTTGTATATGCAGCAAAAGTATATAATGAGGGTAAATATCAAGATGCTTTACCTTTATTACAAGAAGCAGGTAACAATGCAGAGATTATTAGTTATAAGAATGTAATCTTAGACTCAAAATATTATCAAGCAGATTGTTATAGACTTTTGAAGGATAACGACAATGCGTTAAAACTTTATAGAGAGTTAGCAAAACTTGGTAGTGAGCGTTCAGATGTATATTTGAGAGTATATGCAGACAACAAAGCAAAGAATGATACAATAAAAGCAATCAATTCATTGAAAGCTGGTATTAAGAATACAATCAAAGATACAGTTAATAATGTAACATTAAAATCAATGTTGGCAGGAGCATATCTTTGGGCAAACAAACAAGCAGAGGCAGACAAGATTCTTAACGAATTGTTGGCTGGAAGAGAAAACAATACTCACGTATTAAATTCAGTTGCTCAGGTTTATGTTGATGCAGGTAATGTAGAAAAGGCCACAGAGTTGTTTAATAAGTCAATAGCAATAGATAGTAAGCAAATAGATCCTTATCGTGGAGTTGGTCTTTTGTATTATAACAATGCTGTTGATTGTTTGAAAAAGGCAGCAGATGTTCCAATGGACGACCAAGCAACTTATGATAAACTTGTAGCACAATCTAATGAACAATTTAAGTTAGCCATACCTCACTTCACAAAAGCATTGGAGATAAAAGATAACGATTTTCAATCACTTAAAGCATTGAAAACAATATATTCTAAACTTCAAATGACAGCAGAGTATCAAGTTATAAGTAATAAGTTAGATAAATTATTACAGAAATAATTGTTAATATAAATAAAAACAAAAACAGTCATCGACTTATAAATTGATGGCTGTTTTTTTATGTATATATTTTAATTTATTCGTCTGTCTTAGAATTGTCTTGTGATTGGTCTTGCGTTATTTCTTGTTGAACATCGTCTTGATCTTCATCAAAGAAAGTGTTATTGTTTTTGAATTGATTTATTTTTTCTGTTAATTTTTTAGGCATAGAGAAGTGTGTTTTGCCAACAGAGAAAAACCAACGGAAGAATATATTTGTTCCTCTATGTTTTTCAATCAAAATAATCATTAGAGAACAAAACAACATAGATGCTAAAACAACAGCAAAGGTTATATCTTTTATTTCAGTGCCACCAATCAAATGATATTGTTCTGGTATTGATGCTAAAACGGCTGACGCTAATCCTTTTGGAATGATGAAAGATATTACGCTTTTATCAAAGATATTACTGTCTTTTGGAGAAAAATGTTTGGCAACGAATATTCTTTGAACGAGTAAGAAAGCAGTTATCACTAATCCAATTAACATAGCATGCAAATTGTTGAAAGGAATAGATAAACCAATATAAACAAAGAACACAGTCTTTAAGAAAAATCCTATTTCTGAAATAAAATCTTTTTCTTTATCATTAAGAGAAAGGTTGTTGCTTATTCTAAATTTCCTGGCAAGTTTTTTAGGTAAATCATCAAGGTTAGCAATTGTTATACCGAAAGTTAGTGCAGCAATAGCACCACTAAAATTTAGAATATCTGTTACGCCATAAATGATAAAAACAGAGGCAGGAGTGAGGAACATTGAGTTTTTAAATCTCCGCATTCTTTTCAAGAAACTGCCCCATATTATGCCACCTAAAACACCAAAGACTATCGCAAAAGCAAATGAAGATAATATGTTGCCAGTAATTTTACCAAAATCCAAAGAAGTGTTTAATCGTGCGGCATCAATCAATGCTAATGATAGGATAAGACAGATAACATCGCTGACAGCAGATTCAAGGATAAGTGTGGTTTTTGTAGAAGAGCCAATGCTTAGATGTTGTGTTAATGGGATTACAACAGATGCTGCAGTACCACTAAGAATACACCCAATAATTGCACTATTCAATAACGATAGATGAAAACAATAACAAACTATCATTGTGATTATTATTGATAGAAAAACACTTATTAATGTTAATGATAAGATAGGTTTGTATGACTTCTTTAAATCATCAAACTTTATGCCTATCCCTCCATCAAATAATATGAAAACCAAAGTTATTGTAGTGAAAGCAGTGCCGACAGAACCAAAACTTTGAGGTGAAACAATATGAAATATTGGTCCGAGTAATATACCTATCATTATTAAAAATAAAACATCTGGTATTTTCTGTTTAGAAAAAATCAATGCAAAGAAATTGGCTGCAAAAACCAATACACCTAAGAATAATAATGCTGAGCCCATAATATTTTGTTGTTTTTTAATAGTTTATATCTGCTGAAAATTGTTTTTTTAATAGTTTCAATACCGAGTTTTTGTTAGAAAGGTAGTTAAATTTTTCTGCTGGTGAATAAATAATATCTTTTTTATTATTTTCTTTTACTCTAATAAATAAGCGTAATTCATTGTAATTCAATTTTTTTGAGATAAATTGAGTTATTTCTTTCTTATTCATAGTAAGTTCTTTTTCATCAACATTGTTTTTTACCGATATTTCAACTTTATAGTCTTCTAATTCTTTGAACTCGCAATTCATCAGCATAAAATAGAAATTAGGGCTTTCTTTCTCCAAAGTTTTAGCGTAGAGATTAAACATATTTATAAAGTCAGCCATAACAAAAGGATTGGAAGGAGTTTTTTCGCTTTCTTGCTTTATTTTTTCTATATTTATGCTTGTTTTAAGGTTGTCGGTATTGATAGAAAAAGGTGAATGAAAATTAACTGGTATTATCTTTGGTTTTTCTTCATCTTTTTTTATTAACTCTTCGTTTTTTTGAGTTTTTTCTTCAACTTTTTCCTCTTGAACAGAAGTGTTATTTTGTGTTAATTCAAGTTTTTTTTTTCGGTAGCAGGTTTGGGTGCAAGTCTATTCATTACATTACACATCTTCAACAATCCAAGTTCAATACAAAATCTTTTGTTGTTTGCTGATTTATATTCCATTGCACTTGTGTTGGCAAAATCCATACAGCACAAAAGAAATTTTGTTGGAGTTTTGCTTGCTTGAATAACGTATTTCTCTTGAATTGATGGTGGAACATTAAGCAAGGTCATTGTGTTTGGGTCTTTACATACCAAAAGATTACGTATATGGCTTGCTAAACCATTAATGAAGGTGTCGCCCTCAAAACCTTTATTTAAAACTTGGTCAAACAAAAGAAGCGTTTGACTAATATCTGTACTTAGTATGCTTTCTGTAAATTTAAAATAATAGTCGTAATCCAATATATTTAATGAATTAATAACATCTTTGTAAGTTAAGTTGTTGTTAGTGAAAGCAACCATAAGGTCAAACATTGAAAGAGCATCTCTTAAAGCACCATCAGATTTTTGTGCTATTATATCCAAAGCCTCTTTCTCATATTGTATGTTTTCTTTTTTTGCTATATATTCCAAATGTGATGATATGTCTTCAACGGTTATACGATGAAAATCAAATATCTGGCAACGTGATAATATTGTTGGTAGTATTTTATGTTTTTCTGTTGTAGCAAGAATAAATTTTGCATACTTAGGTGGTTCTTCAAGTGTTTTTAAGAAAGCGTTGAACGCTGCCGTACTCAACATATGAACCTCATCTATTATATATACTTTATACTTACCATTCATTGGAGGAATGTTTATCTGCTCAACCAATGAACGAATATCATCAACAGAGTTATTTGAAGCCGCATCAAGTTCAATGATGTTGATAGAAGAACCATCGTTGAAGTTCTTGCAACTATCACATTCATTGCATGCTTCTATTTCTTTGGTAACGTTTGTGCAATTAATTGTTTTTGCTAAAATTCTGGCACATGTTGTTTTTCCCACACCACGAGGACCACAAAAAAGAAATGCCTGAGCAAGTTGATTAGAAGCAATAGCATTTTGTAGGGTAGAAGTTACGTGTTTTTGCCCTACAACAGAAGCAAAGGTTGCAGGACGATATTTTCTTGCTGATACAATATAGTTTTCTGTTACTGGCATAAGTATTTAGTTAGTTTTTTTGTTTCTTTACTATTTCTTAATCTTTTCAATGCTCTATCTTTTATTTGTCGTACTCTTTCTTTTGTTATGTTCTCATTAACTGCAATCTCTTCCAAGGTTAAACCATGAGAAAATCCAATACCAAAAAATTGATATATAATATTTCTTTCTTGTATATTTAATGTAGAAAGTGTTTGAGCAATATCTCTTGAAAGACTTTCCTTCATTACTAAATCATCAGTATTTTCAGCATCTTCTGGAACAATAACATCAATAAGGTTAAGGTCTTCATCTTGAATCAATGGAGCATCAACAGAAACTGCCTTACTACTTGCAATCATTGTTTCTTTAATCTTATCTTCTGGCATATCCAACGCATCTGCAACTTCTCCTTCTGATGGAGTACGTTCATATACTTGTTCTAATCGAGATGTTTCTTTCTTTAATTTGTTTATAAGCCCAACTTGATGTAAAGGCAAACGAACTATTCTTGATTGATCTGCAATAGCTTGTAGTATTGATTGTCTTATCCACCATACAGCAAATGAAATAAACTTAAAACCTCTTGTTTCATCAAAACGTTTAGCTGCTTTTATTAGTCCCACATTTCCTTCATTGATTAAATCTGGTAAAGAAAGCCCTTGATTTTGATATTGTTTTGCAACAGAAACAACAAATCTAAGATTACTTGTAACTAATTTATCCAAAGCTGCTTGGTCGCCATTCTTTATCTTTTGAGCCAAAGCTACTTCTTCCTCTGGTGTTATAAGTGTTTCTTTACTAATTTCTTGCAAGAACTTATCCAAAGACCCAATGTTCCTGTTAGTAATAGACCGTGTTATTTTTAATTGCCTCATAATTTAATATTATATACCTATCTTAAATTAAGATAATAACTTTGTGCAAAGATAAACACAAACATACTCCGTTTTTAATACTTGTTTTTAAAGTTTTCAACTTAATTATTAACAATAGTATTTTAAACAAGTAATAATATATGTTTTTAATACTTTCTCTTTTTTATTAAATAATTAAATATTATGTTTTTTCTTGCAATTCATTTTAAAAGCATATCTTTACTTGTTTTAATAATAGTAAAATGGATTAAAGAACTATTTTGGTATATTTTCTTATTTATATACTTTTTTATCATAAAATGCGTTAATAAACTTTATTTAAGAACACAACAACAATATGATTAAAAGACTAATTCTTATTATTCTTCTTGTTCAGAGCATTAATATCATAGCATATTCTCAACAAGAAAAGACTTCAAAAATAAGAATATCGGGTTATATTTATGACAAGGTATCAAAAGAAACTCTTATTGGAGCAACAGTTTATGATAGGCAACACTTGCGAGGAACAACAACAAACAATTATGGATTCTATTCTTTTATTCTTTCTCAACAAAAAGGTAAAGTAGAGATTTCTTATGTTGGTTACGACAAACAAGATATTGAATATGATATAGATAAAGACACAACAATAAATATTTATCTTTCACCTGCAACAACGTTGAGTGAAGTTGTGATAAAAGATAAGGCAATTGAAAGAAGGTTTGTTACAGAAAATATTCCAGGAAAGATAGAGATAAATCCAGAAATAATAACATCTATGCCATCATTAACAGGAGAAAGTGATTTATTAAAGGCTGTTCAGATGCTTCCTGGTGTTAAAAGTGGGACAGAAGGAACAACGGGATTATATGTTAGAGGAGGTAATAGCGACCAAAACTTATATTTGATTGACGGTATACCTATTTATAATCCTAATCATTTAATGGGTTTTCTTTCAGCATTTAATACAGATGCGATAAAGAACATTGATTTTTATAAAGGAGGGTTTCCTGCTGAATATGGAGGGAGAGTATCTTCTGTTATGGATATAAGAACAAAAGATGGTAACAATGAAAAGATTAAAGGAGATTTTAGTATTGGACTTATTTCAGCCAAACTCAATCTTGAAGGACCAATAATAAAAGACAAAACAACATTTTCTCTTTCAGCACGAAGAACATATCTTGATTTGCTTACTACACCTCTAATCAAATATGCTAATAGTAAAGATGATAATAGTGATGTTGATTTTGGTTATCATTTCACTGATGTTAATATGAAAGTTCAGCACAAGTTTTCTTACAAAAACAAGATTATAGCATCAATGTATTGGGGTGAGGATAAGTATCATTTCTCGGTAAAAGACAACGATAAAAGTATTGATGATTCAAAAGCAACAGTTAAATGGGGTAATTTAATATCTACAATAGATTGGGCAAGTCAAATATCTAATGTGTTATATAGTAATCTTTCGTTTTCATACAATAGATACAAATCAAACATAACAACAACTTATGAAAATACAGATAATTCAACTAATGAAAAATATTCGTTTTCTTATGGATTTCTTTCAGGTGTTGAAGATTTCAGTATAAACAACAACTACAACTACTATCTTAATGGTTGGAACTCCTTGCGTTTTGGAGTAAATTACACATATCACATCTATTCTCCTGAGGTTTCGTCTGTTAATACAGATAATAATGGAGAAACGACAACGCCATATAAAGTTAATAACAAGAAATATGCAAATGAGTTTGTTGCTTATCTTGAAGATGAGATGAATTTTACGGAGAACTTTTCATTAAGAGAAGGTTTGCATTTTGATTATTATAATGTTGCTGGAAAAAATTATCTTTCACTTCAACCACGACTTAATCTTAGATATTCTCTTACAAAAGACTTGTCCATTAAGGCAGGATATGCGATGATGAATCAAAATATTCATTTACTTGCTAATGGTATGTTTTCTTTGCCAACAGATTTGTGGGTGCCAGTAACAAAAAATATTAAGCCAGTAACATCACATCAAGTAAGTTTAGGATTATTTTATAAGTTAAAAGATATTTGTGAGATGAGTGTTGAGGGATATTATAAACAATTATATAATGTAATTGATTATAAAGATGGTGTTTCATCATTTAATAATTCAGAGAATTGGGAAAGTAAGGTTGCACAAGGAAATGGAAAGGCTTATGGAATGGAGTTTAATATTCAAAGACAGAAAGGTTCTTTTACTGGTTGGATATCATACACACTTTCTTGGAGTAAAAGACAATATGATAACGGAGAGATAAGTGGAGGAAAAGAGTTTTATGATAGATTTGATGTAAGACACCAGTTGAATGTTGTTCTTTCAAAGAAGTTTGGTAAAGGATTTGAATTAACGTCTGCTTTTGTTATCAATTCTGGGTCAAGAATGAATATACCAATAGCGACATACTACAATCCTTATGAATCACTTTCTTCAAGTGATCTTATAGATGTTTATGGAGAAAGAAATAATTTTAAGATGCCGATGTATCATAGATTGGATTTGGGTATGAATTGGAATAAAAAGACAAAACATGGATTAAGAATATGGAGTGTTAATGTGTATAATGCTTATAACAAAAAGAATGCTTTCTTTGTTTTCACAACTAATAAACCAAACAAATTGAAAGCATATAGTATTATGCCAATCATTCCAACAGTATCATATACATATAAATTCTAAAAAAGATGATTAATATGAAAAACATAGTAAAGATAATAATATTAGCGATAACAGTTTCAGTGTTTGCTTCATGCGAATATGAAATAGATTATAATGATGCACTAAATAATGATAAGATGGTTGTTGCAACGTTTTTGGAAGAAGATTCAACAATAAGTTTTTCTGTGCTACATAGTGCAAAACCTGGAACATTTGATAATAATAAAAGTTTGATAACAAACACAGAAAAGTTTGCAACAGAATCTCTTGTAAGAAATTGTGTAGTAGGCTTGTTTGCTAATAATCAAAATATGGAGAATCTTAATGGAACAAATGGACAAGAATATGTTTTTTCTTATAAACCAAAGCATAATGATAATATTAAGATAACAATTAGCAATGATAAGTATCCAAACATTGTATCTCAAAACAAAATCAATCTTACACAACCACAAATAGATTCATTTAACTATTATCTTGAAAGAAAAGATGACCAAACAAATCTTATTGTGTATTTTGAGATTAAAGATGATGGCAATGAAAACTATTACCAAATTGCACCTAATATAAGATATTCAAGTAGTTCAAGTTATTTTGACGGCGATGCTGAGTTAAAAAATGCTTCTGTTGTTTATGAATCACATCAAGGAGTATATCAAGAGAATAATATATCTTTTGGCAAGGCAACGAATAATTATGGTGTCTTTGCCAATAAGAAATTTAGAGGGCAGACATATAAACTTAAACTATCATTCAAATTAAATAATTCTCTTTTTAAATCAACCAAGTATAAGGTTAGTGGTAGTTTTATGATAAATAAGATAGATGGCAAATCATATACCTACCTACACACATTAAGTAATTATAAAAACAGTTCAGTTCTAAACACAACGCCAGTTATTATTGTAGATGGGATAGAAAATGCTTATGGATTTATAGGGGTGAAGAAGACATGGAAGAAAACAATATCTGCCACACTAAGTAAATAAAATTAATATTTTTTTTATTTACTCAATGTTGGCAGTTCTACACACAACTTATAAAACTCAACAATATCTGTTTCTTTTTGAACTATATTTTCATCAATCAAACTATCTATATTTTTAAAGTCTTTATGTGATATAATTGTTTTGTCTTTTTCTGGATCTTTGGGGTATATTATAACACAAGGTAATATTGTTTTATTCTGTTCTTTTTCCTCTTTTATACCTAAAGCTTCCATAAGTTTTCTACTTCGTGCATAACCTGCAAGTTGCCAAATATTGTCTTTAGATATTTTTCTATCTCCATCATATCGTGGCTTATATTTAGTATCTAATATAAGTTTTTCTTTTTCTCCTTTAAACAAAAAGTCTGGTATGCCAACTCTAAATCCTTTTTGATAAATAATTTGATTTCCATACGTTTCTCTAAGAAGACCAAGCACATAATGTTCATAAAGTAGCGACATATCTATCCAAAATACTGGCACTGTTTGTTCTTGTTTGCTGTTTTCCACATTATGTATATTGAAACTATAACGGCGAAGAATCATCTTAGCAAGTTTTATTGCAACGTCATATTCTTTGTATAACTTATGGCTTTTCGTGTATTTTACTTCCCAATATTCTATATCATCGCTAACGTTATCAAAAGCAGAAATACATTGATTGAGTGTTGTTTGAACATCTGAAAACTTATTATTAGTTCCTTTGCTTATCACATTAAACATACGTTCACAAAACAAAAGAGCCTTCTTTATCAACCTGTTTTCTCTTATATCTTCTGAATATTCATTATACCTGCAAAAGACACGTTCTTCTCTTTTTAAAAGTACATTCTTTCTAAAATTCTGCAAAAAATCTATCCTACCTTTTACCTTGTGCAAGTTTTCTTCCCTATTCACATAACCTTTCTTTAATCCTTTACTCGTTATCTTTTTAACCGTAGAGACAAAATGAAAAAGTAGAAGAGGTGTCAATACTCCTTTAAAAGCATTTGTTTCAATAGGTTTTTGATCAAAGTCTATATCATATATCTCACTAAAAGAATTTTGTTCCTCTGCTGATGAAAAACAATACATAAACATCTTAGCCCAATCAATCTTTTTAATTTTAGGCGTAACGACAAGAGCAGTTTCTTTTTCTTTATCAATATATTCTGCTCCTATACGATAATAAGCATAATATCCCCAAACATCTCCTTGTTGTAGTTTATCCCACTTAAAGATATTTTTGTTATTATATTTTTCTTTCCTTTCACAAGGAGAAATCTCATTGGGCAGTTTTTCATGCTCCTTGATTTGATATGTCGTCATGTTCTACCTCTGTTTGTTGTACTCCTTGATTATTTGCAGTTTCTTGATAAGTTTGAGCATTTTTCCAAGCATTAAAATACTCTTGTTGTTCCTCATCTTTATTTAATATACCGTCTTTAATATATTCTTTAATCAAAGGTATTACTTCATACTCCATCTTTAATTTTAGTTCACCTTCTTTCTCTGCCATAAAATAACTATGTCCAACCATTAAATCATCTATATCCATATCACAAGCATTGTTCTTCTCAATAAAGCCTTTTACATTTTCAAATAATTTTTTAGCATTTTCGTCTTCAATACAATTCTCATCTGCTGGCAAAGTAATAAAAGCAAATCTTCTTCTAACTGCATAGTCTATTGTTCCAGTGCTACGATCTGTTGTGTTCATTGTGCCAATTATATACAAATTAGATGGTACTCCAAAATCGTTTGTATTGTCCTCTGTTGATGAATAAGGCAATTTAACTCTTATTTCATGTTCTCCTCCAATACGTTTATCATTTTCAAGTAAAGTAATTAAATCCCCAAATATCTTTGACACATTACCTCTATTTATCTCATCTATAATTAAAACATAATTCTTTTTTGGTTCATTCTTTGCATTAGTACATATTTGTTTAAATATACCATTTTTAACTTCATAAGAAACATTATCGCCTTTTATAATAGGTTTTATTCCCTCCACAAAATCTTCATAGTCCATTGATTGATGAAAAGTAACAAATTCTATCTGTCTCTCTTTTCTCAAATTTTCATACTTTTCCATTAAATCTTCATGATTAGAGAATTTAGATATATCTTCTCCAATAATAGAAAGAGCAATTGCTGCTGTATTGTATGTCTTACCAGTACCAGGTGCTCCCTGCAAAATAATATTCTTCTTTGTTTCAAGAAGTTTTGTTGCTTTATTTATAATTTCTTTCATATTTTTTTGTGTTTCTTGTGTTTTAAATTCTTCATATAATGATACATATTTATAAAAAAAACTTTTTAAGCAATCGTTTGGCTCTTTGTCATCAAACAAACCTAATTCTTCTATTGTATTTTCAATATTATAAGGTTCCCTATTATCTTTGTCTATATATAAAACAAGAGATAATTTTACAATATCATCATTGTTCCAAACAGGGACAACATTTATACCTGTATCTTTCCAATTTAAGTATGTAGCGACAGATTTATAATTTGCAGTATATATATTAATACATATTTTTCCGACTCTATAATTATCCCATTGTGATATTTGATTTTGTATGTTACCCCCATTATACCCTTGTCCACCTTGTTTAAAGCCTGGATTATTTCTTATTGGTTTTATATATTTTTCAAATCCTTTCCCCATTTCATTTTTAGTTTGTACATACTCTAAATGTGCAACAAAATATTCTAATAATTGTTTAAATTTAATATAATCATCATTAATGATTTTTTCTTGATTGTTCCATGAATTCCAAATTTCATTTCCATATTCAAATATATCTTTATCTATATCTTTTTTTGATATAATATATTTTTGTAAATCAGACATTTTAGTCTCTTCATCGCAAACCATACCTAACTTTTTTGCAACTTCCAATAGACATTCTTTTTTAAATACATTTACCAACGTACCTTGTGGTGCATACATAAATGCTATTTTCCATTTACATATTTCCCCAAAACCTATTTTATCTATCTCTTCAAATTCTTCTTTTTGCGAAAATGATGCTATTTTGATAATAATATCTTTTATATTCTTAAAAGCCTCTTCTTGCGTTGTTCCATATTTTTTACTCCAATCATATTTCCCACTTTTTTTTCTTCTTATTATACCAAATATATTTTTACCTGGCGTTCCTCCAATATGACCTAACTTCTCTGTTTCATGTTCTAACCAATAACAAAAAGAATCTTTAGTGTTTTCAACTAAATTTGTGTATTCTTCAAGTGTTAGATTTTCAAGTTCATTTAATGGAAATTTTTCCTTAAATTTATTATACACATTATACAATTGTTGTAATTCTTCCTTTTCTTCCATGATTTTTTATTTTAAAAATTATTAATAATTTTTATTTTGCAAACATACAATAATATTTTTTAATATCAAAAGACTTTTAGTAAACAAACAAAAAAAGCCCTTAGAAATTAATCTAAGAGCTTTTGTCTTATTATATATATGATTTTGTATATATATATTTTCTGTCTTAATGATTAAGCATAAAGTTCTTCAAAAACTTTTCTTAATTTTGGACATTCTCTTAATTCTTGTAATGTTATTTCTGCATGACCTTTTGTATAGCCATTACCTATAATCATTGTAACATCTTTACCAACACCTTCTGCACCAAGAGCAGCCTTTGTGAATGAAGTGCTCATTGAGAAGAAATAAACTATACCGTCATCTTTTGTGATAAGAACAGATGTCATTTCTGTGTTAGGTATATTTACGTTATTGATACAAATATCTGCCATTTGTCCTTTTGTCATCTCGCTTATCTTCTCCATAACTGGAACAGGTTGAGTTGCATCTGCACAAAATACATCATCACAGAAACCTAAATCTTTTAAACGTTGAGCTGATTTTTCTCCGTGGCAAAGACCAATAACCTTACCTGTTACACCAGCACGTTTTTTAGCCTCATAACAGCAAAGCATACCGCTCTTTCCACCTGCACCTATAATAACTACTGTATCACCAGGTTTTACAAGTTTAGCAGTTTGAGCAGGAGCACCAGCAACATCTAATGCACTTAATGCAAGATTTTCTGGTAAGTCGCTTGGTATCTTAGCATAAATACCACTCTCAAATAAGATTGCTTTTCCGTCAATATCAACTTGGTCAATCTCAGCACGAATATCTTTTATCTTATCAATACGAAGTGGAGTTAATGACAAAGAAACTAATGTGGCAATCTTGTCGCCTTCTTTAAGGTCTATTTTACCTTTAAGAGCATCGCCTATTTTTTCAACAGTTCCTAACAACATTCCACCAGAACCAGTTACTGGATTTCTGTGTTTGCCTTGTTTGGCAACTATTTCTGTCATTATTTTTGCTATTTCTTTCTTGTCGCCTTTTGCTTGGTCGTTAATTTGAGTGAAAGAAGCAGAATCTATGTTAAGAGTTTGAACGTCTATCAAAATCTCGTTATCATAGATTTCGTCCATATTGTTATCTATTTTGTTGGCAGGTTGTGGTAAAACTCCCTTTGGCTCAATTACACGGTGTGTACCGTATTTATTTCCTTTTTTTTGCATAATTTTACTATTGTTATTTTATTAATTATTAATAATTTAAATTATCTTCAATATATTTTCTTAACTCTTCGATATATTTTTTTAACTCCTTAATTTAAGAGTGCAAATATACGCATATTTTTTTGAACGCTATTAATTTTTTTTCATATTTTTATAATTTTGGAAGGATTTATTGAGGTTGAGAAAGAGTAAAGCAAAACTCCATTCAAATTGAAAGCAAATACTTGTCCTGAGGTCGTGTAGTACTTAGCATCTGTTATGAATATTGTATTATCAATAATATTTATATGATAAGGAAGTACCATATTTTGTATGTTTGAAGTGAAAGAAGTGGAAGAAGAATTGAAATTATTTACATTTAGATAATTGATACTAAATTGATTAGTCTTGCGATTAAGGTAAAAATAATACATCTTATCATTCAAAAATTCAAAATCTGTTATTTCTTTTGCTGTGCTGTCAATAATATTATTATCTGTTGATATTCTTGTCATTACTGGCGTTTTCGTGTAATCTCCAAAAGACAAAACATAAACCTTATCTTTATATGATTTTACCACGGTAGGGTTGGAATGAACAGATATTTTTTTGACAAGTGAAAAAGAGTTTAAATCAATTACAGACACGCTGTTATCGTAGTTTGGAAAAGATAAACCACCAGAGTTTGCAACGTATAATTTGCCATTATTTTCTGCCATACCTTCGGGGTTCCTTCCGCCAGTGGATACAACGTCTTTTATGGATAAATCATCTGTTGAAATCTTAACAACATTGCCATCAAAACAAGATACATAAACATTGTTATCATAATAAACAATATGTCTTGGTTGTCTATTTTGGTTGTTATTATTAAGTATTGGAATGATTTTATCTATAAGACATGTGTTTTTATTTATAACCATAACACAAGCACTACCATTAATTGCAATGAAAATTCTATTACCAACAACAATCATATCATTGGCTGTTTCACCTAAACCTTGTTTATTTACATAAGCAAAGGCATCTTTATGTATTACACTATCTTTCCAAGAAAAGAAGTCTAATGCAGAGTTGTTGTTTCCATAAAGTCCTTCACACATAACAAATAATCCATTTTGATAATCTCCATTGACAATATTTATTTCATCTTCTGGTTTTTTTTGACATGAGAAAAACAATGCTAAACTAATAATAGCAATGATATTTATTCTATTGTTTAATTTTAAACTCTTTATCATAATTCAATATTTATTTTAAAATTATAGTTTCTTCCCATCATTGGATAACTTTTAACTATTTCATATTGTTTGTCTAAAATATTATTCACACTAAACATAAAATCCATATTAATTTTCTTATTCTTTACAATAACATATGTTTTATATTTTATATTTGCACCATTATCTGAATATGGAGCAAGATAATTGGCTGATGTGTTTTCGCTTAGAGAATATCTTTGGTCAACAAACAAGCAAGTATAGCCTAATGTAAATTGTTTATAGTCAAGTGTTAGAATTGAAGAAAAAATATTTTGAGGCATATATGGAAGATTTTGTTTGTAGGTTAAAGACTTGATGTCATTGTCAATTGCTTTTTGATAACTATAATTCAATTTAATATTTACATTTAAACTGTTGAATGAAAACATATTAAAATTAATCTTACAGTCTATTCCAGTTATTTTCACCTTACCGTAATTAAGCATAGTCCAAAGAAAAATATTCCTTTGAGGTATGGCAACAATCTTGTCAGTAACGTCATTATAATATAAATCTATTTCAGGAGTAATGCTTATGTTGCTAAAATTGAATGAATAATTCGTTGATAATCCAAATTGATTTGTTTTTTCAGGTCTTAAATAAATGTTGCCTACTTGTCTATAATACAATTCGTTGAACGTAGGCATACGAAAAATATTCTTATAAAAAAATGTTGTTGAAAAATCATTGTGCTTATATTTTATTGAAACAAAAGGAGAGAAGTGAGATTTTGCTGTATCTTTTATATTATTGTAGTAATCTTTTGAAAATGAATGTACAATATCTGCTGTAAGAAATATATTTTTCCATTTTGAATCAATAACGAATGCTGTTGTTGAACACATTCTTTTTGGAGTATCATCAAGTGTAGATGGAGATGATAAGTTGTTATATGAAAGGTCGTTAGTTAGTGTGAAAAATATATTATTAAATCTTGTGAAGGCAATAGCATTGTTCATATAAATGAATCTTTGAATATATGTGTCCGACTCTCCACCATTTATTGTGAAAACATTAGGGTCAATATAATGAGAATAGTTCCAATCAAACTTAATAATATTCTTATATTTCCAATAATTGTTGATTTTTGTTGTATAATCGTCTTGAAAAAAGAAATTCTTATTCGTTAGCCTTTGTTTTGAGTTTTGATAATATAAGGTAACATTTGCAGGTAATCCACGGTCAGAATAGTAATAAAACATTTTCATTTTCAATTCTTTATCTTTATTAAATATATGAAAATAATTACTTTCAAGATGATAGGAGAATAGGTCGTTGTTTTTTCTTATAAGTCGTTCTGTTTGATAGTTTTGATTATTACCATAATGAAGATTATAAGGATATTTACCATCGGTAGATGTGAAATTAATAAAAGTCGTTAAAATATCTTTTTCTTTTAATTTTAAAGCCATATAATTATTGAGATTAAAAAGATTGAAACTACCATAAGATATGGATAGATTCTCTCTAATCTTTTCGTTCTCTATAAATTCAGGTCTTTTTGTTTGAATATTGATGCTATTTGCTGATGCTAATGATGTTGCAGTTGGTAGGGTTGGAGTAAATTGACTATTAGCCAACGAAATTGAAGAAATACTTGAAAGCGAATATTTTGAAAGATCTATCTGTCCTGATTGATTATCAAAAAGATTAACTCCATCATAAAGTATTGCCGTATGATTACTGCTAAGACCTCTAACGCTAACTGTTTTTATGCCACCAAGTCCGCCATAATCTTTAACAATAACTCCACTGAGAAATTTTGCAGCATCACCAACATTTTGACTATTAATAGTTTGAAGTTGTTTTTCGTTAATATTGTCTCCCGAAGGTGCAAATTGAAGAAGATTAATGTTTTTACCTTTAATAACAACGCTATCTAATATAACAGTTTTTATACTATCTTGTCCATACAAACTGCTGATAAACACCATCATTAAACACAAAAAAACAATCTTCTTCAATTCTGTATAAAATATTTTTTTTAGTTTCTCTTTTTTACAAGGTCTGCTGCTTTTGCGTTTAATATTTTTTCTTCATCTGTCTCTGGTTCAATAACAAGATTGTGAGCAGATGGACGAGATTCATCATTAACATGGCAAAAAGTTACAAAACCATCTAATACTGTCTGTTCTTCAAATTGAACGTTATAAACTCTTGTATAAACAGTTAGTGTTGAATGTCCTGCATGAACTATTCTGCTTTCAAAACCAAGGATACTACCAAGACGCATAGGGTGCAAGAACTCCAATCCATGTACTTTTAAGCATACTATATGTTTTGGATCTAATCTTGAACCTGCTGTTATGAAGCCTGACTCAACAAACCATTCAGAACAACGTCCAGCAAATAATGTCCCATGATGATTTAAATCCTCACTCTTAACCATTTTATAATTAACAATCTTCTTAATCATAATTTTTTTTAATCTTTTTATAGGTTACTAAATTTTTTTGCAAAGATAGTTAAAATAAAGCAAATCTTACTCAAAGAAATCATATAATAAACAAAAAGCAACCCTAATTTTATAGGATTGCTTAGTAAAATGAAAATAAATATATTATTATTTATTTATCAATGTCAATCAAATGGTATTGAGTGTTACCCATACCAAGTTTTTCTGCATATTCTAATTGATACATACCACTTATTCCTTCAACGTCAAGAAAAGCATCTTTACTGTTTTTTGCTTTATTTACCAAGTCGTAAGCAGCCTTATCTGCGGCAACAATATCTGTTGAAGCCACAATACCTATGTCGCCAACAAAAGGTTTCTTTGGGTGATTACCACAATCGCAAGTTGGAGATACATTCATTATTATGTTGATATAAACAGAAGGAACTTCATCTATTGCTGCTTGTGCATACTCTACCAAACGTTCAAGAAAAACTCTTGTAGTCTCTTTATCTTCTGGATTACGAATAGCACCATTAGGACAAGTAGAAACACATTTAGCACAACCAATACACTTTGTTTTATCTATTGAAAGAGGATTTAGTGTTATTGCACCAACAGGACAATTTTCTACACAACGTCTGCATACAACACATTTACTATTATCTACAACAGGAAAGAATTTGCCGTGCATTTCTTTTTTGCCATTAGGAGAAGCCATACCCATAGAAGCATTTTTTATACTTCCTCCAATACCAGCAGAACCATGTCCTTTGAAATGTGTGAAATAAACTATTGTGTTGTAATCTTTTAGATGAGAACCAAGTTTTGCAACCTTAAAATTAGAACCTTTTTTTACAGGTGCATTCATTTCTCCTTCTGAATCCAAAATATCTATTGGAGCAAATGTGTATCCATGGTCTTTTGCAAGTTGAATATGTGTTGCAGTCTTACCTCTTCTACCAGTATATGCTACGTTTGTTTCAACTAAGGTTGCATTTAATTCCTTACATAATGGTTCTACTAAATTGGCAGGCAAACGATATTGGTTTCCATCTTCTCCAAAATGAATCTTTATTCCCACCTTACCTTTAACATTCTTTTTTATGTAGTTAAAGATTTTCATTACTCCTTCAGGTGAGATATCTTTTGTGAAATATACATCTGATAGAGTTTTGTCTGTCATTTGTTGTTGTCCATTAACTTTCATCGTAGTAAGGCACATAAACAAACACGCCACAGTTACTAAAATTCCAATTTTCTTCATACTTATTTTTTTTATTTTAAAATTTTGTTAATTTTCATTTTTCTGTAAATAAAATATTTCTTTTTGTCTTTCAATTTCTCTTCTAAGTTCTTCCTTAGTCGGTAGATAAAGTTTATATTTAGATGCAAAGAGTTGTTCATTACCATTTAATATAGAGTATCTTGCAATATCTTCATCAGTATCAGCACAAAGTACAATACCAATGGTAGGATTATCATCTTTTGAACGTTTTTTCTCATCATACATTCTAATATACATATCCATTTGTCCAATATCTTGATGTGTTATTTTTGTAGTCTTTAAATCTATTAATACAAAACATTTTAAGATATAGTTATAAAAAACAAGGTCAATGAAATAATCTTCTTTCTCTGTTTGAATATGCTGTTGACGGGCAACAAAAGCAAATCCTTTCCCCATTTCCATAAGAAATTTCTGTAAGTTGGTTATTATGCTTTTCTCTAAGTCATTTTCAGAAAAATCACTATTATTTTCCAACCCAAGAAATTCTGCAATAATAGGATTTTTGATGTATTCCAATTTGTCAGTATCATACTCTTTTGTCTTTTCAATCATCTCATTTTTAATAAGTTCTTTGTTTTGAGATTTCAATAGACGAAAATAATATTGAGATGAAATATTTCTCTGTAAAGTTCTAATGCTCCATGTTTGTTGGTAACTTTCATTCATATACCATTCTCTTGCTTGTTTGTCATCTACCTGTAAAAGAATACGATAATGTGTCCAAGAGAGTATTTTATTAGAATTTCCACTCACTGCGTGGAAAATTTCCGGAAAAGTTTTATAGAATGAAGTAAAAGTATATAAGTTGCTCTTAGTAAAACCTTTACCATACATAATAGTTAATTCATTTGATAATTTTTTAATTACTTCTGCACCATATTCTGCACGACTTTCGCCTTTTAATTCTTCTTCTGCAATACGTTGTCCAAGCAACCAATTTCTATATACAATAATAGTATTCACACTTTTATATGCTTCTTGACGAGAAGACTCAATAATATATTTTAAATCATTGAGAATGTCTTTGCTACTATTATATTTTAAATCTAAATTATTCAAAATAAAACTATTCTTATTAATAAAATCTTTTTAATGTTTTGCAAAATTACATATTTTTCTTTTACATACAATTAAACAAATAAATGTTTTTCTTACCATTATTACAGATTTGTTTTGTTAATTACAATTGTTTAACCAACAAGAGTCTATTCCAAGAATTTTGCAAAGATTCAAAGCCTCATTAGGTGTTGTGTTGGTAGTATCTTCAATAAGAGAATAGTCAATGTAGTCTGAAAGATTTTTAATATCTATTGTACAAGATATGTTTTCTTTGTTAAATCCTTTAACTCTCAATCGTCTGCATTTAACTTTTATGTCTGAATAGTGTGTCGTTATAACATTTAATGAACAGCCCATTGATAATGTTTTAATAAATCCATTTAACAATCTCACTCCTTCAATAGGGTTCGTTGTTCTTGCCAACTCATCAACAAGGACAAGGTAAGTTTGTTTTGTTTTAACTTTTTTAACAATATCATTCAAGTTTAATATCTCGGAAGCAAATGATGATAAGCCTTCATTCTCATTTTGATTGTCGCCAATAGATGTTAAAACCTCATTGACAAGACAAACACAACATTTTTCACAAGGGACAAAAAAACCAAATTGAATCATATATTGGCATAAGGCTAATGTTTTAAGAATAACTGTTTTACCTGCCATATTTGCTCCTGTAATCAAACTTGTTGTTGAGTCAAGATTTATGTCTATTGCTTGAAAATCCTTACCATTCTTGTTTAACGCTTGCTTAACTATTGGATTAAATACTTTTGTATAAGATATTGATAATGATTTATTTATTGTTGGTTTTGTAAGATTAAGTAATTTGTTTAGTTCGCCTTTTGCAATACTTACGTCCAAAAGAGCAACGGTGTTTATTGCTTTAAGTATCTTGTCTTTGAAAGGTTTGATTTTCTTGCAAAGCATCTCTCTAACGTTGTTCTCTATCTCCATCAACTCATTATATATCTTGTCAGTATCTGGATTGTCATTAAGTTTATATTGTTCAAATATTTTTCTTTTTTCAGACAGTTCCTTATTATATAAAGAATATACATAAAACTGCTTAACTTCCAATCCTTCTGGGTCTAAAAGTGTTATTATCTCTTGAAAATCATCTAAAACAAATTCTTTGTCAATAAGGTCTCTAAGAATGAATTTAAGTTTTTTGCAATTCAAACAAAAAGCCTTAACTTCAAAAAGACCAACATCATCTAACACTTTATTATTATCTATCATCATAATAGAGTTGGTTATGTTGTGAATATCATATAACACACATTCAAGATTATGTATATCTTTTGATGACTGTTTGTCAAGGAAGTTTTGGCAAGATTCAATTAGTTGATAGGTCTTATTCAAACTATTTTCATCACAAATAAACTCACTGTTAAATAACATATCTCTACCCATAGATGTTTTGATGTTAAGCATTTGGTAGATAGATTTTAATTGACTATTGATATTTATTGCTGTTTTAAAGTTCATTGTCATTTATGTTTTTTATGTTATACACCGGCACATCTATTTTTTCTCTAAGACTATTAATCATCTTGTCATTATTTACTTTGAAACCAAGAGGAGAAACAGGATTAGCAGTTATTGCAACTAAGTTAGCCTTAAACAAACATTTTATTTTTCCACCATTATTTAAGAACATATTAGTTAATGTATTTGATGAAAAGATATGTGTAAAGTCTTTAATGATAAGTGTATAATCATTTATATTTTTCTGTGTATTTATCATTTCCAACAATTTATCTGTTATCATACCTGAGACATAAATCGTTTTGCTGTGAGAAAAAATCTCATCTTTGTATTTATCAATCATAAGCATTGAAGGAATATTAAGTTTGGTGTATTTGTTGTTGTCATCTATTGAGAATATGCCTGTGTTAAATTCTGATAGTTTGTTTGCCAAGGATTGATTAACAATCGGCAGTTGAGTCATTTGATAAACAAAAGAGGTTTTTTCTGTAATCTTGTCTATTGATGCAGAAACCACGGCACCTGTTGAAAGAATCATGGCTTGTGTTATGGACGGAGAGGCAAAACTTTTTCGTGATAACGCTCCATCAATCAAACATATATCGCATTGTTGTTCTAATTTTGATATAAATTGTTTAAGCCAAGAAGTGTTTGTTGGTCCCGATAGAAGCACGTTACCAAAAGATAAACTTCTTGCACTTACCAATCTTCCCAACGATGTACTTTCTTTTGATATATCTTCAACAACAGACACAATCTGTTTTTGACTGTAAAGGTTTTCGGCAGTGATGAAGATAGTGTTTGGGTAAATAAATATCTTTGGTTTAGATGTTTTTGTAACTTGGTCTATTGTTTCTCCGTCAATACCTATTGATGTTACTGCAACAGACTTGTTATTAAAAGAGTGCAGGCGAGAGAGCACATAATTCAATGTTTCAGTCTTGCCTGCATTCTTATCCATTCCAACAAAAGATATACTTTTATACCTTAATATATCTTTTATGAAAGGCATATATTATTTGTTTTTCTTGTTTCTTTCGTGACGAGCAAGTTGTGAAGGTTCCATTGCCATCTTATCTCCATGAAGAAGAGATGCAACACCTTCTCTTTCAATATCATTACCTTTCAAGAAATCCACATCACAAGAGCCAGGAGTATAGTTTTCTGGTTCTGTATATGTAGTTATAACGCCTTCAAAGTTTCTAAGAACAACCTTGTTAGGACTTTGAGAAATAATATATTGTGGCATTACAGGAGTCTTTCCACCACCACCAGGAGCATCTACAACAAATGTAGGTACTGCAAATCCTGATGTATGTCCACGAAGATTTTCCATTATCTCTATACCTTTTGAAACAGGAGTACGGAAATGTTCCAATCCCATTGAAAGGTCGCATTGATAAATATAATATGGTCTAACTCTCATATAAACAAGTCTTTGAACAAGTTTCTTCATCACTCTTACATCGTCATTAACTCCTCTAAGAAGAACGCTTTGGTTGCCAAGTGGTATACCTGCATTAGCAAGTTTAGCACAAGCCTCCATTGCTTCTTTCGTGCATTCGTTAGGGTGATTGAAATGAGTATTTACCCATATTGGATGATATTTCTTTAACATATTAACCAAATCATCTGTAATCCTTTGAGGACAAACAACTGGTGTTCTTGTGCCTATTCTTATTATCTCTACGTGAGGTATTGCTCTAAGACGTTGAATAATACTTTCTAACATATTGTCATTAACCATAAGAGCATCGCCACCAGACAACAATACATCTCTTACTTGTGGAGTCTTTGCAATGTAGTCAATAGCCTTTTGTATTCTATCGTTAGTTGATTCGCAATCATGTTGACCAGCAAAACGTCTTCTTGTGCAGTGTCTGCAATACATTGAGCACATATCTGTTATCAAAAACAATACTCTATCTGGGTATCTATGAGTTAAGCCAGGAACAGGAGAGTCTTCATCTTCGTGTAAAGGGTCTAATAAATCAGCCTTTGCTTGATGAGTTTCAAGTCCTGTTGGTATTGCTTGACGGCGAACAGGGTCGTTAGGATTATTAACATCAATAAGAGATAAGTAGTAAGGAGTGATAGCCATACGAAGTGTTTTCAAAGTATTTCTAATACCGTCTTCTTCTTCTTTTGTCAATGAAATGTATTTTTTCAAGTCTTCAAGAGTCTCAACTCTATTTTTAACTTGCCATTTCCAGTCGTTCCACTCTTTGTCAGAGACATTTGGGAACAATTCATTTCTTCTATTTACTTGCATAAAATTTATTTTGTTTATTTTTTATTAATTTTATATTTTTTTATTATGTTTAAAAATCAAATTCTAATTTACTTTGTTTTATTATTTCTTCTAAAACGTCATTTAGATGTTTTTTATTTATTGTACTAGTAAATCTTTTTTCTAATTCTTGTATATTTATAATATCTTCAATACAATTCATGTAATTATCCACAATCTTTGTTATTGAATATGATTTAAGAGCATTGTTTTTAATCTTCTTTAATAATGTTTTATTATCATCTGTGCTTTTTACAACAAATGTTATTGGGTATTTTTCTACTTTATCTATATCAAGAAAATATTTGTTAAAGTCTAATGTTTCTGTTACTTGAAATATTTTGCCAAGAGGTTTCATTATGAAATCTATTCCACCATCATTAGCATTAGTATGGCCTGTTTTGTATAGTTTTAGGTTCTCTTCTTTTAACTCTTTTTTGTTATATCCCCAAAATACTGTTTGGTCATCATAATAATATTTCAAGATAGAAAAACTTACAATTTCAAATAATCTAGCATCTACATTAGGATTTAAAAGACTATTAATAAATTCTGTTACTTTATCAGTATCATTCTTATTAATTGTTTTTAATTGATTACATTTATCTATAAATTGCTTTAATGTTTGTTGCTTGATTTCTATATATCTTTCTATAATAGTTTTTATTGACTCTGCAATATTAATATTTTTATTATTAATATTTAATTTTAATAAGTTTTCATTAATCCAATATCTTTTGGTTGTCAAATCTCTAAGAATGGGTGTGTATTCAGAATCTTGGAAGTATTTTTTAAATTCCTCATTCATTCTATGATTTAAAGCATGATTTTGAAGTTTTTTCCCAAAAGGTAGTTTTCTTGTGTTTTCCAATAAATCAGAAAACTTAGCGCCTTCATAGTTAGAATAAATATTTTCTCTCTTATTAGTATATTTTATATAATCATCAATCAAAACATATATAGCAAATAAGTTGGCATAACTAGAACGTTGTTTTGAGTTCTTATTAGCCGACTTAGTTTTTTTGTTAATATATTGAATTAATTGACTTTTCTCAAAAATAATTTCAGATATATTATCTCCACTAAAATTCTTCTTTAATATTTCTTTAATATTTTGAGTGAATGAGTGTTCCATTATTATAATTATTGAATAAGGTTGGTTGAATAAGAGATAAATTATCTTCTTTGTTTATTTCAAATGTTCTTGTTTCTTTTTCTAGCGTTTGGCCATTATATTGTGAGGCTAAACCTAATCTACGTAATCCTATTTTTATGTAATCTTCTTGTATTTCAATGCCTATTGATTTTCTCCCCAGTTCTTTTGCCACAAAACATGTCGTAAAACTTCCAGAAAATGGGTCTAAAACCACATCACCTTTATTAGAACTAGCTTTTATAATCCTATTTAAAAGGGAGATAGGTTTTTGTGTTGGGTGCTTTTCATATTCTTCCATTCTATATCTTACTCTTGGAAATTCCCACACATTCCCAGGTACTTTTTCTGTATTATAAATGCTTGGTACAGACTTTCTATAATCAATTAATTTTCTTTTAGCACCTGTCTTAGCTTCTACTAATATATCTTTTGCATTAAATGTATAATTGTTTTTGTCTTTAACACAATATAAAATAGGCTCATACATAGAACCATAATATTTCTTGGCTTGTACTCCTGAACTATCGTAATACCATACGATACGAGACATAATGTTTATTTTTGAACGAAGATATATATCAAAAAATGGCATATATTGTGTGGCAGTCATAACGTAAAAACTTCCTTTATCTGATAATTTTTCTATACACAAATCCAACCACTTATAACACCAATTCAAATAATCTTCTTCGGTCTTCCATTTGTCTTTTCTTCCGTTGAAATCTTTTCCTATGTTATATGGAGGGTCAGCAAAAATTAAATCTATTGAGTTGTTTTCAATCTCATTTAAAGACTCTATAACATCTCCATATATGATTTTATGTTTGTTGTTCCCTAGTATTTCCATTTTATATTTAAAAATATTTCTTGTGCAAAGGTAACAAACTTTTTTTGAACATCATCACAAAACATACAACTTTTTTATATAATAAAGTAAGGAGCCAAGAAAACTTAACTCCCTACCTTTGGCATACATCGTTTATTCTTGTGGTTGAATACCTTTAACTGATAAATCTTTCAGTGAATATTGGGTCTTTTTCAACGAACTTTTGAACTTAATACTTGGCACAAATCTCACTCTCGTTTTTTTGATTGTATCCACAGTAACCTTGTCTAAGGTATCTTGTGCTGTTGCCTTTATTGAAGGTATGAACGCTCCGAGTGTGCCAAACTTAACCGCACTGCCATTCATTACATACTTACTTATGTGTATTTCCAATGCTTTTAAACATGCTAATACATCTGGATAAGAGATAGTTGATGCGTCTGCAATCTCTTGTGCTATCGTGTCAAGATTAACATCTGCTTCTCTCCATAACCTTGCCATGTATTTCACTCCTGGTGTGTGTCCTACGGTGATGTTTCTTTTTACTCTTACATAACTTACTGCCATAATTTTTTTTCCTTTCTTTTAAATTTTTTGTTTATTAATTTATTACTTGTTTTATTTTACAGTACAAAGATACTATAAATATATACACAATTATATTTTATGCCTTTTATTGCTTGCTAATACCTATCGTTGCATATTTATTCGTCTTTTGTAGTGTTTTTTCTTGTCGTTTAACCTTTATCTATGAAACCATTTAAATATTTTATAACATCTATTATATCGGCAATCTCTTTGCAACTATATAATCGCTTACGCATACCTGTGTTTTTGTTTTGCCCAAAGGCTAATAAACGATACCTGTCAAGCGTTCTCTTGCTTATGTTCAACATCGCTAATACCTCATTTGTATAATAGCGTGGTGTTTGGTCGTCTTTGTTTTCTAATACTTCTTTTATGTTTATCATTTTTATTACTATCATTTTATTGTTATTATATATATTAATTATCTGTAATTTAATTATTTGTAATTGTTACTTATTGTTTAACATTATTTGTAAGTCTGCAATATCTTCTCCATCTTGTATTATTGGTATTTTCTCAATAAATTTAGACACAGTTAGTTTTATAAGCAAATCGTTCTCTATCTCATATTTCTTTTTCGTCCATAAATCACAACAACCTTTATCTGGTAAAAGAATGATATGGTGAATATTGTTGTCTGTCATTGTTCTAAACAACTCTTTGTTAATGTTTTGCAATCCTCCACAAGCCAACCATAATTTGCTTTTATCTGCTATGGACATAATAATCGCAGTTTTCTCGCTCTCCACAACTACAATCTTATCTGAACCATTGTATGCCCTTAATAGATGCTCTCCAAATAAACATTGTTTTAATGTGAAGTTCTTGGTGAGCAAACCTTGTTTAATTAATAGATTATGAACCCATTGCACTTGTGGATATTTGTCTTTTACTCTGTGTCCATCTATTGGATTGTAATCTATTATTTTTCCACTGTGAATATTGTTGTAATAATCTGTTTGCCAAAAGATTGTTTTATAGTCTTTTGTGCCTGTTACGTGATATTTTACAAGAGCATTATTTACCTCTTTTTCATCAAATAATGAAAGGAGAAAATCCTTAAAATGATGATTCCTTGTCGTTGTGAGTTGGAAAATCTTAGTTGGTATAGTGTTTGGTGATGTGTTTGGTGATGTGTTCGTATTTGTTTTAATGAATATGTTGCTCTTTGGTGCAACTCTCTTATTGATAGCGAAATAATCCTTAGGAGAGAGGTGATAACCACAACTTTGAATATGGTCGCATTTGCCACAAGTAGGGTCAATGATTTGATTATTGTTTTCATTATCAACGTAATAAACAAAACATTTGCTTCTACCACATTTAGGACAGGTGTGTTTGCTACTTGGTCCATGATATTTTTCTAAATTGTATCTCATTGTCTTTTTGTTTGTTAAATTGTTTTTTAATCTAATTAATCTGTGTCAATGTTGTAAGTTGTTGATATAGAAGTTACTGCCCAAGTTGACACTCTAACGCTCTGATAATGAGCATTGTCAATTTGTCAAACACCCTATATATAATATATATTGACAAAGGATTAATAAGAGTATAATTACAATAAATACTAAAGTATATTTTATTGTAGATTATACTCTCTGTTATTAAAATTTATTTATCATTGATAGTAGTATTAATATTATCACTATCAAATTCTATACTGATAGGCTTACCAAGTCTTTTCAAGTGAGACGACCATTTTTTCAGTCTATAAATCATAGAAGAACGTGGCATACCCAACGAATTTGCAACTTCTTGCCAAGTCATACCTTCCTCACGTTTTTTTATCGCATCGTTATAGTCTTGTTCCAGTTTGTCCATATCACTTTTTTCTTTATTGATAAGTTCAAAACTTGTCATTGTGTCCAAACTGCTAAAAGACAGATTTTCATCAAAATGCAAGTCGTACGCCATAGTTTTGTAGTTAGATGAAAGATAATTACCTTTGACAATACAAAAATATTTATCTGATGGAATGAGAGCGTTTTTCTTCAACTCAATCATTAATCTCATCTTTGCTTCAAAACCTTGACTACCAAGAGCGTTGTGTTTGCTCGGAGCCAATTCATCGGAACGTTTATTGGTGTGGTGAAGAAAGATTATCAAACAACCATATTTTTGTGCTATACGATTGTATTCATTCAAACACTCCCTAACTTTGTTGGTCTCATATAATTGTCCGGAATAAATATCACTGAAAGCATCTATAACAACTACATCAGCAGGTTTGTCTATCAACATCAATTCCAACCGTTTAGTTATGTTTTCTGTATCAAAAACAAATATTAAGTTATCCATTTTGTTGGTTGCAATATGCCATTGTTTGTTTTGTTTTTTAAGCATAGAAGATATGGCTGTTTTGTCGTCTTCTGTGCTTATGTAGTAGGCACGGAAGTGTGTAGGATTAACTTCCCAGTTTAGAAATTTCTTTCCTGTTATAACGCTTACGCACAACTGACGCAATAATGCACTTTTTCCTGTATCAGACGAACCTATCAAGGCTGCTAATCCAACTTTGTGAAAGATAGGTGGAATAAGGCAAGGCACATCATTTATACTGTTTTCCAACAATTCTTGTGCGCTTATGTTTTCTATACCAAAACTATCTTTATTTTGTTCTTTGGCTATTGTTTCGTCAAAAGAGGTGCTGATGTCAAATGGTACAAAACTATTGTCTTGCTCCAATTTTTCTTCTGTTTTTTCTTCTACTTTTGGTTTTGTAAGTTTTACCACATTTGGTTTTGTGTTCTTTTTTTTCTTAATCACTTTTGTTTTAGGTGATTTCTTTTTCTTTGCATCTTTTTGCATGATGTTTGTTAAATTTATAAATTAATAAAAAAAGTTTCATTTAAACCGGTTTTTGAAAACTTATCAACCTGTGTGATTGACGATGCAAAGATAGTTCTATATTTTTGTTTGTCAATATGTTACTATCGTTATATGATGTGTTTGATATGTGGTAGAAAACAAAGGAGTTAATAAAAAAAACAACAATATTATATTAGTATGATAAAAAAATATTATATTCGCAAAAAAATATGTTAGTTTTTTTTATCGGAAAATGATAATGAAAAAAACGTTAAATAAAAGATTATTAGTTATTTGATATATCGGAAATAAATATAAAAAAACAAAAACACAATTATATGATAATAATAGATACAAATTGTAGAGAAAGAGAGATAGGAGAATATAAGGGAAAAACAGTAGAAAAAGAAGTTGGAGAAAAAGTCATAAAAATTTTCATATTAGGTTTATAATGATTGAGATATGGTAACAGAGCAAGAACAAATAGAGGCATTGAAGTCAGAGAATGAGAGTTTGAAGTCAGAGAATGAGAGTTTGAAAGATGAACTTTTTTATGCAAGATTGAAAGGGTTTTTTGAGGGTTTGTTTTTGTGTTCAATAACAGAGGAGCAGATAAGATATATTTTTGCAAACAAGTCATTGCCAAAAGGTTGTAATGTACTTGTGGCGAAGAATAATAAATTAAGCAAAGCAGATAAATGTAGGATAGTATATTTATTGAAATTGGATATAAGAACGGCGAAGAACATTTTTGGGGATAAAACAATATCATATAACGATGTACCTAAGGATTTAAAAGGTTCTGTGGGGTCTTTTACGAGAATAAACATATATGACAGCATAAAAGATATATGTGATTTGTGTGGCAGAGAGATAGGCGAATAATTATAATTATTTCCATTATTATATAATTATTTCCATTATTAATTGTAGTTTCGTTTATTTGTATTATCTTTGCAAATTAATTTTTAAAAAAACATAAAGATGAAAATATTTCAAGTAAGCACAGGCGGAAATAATAAGTTCTCACCATGGACAAAAGAGTTTTGGTTGAAAATACTTGTTATGACAGTGGCAATAATTATTGTGTCATTAACTTCTTTGGCTCATATAAATTCTCCTATTGATGCTCTTTTGGCAGCACTAATAATTAGTCTTTTAAATGCTTTCTTAAAACCGTTGTTGTCCTTGTTTTCTTTGCCACTTATCGCAATAACGTTTGGATTGTTTATGTTGATTATTAATGCGTTGATTGTTCTTCTTACAAGCAAAATACTTAGTCCAGGATTTTATGTTAAAGGCTTCGGAGATGCGTTTTTGTTTAGTATTGTGGTAACGATATTAAGTTTTGTTTTGGAACTTCCAGGCAAAATAAAAAGAATGAAAGATAGTATGTTTCCAAACAACAATGATTCTCAGCAAGAAAAGAAAGAGGATAATCATTTTACGGATTATGAAGATGTAACTGAACAAGAAAACAGACAAGAAGATAAAACAGATAAAGATTAAAAAAAACAATATATAATGAAAATTTGTAGAACAGTACAAGAATTGACAGATAGTATTAATACTGTCAAAGAAAATAAACAAAGTATTGGATTGGTTCCTACAATGGGGGCTTTGCATAATGGACACAAATCATTGTTTGACAGAGCAAGAAAAGAAAATGATGTGTTGGTATGCAGTGTGTTTGTTAATCCTATTCAGTTTAACAATCAAGATGATTTTAAGAAATATCCGAGAGATGAAAAGAAAGATATAGCGTTTTTAGAGGCAAGTGGTTGTGATATTGCATTTGTTCCAGATGCCAAAGAGGTTTATAAAGAAGAACCAACAGAACATTATGATTTTGGACAATTGGAACAAGTTATGGAAGGCAAACAAAGACCAGGACATTTTAATGGTGTGGCAACAATAGTTAATCGTCTTTTTATGTGGACAAAAGCAGATAGAGGTTATTTTGGCGAAAAAGACTTTCAACAGATTGCAATAATTAAAGACCTTGTTAGACAAAAAAATATTCCTATAAAGATAGTTGCTTGCCCAATATTTAGAGATGAAGATGGTCTTGCAACAAGTAGTAGAAACCAAAGACTAAGTGCTAAGGCAAGAGAGATTGCTCCAAAAATACATCAAATACTTACAAAATCTTTTCAGATGAAAGATGACTTATCAATATCACAGATAAAAAGTTTCGTGGAATCAGAATTTAAGAGAAGAAAAGAATTTGAGTTGGAATATTTTATGATTGTAGATGATACAACATTGCAACCAATATTAATGAAAAAAGAAGGACAAGGTGTTGTTGGTTGTGTTGCTGTTTGGCTTGATGGAGTTAGGTTGATAGATATTCAAAGATATTATTAAACAAAAAATATTTAGAAAAATATTAAAATACAAAAATAAGAAAAATAGTATGAAACAAATTATTGAATGTGTCCCAAATATAAGTGAGGGCAAGAATCAAAATATAATTAATCAAGTAGTAGAGGAAGTAGAGAAAGTAGAAGGAGTGAAACTATTAGATGTAGATCCAGGTAAGACAACAAACAGAACAGTTATCACATTTGTTGGAGAGCCAGAGCAAGTTTGCCAAGCAGCATTTGAGGTTGTTAAGAAAGCACAAGAATTGATAGATATGCGTTCTCACCATGGAGACCATCCACGTTTTGGAGCAACAGATGTATGTCCTTTGATTCCAGTAGCAAACATAACAATGGACGAGGTTGTTGAATATGCGAGAAAACTTGCTAAAAGAATAGCAGACGAATTAGATATTCCAATATATTGTTATGAGAGTGCAGCATTTACGCCAGAGAGAAGAAATCTTGCAACTTGCCGAAAAGGAGAGTATGAAGGATTGAAAGAAAGAATAGAGAGTAGTGATTGGAAGCCATGTTTTGGACCAAACAAATGGAGTGAGAAGATAGCAAAGAGTGGCGCAACAGCAGTTGGAGCAAGAGATTTTTTACTTGCAGTTAATTATAATTTAAACACAACATCAACACGTAGAGCAAACGCTATTGCTTTTGATGTTAGAGAAAAAGGTAGAGTAAAAAGAGAAGGCAACAAACCTAACGGCAAACCAGTCTTAGATGCCAATGGTAAGAAAGTGATGATACCAGGTACATTAAAAGGTACAAAAGCAATTGGTTGGTATATTGAAGAATATGGTATTGCACAGGTTTCAATGAATATAACGAATTGCAATGTTTCTCCGCTTCATATTTGTTTTGAAGAGGTGTCAAATAAGGCAGCACAAAGAGGTATAAGAGTAACAGGAGTAGAGATAGTTGGTCTTGTTCCAAAGAAAACACTAATAGATGCAGGTAAGTTTTATCTTAAAAAACAACAAAGAAGTGTTGGTGTAGATGAAGATACACTTATAAAAATAGCAGTTAAGTCAATGGGGCTAGATGATTTGAAACCATTCAATCCAAAAGAGAAAGTTATTGAATATATGATAGAAGATAACTCTCAAAAGAAATTGGTTGATATGACATGCAAAGGTTTTGCTAACGAAACAGCAAGCGAGAGTCCAGCACCAGGAGGTGGAAGCATATCAGCATATATAGGTTCTCTTGGAGCAGCACTTGGAACAATGGTTGCAAACCTATCTTCTCACAAAGCAGGTTGGGACGAAAGATGGGAAGAGTTTTCTATTGTAGCAGAAAAAGGACAAGAAATAAAAGATACTTTGTTACACCTTGTTGATGAAGATACAAATAGTTTCAATAAGATAATGAATGCTTTTTCATTACCAAAGAAAACAGATGAAGAAAAACAAAAGAGAGATGAGGCTATTCAAGATGCAACAAAATATGCGATAGAAATACCATATCAAACACTTCAAGCATCTTTTGAGGTCTTTGATATTTGCAAACAAATGGTAGAGACAGGTAATCCAAATTCAGTTACAGATGCTGCTGTTGGCATACTTTGTGCAAAGACAGCATGCGTAGGTGCATTTATGAATATGAAAATCAATTGCAAGAGTTTGAAAGATAAGGCTTTTGTTGATGATATACTAACTAAGGCTCAACAACTTATTGATAAAGCAGAACAAATAGAAAAAGAATATACAACAAAAGTGTTAGCACAAATAGATTAATGTAAAATAAACAGAGAAAAGCCCTCAAAACTTTTATATATTTTGGGGGACTTTTTCTTACAAATTATGAGGCGTCTTTAATCTAACATAATATTTTTTAGAATTCCCATAATTAATATAAAAATGACAACAACTTTATAGATGGAAAAATTAAAAATAGGCAACTTAATTGCCAAATATCCTATTGTGCAAGGCGGTATGGGAGTGGGAATATCTCGTAGCGGACTTGCTGTGGCGGTAGCAAATCAAGGAGGAATAGGTGTTATTTCGGCAGCAGGATTAGGCTTGTTTCACCTTAATGAAATAAAAGATTACAAAGAGGCTTCTATTTACGGACTTAAACAGGAGATAAATAAAGCCAAACAAAAAACAAAAGGTATAATAGGTGTTAATATAATGGTTGCTTTGACTAATTTCTCTGATATGGTTAAAACGGCTATTGATGAACAAGCAGATGTTATATTCTCTGGTGCAGGATTACCTTTGGATTTGCCTTCATATCTTAGACAAGGAGACAAAACGAAATTAGTGCCAATAGTATCTTCTGCAAGAGCAACAAAAATAATATGTGAAAAATGGATAGGTAAATATGATTATGTGCCAGATGCAATAGTTGTTGAAGGACCAAAAGCAGGCGGACATCTTGGATATAAACTTAATCAATTAGATGATAAAGCATTTTCATTAGAAGAAAACCTACCTAATGTTGTTGAAGAAGTTAAACGTTGGAGAGAAAAGACATCAAGAAATATACCTATCATTGCAGCAGGAGGAATATACAGTGGAGAAGATATGTATAAAATAATGAAAGAAGGAGCAGATGCTGTTCAACTTGCTACTCGTTTTGTTACAACTAATGAATGTGATGCTTCAATAGAGTTCAAAAATAGTTATATTAATGCCAAGAAAGAAGATATAGTTATTATAAAGAGTCCTGTGGGAATGCCTGGTAGAGCAATAAAAAACAAATTCTTAGAGAGTGTGGCAAGAGGAGAAAAATGTCCTAAACAATGTGTTCATCATTGCATAAAGACCTGTGATAATGTTAATAGTCCTTATTGTATTATGATTGCTTTGATTAATGCTTACTATGGAAATTTAGATAAAGGCTTTTGTTTTGCTGGTTCAAATGCGTACAAGGCAAAAGAAATAATATCTGTGGAAGATACATTCAATGCGTTGATTAAAGAATATGAAGATTACGAAAATTCATTAACAAATCTTTAATCTTAAAGATTAGATGATTGCAGATAATGTTTATAATCAAGGTGATGAAATAGATAAAAAAGTGTTGTCGCTTTATGAGGTAACACAAAATCTTGAACAAACTATAAGAAAAGAATATCCAAATAGTTTTTATTTGAGAGCAGAGATTTCAAAACTTAATCTATATAAATATTCAGGTCATGCTTATCCAGAACTTGTAGAAAAAAAAGACGGTAAGATTGTTGCTCAAATAAAGGCTATCATTTGGCAAGGTAATTTTAATAGAATAAATGAAAAGTTTATTAATATAGTTGGGCAACCATTACAAGACGGTATTCTTATTGTTTGTAAGGCAACATTTACGTATAACTCTTTATATGGATTGAGTCTTATAATATCAGATATTGACCCATACATAACATTAGGCGAGTTGGAAAAAGAGAGAAAAGAATGTATTAACAAACTAAACAAAGAAAATATATTTAATCTTAACTCAACGCTTAATTTACCAATACTACCACAAAGACTTGCTATAATATCGGTTGCAACAAGTAAAGGATATAGTGATTTCATTCAAACACTCAAAGAAAATAAGCACGATTATGATTTCTTTTATTATCTGTTTCCTTCATTATTGCAAGGCGACAAGGCAGAAAAACAAATGATTGATGCTCTTGATGTGATAGATTGTGTTAAAGATTTTTTTGATTGTGTGCTTATAATAAGAGGAGGTGGAGGAGATATAGGTTTGAGTTGTTATAATAATTATGAATTGTGTAGAAAGATAGCAACATTTTCTTTGCCTATCTTGACAGGTATTGGGCATTCAACAAATGAAACAGTTGCCGAAATGATTAGTTACCAAAATTGCATAACACCAACAGCATTAGCAAATTTTATTCTTGAAAGATTTGATGGCTTTTATAATAACATATTAGGTATTGAACAAAGATTGATTAAGTCGGCTTATGATGTTGTAGATAATCAGAAAAAAGATATTAGTCATTTGGCAAAATATCTTAAAATAAACGCTTATTCAATCATAAGTCAAGAAAAACAAAAACTTGTTGGACAGGAAAAATATCTTAATGCAATGAATCCTATGAATTTATTAAACAAAGGTTATTCAATAACATTGCTTAATGATAAAATAGTTATGAGTAAAAATCAAGTTAAATCAAAAGATAAGATTAGAACAATAACAAAAGATGGGGAATTTACATCAACAGTAGATTAAAAGACTATGGACAAAGAAACATTATCTTACGAAAAAGCATATAAAGAATTGCAAAGTATAATAGAAGAGATGGAGAATAAAGAAGTTTCTATTGATATACTTTCAGATAAAATAAAAAGAGCATTGTTTTTGATAGGTATATGCAAAGATAAATTATCAAAAATAGAAGTAGATGTGGATAAACTAATAAAAACAATTAAAGATAATGTTGAATAGTTGTTGTTTTATTTTTTGGCAACACTTATTGGCACATCTTTAAATCGTATCTCACTTTGGCGAATATCGTTAGAGTTTTGTTGGTTTTTAAGTTCTCCTTTGAAATAACCACTCATCAAAACACCATCATTCTTTGTTATTACAATATTGCCAGAAATAGATTTCATATATAAATCAAAAGATACTGGCAAACAAACAGATTTGTTCTTATAGTATTGAATAGAAAATTTATCAGCGGGATAGATTATTGAGTCAGAAAAAGAAAAACTTTTAGTAATTATAGAATTATCTATGTGAATATAAGCATAGTTATGAATTAATGAGGTTGAAGAATCGTTAATGTTGTCAGAACTGATAACAATATCAAACCATGATTGATTGTCAAGGCTTGGTATCTTAACATAAAATGTACCAAGATTATTAGTGTTTTCATTCCAATAATCGTTTCCTATCTTAGAATAAAGATTATAGGAAGAAGAATCTATTTTAGTGTCTTTGTCGTTGTCATCAGAGCAAGACAAAAAAAACATTATTCCTAATAATAAGATAGATAATAAAACAATTGTCTTTTTCATAATATTAATTTTCTAAAAAAAATAGGGGCGTTAAAATAAATTAATGCCCCTAAGTATGTTAAAAATACTATTCTAATTCATGAATAACTAAACCAGAACGTAATTTTGGTTCAAACCATGTAGATTTTGGTGGCATAATATTACCACTATCAGCAATCTTCATTAATTGGTCCATAGAAACAGGATAAAGAGCAAAAGCAACTTTCATTTCGCCATTATCAACTCTTCTTTTCAATTCGCCAAGACCACGGATACCACCAACGAAATCTATTCTCTTATCTGTACGAAGATCTTTTATTCCAAGAATCTTATCAAGTACATTAGAAGAAAGAATACTTACATCAAGTACTCCAATAGGGTCGTTAGCATCATAAACACCATCTTTTGCAGTTAATTTATACCATTCACCGTTTAAATACATAGAAAATGTGTGAAGTTCTTCTGGTTTGAATGTTTGTTTGCCCATCTTTTCAACCTTAAAGGCTGTTTCAAGTTTGTTTAAGAACTCTTCATTAGAAAGACCATTCAAATCTTTTACTACACGGTTGTAATCAATAATTCTTAATTGATTAGCAGGGAAAATAACTGCCATGAAGTAATTGTATTCTTCATTTCCTGTATGGTTAGGATTTTTTGCTTTTCTTTCTTGACCAACTCTTGCTGCTGCTGCTGTTCTGTGGTGTCCATCAGCAACGTAAAGATATTTAACATCTTTATCAAATATTTCTTCTATACGTTTTATTGTCTTTTGGTCATTGATTATCCAGAACTTGTGTCCAAAACCATCTTCTTTTGCAACAAAGTCGTAGATAGGTTTTTCGTTCTTTACTATGTTTTCAACAATAGTGTCAATTTCTTTATTGTCAGGATAAGCAAAGAATACTGGTTCTACGTTAGCATTAGTAATATTAACGTGAATCATACGACCATCTTCTTTATCTTTACGAGTTAGTTCGTGTTTTTTGATTATTCCATTAAAATAATCATCAACGTGAGTACAACCAACAATACCATATTGTGTTCTTCCGTCCATTGTTTGAGCGTAGATATATAGTTTTGGTTCTTTATCTTTAACTAACCAACCTTCTTTTTTGAAATGATTGTAGTTTTCAACAACTTTCTCAAAAACTTCTGGTGCATTGTCTGCTGTTCCTTCTTTAAGGTCTATTTCGGCTTTTGTAACATGAAGTAATGAATACTTGTTACCTTTTGCCATTTCTCTTGCTTCTTCTGAATTTACTACATCATAAGGACATGATGATAATAAAGTTACTATTTCTTGTGGAGGACGTAATCCTTTGAAAGCTTTTACTCTTGCCATATCTTATATATGTTTTTTTATGTTTTTATGAAAAAAAATTAGTTTTGTGCAAAATTACATAATATTTTTGTTTCTTTTTATAAAATAATCCAAATAAAAGAAATAAATTTGCAAAGTTAAAGTTATTTAATAAACTATAAATAGGTTTTAAGACAGTTTGAAAGGTAAATATAATATAATTGTAGCATTAGTTATTTTCACTTGTTTTTGTTTTTATTCATGCTCAACAACAAAAAACAAATGGATTAATCGTCAGTATCATGCAGTTGTTGCACATTATAATGCATGGTGGAATGGCAATGAATCTCTTAAAGAAGGCAAACGAACAATAGAAAAGAATTATAAAGATGATTATACAAAAATCCTTCCTATTTTTATTTCAGGTAATAGCGAACAAGTAGCAGCAATAAAGACAAATACAGATAGAGCAATAGAAAAAGGTAGTAAGGTTATCAAAAAACATTCAATGAGGTTTTCTGGTAGAGAAAGAAATCCTCAAGTAGATGATGCCTATCTTTTAATAGGAAAAGCATGCTATTATTCTAATGATTACAAAACAGCAGAAGCAACATTTAAATACATTATTTCTGGGTGGAAAAATCAAAAAGAGATGTATGAACCAATGATTTGGTTGGGACTAACATACACTAAACAAAAAAAATATTCAGAATCGGAATCTGTGCTTAATCAAGTCAAAAAAGCATTAGATGAAAAGAAAGCACCTAAAAAACTTAATAATTTTCTTTATCTTGTTATGGCTGAAAACAATATAAGACAAGGCAAGACTTATGTTGGATTAGACAATCTAAGCAAAAGAAGATTTACATTTTTTCAAAGGAGTCTTAATACAAGATTAAAATTTATTGAAGGACAGATATATCAGCAAACAAAAGATTATGCTAAGGCTAATAAATGTTTTAAGTATTCAGCAAATCATGCCAAAGATTATTCAATGCAATTTGTTTCTAAACTAAATATGGCTTTGTGTTATGACCCTAAAACAAAAAGTAGTATTCCAATAATTAATAAGTTGGAGAAGATGCTTGATGATAAAAAGAATACAGATTATAAAGACCAGATATATTATGCGATAGGAGAAGTATATTTTAGAGATAGAAATATGGATATTGCATGCAAGAAATGGGAAGAATCTGTTAGTGCATCAACAACAAATACTGTTCAAAAGATAGCATCATCACTTAGGGCTGCCAATGTTTATTATGACACATTGGAAAATTATGAAAAAGCACAGATGTATTATGATACAGCACTAACTCTTATGCCAAAAGATTATCCTAATAGAGCAAACATAGAGTCAAGACAAAAAGTTTTAACATCATTGGTGGAAAATCTTAGAATAATAAATCGTTGGGATAGTCTTATTGCGATGAGTAATATGTCAAAAGAAGAACTTGATGCAAAAATACAAAAAAGTATTGCCCAATATAAACAACAACAAAAAGAGAAAGAAGAACAAGAAAGAATACAACAAGCAATCTTGGCACGTAATGCTTCAATGAATACTTTTGGAGATAATCTTAATTCAAGAAGTAATTGGTATTTCTATAATCCAGCAACAGTTCAAGCAGGTAAATTGGAATTTAAAAGAAGATGGGGCGATAGAGCGTTGGAAGATGATTGGCGATTAAAAGATAAATCTGTTGTAGGTTTTGATTCAGATACGACAAGCGATACAACAAGAAATGAAACAGATTCTATCAATAATGAACAAAATGATAAGAATAAAGACCTTACGCCCGATAAACCTGAATATTACACAAAAGATATTCCATATACTGAGAAAGAAAAGCAAAAGGCAAATAATGATATTGCTAATGCTCTTTTAGATGCAGGTTATATCTATTATCAAGGGCTAAATAATAATGGTAAAGCAATAGAAACATTCCTTGACCTTCATAAACGATACCCAACACACAAAAATATTCTTCCATCATCGTATCATCTATATAAAATATATTTATCAATAGGACAATATCCTAATGCTAATTTCTATAAAAATAAAATTCTTAATGAATATCCTGAGAGTGAATTTGCGATGATGATAAAAAATCCAGATTATTGGGAGAATGTTGCAAATAATAATACAACAGGCGAACAACTTTATTCATCAGCATACAACAATTATGCTAATAATGAATTTAATAGTGCGATAAACAAATGTAATCTTGCTGTTGATTCTTTGAAAATAGGACCATACATTCCACGACTTCTTTATGTTAAAGCATTATCTCTTGGAAAACTTTATGGTGTTGATTCGCTTTCTAATAATCTTAATATGATAATATATAATTATCCAAACAGTGAAGTAACACCAATAATAGAAAAACAATTAAAGTATCTTTCAGAAAATTATAAACTTGGAGATTTTGATATAAAATATAGAGGTAAATCAAATAAGACAACATCGTTAGATACAACACAAACATTAACACAAGTAGATTCAATCAAACAATCAATAATAGATTCCACACAAACTGTTAATAAGGACGATATTCTTGATGCGGAGTCTTTGGTTTATAGATATAAAGATATGAATCACTACTATATTATGCTTGCAGATGATTCTAAAAATGATGTTCAATACGTACAAAAACTTATAGATGATTTTAATCAAAAGAATTATCCAGAGTTTAACCTTAAATCAACTGCACAATTATTTACATTCTCCGACCAAATGATTAACGTAAGGAAGTTTAATAATATAGAGCAAGCAATGGAATACTATAATAAGATAAACAATGACTCAATTTTTAAAACTCTTAATCCAACTTACTACAAACATTTCATAATATCTATTCAAAACTACCCAACATTTTATAATAAGAGAAACATTGAGGCATATATGAAGTTTTTCCGTATTATGTATTTGCAAAATAATGAAAAGCAAACTAAGAAAGAATAAATAAAGAAAATGAATGATTATGCTAAATATTCATCAATAGCAATTCAAACAGTATTGATTATTTGTATAGGAGTGTGGTTTGGTATTAAGATGGATTCATGGTGTAATACAAAACCATTGTTTATTGTGATTTTTAGTTTGTTATCTGTTTTTGGAGCGATATATACAACAATAAAAAAAATATTAAAATAAAAAAACTATGAAAAAGAATCCTTTTGTTTCCTACATAACTAAGATAACATTCTTCTCAATAGCAGTATGTTTCTTGTTTTTGTTTGGAGCGTTTTTCATTCCCAAACCCTATTTTTCGGCGAACATACCATATTATATAGTTATGTTTTATGCAGTAACTGTTTTGGGATACGCATCTGTTTATTTCTTGCCAAAAAAGAGCAAGATGAAATTTGAACATATCTTTTTATTAACTAAGATATGCAAATTTTTTATTTATATAGTTGTTTTGGTTGTAATGTTTTTGTGTAGTATTGAAAAAAATACTAAATTTGCAATTACATATTTAGTAATTTTTGCCATATACCAAGTGTTTGATACAATAACACTTACTTCTATGGTTAAAAATATGAAGAAATAATTAATTATAATCAAGAGATAAACAAAAATAACGAAGAAATAATATGAAGAAAATGATGAAGAAATTTTTAATGGTTATGCTTTTTGTTGCGCCAATAATAGCAATGGTTGCTTGCGAAAAAGATATAAAAGATGACGATGACCTTATTTCAGGAAAATGGAGAGAAGCATCAGTTGTTAATGATGAGAACGCAACCTATGACCAATTACATTCTTATGTAGAATATTCTCCTTATAATTATTCTTACGATAAAAGAACGGTTAATGATGTTGTTTGTAAGACAATAGATGGTGAAGAAAGTGGAACAACAGTTCAAGAATATTCAGTTAATACAGGACATTATACAATAAATGGAGATACATTAACAATAGTAAATTCTAATAATGTAACTAAATTATATACTATAAAAAAAGTAGAGAAAGATACTATGGTTTATGTAGATAATAGAAATAAAATATATACATATTATAGATACAAAAACTAAAAAACATTAAAAAATCCTAAAAAATAGGAGACTATTGAAGAAAAATAATTATATTTGCAACAATAAAAATAAGCACAAAATAAAAAAATAAAATACTATGGATAAAAATCAGATAAGAGAAGTAATAGCAAAGAGAGCAGCTTTGGAATTACATGATGGATATGTAGTTAATTTGGGTATAGGAATACCAAGTATTATTCCAAATTATTTAAAACCAGGCATAAATGTTTTGATTCAGTCAGAGAATGGTTTGATAGGAATGGGACCAGATGCTAAGGAAGGACAAGAAGATGCAGAATGGGTAAATGCAGGAGGTGGTTATATCACAGCAAATCCAGGAGCAGCAACATTTGATAGTGCTACCTCTTTTGGAATAATTAGAGGCGGACACGTAGATGCTTCTATTCTTGGAGCATTACAAGTAGATGAAAATGGCGACCTTGCTAATTGGATGATTCCTGGTAAAAAAGTTCCTGGAATGGGAGGTGCTATGGATTTACTTGTAGGAGCAAAGAAAGTAATACTAACAATGGAACATACAGCAAAAGGTAATCCAAAAATACTTCATAAATGTAATCTACCACTTACTGCAAAAGGTCAAGTTAATATGATAATAACAGAAATGGGAGTTATGGAAATAACAAAAGAAGGTATTGTTTTAACAGAATTAAATCCAGAATTTACTGTTGAACAAGTACAACAAGCAACAGAGGCTACTCTTATTATTTCTAAGGATTTAAAACCAATGCAACAATAAAAATATTAATATATAAAAATATTTAAGCTCTCTAATTAATTTTAGAGGGCTTTTTTTATTATATCTTCAATATCACAATTTAATCCGTTCGTAATAAAATCTGCTTGAAGATAAAATTTTTCTCTATCTTTGACATTAGAGCAAATAAATTTTTGTTGTTCTTCAAAAGAGAGGTCTTTTAAAAGAGGGCGTTTGTGTTTTGATTGTTTTAAACGAGATAATATTTGCTCACAAGTCATCTTCAAATAAATAGATGTGCCATTGTTTTTTATTGTTTTCATATTGTCATTGAAACATGGCAAACCACCACCTGTTGCTACTACAATATCATCTTGTTGTATTATCTCATTCAAAACCTCTGTCTCCATATTGCGGAAGACTTCTTCGGAAAAATTTCTAAAAATATCTTCAACGCTATAATGATATTTGTTTTCAATAAAAGAATCTGTATCAATAAAAGAATAGGATAGGCGTTTAGCAAGTTTTTTGCCAACAGTTGTTTTGCCACAAAGCATATAACCTATAATAAATATTCTCATTGCTATGTCTTATCTTGCGTAAGCAGTTAAATCAAGTGTTGAAAATTCATTGTTTTTGAACTTAAACATACCGCAAGCAGCCACCATTGCAGCATTATCTGTTGTGTAACTAAACTTTGGTATGAATGTTTTGCAATGATATTTATTACCAAGAGCAACAAATCTTTCTCTTAATAAACTGTTTGCAGAAACACCGCCAGCAATTGCTATCGTTTTTATATTAGTTGCTTTTAACGCTTTTTCAAACTTTGAAAGCAATGTATCAACAACGGCTTCTTGAACAGAACAAGCAATATCGTTGATGTTGTCTTTAATATAATTTTCATCTTCTTTTAACTTATCTCTCAAAGTGTAAAGAATGCTTGTCTTTAAACCCGAAAAACTATAATCATAATTAGGAATATGGCTTTTAGAAAAACTAAGAGTAACCTTACCTTCTTTTGCTAAACGGTCAATATGAGGACCACCAGGATAAGGAAGAGAAAGTATTTTGGCAGCTTTATCAATTGTTTCTCCGGCAGCATCATCAATAGTTTTGCCAAGAACAATCATTTTGTTTGAACTATCAACTTCAATAATTTGAGTATTTCCACCAGAAACCAAAAGACAAAGATATGGAAAACAAGGCACTTCTTGATTAATATCATCTTTAACAAAATGAGCAAGAACGTGAGCCTCCAAATGATTAACATCAATAATTGGAATAGAAAGAGCCTGAGAAAAACTTTTAGCAAAACTAACTCCAACAAGCAATGAACCAAGAAGTCCTGGACCACGAGTAAAAGCAATGGCAGAAAGATGATTTTTTGTTATGCCAGCGTTTTTAAGTGCTACATCAACAACAGGAATAATGTTTTGTTGGTGAGCTCTTGATGCAAGTTCAGGAACAACGCCACCATATTGCTGATGAACTTTTTGGGAAGCAGTAACGTTGCTAAGACAAAGAAAATCGTTGTCCATAACTGCTGCCGAGGTGTCATCGCATGAAGATTCTATTGCAAGTATATATTGTTTGTCCATATTCATAGTATTATAAAATGTTTTGCAAAATTACTAAAATATAGTCAATTATTGTATAAAAACATACTAAAAAACACTATAAAGAATCAATAAGTAACATCATTGAAATAGTTTTTTATTTTATTTAAATGAAACAAAGATATGTTTTTTCTATTGTATTGTCAATGATTATGAATTTGAAGATAAGGAGAAAAATAAATAGAAGTGGAGAAAATAAGACATAAAAAAAGGGATACATTTCTATATCCCTTTTTTCTTTTATTTTTAGTTATTCTATTAATTATAGAACATATCTAAATCCAAATTGGAAACCTAAATTTCCTAAATTAGAAGAGAATTTACCAAATTGGAAATATCCAGTATTTGAAGTCTCATCATCTTTGTAATTGTCATTGCTTACTTTCTCCATTCTATAATATAGATTAGCTATATCCATAGAAAAATTAAATGTTACATGATTTGTTAATGCATAATCAAAAGAAAGTGGACGAATACCAAATTCCATATTGAATATATCAAAATCATTTGTTGCAACAGAGTTTTGTAATGTTACATAATCATCTTTTTCTTTACCGAAAGCTAAATCAACATAAGCTCTTGGAGCCCAAGTTAATTTAGAAGTTAGTTTCATGAAATAATCAGCATGAGGATTTACAGCAAATAAATTAGCTTTGTTGTAAAGATCTTTTGTTATTGCAGTTGAAACAACTTTTTGTTCAGAAGAATGATTATATGCTAAGCCTAAACCGACAGACCAATTGTCAGAAAGCATATAATTACAACCAGCACCGATATTAAAAGTGCTATTAGATAACTTATCTAAACCAGTAGTATGATCAGTTCCACTAAAAGAAGTGAAACCTAAATTTCCTTCAAACCAAAGACCACCTTTAGTTTGTGCGAATGTTGCTGTTGAAGCCATAACTAAAACAGCTGCTAAAATTACTTTAATTTTTTTCATCTTTAAAAGTTTTTTTATGCAAGCCCTACTTTATTTTTTATACTTACAAGCGAAGGCTAACAACTTATAAGTACCTTTATTTTTTGCAAAAGTAAGTCAAATTTAAAATATAGAGATAAGAAATAAGAGGTTTTTTTTGTCCTTTTTTTCTTTTTTATTTAACGGTATTTCTTATTAATGCTGATTTTAAAGAAGTTAAGACTTTTGTTATAAACATTTTAAAGTTAAAAATAAATGTAATAATTATTCAGTAAATACATATTGTATGATATTTGCTCCCATTTTCAGTGCTTGTAAATGTTTTTCTGGTGGGTCATTATGAACATTCATATCTTCCCAACCATCTCCTAAATCACATTCATAACTAAAAAAACAAACAAGTCTGCCTTGCCAAAACAAACCATAACCTTTTGGTGGTAATCCATCGTGTTCATGTATTTTTGGTAATCCATTTGGAAAAGAAAATTTTTGATGATATATTGGAAAAGAGAATGGTATTTCAACAAAATCAAGTTCTGGAAAAACTTTTTTCATCTCTCGTCTAACAAATTTATTTAATCCGTAGTTGTCATCAATGTGAAGAAAACCTCCACCGATAAGATAGTTTCTTAAATTACTAACTTCTTGTTGAGAAAAAACAACATTGCCATGCCCAGTCATATGAACAAAAGGATAAATGAATAATTCACTACTTCCAACATCAACTGTTGCATAATTGGAGTTGAGATGTGTTTTTAATTCTTTATTGCAAAAATTAATAAGGTTAGTTAATGATGTTGGATTAGCATACCAATCTCCGCCACCATTATATTTTAATAGTGCTATTGTATTGCTTGTTTGCGAAGTACAAATAAATGAAAGAAACAACAGACTTATTATTAATGCAATCTTTTTCATTGATTTAAAAAATGTATATTACTGACAGCAAATAATGCAGCTGTTTCTGTTCTAAGTCTTTGTTGCCCAAGAGAAACTAATTTAATGTTGTTTTGTTTTGCTTTCTCTATCTCATTAAAAGAAAAATCTCCCTCAGGACCTATTATTATAAGGCAAGACTTTCCTTTTTGATAATCATCTTTAATTAATATTCTGTCATCACCTTGACAATAAGCAAGATATTTATTTTCTTGTTTTATATTATTTAATAATGTATTGAAATTTGTTATTTCATTAAGTTTGGGTTTGTATGCTTTAAGAGATTGCTTCATTGCAGAAACAATAATCTTTTCAAGCCTTTCATTATTTATTTTATCTCTCTCGGAATGTTCTGTAATAATAGGTGTTATTTCGTCTATTCCCATCTCTGTGATTTTTTCAAATAACCATTCTATTCTATTAATATTTTTTGTTGGAGCAATAGCAAGATGAATATAAAAATCTCTTTTTTGATATTCTTCTTGTTTGTCTTCAACCTTAACGATACAATTTCTTGGATTTGCTTCAACAATAGAGGCTTTATAAAGATTTCCTATGCCATCTGTTAAGAAAACATTATCACCTTCTTTCATTCTCAACACTTTTACTATATGTTGAGATTCTTCTTTGTTAAGAGTATAGATGTCGTTATTACAAAAATCTGGAATATAAAAAAGTTGCATTTATATTATAATGAATAAACCATACCAATAGAAACAAAAGGACATATATTTGCTGGTTGTTCTCCTTTATGATAAGCATCAAGATAACCAGAATTGTCAGAATATCCTTTAAATTCATCATTATATTTCATTTGATATTCAACACCTGCTTGAAAACGAATACGAAAATCTTGATTAAATTCATACATATAACCAATTAATGCTCTACCTGTTGGAATAACACGTGTTAAAGATATTTTGTTGTCATCTTTTTGAATAGAGATAATGTTGTCGCTATTATCTATAACAATAGTTGTATCATTTATTTTTCTTGGTATTCCTCCATCTTTTAAATGACAATCTTTTTGTCCAAGCATAATATTACAGCCTGCTTGAATACCCATAAATATATTGCTGTGAGAAAAATTGTAATAAATATTAGCAGATAGCATAACAGGAATATATGTAAATGATTTATATTTATCAAAATTCTTTTCATTATGACTACCCGATGCAGTGATTTTAATATCTTTTCCAAAATAACGAGAAACACCCAAAAAACCACCAAAACCAAAAGAACCTTTACCATGTATTATACTTGGTCTTGTTTTGTGTTCAAAGCCAAAAGTTAAACCACAACCAATAGGTGTTGTGTTTTTGTATGCTTTTGATATTTGTGGCATTGCTTCACAATTAATAATAAGCAAGTTCTCTTTTACATCTCTATTCCAAATACCTTTTCTCCAATCATTCATTGTAGAAAAAGATTGTTCTTTGTTTTGTTCTTTTTTATTATTGTTCTCACTTTTTACACTTGTTGCTAAAACAACACAAATAATTGTAAAAATGGTAGTTAGCCTTCTCATATTGATTTTACGTTTTTATGTTTTTATTCAAAATTTCAATTTTCAAAATTACGAATAATTCTATTATTTACAAATTATTTCTAAAAAATTCTTCAAAAAAAGAGAAAATATTTTATCTTTGTAGTTCAAAATAGAAATAAATATTAGAGAAAAAAGCAAACAACAATAAAATTTTTAAAATAAAAAGACCTTTTACAAACTTAATAATAATAAGGCTTCAAGAAAAACGAAGAAATAAATTATTAACTCTTTAAGATAAAAAAATATTACGAAGAGTTTGTAAAAGAAAGATGAAGAAAAT
>JAKVOZ010000011.1 GCA_022482545.1 Bacteroidales bacterium
AACGAGTTGTTTATGGAGTTAAAGATGAAAAGAATGGAGCTTCAAAACAAGGTAATTTTTATCATAAAAAAACAATTGTAGAAGGAGGAGTGATGGAGAAAGAATGCAAAGAGATTGTACAAGAATTTTTTAAAACAAAGAGAGGATAGGTTATGTATATAGTTGATGAAAAAGAAGAGAAGAAGGAAATTTTAAGTAGATATAAGAGATTGATACGAAGTGTATCTACAACGGCAACAAAAGAAGAAAAGCTTATGATAAGAAAAGCTTTTACGGTTGCTGTCAATGCTCATAGTCAAGCAAGGAGAAGAACAGGAGAACCATATATTTATCATCCTTTGGAAGTAGCAAGAATAGCAAGTGAAGACCTTAGTTTGGGAGCAACAGCTATTGTTTGTGCTCTTTTACATGATGTTGTGGAAGATACAGAATATACTCTTGAAGATATAAATAACATATTTGGAGAAACAGTAGCTCATATTATTGATGGATTAACGAAGATTGAAGGTGTGTTTGATTATGCAACAAATAGTATTCAAAGTGAAAACTTTAAAAAACTTTTGATTGCAATGGGTGATGATGTTAGAGTTATTCTGTTAAAGCTTTGTGATAGATTACATAATATGAGAACACTTGATGCAATGCCAGAATATAAACAATTAAAGATAGCCTCAGAAACACAATTTCTTTATGTTCCTCTTGCTCATCGTCTTGGATTGTATCAAGTTAAAAGTGAGTTGGAAGATTTGGCAACAAAATATATTAATCCTAAGGCATATTATGATATTGAGTCAAAACTAAAAGATAGCGAACAGGAAAGAACAAAATTTATTAAAGATTTTTGTGAGCCAATAAGAGAAAAACTTACAGAAAAAGGATATAATTTTACAATATCTTCAAGAATAAAAAGTATAACATCAATACTTGGAAAGATAGAGAAAAAGGGAGTTAAATTTGAAGAAATATATGATATCTTTGCAATACGAATAATACTTAATGTTCCTCAAGAAGTTGAAAAAGAGACTTGTTTTAGTGTATATTCTATAATAAGTACAATGTATGAACAAAGGAAAGATAGATTTAGAGATTGGCTAACTAAACCAAAATCTAATGGCTATGAAGCTTTGCATACAACAGTTATGAGTAAACAAGGAAAATGGGTAGAAATTCAAATAAGAAGTGCAAGAATGGATGAAATTGCAGAGAAAGGTCTTGCTGCTCATTATAAATATAAAGAAGTAAAAGAGGGAGAATTAGATGAAAACCTTGATAAATGGTTGTCAAAGATAAGAGATTTGCTTGATAATCAAAGTGCGTCCGCTGTTGATTTTGTTAATGATTTTAAAATGAATATTGTTACAGATGAAATAACAGTCTTTACTCCAAAAGGTGATTCAATAAGTATGCCTTTTGGTTCAACGGTATTAGATTTTGCATTTAATATTCATGTAGATTTAGGAATAAATTGTATCGGAGCAAAAGTTAATTATAAGGTTGTTCCAATAGATTTTAAATTGCGGAGTGCAGACCAAGTAGAGATTATTACTTCTAAGATAGCACATCCAGAAGAATCATGGTTAAAAATGGTTAGAACACCAAAAGCAATTCATGAAATAAAAAGATATATAAAAAATTATAAGAAAGGATTTCAGGAAGAAGGAATACAAAGATTAAAGAAAATATTTGCCGAAATAAAGGTTGATTTTAATGATGAAAATGTTGATAAGTTAAGAAGAGATAATGGTAATTTAGATATTGTAGATTTCTATTATAAAGTATCTATTGGAGAGATAAATGAAGATAAGATAAAACATTGTTTTATAAAAGAAGAGAAATCATCATCATGGATATTTATAAGAAATCCATTCAAGTCGAAAAAGAAAGTAAATGCAAATTCAACACTCAGAGAACAAATAAGTCAGCAGATTCATGATAATCCAGAAAAACTGCTAATGAATCAAGATATGGAAAAACTGCCTTATGTAACAGCAAAATGTTGTAATCCACTTCCAGGAGATGATATTGTTGGTTTGATAAGAGAAGGTGAAATAGAAGTTCATCGTACTTCGTGTAAGAAGGCTGTTGATGAGATGAGTAAACATGGAAATAGAATAATTAAAGCAAAATGGAGAGAGAATGAAAGAATAACATTCTTGGCAGGAATAAAGATTATAGGCATTGATAGAAAAGGATTGCTTCAAGATTTGACAGGAGTAATATCGGAAGGTTGGAAAATAAATATAAGAGCTTTGGCGATGGAGAGTAGTGAAGGAACATTTGAAGGGACGATGATGGTTTATATTTCAGATGCAGAACATCTTAATCGTTTAATGGAAAATATTCGTAAGATTGAAGGAATAGAAAGTGTTAAGAGGATTTAAAAAGAATTAATTTTTTGTAAAATAAATAAATAAAAAAAAATATGAGAAAGTCATTTTATGTATTAGTGATAACAATTATGTTATATTGTGTTGCATATTCACAAAGCAAATGTCCTTTTGGAGGAAAAGTTAATTGTGAAGGGGCATGTGGAATGTTCGTTGATAATAATGGAGATGGTTTTTGTGATAATGGTATCGTGAAAAAAGCGACTAAGGATGTTAGTAAAGAAGACAAACAAGTAAAAAAAGAGAATGTTGAAACTAAAAGCAAACAGCAAAAAACAGTTTCAACAAAAGCAAAACAACAAAAAGATGAAAACAAAACAGATGTTGATCGAGAAAATGATGCAGAACAATCAGTAACAGCATCAACAACAGAAACACAAACAGAAACAATTTCTACTGCAACAAATAATAATTACATATTTAAAAAACCTTACCATTTAATAACTATAACATTAATAACTTTGTTACTATATGTTTTTACTGCCATACTTGTTAAAACAAATACAATAAAGAAAGTTACTCATAGAAAAATATGGAACATTATTTTATTGATAACTTGTTTGGTTTCATGTTTGTTGGGAATGTTCCTTGGAATTGTTAGAAACTATCAAATAGAGATGAATAGTTTTGGTATATTAAAACTACATGTAGATGTAGGAATAGCAATGACAATAATTGCAATCATTCATATTTTTTGGCATATAAAATATTTTAAAAATATATTTATTCGTGTTAAGAAGTAAGGAACTACATAAGACAATACTCTCTTTATCAATACCAAACATAATAACCAATATCACTGTTCCTTTGCTTGGAATGGTAGATACGGCTATTGTTGGACATATAAATACAGGCAATAGTAAAATAGATTATATTGGAGCGATAGCAATAGGTACGATGATTTTCAATTTCATTTATTGGAATTTTGGATTTCTTCGTATGGGTACAAGTGGTTTTACAGCACAAGCTTATGGAGCAAAAGATAAGCAGGAACAAATAAATATTCTTGTTCGTGGTTGTGTTATAGCAATTTTGGCAGCATTAACTTTAATTGTACTCCAATATCCAATATCAATACTTTGTCGCAATGTTGTTGAAGATAAAAACAATGTTATTGATTTGGCTTTGCAATATTTCTTTATAAGGATATGGGCTGCTCCTGCAACTCTTGGTATGTATTCTCTTAAAGGGTGGTTTATTGGAATGCAAGATAGCAAAACTCCTATGTGGATTTCTATTCTAATAAATATTTTAAACATTGTGTTCTCACTTCTTTTTGTTATTGAGTTTAATATGAAAATAGAGGGTGTGGCATATGGAACTGTTGTTGCTCAATATGGAGGACTGATAACTACAATACTATTTTGGTTTATAAAATATGGAAATAAACACTATCATATATCAATTAAACAAGCAATTGCTTGGGATAAGATGAAAATATTCTTTAAAGTTAATAGTGATATTTTTCTTCGTAGTCTTTGTATCATTGCAGTAACAACATATTTCACTATTGCTTCTTCAAAAATGCCTTATCCAATGCTTGCCGTTAATACATTGTTGATGCAATTATTTACTTTGTTCTCATATTTTATGGACGGCTTTGCTTATGCAAGTGAAAGTTTGTGCGGAAAATATGTCGGAGCAAATGATAAACAAAGTTTAAAGCAAATAGTTAAGGCTATCCTTTTGTGGGGAGTTGTGTTGTCGTTACTATGTGTTGTGTTGTATGGATTTTTTGGCGAGAATATTTTAAGAATACTTACTAATAATGAGAATGTTTTAAATGCAGCCAAACAATATATGATATGGGTACTTCTTATACCAATAACAGGTTTTGTTGCTTTTCTTTATGATGGCATACTTATAGGAATGACAGAATCAAAAATAATGAGAGATGCAATATTTATATCAACGGCAATATTCTTTATATTATATTTTTCATTGAAAGGCTTGATAGATAACAATGCTTTGTGGATAGGATTTATTACATATCTTGTTGGACGAAGTCTTTTGATGATGATGTTTTCGTGGAAAAAGATTTTTGGAAATAAAACATTGAAAGGATAGGAAAAACTATGAAAGAAGATGATGAAATATTGATAGAGCATATATCAATGAATGATAAACAAAAGATGATGCAAGCAAAAGAGATAAGAATAGATGTGTTTGTTAAAGAACAAGATGTTGATATTGATGCAGATTGGGACGATAAACAAAGTGAAAATTATCTCGCTTATTATAATAATAAAGTTGTTGGAACGATTAGATGGCGAGAGATAGGACGATGTGTTAAAATGGAGAGATTGTCTGTTGAAAAGAAATATAGAGGGAAAGGTATTGCTTCAATGATGATAGATAATGTGTTGTTGGATATAAGACAAAAAACGCAGAAAAAAATTATTCTACATGCACAATTGCTTGCGATGCCTTTGTATGAAAGAAAAGGATTTAAAAAGAAAGGCAAATTGTTTTATGAACAGAATATTGCACACTACTCAATGTTCAAGGATTAATAATTCTGTTTTAATATAAATTTATTTTGATAACAGTAACAGTCTTAAAATCTTTTGTTTAATAAAACGAAGAGATAGTAAAATATCTCTTCGTTTTATTAAAATGAATCGCTATTCTAATAAAATAGAATCAAAAGACAGTAAAAGAACGTGAGTTAGATATAAAGAATGTTTATAAAGGATTGATAGATATTGTTCAATATTTCTATCAAGAAGGACTAAGCCTAAATCTGTTTTTTTACTCATCAATAGAAACTTAAAAGTAATTATTGAAAGGATAGAGAAAGAATTTTAGTAATAAAATCACAACACATTGATTGTTAGTATGTGTTATATATAACTCACGTTATTTAGAATGTAAAAGAAAATAAATTATAAAAAAATAAAAATATTTGTTAGTTGTAAAATAATTTTATAACTTTGTAATCGTAATAATTTCAATAAATAAATGATAACGAAACAACTATTTAATAAGAGAATTATAAGCAAATTGCTTTTAATAATAATTATTCCTATTGTTGCTATTAAGTTTTTTGTTGTCTTTGTTTATTATTATTTTCTATCACAAATTTATTATATAGTTTTAAATAAAAAACGCAATAGCATTTATTCATCAGAAGCAATTGTTTTACTTGGTAAGAATGATTTTGATAGTTCTTGTTGCCTTAAATGCAGGTAATAAAAAATATTATAACCGCTTTTCCATTTAAGGTAACAATAAAACAACAGATAAATAAAACAAAGAAAGTCTTATTTATTTAGAAGAGAAATCATTTAAATTCAATAGTTTAATAATTTAAAACATAAAAAAATGAAAAAGAGTAAATTTAAGCTACTACTATTATTTATAGGATTAGTAGCAATAGCAGGGACAACATTATCTTCTTGTAATGATGATGACGACCAATCACAAAAAGAACAAATATCTATTACGGATATAACAACAAATATTCCATGTCTTTTAACTTCTAATGATACAGTTAAAATAATTAATAGTAATGAAGAATTACAAGCATTATGCAGTAATGCACCAACACTTGATTTTTCAAATCATTCATTATTGATTGTATCCGGAGGTGTAGCAGGTGGGGTTGCAAATGTAGTCGGAATCTTATATAAGATGAGTAATAATTACATTCTATCTATTAATGTTTCATTAAACGAGACAACTATAAATGGAGATGTATGGAGAAAATGTTATTTAACATCAGAGAAGATAAATTCTAATACTATAATATCATTACAAGTTAATAGTCATCAAAAATAAAAGGAGGGTTGAAATGAAAAAGAATAAATTTAAGCTACTACTATTATTTATAGGATTAGTAGTAATAACAGGAACAACATTATCTTCTTGTAATGATGATGACGACCAATCACAAAAAGAACAAATATCTATTACGGATATAACAACAAATATTCCATGTCTTTTAACTTCTAATGATACAGTTAAAATAATTAATAGTAATGAAGAATTACAAGCATTATGCAGTAATGCACCAACACTTGATTTTTCAAATCATTCATTATTGATTGTATCTGGAGGTACTACAAACGGAGTTAGTGGCATAAATAGTAACTTAGAAAAATTAATTAATTCCAATTATATTTTATCTATGGATATACAATTAAATGACGCTACAGTTGCAGAAGGTTGGAGAAAATGTTATTTAACATCAGAGAAGATAAATTCCAATACTATAATATCATTACAAGTTAATAGTCATCAAAAATAAAAGGAGGGTTGAAATGAAAAAAAGTAAATTTAAGCTAATACTATTATTTATAGGATTAGTAGCAATAACAGGAACAACATTATCTTCCTGCAATGATGATAATGATCAATCAAAAAATAATTCAATAGTTGGTAAATGGATTGCTGTTGGAGTATCTTATTCGAATAATGATACAATACAACCACTAAGCTCTAATATGGAAATTGACACTATTACTTTTCGTAATGATAATTACATTGAAGATAATTATACTGCTGGATATAATGGATGTCATTACAATATAATAAATGATTCTGTTATCAAAATAGAAAATACAGTAGAAGGTTATGTTCATACGCTAAAATTTAAGTTTGTTGGTAATGATATTATAATTTATAATTGGAGACATAGGGATATTGCAGAATATATATATAATATTCGTTTTAAAAAGATTTAATACTATGAATAATAAAATAATTTATTATTAAAAAAATAATAAAAATATTTGTTAGTTATAAAATAATTTTATAACTTTGCGGGCATAATAAATTCAACAAATAGATGACAACAACACAACTATTTAACACAAAATTTATAAGCGAATCGCTTTTAAGAACAATTATATCTATTGTTGTTATTATGTTTTTTGTTGTCTTTATTTCTTATTATTTTCTATCACAAATTTATTATATAGTTTTAAATAAAAAACATAATAAAATTTATTCATCAGAAGAAATTGTTTTACTTGGTAAGAATGATTTGGACAGTTTTTGTTGCCTTTGATGCAGGTAATAAAAAATATTATAACCGCTTTTCCATTTAAGGTAACAATAAAACAACAGATAAATAGAACTAAAATGTTTTACTTATTTAGAAGAAAAATTATTTAAATTCAATAGTTTAATAATTTAAAACATAAAAAAATGAAAAAGAATAAATTTAAGCTACTATTATTATTTATAGGATTAGTAGCAATAACAGGGACAACATTATCTTCATGCAAAGACAAAGACGATGATGAAAAATGTCAAGTATGTGGTGTTGATAATCCATTAACTGACATATTATGGTTAAAAAAATATAAAACTGAAATGGATACTTCTACAACAAAAGCAAGAATATATACATGTACATATCAAACTAATAAACAAGGATTTCTAATAGAAAATTGCATAGATTGTCCTGATGCGGGTGTTATGTTAATGGATTGTGAAGGAAATAATTTGTGTGTATTAAATGGAATAACAGGAAATAATTGTCAAGAATATTCTATTGATACCAATAGTATTCAAATCATTTATCAAAACTTTAATAAATAATAATTATGAAAAAATATTTATTAGTTATAAAATAATTTTATAACTTTGTAGGCGTAATAAATTCAACAACTAGATGATAACAACACAACTATTTAACACAAAATTTATAAGCGAATTGCTTTTAAGAACAATTGTATCTATTGTTGTTATTATGTTATTTGTTGTCTTTATTTCTTATTATTTTCTATCACAAATTTATTATATAGTTTTAAATAAAAAACATAATAAAATTTATTCATCAGAAGAAATTGTTTTACTTGGCAAGAATGATTTGGACAGTTTTTGTTGCCTTTGATGCAGGTAATAAAAAATATTATAACCGCTTTTCCATTTAAGGTAACAATAAAACAACAGATAAATAAAACGAAGAATGTTTTACTTATTTAGAAGAGAAATCATTTAAATTCAATAGTTTAATAATTAAAAACGTAAAAAAATGAAAAAGAGTAAATTTAAGCTACTACTATTATTTATTGGATTAGTAGCAATAGCAGGGACAACATTATCTTCCTGCAATGATGATGATAATCATAAAACAAATAATACAGGTATATCTTTTAAAATAAATTATGATAGTGGTTGCAAAAATAGCACAAAAGATGATGGAAATACATATTTATTTCATAAATATGTTAATGGAGATACTTTATTTATTGAAAAGATAAATTATATGTATGCTTGTGGAATATATAATCTTGTAATTAATAGTTATATTTCAACAGATACATTATATATTACAGAACATTGGCAAGGAGGAATAAGCGTAAATTGTCTTTGTCAAAGAGATTTGAGTTACAATATATTTAACATTCCAAGTGGACAGTATGTCGTAAAAAGCAATATATTGTATCAAGAAGATTCTAATTATTTATATATGAAAGATTCCATTTTTAATATCTCAATACAATAAAGCTATGAAAAAATATTATAACCGCTTTTCCATTTAAGATAACAATAAAAAGACAGATAAATAAAACAAAGAATGTTTTATTTATTTAGAAGAGAAATCATTTAAATTCAATAGTTTAATAATTTAAAACATAAAAAATGAAAAAGAGTAAATTTAAGCTACTACTATTATTTATAGGTTTAGTAGCAATAGCAGGGACAACATTATCTTCTTGCAAAGATGATGATAATGATGAGAATAATGCTGTTCAGGTGTAGGAGTGTAAAACATATAACAATACCACATTAACTTTGACAATGTATCCAAAAGAAGGTAAGTTTTACACTATTTTAAGTGATACAATAAATGAAAATTATAATATATATTTTGGCGATAGTTGTTGGAGTTGTTTTTATATGATAGATGATACTACTATGTATGTCACAAAAGAAGGGAACGATTCTTTAGGTTGGTTCTCTTATGGTGATTATCCAGTAGAATGGAGTATATCAAAATCTAATAACAAAATGAGAATGGTTTATTATGGAAGAATAAATCATTCTAATATAGAGGCAGGTTTAGTTCAAAATGAATACGAGTTTAATCTTAAAAAGTAGATTATCATGAAAAGAATACTTATAACATTAATTAGATATAATACATATTGATAGCTAATGTATTGTAATTTTATAGTTAAAATTCTTTCTATATTCTTTTCAATAATTCTTTTTAATCTTTTTATTGATATATAAAAAGACAGATTAAGTGTTAAAACTTTTTGATAGAAATGTTTAACAAAGTCTATCAATTACTCACAAACACTCTCTTATGTTGAAATCACATTATAATAGAATAAAGAACTATTTTAGCGGAATAAAGAGACAAAAAAATAGTTCTTTAATTAGAAAAAGATTAAAACTAATTATATTTTTGTGTAGAGTAAAAGTTTTTTCTTACCTTTGCAATTTAATTTTTATAACAAAATATAAATATTATTTAAGTTAAATCAATGGATAAGAAAACAATAATAGGATTAGTGCTAATATGCTTGGTGTTTGTTGTGTTTGGTATAATGAATAGACCAACAGAAGAACAGAAAGCAGCAATGAGAAAACAACAAGACTCTGCTTTAAATGCTCAAATAAAAGCAAACGACAAGGCACGACAACACGACAATAAGGATTCTTTATCAATAGATGAAAATGATTTAGTGTCACTTCAAAAACAAGCACAAGGAAATGATAGTCTTGAAAATGCTTTACAAGAAAAGATTAACAACAAATATTCTTCATTTTCTGCTTGTGCGATAGATTCAGCAAAACATATAATATTGGAAAACGATGTGTTTAAGGTTGATTTACAAAATAAAGGAGGCGAAGTATCTCAGGTTATTTTAAAGAACTATAAAACATATTACAAAAAACCTGTTACATTTTTCACAAATAATGGTAATAATTATGGATTAAATCTTTCTGTTGGACAAGTTGTTGTAAGGACACAAGATTTGTTTTTTAAGGTATTTGTTAATAATAAACCATACACATCAAACAAACCAATCAAAGTAACTGGAAAAGATTCTGTTGTTATTTCAATGCGACTTATTCCAAACAATCCTAATGGAGAGAATAATCAAGCATATTATGATAATGCAAAACAATACATAGAATACAAATATATATTAAGGGGTAATGACTATCGTTTAGGGTATAATATTGTTTTGAATAATATGCAAGATATTATAAAAGACGAAAGCACGTTGGAGATGATTTGGAACTCTGAATTGAAATTAAAAGAAAAAGATGCAGAGATAGAAAGAAAAAATTCTTCTGTATATTATCTTTTAAATGATGAGGTTGATTATTTAAAAGAGAATGGAAGAGATGATAGCAAGACAGAGAGTGGTATTCCAATTAAATGGATTTCATATAAACAACAATTCTTCTCAACAGCTTTAATGGCAAAAAAAACACCTTTTACTTCTGCTACTATGGTTGATACAACAGAAAAGAAAGCAGATAATTCGTATGTAAGAACAATGACTTCAAGTCTTTCTTTGCCATATCAAAACGATAAGCAATATACAGAATATGCGATGAATTTCTTTTATGGGCCAAACAAATATAGTTTAGTAAAAGATTATGATATAAGTATGGAGCAGATAATACCACTTGGGTGGGGTTTCTTTTTACTTCAATGGTTGAATCGTTTTGTTATCATACCAGTGTTTGATTTCTTGTCAGGATTTGATTTAAGTATGGGTATAATCATTCTTATTCTTACAATACTTGTTAAGATTGTTCTGTTTCCTTTGGCATACAAATCTTTTGCATCAACAGCAAAGATGAAGATTATTCAACCAGAAGTAGACAAGATAAATGAGAAGTATCCAAAACAAGACCAAGCAATGCAGAAACAGCAAGCAATGATGGGCTTATATAAACGAGCAGGTATTAATCCAATGGCTGGTTGTTTGCCAATGTTGTTGCAGTTTCCTATATTAGTTGCAATGTTTCGTTTCTTCCCTTCTTCAATAGAACTTCGTCAGCAATCATTTCTTTGGGCTGATGACCTTTCTACGTATGATAGTATAGTTAATATGCCATTCAATATACCTTTTTATGGTAATCATGTTTCATTGTTCTGTCTTTTGATGACAGTTGCTCAACTTATATATACTAAATGGACAATGACACAACAAAGTCAAAATAATTCTGTTCCTGGAATGAAGTTTATGATGTATTTGATGCCAATATTTATGTTGTTTATGTTGAATAGTTTTTCAGCAGCATTGAACTACTATTATTTTATTTCACTATTGTTTTCTATTATTCAAATGTGGGTAATTAGAAAATCAATCAATGAACAAAAAGTGCTTGATACATTAGAAAAGAACTCAAAGAAACCGCTTAAAAAATCTAAATGGCAACAAAGAATGGAGGCCTTAGAAAAACAAAACAAACAATTAGTTGCTCAAAGAAGTAAGAAAAAGTAAAAAGTAATAATAACAAAAACCTGCAACAAAGATGAATTATTTTGTGTTGATGATAGTTATATTCGTAATAGGCTATCTTTTAATTGCATTAGAACATCCAATAAAAGTTAGTAAGACAGCAACAGCTTTGTTTCTTGCTGCAATTATGTGGGCAGTGTATTCAATGTTTGGCAATGGATTTAATCATGAAGCATTAGTTATGCATCTTGGAGAAACATCAGAGATACTCTTTTTTCTTATGGGTGCTATGACAATAGTTGAGATTATAGACCAGCATGAAGGATTTACTTTAATAACAGATAAGATAGAAACAAAGAGTAAAAGACGTTTGCTTTGGATAATAAGCATTCTTTCATTTTTTATGAGTGCTGTGTTAGATAATCTTACAACAGCAATCGTTATGTGTGCTTTGCTTAGAAAACTTATCGCAGATAAACATGACCGTTGGTTTTTTTGTGGTATGATTGTTTTATCGGCAAATGCTGGAGGAGCATGGAGTCCAATAGGAGATGTAACAACAATTATGCTTTGGATAAAAGGAAACATAACAGCAGGCAAAATAATACTTGAAACATTTATTCCTTCATTAGTTTCAATGGTTGTTCCATTAACTATCATAACATATACAATGAAAGGAAATGTTGAAAGACCAGAACATATAAAATCAGAAAATGATTCACTTCAAATATCACATAAACAATCTAAACTAATATTCTTTTTAGGCGTTGGAGCATTGCTGTTTGTCCCTATTTTTAAAACGATAACACATCTTCCACCATATATTGGCGTTCTTCTTGGATTAGGTGTCCTTTGGGCAGTAACAGAATTAATGCACAAAAATAATAAAGAGAATTTAGCAAAACTAACACCGGCAAATGTAATAAGAAGAATAGATACACCATCAATATTGTTCTTTCTTGGTATTCTTATGGCAGTTGCTTGTTTGCAAACAGCAGGACATTTGGATTTGCTTTCAAAGAGTTTAGATAAAATAGGGAACATATACATTATAAATATGGTAATAGGTGTGCTTTCATCAATAATAGATAATGTGCCACTTGTTGCAGCAGCAATGGGAATGTATCCTGTTGATCCAAGTTTAACTCATTTTGCGGTAGATGGAGCCTTTTGGGAATTTCTTGCATATTGTGCAGGCACAGGTGGGTCTTTGCTTATCATAGGTTCAGCAGCAGGTGTTGCTATAATGGGTATGGAAAAAATAGATTTTATTTGGTATTTAAAGAAAATAACAATTTGGGCACTTCTTGGCTATCTTTCAGGAGCAGGAGTGTTTATATTGATGAGCAAGTTTATTCTTCATACATAGACAATTAAGTAAAATAAAAAAAATAATAACAAAAAAAACAAACAAATTAGTATGGCATTTTATCAAATATTAATGGTTGTTATCTTTATCTTGGGCTATTGCTTGATAGCATTAGAGCATCCTATAAAGATAAATAAAAGTGCTACCGCTATCTTATTAGCAGTAGTCTTATGGGCAGTATTTGCTCTTATGGCACCACTGGGGGATATTTTCCAGACAACAACATCTGTTGCAACAAGTGATGCTTTTCACGAAGCTTTGATTAGTCATCTTGGAGACACATCAGAGATTATCTTCTTCCTTCTTGGAGCTATGACAATTGTTGAAACAGTTGATGCTCACGAAGGTTTCACAATCATCACAGACAGAATAACAACAAAAAGTAAAAGAAAACTCCTTTGGGTGATTGCTTTCATTACTTTCTTTATGTCTTCTGTTTTGGATAACTTAACAACAGCAATCGTTATGTGTGCTTTGCTTAGAAAACTTATTTCTGACAAACACGACCGTTGGTTCTTTGCTGGCGTAGTTGTAATTGCAGCAAATGCCGGAGGAGCATGGAGTCCAATAGGAGATGTAACAACAATTATGCTTTGGATAAAAGGTAACATAACAACTCTTGGCGTTATGAAAGAGACAGGCTTAACAAGTTTGATTTCTCTTATTGTTCCAGTAATTGGAATAACATTTATGCTAAAAGGTAATATAGAACGTCCAGAAGAAATAAAAACAGATGTGGCAAAGACTTCAAGAAAACAAAGTTGGCTTATGCTTTGTATGGGAGTTGGCTTTTTGCTATTCACTCCTGTATTTAAAACAATAACAAATCTTCCTCCATACCTTGGCATTCTTCTTGGTTTAGGAGTTATTTGGGTTACAACAGAAATACTTCACGCAAAAAACCCAGAAGAATACGACAGATTAAGCGTACTTGCTTCATTAAAAAGAGTAGATATTCCTTCTGTGTTATTCTTCTTAGGTATATTAATGGCAGTAAGTTGTCTTGCAACAGCAGGTCATTTAAAGATGCTTGCTAATGGTTTGGATAAGATGGGCAACTTCTACGTTACAGATATAGTAATAGGTGTTATATCATCAGTTGTTGATAATGTGCCACTTGTTGCAGCAGCAATGGGAATGTATCCTATTGATCCAAGTGTAACACATCTTGCAGTAGATGGGGCTTTTTGGGAATTTCTTGCATATTGTGCTGGTACAGGTGGGTCATTACTTATCATAGGTTCAGCAGCAGGCGTTGCAGTAATGGGAATGGAAAAGATAGATTTTATTTGGTATATGAAGAAAATCAGTCCTTGGGCTTTGCTTGGATATTTTGCAGGAGCAGGCGTATATATCTTACAAAGTATGTTCTTATTCCATACAAATTAAAGATAGAAATAATTTAATATTATAATATAAAGGAGTTTTATTGCTATAAATCAGCATAAGACTCCTTTATTGTTTTATTTTAGTAAAATAGTTTCTTATTCTAAAAAAATAGTTCTTGATTCTAATTGTATAGAATGGCATTATGTTAGTAATAGAATGGCATTATGTTGCAACAAAATGGCATTATGTTTTGATAGAATGGCATTATGATGTTAATAGAATGGCATTATGTTTTATTATTCTTTTAAGACAATTAGTTATTTTAAGAAAAAAAATTAATTAATCTTTAAAATAAATAGGTTTTTCATATCTTTGCAAAATGAAAGAAAAGGTAAATATTATATAAATAAGGCAAAAATTATTAAAAAAATGGGAAAAGCGAAATATATTATAAAAAGATTAGGAATTATTATTGGGATAATTGCTATTATTTCAGTTGTTTTCTGCTCTTGTTTTGGTGGACTTTTTGATAAGGTCTATTCTGTTGATGAATTAAAGAAGGAGTATTATTCACACGAAAAAGAAATAAGAGAAGCTAAACGTTATTTTGCCTCAATAATAACAAAAGATAAAGAGGTTCAAATAGAATTTACATCAGATGAAGAAATAGGAAGATGCTGTATATATGACACTTTATTTGCAGGAGACCCTAATTATGAAGGTTTTTGTAGATGGGATTTTTCTACTAATAGTAAAGTAATGGACACTGTTTTTCAATTATTGAAATGGGATAAAGATAAATTAAAGATATTAAAGAAAAAACTTGATGATGCTAATTGCATAGGAATAACTAATAGTGAGCCTGCAGAATTAAATTTTAAAAGGAGTGGAATGGGGCTGTATTCTTTTTTGGTCTTTGATAAATCTATACCAGATAGTTTGAAAAATAATTACAATGATAGTTGTTATTATATTCTTGCTGGCGATAAAGTTGTTTTGACGTATGGAGGTGGAGTATTTGGCCCGCAGTGTTTTCCAAGAGTTAAAAAGAAAAAATAAATGAAAGAAAAAGTATTTTTAATTATAATGGTTGTTTTGTGTGCTTCTTGTGCAAGAATAGTTACTCCAAAAGGCGGACAACGAGATGTTTTGCCTCCAAAATACTTGTCAAGCAAACCAAAGAATAATCAAACTAATTTTAAAGGTAAAGAAATTGAAGTAAATTTTGATGAATACATTGTTTTGGATAATGTGAATGAAAAACTTATTGTTTCACCTCCACTAAAAAATAAACCAAATGTAAGTTCGCATCTTAAAAAACTTTATATTAAGGATTTGGATTCCTTACAAGACAATACAACATATATATTTGATTTTTCTGATGCGATAATAGATTATAACGAAGGTAATAGTTTAAATCATTATTCTTTTGCTTTCTCCACCGGAAACACTATTGACACAATGGTTTATAAAGGTAAGTTGATAGATAGTTATTCTTTGAAGCCAGCAATGGGGCAATATGTTACGCTTTACCAAAACATAGATAAGAAATATCAAACAACGCATCTGCCAAACTATATAACAAGGACAGATAGTAATGGAAACTTTGTCTTTAAGAATATAAAAGAAGGAAAATATCAACTTATTGCGTTTGAAGATAAAAATCAAAATCAATATTATGATTTAATAACAGAAGGTATTGGCTTTTCGGATACGCTAATTAGTCCATATAATGATAGAAAAGATACTTCACTTACAATTAATACAAGAAAAAGGATAGACACATTTTATTTTAGTCAAGCAAAAGATACAACATTTCAAATCAATTCAAGTAAGTTGGTCAATAATAGAGAACTTGTTGTTGCTTTTTCTCAACCAATAAGTGATAGTTTTCAAATAACGTTTAATCAACCAAAGATAAATGATAAGGATTTGATTGTTCAGATGAATGAAAATAAAGATACAATACATTATTATAGCATAGGAAACCTTACTTTTGATACATTGTTGGCAGAAATTAAAGAGAAAAATAATTTTAAAGAAAAGATAGAACTATATTATGATAATGGCAGAAAAAGAAATAAGCAAAAAGATGAGCATTTTTATATTTTAGCAAACAAAACAATTGTTCCATATTACGAAAATATTACTCTTACGTTACCTTTTCCAATAGATACGAATAAGAATTTGCCATTGAAAGCAAAGATAGTAAATAAGAAAGATACAAGTGTTGTAGATTTTGTGGCAATAAAAGGTAAGATGAATATTATTCAATCAAAAGATAAGTTAAATGAAGGAGAAGATTATACGATAATAATAGATAGTAATAGTGTTGAAGATTATAGTGGAAAGAAAAATAATAAGTTTTCTCAACAATTTCATATTACGACAAAAGAGGATTATGGCAAACTTGTTATGACAATAAAGGATAGTGTAGAAAATAATTCTTTGCTTATTTTTTCATTGTTTGATGATAAGGATAATAAGATATTGGAGGATAAATATATGAAAGGAAAAGAAGGAGTTGTTGTTTTTGAAAATCTTAATGAAGGAAACTATAAATTAAGAGTGATAATAGATAGCAATGGTAATAAGAAATGGGATTCAAATGATTTTTTTAATCATACACAAGCAGATAAGATAGAGTTTTTTTCTAAGATGATAATGATAAGAAAAGGGTGGGATACAGAAGAAGAGTGGAAAATTTTGCGATAAAGTTTTGTCATAATAAATAAAAGTAGTAATTTTGCAACGTTAAAATAAATAAATAAACAATAAAAAGAAATGGCAGTAAAAATTAGATTACAACGTTATGGTAAAAAGGGACAACCTTACTATCATATCGTTATTGCGGATGCTCGTGCAGCACGTGATGGAAAGTTTATTGAAGAGATAGGATCATATAATCCATTAACATCTCCAGCAACTATAACAATAGATGCAGATAAAGCATGCAAATGGTTAAAAGATGGAGCACAACCAACAGATACAGTTCGTTCTATTCTTTCATATAAAGGAGTTATGTTAAAAAGACATCTTCAAATAGGAGTAGAAAAAGGAGCAATGACACAAGAAGTTGCAGACCAAAAACTAAATGCTTGGTTAGAGGAGAAAAATAAGAAAATAGCAGCTAAGATTGAAAAGAGTTCAAGTGATAAGAAATCACAACAAACAGAAGCTTTCAAGAAAGAGCAAGAAGTAAATCAAAAGAGATTAGAGACTATTGCTAAAAAGAAAGCAGATATTGAGGCAGCAGCACAAGCAAAAGCTCAAGAAGCAGCAGCTAAGGCTGAACAAGCAGAACAACCTGAAACAGAAGAAGCTCCAAAAGCAGAAGAACAACAAGAAGAAACAAAATAAACGAAATAAAATAAATTTATTTTAGATTTTTTCAATGAATAAATTAAGAGAGACTGTCCTTTATTATTTAAAAGACAGTCCTTTTTTTTGTTATGATTAAATATTAATAATATGGAAAAGAAAGATTGTTTTTATTTAGGAAAAGTTGTTAAGAATTTTTCTTTTAAAGGAGAACTTGTATTGTTTTTTGATGTTGATAGTTTAGAGAACTATCTTGATTTGGAATTGCTTTATATAGAAATTAAAGGCAGACTTGTTCCTTATAAAATCAAAACATTAAGAATACATGGTAATAAAGTTGTTGTTTTGTTTGAAGATTTAACGCCAGAAGAAGCAAATATATTAATAGGAAAAGATTTATACTTGCCATTAGATTTCTTGCCAGAATTAAGTGGTAATCAATTTTATTTTCATGAAGTAATAGGATTTAATGTAAAAGACTTAGAATATGGAGATATTGGGACAATAAAAGAGATTTATGATAATACAGTGCAACCAATTTTCTCTATTGATTATAATGGTAAAGAAATATTAATACCAATTATTGATTCAGTGATAAAAAAAGTTGATAGAGAACAAAAACTTATTACAATACAAGCACCACAAGGGCTAATAGATGTTTATCTTGGTGAAGAAGAATGATGTTTTATTGAAAAACGATAAATATTTTTTAAAAAACATTGAAAAATATTTGTTTAGTATTAAAAAAAGTTGTTACTTTGCAACGTTTAATTTAAAACAAGATGAACAACAATAATAAAATATTATCATTAAAGATTATAAAAACAACATTTGATGTTATTTTGGTAGTAATGTCATTGTTTGTGTTGATGTTTATTGTTAGCAGTGTTTTTATGTTAAATATAAATAAGGATACTGTTTTAGGAAAAGCAAATATATATTCAAATCAAAAGCAAATAATATTAACAAATAATGTTCCATCAGCACTTAAAGGTGTAACATTACAACTACACCCAGATTATTTGCAAACAAATTATTCACTTAAATTTACAGAACAACATTCAAAAGCGTTGTTGTATCGTATATTCTTCGATATTTCATTAAATCTTAGTATGTTGTTCATAATATTTATTATTTTTCAGATAAGAAATATTATTAGTAGTATAATAAAAAGTGAAAGAGCAAAAGAAAAAACATTTCAAGAAAGGATTTTTTCGCAAAAGAACCTTAAACGAATGAGGTATATCTCTTACGGATTCTTTGCAATGCCAATAATAGAAGTTGTTTCGCTTTGGATAGATAAATTGTTTTTAAAGAAATATATTATATTAAAAGGATATAGTGTTAATTCAACGATAACATATAGTGATGTTTCGTGGGATTATTTATTGATAGGTTTATTATTTTTTGTATTAATAGAAATAATAAGAAAAGGTATTGATATTCAAGATGAAAACGATTTAACGATATGAGGGAAAGTAGCGATATGATAGTGATAAATCTTGATGTTATGATGGCAAAGAGAAAGATGAGTTTGAATGAGTTAGCGGAAAGAGTTAATGTAACAGCAACAAATCTTTCAATATTGAAAAACAATAAAGCAAAAGCAATACGTTTTTCAACCTTGGAGGCAATATGTAAAGAACTTTCTTGTCAGCCTGGCGATATTTTGGAATACAAAGAAGAGGAGCAAGAAAAAAACGAAGAAAAAAAAGATTAACAAAAAGAGTTAATAAAAAATAACGAAGAGTTAGATAAGAAAAAAAGAGAAGAAAAAAATAGATAACAAAAAACGTATAAGACATGAAAAAAAGATGGTTATTAACAATCGGTTTATGCTTATTGATAGGCACAAGCGGATTTTCTCAGGTCAATAAAAGTACTTCAAAAACGAAGACAGACTTGAATGAAGCTATTAAACTTAATAGCACAGTACGTTATGGTAAGTTGGCAAATGGAATGACTTACTATATTAAACAAAACAAGAAACCAGAAAACAGAGCAGAATTTCAAATTGCAGTAAATGCAGGTAGTGTATTGGAATCAGATGCTCAACTTGGTTTAGCACACTTCACAGAGCATATGGGATTTAATGGAACAAAACAATTTCCAGGAAATACTCTTACAGATGCTTTACAAAAACAAGGTATAACATTTGGTCGTGATGATAATGCTTACACAGCTTTTGACCAAACAGTTTATACATTAACACTTCCAACAGATAAACCAGAGCTTTTTGATATGGGCTTAAAGGTTCTTGATGGTTGGGCAAGTGGAATGCTTATGACAGACAAAGAAATCAATGATGAAAGAGGAGTTATCATTGAAGAATGGCGTTTAGGACAAGGAGCAGACGATAGACTTAGAAAGAAGACATGGCCTATTATGCTTAAAGGTTCAAAATATGCAGACCGTCTTCCAATAGGAACGCTTGAGAATTTGCAAACATTTAAACCAGAAACAATACGTGATTTTTATAGAACATGGTATCGTCCAGATAATCAAGCTTTGATTATTGTTGGAGATTTTGATGCAGATGAAATGGAACAAAAAGTAAAAGACTTTTTCTCTATGACTCCATGTCCATCAACACCACTTAATCGTCCAGTATATTCAATACCAGATAATAAAGAACCACTTATTGCAATAGCAACAGATAAAGAAGCAACAAGTAATACAATAATGTTGTTCTATAAACACCCATCACAAGTAGAAAAGACAGTAGGAGATTTTCGTCAACAAGAACTTGTATCAGGTCTTTATGAAACAATGCTTAATGACCGTTTGAGAGAAATGACAGAAAAGAAGACTTGTCCATTTATTGGAGCACAAGCAGGTTATACACCATCATTTATCGCAAGAACAGTTGGTGGATATATTAGTGAAGCAACAGCAAAAGAAGGTAAAGTTCTTCAATCTCTTGAAACAATGATGACAGAAAATCAAAGAGTTCTTCAACATGGTTTCTTAGCAAGTGAATTGAAAAGAGCAAAAGAAGCATTACTTGATAGATATGAACAAGCAGCAAAAGAGGCTAACAAGACAGAGAGTTCAACTCTTGCAGCACAATATGTTAATAATTTCTTAGAACAAACACCATGTCCTGGTGCAAGACAAGAATATCGTTGGGCAAAAGACCTTATTGATGGTATTACTCTTGATGAGGTTAATCAACTTGCAAGCAAATGGATAACAAAAGATAATGTTGTTGTTTATGTAACAATGCCAGAAAAGAAAGGAAATAAAGTTCCAACAGAAAAAGATATTCAAAATATTCTTAATAAAATGTCTAACGTAAAGACTACTCCTTATGTTGATACATATAAAGAAATGCCTTTCTTAGTTAATCAACCAAAAGCAGGAAAAGTAACAAGCAAAGAAGAGAATAAAGAATTTGGTTATACAACAATGAAACTTTCTAATGGTGCAACAGTAATATTAAAACCATCAACATTGAAAGATAACGAAATACTTCTTTCTGCATGGAGTAAAGGCGGACTTTCACTATATCCAGATAATAAAGTATTAAATGGAACATTTGCTGCATCTATTATTGATGCTTGCGGTATAGGAAACTATAATAATAGCCAATTACAAAAATTCTTACAAGGCAAAACAATAGGTATTACTCCTTCAATAGGTGAACTTAGCGAAGGTTTATCTGGCTCTTGCGCACCAAAAGATTTGGAAACATTCTTCCAATATTTATATATGTACTTTGATTGTCCAAGAAAAGACAAAGAAGTATTAGATGCAAAAGTATCTGCACTTCAAACACAAATCAATGCTTTAAAGAATTCTCCTGAGTTTGCTTTCCAAATTCAAATGCAAAAATCTATGCGTCCTAATGATAAGAGAACAATTCAAATACCAACAGAAAAACAATTAAAAGAACTTAACATTGATGAGATGTATAAGATATTTAGAGAAAGATTTTCTAATGCTTCTGACTTCACATTTGAATTTGTAGGCAACTTCTCTATTGATAGTATTACTCCACTTATTGAAAAATATATTGGTGGTATAGCTTCAAAGAATAGTAAAGAAAATTGGAAAGATGTTTCTGCTAAATTTGCAACAGGAATGGTAAATGATGTAGTTTATAAAGGAACAGAAGATAAGAGTATGATTGTTCTTGCTAATGAGAAAGATTTTTCTTGGAATGAAAAAGACAAGAAAGCTGTTGATATTATGGGCGAGATACTTCAAATAAAAGTAACAGAAAAACTTCGTGAAGAATTAGGCGCAACATATTCTCCTTATCTTGGAGTTGATTATAGTAAATATCCAACACCAAAATTCAATATGATAGCTTATTATACTTGTGCTCCTGCAAACTTAGATAAAGTAGAGAAAGCAACATGGGACGTTGTTGATGCTATGATTAATCAAGGCCCAAGTGAAGCAGACGTTAATAAAGCAAAAGAACAACTTATTCGCCGTAGAGAAGCAAGCTATACAAGTAGTAATAATTTCTGGTTAGGTGTTATTCAAAGTTCTATTTGGTATGAACAACCAATATCAAATATGGAAACATACAAAAATAGTGTTAATGCAATAACAGCAGCAGATGTTAAAGCAGCAGCTGCAAAATATCTTTCACATAATACTTATGTAAAAGTTACATTAAAACCAGAAACAGCTAAGAAAAAATAAAATATTTCAATATTTGAAATTAAATCAAAAAAGGGTAGGAGATTGTTCTTCTACTCTTTTTTTTATGTGATTGAATTTGTGATTAAAATATATAGAATAAAGAGAGAGAATTCGTTGAAAATTTTCTTTTGTTATAGTAATTGAAAGTGAAACAAAAAAGAAAGTTGCTATGATTAAGTGAAAATAATTATTGGTTCAATATTACGGAATAAGTAAAATATATTATGGTTTCTAATAATATAGAAATTGTTTTTGAAATAATAAAAATTAAATGATAAGTTAATATAAATAAAACGAAGAAATAATTTGCTAATTCTAAAAAGTAATTAATTATTTCTTCGTTTTATTTTATGTGTTTTTAACTTGTGATAATCAATTGATTGGTACCCTCAGTAGGAATCGAACCTACATTTAAAGTTTAGGAAACTTTCGTTCTATCCGTTGAACTATGGGGGCGTTGTTATGATAAATTAAAGTTTACGCTTTACTTCTATTTCATCGTAACCCTCAATAATATCTCCCACTTTAATATCGTTGAAATTTTCTATGTTTAAACCGCAATCTTGTCCGCTGACAACTTCTTTTACATCATCTTTGAATCGTTTTAATGAAGCAAGAACGCCAGTATAAACAACAATACCATCTCTAATTAATCTTATCTTAGTTTGTTTGTTTATCTTACCATCTATACACATACAACCTGCAATCGTTCCAACTTTACTAATCTTAAATACTTCTTTAACATCAAGATTAGCAACAACTTTTTCTTTTATTTCAGGAGAAAGCATACCTTCAATAGCATCTTTCAATTCATTGATAGCATCATAAATGATAGAATAAAGACGAATATCTATTTGTTCTTGTTCAGCAAGTTTTCTTGCACCAAGAGAAGGCCTTACTTGGAAACCAATAATGATTGCATTAGATGCAGTTGCAAGCAAAACATCTGATTCTGTTATTTGTCCAACTGATTTATGAATAACATTAACTTGAACTTCTGGTGTAGAAAGTTTTAAAAGAGAATCAGAAAGAGCTTCAACAGATCCATCAACATCAGCTTTTATGATTAAATCTAATTGTTTGAAATCACCTATTGCTATTCTTCTTCCTATTTCATCTAATGTTATATGCTTTTGTGTTCTCAATCCTTGTTCTCTTTGAAGTTGCTGACGTTTATTAGCAAGATCTTTGGCTTCTTTTTCACTTACTACCACATTAAAAGTATCTCCTGCTTGTGGAGCACCATTAAGTCCTAATAAAAGAAGTGGAGTAGAAGGACCAGCTGTTTCAATTATTTGATTTCTTTCATTATACATTGCTTTTACTCTACCAAACGTTGTACCGGCAAGAACAAAATCAGATTGTTTTATTGTTCCGTCTTGAACAAGTATTTTAGCAACGTAACCTCTTCCTTTATCTAATGAAGATTCAATAACGACACCTTTTGCACGTTTGTTTGGATTACCTTTTAAATCTAACATCTCTGCTTCCAAAAGGACTTTTTCTAATAATTGTTCAATGTTAGTTCCTTTTTTAGCAGATATTTCTTGACTTTGAATTTTACCGCCCCAATCTTCAACAAGAAGGTTCATATTAGCAAGTTCACCTTTTATTCTTTCAGGATCTGCACCAGGTTTATCAATCTTATTTAATGCGAAAACGATAGGCACACCAGCAGCTTGAGCATGGTTTATTGCCTCAATTGTTTGTGGCATTATCTTATCATCACAAGCTACAACAATAATAGCAATATCTGTCATCTTAGCACCTCTTGCTCTCATGGCAGTAAAAGCTTCGTGTCCAGGAGTATCAAGGAAAGTTATTTTCTTGCCACTATGAGGTAAACGAACTTCATAAGCACCAATATGTTGTGTTATTCCACCGGCTTCACCTGCAATAACATTAGTCTTTCTAATATAGTCTAAAAGAGATGTTTTACCATGATCAACGTGTCCCATAACAGTAACTATTGGACTACGTGGAACAAGATCTCCTTCATTATCTTCTTCTTCTTCGCTATCTAATGTATTTACAACTTCTGCACTAACGAACTCAATCTTATATCCAAATTCATCTGCAATCAATTGTATTGCTTCTGCATCAAGTCGTTGATTAATTGAAACGAACATTCCAAGTTGCATACAAGAAGCTATAATGTTTGTAACAGGTACATTCATCATTGTTGCAAGTTCATTAGCTGTAACAAATTCTGTTACTTTTAAAACTTTCTTCTCTTGCTCTTCCTGCAAAAGCTCCTCTTGTAAATGTTGATTTATGTTTTGACGTTTTTCTCTTCTATGTTTAGATGTCTTGCTCTTTCCCATTGGAGAAAGTCTTGCAAGAGTTTCTTTAATTTGTTTTTCTATTTCAACACTATCTATTTCAACCTTCTTTTTAGTGTCTTTTTTCTTAGACCCTTTTTTCTTAAAGTCGTTAGGAGTGTTATTTTTCTTAGCAAATTTATCTTTAGAATCCTGAGAAAATGTATTAGATTTATTTATTGGAGTAACTCCATTAGTCTTAATTCTTTTTCTCTTCTTTCTTTCTTTATCTGCTCCATCTTGTTTAGGTTTGTTATTACCATTATTATTTGGGGCATTACCTTTTTTCTTTTTTGGAGTATTGTTTTGAAATTGAGATAAATCAACTTTTTCTCCTGTTAAAGTAGGACCAGAAAGCTTAACATAACTAGTTTTAATGAATTCTTTTGGCTCTTCTTTCTTTGGCTCTTCTTTTTTTATTTCAGTAGTAGTAGGAGTCTTTGCTATGTTCGGCTCTTTTTTAAATTCTTTTTTATCTTTTTTAGAGTCGTGTTTTTGTTGCTCTTTATTATTCTTCTGTTTCTTTTCTTCGCTAAGAGTATTCTTTTGCTTATTTTTATCTTTATTATCTTTATTCTTTTTCTTGTCTTTGTTAGATTTCTTTTCCATCTCCTTAATCTTTTCTTTTTCTTGGGGAGATTTTTTGTCAGGCTTAGTTTTTGAATTAATAGAAGACAAGTCTATTGTGCCAAGTATATTAACCTTTTGTTTTCCATCTTTTGTTTCAATCTCTTGTTTATCATTCTCATTAATAACTGGAGTTAAAGGCTTTTTCTCTATTGGTCGTTCTTTAATAGAATCAGAAGGTGTTTCTATTGGTTTTGATTTTTTTTCTTTTATGATATCTTTTTTATCTTTTTGGTCAGAAGTCTTTTTAAAGTCTATTGTTGAAGTTTTTATTATAACTTCGTTTTGAATTGGTTCTGTATTAGAAGAAGGTGTTGTTGTTGCTTGTTCTTGATGACTATCTTCAGCAACAATTTCTTTTTCTATCTTTTTTGAAATATTTAATTGTAAGCTATTAGCTTTATCTTTCTTTTGTCTCTCAGATTGAAATGCATTAGACAAAAGTTCATAAGCCTCAGCATCAATTCTTGCATTAGGATTATTTTCTACCTCTTTACCTTTTTTATTAAGGTACTCAATTATTGTAGTTATCCCGATATTAAATTCGGTAGCTACTTGTTTTAATCTTATTGACTTATTACTCTTACCTTCTGACATATATTAGATTCTATTTATTTTATTAATTTATTTCTATTTTTACTTTTAATATAATTTATTCTTAGTCTTCAAATTCAGACTTTAAAATCTTTATTACATTATCTATTGTTTCTGATTCTAAATCTGTTCTTTCTTCAAGTTCTTCTCTTGGTATTGCAAGAACATCTTTTGCGGTATCGCAACCTATTCCTTTTAATGTATCTATTATCCATTGATCAATTTCATCTGAAAAATCTTGTAAATCAACATCATCTTCATAATCCATATCACTATCTCTATAAACATCAATATCAAATCCAGTTAATTTACTTGCTAATTTAATATTATAGCCACCTTTTCCTATTGCTAATGAAACTTGATCTGGTTTCATAAATACATTAGCTTTTTTGTTCTCATTATCAACATCAACAGATATTACTTTGGCAGGAGATAAAGCTCTTGTGATATAAAGTTCTGCATTAGGAGTATAGTTTATTACATCAATGTTTTCATTTCTTAATTCTCTAACAATGCCATGTATTCTACTTCCTTTCATACCAACACATGCGCCAACAGGATCAACTCTATCATCATAACTTTCTACGGCTATTTTTGCTCTTTCACCTGGTTGACGAACAGCATTCTTTATTGTTATTAACCCATCATATATTTCTGGAACTTCTTGCTCAAATAATCTTTCTAAGAATATAGGAGAAACTCTTGAAATAATTATGTTAGGTATTCCATTTCTCATTTCAACTTTTAAAACAACAGCTTTTACGGTATCACCTTTGTGAAAGAAATCACCAGGAATTTGTTCTGTCTTAGGTAAAACTAATTCAATACCGTCTTCATCTAAAACCATTATTTCTTTTTTCCAAACTTGATAAACTTCACATATTATAATCTCACCAACTTTTTCTTTATATTTAGTATAAATATTAGCTCTCTCATAATCTTGTATTTTACCAACAAGATTCTGTCTTATTGCTAAAATATCTCTTCTTCCAAAGTCTTCAAATTTTATCTCTTCTGATAATTCTTCTCCAACTTCAAAATCAGGCTCTATCTTTATTGCATCTGAATATGCTATCTGAATGTTCTCATCTTCAACTTTTCCATCTTCCACAATCGTTCTATTTCTCCAAATCTCCAAATCTCCTTTATCTACATTAACAATAATATCAATGTTTTTATCAGTTCCGTATTTCTTTGCCAATAATCCTCTAAATACATCCTCTAATATTCTCATTAATGTTTCTGTATCAATATTTTTGAATTCTTTAAATTCTGAGAACGTATCAACTAAACTTAATTTTTCCATAATGATTAAAAATTATGTTGTTTTTATTTATATTTATTTAAAAATTTATTATCACTCTTGCTTTGTCTATATCGTTATAAGATAATGATATATCTTCGCTTGTTTTTTTCTTTTTATTATTTTTTCTTAAAACAATTTTTTCGTCATCTGCCTCAACTAAAACTCCACTCTCTTTTTCATTGTCTTTTGTTACTACTTCAATAGTCTCATTTATATTTTTCTTATATTGTCTTATCATTCTAAAACTTTCTTCCAATCCAAATGAAGTAACAGTTAGTTCAAAGTCTTCTTCATCTCTATTCATCTTACTTTCAATCTCACGAGAAACATTTACGCAATCATCAACCACAACACCTTTGTCGCCATCTATTGTAACAACAATCTTATTGCTTTTAGAAACTTTAACATCAACTAAAAACAATTCGCTATTGTTTAAATATTCATTAACAATGTTTTCTATCTTTTCTTTGTTTATCATTTTATTGTCGCTTAATTCAAAATCATTATTGAGATTATACAAAAATAGGGGCTTAAAGTCCCCTCCAAAAACAAATACCATCTACATCAAAACAACACACTACCTAACTTCAATTTGCAAAAATACTACATTTATATATTATGACAAAATAAAATCATAAAAAAATGAAAATAAAGTAAGTTATTTTTACAAACATTAAGATACAAATATTATGAAATAAAAATATTGTGAATATACTAATTGTTAAGTTGAAATGGAATAAAGAACTATTGAAATGGAATAAAGAAACAATAAAATACATTGCTAATGTACTGCCAGTACATTGCTGTTGTACTGATAGTACATTGCTGTTGTACTGACAATACATTGCTGTTGTACTGCCAGTACATCGCAAAAAGAAAATAGATGTACTGTATTTTGTATCATCGAATCAAAATAAAATAACCGTATTTTTGTTTTTCGTGAAATAGAATGAAGAGTTAGCGAGATAGTTATTTTCATTTATTGCAACGCTATCAAAAAAGCATTAAAAAGCTCTTCATTCTACTCTGGGGAAAGCGAATGAAGAGCGGAGAAATAAAAACACTTATTTGTGAGATTCAGTAAATTAGATTATTACTGAATGATAAGTTTCTTTGTTGTTGTTTGATTTGCAGATATTATTCTTATATAAAATACTCCTTTTCTGCCTTGTAGATTGATAGGTGTTGTAGAACTTTTATCAAGACGCATAGTTTGAAGACATCTTCCTTGAATATCAAAAATATTTACTTGTGCATTATCATTTAAAGAAAGAACAAGATTAGATGTTGCGTTTGTTGGATTAGGATAAAGGCTAATCATTGAAGAAATATCTAAATTATCTAAACCGCTAACATCAACTTTTTCAAATAAAACCTCAGGGCTATAGAATGTGTCGCCTTTTGAGTCAATAGCAATCACTCTTGCGATGTATAATGTGTTGGCAAGAATAGAAGAAGTGATGGTTTTTGTAGCATAATCTAAGAACTGATAATTAGAAGAAACAACAGTTGTGCTATCGCCAGCAAGAGTAGAGTAATGAACAATAGCATCACTGTCAATACTATCAATTGCAACAGATATTGTTCTTGGTAATGATAGAGTAGGAGTAGTCGTTGTTGCGTTTGATGTAGAGTATGAGAAATTATCTAAACAAAAATATGAAGGAACATTAAGGTATCCATAAGATTTATCATTACCGTTTAATTTCATAATAATCTTTTTGCATAAAGAAAGGTTGCTTAAATCCATATAAGTCCAAGAGTTAATCTTGTTGCCGTTAGTATCTGCCAAATAAATAGTAGTACTATCTGTTTTGTTGCCGTTCTCGTCATAGCCTATTGCAGTAAGAGTTTCCCAACCGTTAGCAGGAAAAGAACTTGAAGTGAAATGATTATACATAGAAAGAGAAGTATTTACATAAACTCCTTGTGGGTAAAACATAGAAGAATCATCTCTTTTTATTACACAATGTTCTATATCTCCATAATCAGAATAATAAGCATTAATATAACCATCTCCACTACCATTTAATCCACCTTTTGAAGCAGAAACATAAGAAGAAGAAAGCGTATTACTACTATCAACAGCTGTCATATTACTTGAAGCAAATCCTATTGACATAAAATAACCATAAGAATAGTAACCTAAACCTTGAAAAGCTAAACCATTACTAACGAAGTCTTTTCTGTACATACTATCTGCGCCCATAACAGAATTAGAAGTTGAAACTATTTCATAAGAATTGTTATTAGTAAGTAAGGAATCCATAGATGATACAATATAAGGAGTTTTACCATTAATAATACCAACGCCTGTTAAATCAAAACCAGAAGAATATCCAAAACTACCAGGAGCTTCGTAGATGATGTTGCCTCTTGAATCAGTATCTTGACCATTTCTTACATCAACAAGACGAATGAAACGGATATTGTTTTTATCTAAAAGAACATTATTAGGAATATCATCTAAATTAAAGCCACAACCCCAACCAACAGAATATTTTCCGGCTAAATTATTAATCAAAGAAGATTTGCAATCTGTTGTTGTGTTGTTAGAAATAGCGGGAAAACGAAAATAGTTTATGCCATCGCTACTAACTTCAACGAAAGTAAGCTCCAAAAACTCGGAATTAGATTGGCTATTAGTCATAACACCAAAAGAGTTTTCAGTAATCATAAAATCATATCCAGCACCATTAAAGATAGGTCTATCAAAAGTTATGATACAAGAGCCACCTTCACCAAGAGATACTGCTCTTGTTGTTGTTGAATCTGGTTTGCCTATTGCCCAATCATTAGAGCCATAAGAAGCATAAAGACTTGTGTCATCTGTTTGTTTGCCACGATTTACTTGAACGCCTAACGCCCATGCTTTTATAGAAGGTGAGTTGATGCTAATAGCTTTGCAACCATTCGTTCCAACACTACCATCAAATTGAGCAAATACTCCTATTGATAATAGGGTAAAAGCAATGCTTAATATTGTTTTTTTCATAGTTTTTTTATATGTATTAAATTAATATATTCTTTCTTCGTTTATCAAACAATAAAGAAATAATTTTAAGATATAAAAAGTTATAAAAAAATCTTGCCTTTGCTAATAATAAAATGAGGTACTGCTATGCAAAATAAAAAACTTTTTTGTCTTGAACTTTTTCCTCGAAGTTTGACAACACACATCTTTGGCAGGTCTTCTGACTTATTCTTTTTATATTAAAGACGCCTTCCCATTATGTTTTGGATTATAACAGTGGCTTATTGCCTTTAATCATTATTAAGAAATTACAGCAGCGGGACTGTATAGGATTTTCACCTGTTTCCCTATTATCATAAAATCTTTCTATTGATTTATGAACCAAAATGCGATTGCAAAATTATACATTATTTTTTGATTGACAAAATATTTCAACAAAAAACAAAATATGTAACTAAATAAATATAAAATAATTATTGCATTTTTCTTATTCTACAATCAATAGAAGTATCTTTTAGTTTTTCTTTAAGTTCTTCTATATTTGTATCTGTTAGATGATAAGGATAAAATATTCTTGGTGATATTTCTCTTATGAAATGATTAGCTTGCTCTATTGTCATAGTGTATGGTTGATTTACAGCAAGAAAAGCAATATCAACATTCTTTAATTCATCAATATTATTAACTATTTCAGTGTCGCCAGAGAAATATATCCGAAAACTATCTAAACAAATCAAATAACCATTATCTCTATCTTTTGGGTGAAAACAATCTCTTCCAATGGTAGTATTATATGCTGATGTGGCTTTAATTTCAATATCTTTTATTTTTGTATGCTGATCATTTTTCAATGCTTTGCCAAAATCTAATAAATCAATAACTTCTTGGTTGGCAATAATCTTTGTTCGCTCCGTTTTAAGAATATTGATTGCTTTCTTGTCAAAATGATCATCATGAGAGTGTGTTACAAGAATAATATCTGCCTTAGGTTCAAAATTAAAATCACATTCAGAACTTATAGGGTCAAGATAGATTATTGTATTATCATAATCTAATACCACGCTTGCATGACCTAAAAATGTTATAGTTAGTTTTTTGCCATTCAATAAATGAAAACAATCTTTTTCAAAAACTTTGCTCATAATAATTATTTGTTTTGTTATTGTTAATTGTTCTCTTTGTTCTTCTTTTCAAACTCGCGGATTAATTGCATATCATCTTTCATGGTATCAAGTTGAATCATTGCTTTTGCATCAATAACGTGCTGACTTTTTGGATACTTTTGAATGAAAAGATTGAATGCTTTTGCTGCTTCTTGTTTGTTCTTACAAGATTCTTGCCAAACAACACCTTTTTGAAAATAAGAAATCTCAACAAATTTACTGTTAGGATAAGAATTAATTATCATATCAAGATAGGATAGGGCTTTTTGGCATTGTTTAGTATTGCTACAAACATCAGCAGCTTTGAAAAGATATTCACTACAAAGACTATCTTTTGGAAAATCTTTTACATAACTATCATAAAGATTAACTAATGAGTCAGCAGTTGTTTGAGATATTGCTTGTTTTGAAGTATATGTTGATTTTTCTAATTCTTTTATTTTTTTCTGTTGTTGTTCTTTATCATTGTTTCCAGCACAAAAACTAAAAGAAAGAGCAATGATTAATAGAGATAAAACTTTTATGGTTTTGTTTATATGTATCATTTTAATAATCTTTTTATTATCTGTGTTTTGGTTTAATACTTCTTAGCATCTTATAATCAACTCTTACGCTACCATTTACAATCTCATTAAGTTTTCTTTTTAAGAAAGCTCTCCTTATATTAGATAGTCTATCAACAAATACTTTTCCTTGCAAATGATCATATTCGTGTTGAAAAACTCTTGCCTTAACTCCATCAAGTCCTATTGTTTGTTCATTGAAATCACTATCAAGAAACTTTACAGTAACATTAGATTTTCTCATAACATCTTCATGAATACCTGGAACAGAAAGACAGCCTTCTTCAAAAGCCCATTCTTTTCCACTTTCTTCAATTATGTGAGGGTTTATCATCGCAATCTTAAATCCTTCTGCTTCTGGATATTTTTCTTTGAAAGGTGTTGCATCAATAACAAGCAAACTTATTGGAAGATTAATTTGTGGTGCAGCAAGACCTACGCCATAAGCCGAATACATTGTTTCAAACATATCATCTATTAATTGTTTGATGTCTGGGTATGTATTATCTATGTCTTGCGTTGGTTTTCTTAATATTGAATGTCCATATCCTACTATTGGTAATATCATTTTATTTTATTTATTTTTTTAAATTCATTTTCATAAAGTCCTGCAAAATCAAAACAGCACTAACACTATCAATTAAACCTTTATCTTGTCTTTTCTTCTTTTTTAGACCTGATTTGGCAATTGTTTGACTTGCAATCTTAGAAGTAAATCTCTCATCAACCATATAAATATCTATATCAGGAAAAGTCTTTGCCAAAGCATCAACAAAGAGATTAACTGCTTTTGCACTTTCGGAAGGAGTGTTGTCCATTTGTTTTGGATTGCCAACAACGAAGCCATCAACTTCTTCTCTTGATAAATAATCTTTTAAAAAAGGAAATATATCTATTGTAGATACAGTAGTAAGTTTAGTTGCAATTACTTGCATGTAGTCAGTAACTGCTAATCCTATTCGCTTTTCGCCAAAATCTATTGCTAAAAATCTTCCCACAGCTTTATTTTAGTTAAATGTTATATTATTTTATTGCTCCTAACAAAATTAATTAATTATTTGCAAAATTATGAATATTTTTCCATAAAATGAATTATTATAGCAAAAAAAATAAAACGAAGAAATAAAAAATTATTTCTTCGTTTTAATGAAATATCTCTTTGTTTTATTTAGAATAAATCTTCGTTATATTTTTTTCAGTAAGTAATAGTGCAAATTGTATTAGTTTTTCTCTAATAAACAAACACTATAACAAGCAACACCTTCTTTTCTACCAGTAAAACCCAAATGTTCTGTTGTCGTTGCTTTTATTGTTATATCTTCTTTGTCAATATTAAGAATATTAGCAAGAGTTTCTTGCATTTTTGGAACAAGATAGCTTATCTTAGGAGATTGAAGGCAAACAATACTATCAATATTATTTATTTTAAATCCCTTATTGCAAACTTTTTCAATAGTATCTTTTAAAAGAAGTTTGCTATCAATACCTTTATATTTATCATCGTTGTCAGGATATTGAAATCCTATATCTCTCATATTAGCAGCTCCAAGAATAGAATCAATGATTGCATGAATTAGAGTGTCCGCATCTGAATGTCCAACAGCACCAATAGGAGAATTTTCTATCTCAATACCACCAAGAAAAAACTTTCTACCTTGTTCTAACTTATGAACATCATAACCTATTCCAACTTTTATTTTCATATTACATTGCTATTGAAAGCGAAACTCTTAGAGTGTTTTTTAAAGGGTTGTTGTTTTGAGCCGTTGGTATAAGATAAGAAAGATCAACACCAAGAGCATTATATTTTAAACCAAGTCCAAGAGTAAGATATTGTCTATCGCCTTTTTTCTTGTTTTCATAAAAATAACCAGCCCTTGCTACTAATATTTTATTATACCAATATTCTAAACCAGAAGAAATGTTTATTTCTTGCAATTCTTCTTTAAACCCATTAGGAGCATCATAAAAACTTTGTATTGCTCCTTGCAAAACTCCTACATTATCATCTTTGCCTTGATAAACAACTCCATTAGTGTCTCTAACTGGTGGAGTAGGAACGAGAAGTTTATTGAAATCTAACAAAACAGATATTGTGTTGAATTGGTCTAATGAATAAGTGTATCTTCCACCTATCCTAAGGTTGGCAGGAAGAAAACTTGATTCAATATCATCAGAATAAGATATTTTGTTTCCTAAATTAGAAATCTGAACACCAAAAGCGTATTGTTGAGGTTTATCAGAAACAATATCATTTTGATAATAAAGACCTATGTCAGCAGCAACAGCATTAGCAGCATGAGTATTGCTTGTACCAACGTTTTGTCCTTGCGTTAAATCAGAACGAATGTATCTACCGGTAACAGAAGCAGAAAGATTGTTAGTAAGTTTCATTGAATAAGATAAATCTAATGCAAATTCGTTAGGATTATATGTTCCAGTGCCTTGCCCACTTTCATTAAAAAAGTCAATACTACCTAATGAGAAATAAGTAAGAGAAGCCCCTATGGCACTTCTTTCATTTATTTTATAATAACCTGCCAAATATGCTAAGTCTATATCTCCAACAATATCTCTTAACCAAGGAGAGTAAGTGAAATCAATGGAAAAGTTTTTGTTAGCAAAAGGAAGTTTTGCAGCATTCCAGTGGTTTGAATTAGCATCAGCACTACTTGCAACGCCAGCATCACCAATAGCACCACTTCTTGAATCAGGGGCAATTAATAACAAAGGCACACCAGTTGAAATTATTCTTGCTCCATCATTTACTTCTTGTCTTAAAATAATTTGATGAATATTGTTATTGTCAAGAGTTTGTGCTGATATAAAACCAAGACTTGATGTTATTAATATTATTGTTGCCGTAAGGCTTTTCTTAAAATTCATATCGTGTATATTTTTTGTTTAACGATTAAAAAAACGCAATGTAAATTAATTTATTATTTTTGATTATTTAAAATTACCATTTTTTGACCTTTTATTATTTCATCTCCATCTTCTGTCTTTAATAGCATAGAGTAGAAATAAATTCCATTACTTAATTTTTTTCCTCCGTCAATAGTGCCGTCCCATTGAATAGGACCTACTGTATAATAATTAATATAAGGAGTAGCGTCAATATCTTTTATTATCTTTCCTTGTTGATTAAATATTTTTAATCTTGCAGATGTTATTGTTTTTGGCTGATTATACTTTACAACAATGTTAGTACTGTTGTAAAAAGGATTAGGATAATTCATTGTTTCATAAGTTGCTTTTCCAGATTTATTAACATTAAAAGTGATAGTTGCTTCTGATGAAAAATTATAAATATTCCAAACTTTTAATGTTAAAGTATGTTGTCCCACACTTAGATTTGAAAACGGATAAGTTATGTAACCTCTATTCAAATCATTATCATCATAAACATAATAATCATTAAGAATAAATGTGTTTTCAGCATTATCTAAACGAGCAACAATATCATGTCCAAGACCTGTACCTACAATATTTATTGGTATAGTATCATAAATCACAGCAAAAAGACTTGGATTCTCATCACTTATTCCACCGCTTACAAAATTAGAATCATTTAAAAATAAAGATACTTGAGGACGCGATTCTTTTAAAACAATATTTGTGTCAATACCTCCAATATAAAAATCTTTTGAATAGCCAGATGCATCAATAGTATCATCTTGTGCATAATAACTTAGTTTTCCTAATCCATAACTATATGAAATGTCTTTTGGAATAGTAAAAGAATGAGCAAACTCTCCATTAACTACTTTTGCATAACCTTTATGTAAGATATTGTTTTGTTGTTCAAATTGTAAGTTTGTGCCTAAATGTTCATTGTCTAACGTAAGATACGTACTTTTTTTATCGTATAAAGTTATTTGAACTTGTCCATTAAAATCTGTTATTTTGTTTCCTTTAAAATCTGTGATAATACCTTTGATAGACATATTAGATAAAGCAGTTATTGTATCCATATCAGATTGCGAAAACGTACTATCTATATCTTTTTGATTTATTTGAGTCGTTTTAATATTATATTTAGGTAAAGATATTCTTAAAGCAGGGTCGCCAAGTAAGGAAATACTTCTTTCAGATGTTAATAGTGCAGTATTGTTTTTAGCATTTTGCATTACCTCTCCAAAAGTATAGTTTGTTCCATCTGCTTTCTTTTCCAATGCAAAGCGATGAAGATTTCTGTTTATGCCATCATTTGAAGATATTTTTCTTGATGCAGCAATCAAAGCAATACCTCCACCATTTGGAGTTGAAACAATAAATTCTCCTGCTGATTGTTTATCAACTAAATCATAACGAGCAAATTCGCATGTTGAGGTAATCATAAGCGGGAGTTTGTTTGGATTGTTCCAACTTGTTATATCAGTTATTGTTATTAGCCTTTCTCCTGAAAGATGGTCATAAGAGCCGTGTCCAAGATAATTAAACAACAAACAGCCTTTGTTCATTCTTTCATTTATTGCTTTTGAGGCATCTGGATATGTTGCTCCTGATGAAGAAGTATATTCTTTATAAGCATCAGAATAGGCTTTTTGAACATTAAGCCCAGGATTTGTTTCATCTATTTGATAATATATGTTTTCAGCATTTCTTATAAAATAAAGTTCTCCAATATTGTCTGCATCATCAGAAGAAAGCATTACAGCATTTCGCCATTGCCCATCTTCATTGCTTTTTAAATCTTGACGCGAAATATATCTTCGTATTTTATTTATTATATTTATCGCATCTTGTTCATTATCTATTGGCAATCTTCCAACACCAACTAAAAGTGTATCATTTGTTTTGTTTTTTGAATAGTCGGAAAGACATGCTAAAACATCATCAGAAGTAAAACTATCACCACTTCCCGAAAAAGAAGCCTCAGATTGATATGTTGGAAGGAAATTATTATTATATTTTAAAATATTTTTGTTATCAAATGTGCCATCTCCAAAAAGTAGAATGTTTTTTGGTTGTTGGTTTGTAGCCTTATATTTGTTGTACATCATTCTTGCAAATTCTCTAATTGCTAAGAAATCCTTAGTTCCAGAAGAAAACTCATTATAAATTGCATCAATATCAATCACATGTACTTTAATCTTATCATAGTCTCTATGTATCTGAGCAAGAGTATCTGCTTGCTTAATGAACTGTTTAGGAGATATTATTATCAAATCAGCAGCCGATAATCCATGAAGATTTTGGTTGATAACACTATCATTAAGCGTTGGAGTAGGAAACGAAGTGCCGGCAACAACTGCAATAGTCCTTACCGTATCACAAGGAACAATAAAACTGATTTGATTATTCTCATAATTAACATCATTAATATTTTGAACGTTTGTACTATTTGTAATATCCCAAACCATATATGATGATGTTCTTACATTATTTACAATATATTTTATATGCTTTTGAGAATTCAAAAAGTCAGTAGAAAAGAAACGAAGATAGTTGTTGTTGAATGAAAGTTGCTTTTGATAATTCATTAAAACATAATTTAGCCAACCAGGAGCAGTATTTGCTGTGGTATATGTTAAATTCATTGTGTTTGAAGAAGAAGAAAGATTTATGTTTTGAGATAATATACCTTCTCTTGCGCCTTCTTCTGAAACATTTGAAGGAACGTTAATATTGCCAAGCGAAGTGCTGTTTATAGTTATTCCAAATTTTGAACCAATAGTACTTTTTGAGAAAACGCTTATATATAATTTTATTGGAGAATTAATATCTAAATTAGGAAGGTTTAAAGGTATTGAAACCGAAGAAGATGTTGTTGTAAAATTTTCTCCAACCCAGTTTCTGCCACTTTGCAAAACATTATTTAATTCTCTTTTGTGATAAATGAAATCACGTGAAGATGAAAGCGTTGTGTCAAAAGCCTGTCCAATATCTTCTCTATTTTGAATTCTTTTCTTTTGTCCAATATTAGCATCAAAAGTTATGAAATATTTAGTGTTGTCTGAGTAAGGGTGAATAGAGAAAGAAAATGTTGAATCATTGCTTCGGTATATTCTTTTTGTGGTAGCCTCGGCATAAAACAACACATATTTATTTTCCTTATTAACATATATTGCGTTTTCTGTTAAATCCGAATTAGTGTATTCAGCATTAATTTCAGGGATTTGCTTGCCGGTGTTGCCGAAAATAGATATTTTGTCAAAATTTATTTCATCTGGTTTAGCTCCAAGAGAAACAAAGTCATTGTAAGTAAGTTTGTAAATACCATCTGTTGATATTGACACAGAATACCATTTACCAGAACTAAGGACAGAACTATCTGGATAAGTTATTGATTGAGAAAAAACGTTGCAAGTTGCGATTAAACTTAATATTATTGTGAGAAAATGTTTCATATAAAAATTTTATTATAAAATACTTTTCTTATAACACTAAAACTCTTCAAATTATTGTATTATCAATTGTTTTTAGTTTCATTTTTCAAGTATTATTTGACGTGAGATGATTAATAGAAAAAATGAAAATAAATCAATCAGAAGTAGATTATTAAAATAATGAACTATAATAAGGATAGAGAAGATTATTTTTTGAAGAGAATAAAACAAAATGGCATTATGTTAGTAATAGAATGGCATTATGTTGATGATAGAATGGCATTATGTTTTGATAGAATGGCATTATGTTTTGATAGAATGGCATTATGTTACTTATAAAATGGCATTATATTAAATTATCTCTTTAAAATAAATTACTAAAATAAGAAAAGAATTTAATGAAACAAAGAAATGTCTTATATATATAATAATGTATGGAGTAGAAAAGACTTAAAAATGAAATATATTCAAAAGTTTAGTGTCTTTTTATGAAGATTTAAAAAAAAATTGTAACTTTGCAACAATTTTATAAGTGAAATCACGTATAATAAATGAAAGAATTGGCAAATTTTGAGAAAGAGTTATTTATAGAAATAAAGAAATAATTAACTTTTTTTGAAAAAATATTATAAAAAGTACTTGTATTTGCATAATTTTTTGTAATATTGCCAATTGAAAATAAAGAGTAAAAATATACTTTGAATATATCTTAATATGAAGAAGAAAATATTATATTTGTTAATCGGCATAATGGCTATGGGAATGGTAGCAAAGGCACAAGATCCTCACTTTTCACAGTTTTATGCAAACCCAATATATACAAATCCGGCCTTAGCAGGTAGTTCAATATGCCCAAGAGTTTCTCTTACTTATAGAGACCAGTGGCCATCTCTTGGAGCCTATAAAACATTTACAGCAAGTTATGACCAATATTTTGATGTTCTTTCAGGAGGTGTAGGTTTTTATTTATTAAGTGATAAACAAAGTGATTTTTATAGAATAAATATGGCGGCATTGATGTATTCTTTGCGATTAGAAGTAACAAGGGACGTCTTTATTAATATAGCAGCACAAGCGAATGTAACAAATAGTAGTTTGGATTGGGACAAGCTTGTTTTTGGAGATCAAATAGATACAAGATATGGAGTAATCTATCAAACATCGGCAGCAACAAGACCAGACAAAACATCACACACACATTTTGATTTTGGAGCAGGAGCAGTAGGATATGGAGATAATTGGTATGTTGGAGTAGCCGCATTCAATCTAACAAGACATGATGAAGGTTTTCTTTCATATAATAGAATACCAATAAGATTTACTGCACACGGAGGATTTAATTTTAATTTGAAAAGAGATCAAAGAAGAACAAATGCTTTCTTTGGGCAACCAGTATTATCACCAAATATTATATATCAAAGTCAAGGTAAGTTCCAAGAGATAAATTATGGTTTGTATTTGAATTGGGAACCATTTAGTTTTGGAGCATGGTATAGGCAAGCATTCTCATTTGACAATTCAGATGCACTTGTATTGTTGTTTGGCTTACAATATGGCAATTATAAGATAGGATATAGTTATGATATTACAGTATCATCTCTTTCAAACGTTTCAGGAGGAGCACATGAAATAACACTTGGAGCCAAGTTCCCTTGTCCAGAAAAGAAGAAACATATAAGAGCAATAAAATGTCCTACTTTTTAATTTTGAAATGTAACAAAAATAAAAAAGTAACGTAAAAGTAAGAAAATAAAAAAGAATATAAATATGAAAACCACATCAACAATCAGTAAAATTGTATTAAGTGCAAGTGTAGTATTGTTAGTTTTAGGTTGTAGCAGTAAAAAACAATCTCCTACAACTGGCTGGAATTATGATGATCCTAAATGGGGAGGATTTGAATCTGCAAAGAATTCAGAGCAAGGAACACCTCCTGGTATGACTTTCATAGAAGGTGGTACTTTTATAATGGGAAGAACCATGGATAATATTAAATATGAATGGGATAATCAACCTCGTAAAGTTACAGTGTCTTCATTTTATATGGATGAATGCGAAGTAACAAATGAAGCATATAGAGAATATTTATATTGGTTACAAAGAGTTTATAAAGATAATCCTGAGGTATATCAAAGAAGTCTTCCAGATACATTAGTATGGAGAAATAAACTTTCATACAATGAGCCAATGACAGAATATTATTTTCGTAACCCAAGTTGGGCAAATTATCCTGTTGTAGGAGTAACATGGCTTCAAGCAAATGATTATTGTGCATGGAGAACAGACCGTTTGAATGAAAGAACATTGATACAAGAAGGTTATTTAGATTTTGATCAAGAGCAACAAGGAGATAATGTATTTACAACAGATGCTTATCTTGCAGGACAATATGAAGGATTGACTACAAAGAAAGAGGTAAAAGATTTAGATCCTAATTCAGAAGGAACAAGAAAAGTAAAGATGGAAGATGGTATTTTGTGGCCAAAGTTCCGTTTGCCGACAGAAGCAGAATGGGAATATGCAGCATTGGGACTTGTTGGTAATACAACAAAAGAAGGTAGAATACTTGAAAGAAGAATATATCCTTGGAATGGTCATGTTGTTCGTACAGATCAAAAGAAATATTACGGAGAGATGCTTGCTAACTTTAAACGTAGTCGTGGAGATGCGATGGGAATAGCAAGTGCATTAAACGACCATTGGGAATATACAGCACCAGTTAATTATTATTTCCCTAATGATTATGGTCTTTACAATATGGCAGGAAATGTTTCGGAATGGGTTATGGATGTTTATCGTCCAAATACAACAAATGACGCAAATGATATAAATCCATATAGAGGTAATGTTTATATTACAAAGGTATTAGATAGTGATGGAATGATTGCTGAAAAAGATTCTTTGGGTAGAATAACATATAGAGAAGTAACAGTTGAAGATAATATAAATAGAAGAAATTATCGTCAAGCAGATAACATTAATTATCTTGATGGAGATTTGTCATCACAACTTTCAGATACATGGAAAAAGACAGAGACAACAGGTGAAGAGGCAGCAACAGCAGAAGAAGATAATACACAAAAAGAACAAGGGTCTAACAATATGTATGAATATGGAAAGACTTCAATGATTAACGATAAAGCAAGAGTTGTTAAAGGTGGTTCTTGGAAAGATGAAGCATTGTATTTGTCTCCTGGAGAAAAGAGGTATTTAGACCAATCTCAAAGCACTGATTGGATAGGTTTCCGTTGCGCTATGGATAGATTAGGTTCAAGAGAGAAGAGAAAATAATAATAGAGTAATCAATTTATATTTACAAAAATCCTATGATGATTTAATTGCAGCATAGGATTTTTTATTAAATATCAACTTATACAAATGGCAGAAACAATAAATCAAATATATAAAGATATAGAATCAAAAAAACTATCTCCTATTTATTTATTAAGCGGAGAAGAAACATATTATATTGATTTAATTGCAGATAAGTTTGAAAATACTTTAATACCAGAAGAAAGTAGAGATTTTAATCAAACCGTTCTTTATGGCGAAAGTACTTCTGCAAATGAAATAGTTTCTGTTTGTAGACAATATCCATTGATGAGTGATTTGCGACTTGTTATTATTAAAGAAGCACAAATGCTTGATAAAAGAGAATGGACAAAATTGTCGGTATATTTTTCAGCACCACTTTCTTCTACTATATTAGTTATTTGTAATAAGAATAAAACATTTGATATTAAGACTAAGAATCTAATAACAAAAAATAAAGGTGTAGTATTTGACAGTAAGAAGGTTTCAGATAGTGGTTTAAGTAAATGGATAAAAGAATACGTTAAGGAGAAAGGTTTTATAATTGATGAACAATCAGTAACTATTATTTCAGAATATCTTGGTAATAATTTACAAAAGATAGACAATGAGTTGAAAAAACTTATTCTTAATATTAAGGACAGAAAAAATATAACGACAGAAGATATTACAAACAATATAGGAATAAGTAAAGATTATAATGTTTTTGAATTAGAGAAAGCATTAGCGACCAAAAATGTTTTTAAGGCAAATCAAATAATATCATATTTTGAAAAAAATCAAAAAGCAAATCCCATACAATTAATAATTCCGAATCTATTTAGTTTCTTTGTTAAGGTTCTTATAGCTTCACAAACAAAAACACATACGCCACAAGAAATAGCGCAAGCTCTTGGTTTTAGCAATCCATACTTTGCTCAGGATTATATTAAAGCAATAACATATTATTCTTCTCAGCAAATAATATCTATTATTAAATTGTTTGAAGATTATGATATGAAAACAAAAGGAATGAATGTTTCGCCATTAACAACAGAAGGCGATTTATTAAAAGAATTAATCTTTAAAATAATACATATTTAATTATGCTAAAAAGAATATTTACATTAATCTTTGTATTAAGTTGTACTTTAACTATATATTCTCAAACAGGAACAATAAAAGGTTTCATTTATGATGTTTCAAACGGAGAACCAATAATTTATACTAATGTTATACTTGAAAAAACAACATTTGGAGCAAGTTCTGATGTTAATGGATATTTTGCAATAAACAAAGTTCCAAGAGGTAAATATTCTTTAAAAATTCAATGTATAGGATATGAAGATACTATTTTGAAAGTAGAAGTTAATTCAAATAGTATTCTTGCATTAAGAATAGAATTAACTCCATCAGCAAAGACACTTAATGTTGTTGAAATACAAGGACAAAAAGAAATATCAAGGACAGAAAGTCAAGTATCAATAAAAAAGATTACTTCACAAGATATACAGAAGATGCCTTCAATAGGAGGACAAGCAGATATTGCACAATATATTCAAGTACTTCCAGGTGTTGTCTTCTCTGGCGACCAAGGCGGACAACTATATATTCGTGGTGGGTCTGCAATACAAAACAAAGTTCTTTTAGATGGTATGGTTATTTATAATCCTTTTCATTCTATTGGTTTGTTTTCTGTTTTTGAAACTGATGTTATTCGTAATGCAGACATATATACAGGAGGATTTAATGCAAAATATGGAGGAAGACTTTCTTCTATAATGGATATAACAACAAAAGATGGTAATAAAAAGAACACATCAGGTAAGGTTTCCATATCAACTTTTGGTGCTTCTGCAATATTGGAAGGACCTTTGTTAAAAGATAATGATATGAGAAATTATTCGCTTTCTTATCTTTTGACTGCCAAAAATTCATATCTATCAAAAACATCAGAATCTATCTATAAATATATTGATGGCAAACTTCCTTATGATTTCTTTGATGTTTATGGTAAGGTAACGCTTGCTTCAAGTGAGGGAAGTAAGATAAATGTTTTTGGATTTAATTTTACTGATAAAGTAAATCAATATAAAACTATTGCTAATTTTGATTGGAAAAATAGAGGTGTTGGGGCTAATTTTATTCTTATTCCAAGTAATAGTTCATCTGTTGTTGAGGGCGTGTTTGCTTATTCAGATTATACGATGAATATGGAACAAACATCAGACAATAGTCAACAGATGAGTAATATTGGAAGTTTTAATGGAAACATAACAGCAACAAAGTTTTTTAGTGGAAATAATCAATTGAAATATGGTGTTGAAATGATAGGCAATTCAACAAAAACTACATATGAATCAAATGATACAATAAAAGATTATTCAAGTGAAGTTGGAGCGTATGTGATATTTAAAGGCTTTTTAGGTAAATTGTTATATGAACCAAGTTTAAGATTTTCTTATTATTCTTCGTTAGATGAGTTTGTGCCAGAACCAAGATTATCTTTAAAATATAATCTAACAAACAATTTTCGTATCAAAGCAGCAACAGGACTTTATTCTCAAACATTTATAGATACAAAAAGTGATAGAGATATTGTTAATCTTTTTACAGGTTATCTAACATCAAGCCCTGACCTTAATGGTGGAATAGTTTCAACATATAAAGGAAAAGATGTTAATCATTATGTAGAAAAAGCAACTCATTATATTTTTGGTTTTGAATATGATATTATGAGACATTTAACAGTAAATATAGAAGCATATTACAAAAAGATGACTAATCTTATTTCTGTTAATAGAGATAAACTATTTGATGATGATGATGACCATGCTTTGTATCCAGATTATCAAAAGAAAAGTTTTGCAGTAGAGCAGGCAGAAGCATATGGAGGTGATATTAGTCTCAAATATAATGATGATAGACTTTATGTTTGGGCAATATATTCTTATGGAAAAGTAACAAAGACAAGTGAAACACAAACATATTACCCTCATTACGATAGAAGACATAATGTAAATGTTTTGGTTTCATATCAAGTAGGCAGAAGTCGTAGTTTTGAAATAAGTGCAAGATGGAATTATGGTAGTGGATTTCCATTTACAGCAACAGCAGGTATTGGAGAAATTCAAAGTTTCTCAAATGGTATTAATTCAAATTATATAACAAGTAACGGAACATTAACAACGCTTTATGGCAAACTTAATGTTAAAAGATTACCTAATTATCATCGTTTAGATATTTCATTAAAGAAACGTTTTGATGTTTTTAAGCATTCAATATTAGAAATAGATGCCAGCGTAACAAATGTTTATGATAGAGATAATTTGTTTTATTATGATCGTTTAACTTCGGAAAGAGTAAATCAATTACCTATTATGCCGTCGCTTGGTCTTACTTTGAAATTTTAATACAGATTAACGCTTAAAAATAAAACGAAGAGTTAAAAAAATATTTCTTTAATCCGTTGAAATATAATGAAGAAATATTTTATTAGAATCAAAAGATAAAAAAATAGAATAAAGAACGATTTCAACAGAATAAAAAAGAGAAAAGTTAAAATAAATATATTATGAAAAAAGTATTAATTTTATTTGCTTTAATGATTATCGCAACAACAGGTTTTTCGCAAGAAACTTACGATACCATAAGAGTTCATAATCGTACTCATCTTTCAACCAAAGGAGAATATAGTAAAAAAGTTCTCTTTCCAATAAAAAATGAAAATATAAATTATGTTGGATTGGATTTATATTTAAATTGTCCTGATAGTGGTTGTTCGGATTGGGATTATTCAATAAGTGTGCTTCTTCGTACAGTGAAAAACAATGATACAATAAATTATCAACTTGGTAGAATGATAACGCCTTATAGTGGTTCTTATAATCAAGGCAAGAATGCTAAGAAATGGAATGAAAAATGGCATTGGAGTATAACAGAATACTTGCCACTAATGAAGGATAGTGTAGATATAGTTGTTGTTTATGAAGGTTATCAAGACGGATTTCTTGCCTCAACGGATTTTGTCTTTGAAAAAATTAATGATAAGAGACAAAAGATGCCGAAATTTCTTGGTGTAGAAAATGTACACTATGGTTATTTTCCTTATGGCAAAGAAAAAGACCCTATTTATAATTATGTAAAAGAAAAAGAAATCATCTTACCAAAAGGGACTAAGAGTGTTTGGGCGAGAGTTACTATTTCTGGTCATGGAGGAGATAGTTTGAATGCAGCAGCAGAGTTTTTGAAAAAGAATTATTGTTATATAGTTAATGGAGAAAAAGTATTAGCAAAGCAAGCAATATGGAAAGATGATTGTGGTTGTAACAAAATTCAGCCACAAGGAGGTACTTGGATATATAATCGTGCAGGTTGGTGTCCTGGAACAAAAGTAAATGAATATTATTACAATCTAACGCCTTATATAAAAGATAATAAAATAAAAGTAGATATTGCTTTTGATTATTATAATGGTTATTCTTCTGGCGATGCTGGCTATCAAGTAGCACATGATTTATTCTTTATTGGAGAAAAAGATTATAATATAAAAGACAATCTTAATATAAAAGATTATGTTTATTCTGTGTTAGCGATTAATAAGGCAAGAATATCATTTCCAAAAGATATAACATTAGTATTTAAAACAAATAACGATGCAAGAGATAAGTTTTTTATAAAAGAGAATAATAATCATCATTATAATAAACCTATTTTTGAACGCTCACAAGTAGAACCTAATACAGAATATTCTCAAAAACTATCTTTACAAGAAGACGAGTTGTATAATCTTGTTGTAGAAGATAATGATTGTGATGGACTTTCTTGGTGGGCAAATAAAGAACAAGGCAATGGTTATGTTCTTATATATAACGAAGATAAGACAAAACTCTTGGAGGCTTTTGACCCGGATTTTGGTTGTAAGATTGATTATGATTTCAAAACTATTAGCAAAAATAATAAAGACACTGCACAATTTTTTCACAAAGACTATAAACTTGTAACTCTTAACAATGAAAAAGATAGTACTTTAAGAGTAATTCTTTTCACTCCTTATGGAAAAGCATATCCAATGTCAATGAATGTAATTAATTACAAAACCAAAGATACTGTTTTTTCAAAAACATACTCAAAAAATTCACTTCATGATATAGTTTATAATTATTCAAAATTAAGCAAAGGATACTATATGGTTGTAATTAATTGCAATGATTTTGAGCAAACAAAAGCAATAAGAATAACATATGATGATAAAAAACAATAAGATATGAAAAAAATATATTCAAAAAAAATAATATTGATTATTGTGTGTTTGATTTTTTTTGCTAATGGTTATTCTCAAAGCAAAGATAATCAAATTAATATTATTCCAAAACCTGTAAAAATAGAACGATTAAATAATAAAACATTCCATTTTACTAATCAAACAAAGATAATAGTTAATACAAAAAGTGAAGAATATCAAGTGGCAAACTATCTACATTCTTTGTTTGAGAAAACATTTACTCAAACAAAACCCATATTAAATAAGGTAAATAATCCTCATTATGATATGGATAATAGTATAATTTTTGTTTTATCTTCAAATAAAGTTCTTCAAGACGAAGGTTATCAAATGACAATAAGTGAAAGAAGAATAGTTATAGAGGCGAACAAAAATGCTGGTTTCTTCTATGCTTGTCAAACACTTATGCAGTTGATTGGAGATGATTTTGCATTAGATACAATAAGATATGATTCATTTTCTAAGGATATTGCGTGTTGTAAGATAACAGATTATCCTCGTTTTCAATATAGAGGTAAGCATTTAGATTGTGCAAGACACTTTTTTAGTGCTGATTATATAAAGAGATACATAGATATGTTGGCCTTTCATAAGATAAATGTTTTTCATTGGCATTTAACAGACGACCAAGGGTGGAGAATAGAAATAAAGAAATATCCATTACTAACGCAGATTGGAAGCAAAAGAAAACATACTCTTGTTGGGCATTATAGTGATAATGAGAAAGGCAAGGAGAAGTTTGATGAGAAAGAGTATGGAGGATTTTATACACAAGAACAAATAAAAGACATTGTTCAGTATGCAAATCAAAGAAACATTACAATCATTCCCGAGATAGAATTGCCGGGGCATTGTTTGGCTGCTTTGGCTGCCTATCCAGAATATTCTTGCCGAGAACAACCTCTTGAAGTAAGCGGAACATGGGGCGTTTTTGATGATGTCTTCTGTTCAAAAGATAGTACGTTCAAGTTTTTGGAAGATATTTTGGACGAAGTTGTGGCATTGTTTCCAAGCAAATATATACATATTGGAGGAGATGAATGTCCAAAAGTTAGATGGAAAGAATGTGAAGCATGCCAAGATGTGATGAAAAAGAACAATATTAAAGATGAAACATTACTCCAAGGTTATTTTACTAAAAGGATAGAGAACTATTTGAATAATAAAGGCAGAAAGATTATAGGCTGGGACGAGATTTTGGAAAGTGGTGTTAGTAAAGATGCAACAATAATGTCTTGGCAAGGTGAGATGGGAGGAGAAAAGGCAGCAAAACAAGGAAATGATGCAATAATGACTCCTTCTGCATATCTTTATTTTAATTTTTATCAAGGAGTAGCAGAGAACGAACCATTATCTATTGGAGGTTTTACGCCGTTGAAGAAGGTATATGATTATGAACCTATACCGGAAAATATTAACAATGAGCAAGCAAAACATATTATTGGACTACAAGCCTGCACTTGGACGGAATACATTAGTTCAAATAGTCTTTTAGAATATAATGATTTTCCAAGAATGGCTGCATTTTGTGAGACAGCATGGAGTCAAAAACAAGATAAAAACTATGATGATTTTGTTCAAAGACTTTATTCGTTGTTGGATATTTATAAAAAAGCAGGCATAAATTATTCTAAATCACACTTTGCTATTACTGCTAATACAATATTAAAATCTTCAAAAACAACAACAAATATAATCGTATCTTTAACAACATTAAGCAAAAACGGTGCTATTTATTACTCTTTGGATAACACTTTACCAACAATAACCTCCAAAAAATATTCTCAACCAATAGCGATAAAAAATAATACTACTTTGAAAGCATTGGTTTATGATGATAAAAAAAGTATTTCTTCGCCATTATTCTTTGCAAATTATAAAATAAACAAAGCAACAGGTAAGACTTATCTTATGCCTAACCTAAATGCTCAATATAATGGAGGAACAAAATATGCTTTGACTGACGGACTATTAGGAAACAAGAAAAGTTATGACCGTTGGGTTGGAACATTGGGCAAGGATTATGAAGTTGTTTTGGATTTAAATAGAGAAGAAAAGATTAACAACATTGCTATAAATTTTCTAAAAGATGAAGGCAGTTGGATATTTTTGCCAGAGAATGTGAAAGTATTTGTTTCAGAAGATAATAAGACATGGATAGAAATAGGCAATATGACAAGTAAAGAAGAAGAAAACAATGATAAAGTGTTTAATTATTCAATAAAAACAGATAATATAAAAGCAAGATATGTTAGAATTTTTGCAAAAACGATAGGCAATTGTCCAAAAAATCACCCAGGAAATGGTTATCCTGCTCATTGTTTTGCAGATGAAATAGAGGTTAAATAATTATGAAGATAAAAATAAAAAGAACAATAACGAGAATTTTTGACAAATCTATCAAAGTTAATTGGTTGTTAAAGACAATGGTTTTGATTTCAACAACATATAGTTTAGTGTTCTTTCTTTTCAATTTAAGTGTTGTATTGTTCAAAGATTCAATAATAAACTTTGTTGCTAATGGACATTTTCCAAAGTGTATGTATTTTTATAGAGAAAATCTTATGTTTTTTTTCACTGCCAATCGTTTTATGTATTTGCTTTGTGTTTGTATAGGAGTTGTTTTATTGAATGGATGCCATTTATTATTTAGAGGATATAAGTGGGGCTTGGTTTATTATACGGTAGGGAAGGTATTGCAAATCATTGTTCCTTTCTTTTTTCTTGGCATTAGAATGATTTCAATAGGCGACATTATGATAGTTTTTCTTTTTCTTGTCTTTTATTATTGGTATGCTTTTACTCATAACATAGACAAAAAAGATAGAGAATTTAATAAAATAGAGGAGTGATTATTATGGAAAGTGCATTGTATTTGTTTCCAACTTTGCTTGCAGACGTTGATTATAGAGAAAGTTTGCCATCGTATAATGTTGAGAAAGTGATGAATTGCGAATGTTTTATTGTTGAACAGATAAGAACAGCAAGACGTTTTCTTCGTAAGATTGGTTACAAAAAAGATTTTGATAAGGTTGTTTTTTACGTATTAAATGAACATACTTTGGATAACGAGATAGATGATTTTCTTACACCATTAAAGCAAAACAAAGATATTTTTCTTATGTCAGAAGCCGGTCTGCCTTGTGTTGCGGATCCAGGACAAAAAGTTGTTAGTTTAGCACAACAAAAAAACTATAAGATAGTGCCACTTGTTGGTCCAAGTTCTATTTATTTATCATTGATGGCAAGCGGATTCAATGGTCAAAACTTTGCTTTTCTTGGCTACTTACCTGTCAAAGATAATGAAAGAGAAAAGAAAATAAAAGAGATAGAGAATAGAATGTATAAAGAAAACCAAACACAAATATTTATAGAGGCACCTTATCGTAACGAAAAGATGATGAATAGCCTATTAAAAACTCTTAATAATGATACTAAGATATGCCTTGCTTGCAATATAACTCTTGAAAAAGAGAGCATAAAAACAAAGACAGTTAGCAGTTGGAAGAAAGAGAAAGAGTTTGGAATACAAAAAAATAATACAATTTTTCTTATATATAAATAAAGCAATGAAACCTTTGGCAGAAATACTTCGTCCTAATAATCTTAACGACTATATTGGACAAAAACATCTTGTAGGAGAGGGCGCAATATTAAGAAAAGCAATAGAAAGTGGCAATATACCATCAATGATATTATGGGGGCCGGCAGGAGTTGGAAAAACAACTTTGGCAAATATTATTGCTAATAATCTTTCTTTTGCTTTTTTCTCTTTGTCTGCTATCAATTCAGGAGTGAAAGATGTTAGAGATGTGATAGATAAAGCAAAGAAAGAGAATAGAAATAGTATACTGTTCATTGATGAAATTCACCGTTTTAGTAAATCACAACAAGATTCTTTATTGAACGCTGTTGAAAAAGGTATAGTTATTCTTATTGGCGCAACAACAGAAAATCCGTCTTTTGAAGTTATATCTCCTCTTTTATCTCGTTGTCAAGTGTTTATTCTTAAAGAGTTGGAAAAAAATGATTTAATATCTCTACTTGAAAGAGCAAAAACATACATTGAAAAGACACAAAATCGTAAGATAACTATCAAGGAGAATGAGTCTTTATTGAGAATAAGTGGAGGAGATGCAAGAAAACTTTTGAATGCTTTTGATGTGGTTTGTTCGCAATATAGCGGTGATTTTGAGATAAATAATGCAAATGTTCAGCAAATTATTCAACAAAACCTTGCCCTTTACGACAAAAAAGTAGAGAACCATTATGATATTATTTCGGCTTTCATAAAAAGTATTCGTGGCAGTGATCCAAATGCTGCCGTATATTATCTTGCAAGAATGATAAAAGCAGGCGAAGACCCATTGTTTATCGCAAGGAGAATGCTTATTTTGGCAAGTGAAGATATAGGAAACAGTAATCCAAATGCTCTTCTTTTGGCAAATAGTTGCTTTGATGCAGTAAATAAGATAGGTTATCCGGAATGCAGAATTATACTTTCTCAAACAGCAATATATCTTGCTACTTCAATAAAGAGTAATGCTTCATATCTTGCAATTGATTCTGCTCTTGCTAACATAGAAAAGACTGGTGATTTGCCTGTACCTCTTCATCTTAGAAATGCTCCAACTAAACTTATGAAAGATATTGGTTACGGAAAAGATTATAAATATGCCCATGATTATGAGAATAATTTTGCTTATCAACAATTTCTTCCTGATGAAATAAAAAATACGGTCTTTTATAATCCTGGCAATAATCCAAAAGAGAACAAGGTGCGAGAGGATTTAAAGAATAAGTGGAAAGATATGTATAAATATTAATTAATAATGTGGAGTAAAAAAGAAATGAAAAGATTGTTTTTTGCAATAATAGTTGTTGTTTTGTCCTTTAATGCTTATGCTCAAAACAATAGCAAACAAGATAAGATGATGGACAAAGCATTGACTTGTATCAAAAACCAAGAAAAAGACAAGGCAATTTGTATTCTAAAAGATTTAACAACAAAATATCCGGATTATGTTCCGTCCTATCTTGCTTTGGCAGAAATATATTACGATGAAAAAAATGATGAAAAAAGTATGGAGTATTATCAAAAAACAATAGATATTGATCCGTCTTATGATATGAACGCATACTATCGTTTGGCATTGTTGTGTAAAAACAAAAAAGAATATGAAAAAAGCAAGACCTTACTCAATTATTATATAAGCAAACAAAATAATCCAAAATATAAAGACAAAGTGATTAAATGTCAAGAAGAAATAGAGAACATAGATTTTATAATCAACAGCATAAATAATCCAGTACCATTTTCACCTATTAACCTTGGACAGAACATAAATGATACCTTAGACCAATATCTACCATTTCTTACATGTGATGAGAACTTGTTTTTCACGCAAAGAGCAGATGGTAAGGAAGATTTTTATATGAGCCAAAAAGGAGATAAAACAAATGATGAAATAATACCACAATGGCAAAAGAAAATAAAGATGCCATATCCATTTAATAGCGAAAACAATGAAGGAGCAGGGTCAATATCACCAGACGGTAGAGTGATTTATTTTGCAAGATGTGATGCAAAAACAGGTTATGGCTCATGCGATATATATTATTCGGAAAAGATAGGCGATAAATGGAGCGAAGCAAAAAATCTTGGTCCTAATGTTAATTCTTCTGCATGGGATTCGCAACCAACAATAGCATCAGACGGTAGAACGCTTTTTTTTGCAAGTAATAGAAAATCAGGTTATGGACAAAGTGATATATATTATACTTACAAACAGAAAAATGGACAATGGACTGAGGCAAAAAATCTTGGACCAACAATAAATACGCCTGGCAAAGAAATGAGCCCATTCATTCACCCATCAAACACAACTCTTTATTTTTCTTCGGATTATGGCAAAACAATGGGAAAAATGGATATATTTTATTCAAGAATAGTTGATGGCAAGATGACAGAACGCAAAAACATAGGTTATCCAATAAATACAGATAAAGATGAAACGTGTTTTATTGTATCACCAAATGGAAAATATGCAATATATGCTTCAAACAGAGAACAAGGTTATGGATTGTTGGATTTATATGCTTTCAGTCTTTATAAACAAGCACAGCCAACGCCAGTAATATATATGAAAGGCAAGGTTGTTTATCAAGATAAAAAACAAGGCAATCAAGCACTGTTTGAAATAAAAAATATAAAAACTAATCGTTTGGTGGCAAGTACTGTTTCGGATAAAGTTAATGATACATATATGCTTACTCTTCCAATAGGAGAAGATTATGCGTTGAGCGTTACTTGTGATGGTTATCTTTTCTATTCGGAGAACTTCTCTTTGGATAAAGATACTGCATCGCTAATTGCTAAATCTTCACTTGAAAAAGACATCAATCTAATACCAATAAAAGAAGGTAATAAAATAGTATTAAACAATATTTTCTTTGCCACAAACTCTTATGAACTATTACCAACAAGCGATAGCGAGATAGAAACAATAGAACAGTTGATGAAAAATAATCCTACAATAAAAATAGAGATAAGTGGTTTTACAGACAATGTTGGCAAAGATGCATACAATATGAACCTTTCGCAAAAAAGAGCAGAAAGTGTTAGACAAGCATTGATACAAAAAGGTGTGAAAGAAGATAGACTTGTGGCAAAAGGTTATGGAAACAGCAAACCTGTCGCAAGTAATGATACAGAACAAGGTCGCCAAAAAAATAGAAGAACAGAAATGGTTATATTCTGAGATTGTGAAAAAAATAAAATAAAAAAGAAAGATGATTGAAAAAATAATAAATATAGACGATATTAATCAGATAGAGTTTTTTGGGATAAATGAAAAGAACTTAGACTTTATTAATATGCTATTTCCAAATATTATGATAGTTGTTAGAGGACAGAAGATGAAAATTAAGGGTGAAAATGAAGAGGTAGAAAGATTTAATAAGTTTTTTGATAAGGTTAAGGTAGTATATAAAGACAATAATATTTTGAATGAGAAACTTATAATGAAAGCGTTTAATGAAGATGTTGTAGATAAGAGAGATAGTGAGGTTTTGGTTTATGGTAACAATGGATTAGCAATTAAGGCAAGGACAAAGAACCAGCAAAGAATGGTTAAAGAGATAGAGAGAAAAGATATGTTGTTTGCTATTGGTCCAGCAGGAAGTGGCAAAACATATACAGCAGTTGCTTTGGCAGTTAAATATCTTAAAGAAAAAAGAGTTAAGAAAATAATACTAACTCGGCCAGCAGTTGAAGCAGGAGAAAATCTTGGTTTTTTGCCAGGAGATTTGAAAGATAAACTTGACCCATATCTTCAACCTCTTTATGATGCTTTAAGAGATATGCTATCTCAAAGTAAGTTAGATTATTATTTAGAAAATCATATCATAGAAATAGCACCTCTTGCTTTTATGAGAGGCAGAACATTAGAAAATAGTTTTGCTATTCTTGATGAGGCACAAAATGCAACAAAAAGTCAGTTGAAAATGTTTATTACGAGAATGGGCAATTGTTCTAAGTTCATAATAGCAGGAGATAAAACACAAATAGATTTGCCGAATAAAACACAATCAGGTCTTGTATATAGTGTTAATCTACTTAAAGATATAAAAGATATTGCTATTGTTTGGTTGAATGGCGAAGATATTGTTCGTAATCCACTTGTTACTAAAATAGTAGAAAAATACGAACAAGAAAAAATGGATTATTAATTAAATCAATAATTAAAAAATATAAAAGAAACTAATATAATATCCATTTTGTTTGTTAAACCATTTATCCATAGCATCATTTTGAATAACATCAAAACGATAGCCAGCATCTATTTGATAGTGTTTTAAAAATCCAACACCAAAAGAGGCATTTGCTCCGAAGATATTGCAAGCATCATCTGTTAGAATATCATCTTTTAAATTGTTTGTTAAAGGAATAGAAACATAAGGACCTATTGAAAAAACAAGTTTAATAAGTCTTGGTAAGCCAATTTTGTATTTGAAATTAACAGGTATAGTAATAAAATTATAATTTTTATCAAAAGCATTGTCATATTTATTGTCAAGTCTTCTATTAGCAAATAAAACATCAACACCTGCACCAATACCAGTAAGAGGAATATTAAATTCGGCACCAATACCAGCCATAAGTCCTCCATTAAAACTACTTGCATTCTTACTCTCAGCAACGGCTTTTACTCCAAAATTAAATTGAGAAAAAGCTGGTTGTATAGCACAAACAACAATAACAAATGACAATAAACATAATTTTTTCATAATTCTTCCAATTTTTTTATTTTTGCAAATATATGAAATAAAATTATTGTAGAAGTTTTTTTCTTAAAATATTTTTGTAAATTTGTAAAATAAAAAAATACTTAGTTGTGAAAAAAGTAATAATATATTTAATTCTAATCTTTGTTTGTTATTTGTCAAATGCGACAGATTATCTTCGCTTTGAGAAAAACAAAGGACAATGGGATAGAAATATATTATATCAAGCCAATCTTTCTTATGGCAAAGTAATGATAAGGCAAGATAGATTAACGTTTGTTGTTCTTGATACAAATAATCTTTCTTTTCACAATCCCAATCATTTTGAATTTGAAGACAAACATAAAAACAACAATAGAGAAAGGTATCATATTTTTTCTATTGTACCAATCAATGCAAATCAATCAACAATAGAACAAGATGGGCAAATGAGTGGATATGCAAATTATTTCATTGGTAAAGATAAAACATTGTGGCAAAACAAGGTTTATTCGTATCAAGAAGTAATGTATAAAAACATATATAATAATATTGATTGGAAGATATATAGTGAGAAGAGTTTAATTAAGCATAGTTTTGTAGTTCATAGAGGTGGGCATGTAAGCGATATAAGTTTGGATTATAGAGGAGTAAAAGAAATATATATTAACAAAGGGCATCTTATAATCAAAACATCTGTTGGTGAGATAATAGAAGAGAAACCTTTTGTTTTCCAAAAAATTAATGGAACGATAAAAGAGATTGTATCGCAATATGTAATAAATAAAGGCATAGTATCATATAAGATAGGACAATATGATAAGGATTATGATTTAATAATAGACCCAACGCTTATTTTTTCGACATATTCAGGTTCGCATTCAGATAATTGGGGTTTTACTTCGTGTTTTGATTTGCATGGTAATATGATTTCGGCAGGAATATGTTCTGGACAAATGTATCCAACAACAGAAGGAGCATATGATACAGTTTTTTCAGGTAATTGGGATTGTGTGATAAGTAAGTTTGACGGCAATGGAGAGAATTTGTATTATTCAACATATCTTGGAGGATTGAGAGCAGATTTACCTCACAGTATGATAGTTAATCAATATGATGAATTGTTAGTTCTTGGAACAACAGGGAGTATAAATTTTCCTACAACGACAGGAGCGTATCAAGAATTTTTTAATGGAGGAGATAGTTTGAATTATGAGACAACAATAGTTTTTCCTAATGGAGTTGATATGTTTATTAGTCGTCTTTCACGTGATGGTGATTCTCTTTTAAGTTCAACGTTTATTGGGGGCAGTGGAAATGATGGTTTAAATTATAGAAACAGTTATGGAGCAAGTTATCAAACACTTTATAATGGCAATGATACACTTTATGCTAATTATGGAGATTGTGCAAGAGGGGAATTGATAACAGATAAGCATAATAATGTATATGTTGGCTCTTGTACTTTTTCTAATGATTTTCCAACAACGCCCAATGCTTTTCAAACAACATTTAGTGGACAACAAGATGGAGTAGTATTTAAACTTGACCCATCTCTTTCTACTCTTTTGTATTCTTCTTATATAGGAGGAACAAAAGCAGATGCTGTTTATTCAATAGATATAGATAAAGATAATAGGCTTTATGTTTGTGGCGGAACAAGTTCTACAAATTTTCCAACAACAAGTGGGGCTTATAATACAACATATAATGGAGGACAAACAGATGGCTTTCTTTCCGTTGTCTCTGTGAATGGTACGCAACTTTTGGCTTCAACATATTTTGGTTCAGATAAATATGACCAAGCATATTTTGTTAGATTAGATAAAAATAATTATCCTCATATATATGGACAAACAAAAGCAAGTGGTTCAACATTGGTTAAGAATGCTTTGTATAATATACCAAATAGCGGACAGTTTATTGCAAAGATGACACCAATGCTTGATAGTGTTGTTTGGAGTACGGTTTTTGGTACAGGAGATGGAAGAATAAATATTTCTCCATCAGGTTTTGCGGTAGATGTTTGCAATAGAATATATTGTGCTGGTTGGGGAAGAGTGTTTAAATATATAGCATCAGCACTTGGATACAATACGCTTGGAACAACAAATATGCAAGTTACATCTGATGCTTATTCAAATATAACAGATGGACAAGATTTTTATATAATGAGTCTTTCTTCTGATGCAGCATCTTTGGATTATGCTACATTTTTTGGAGAGTATAGTACAAATAAATATGTTGGCACAGACCATGTTGATGGAGGAACAAGTCGTTTTGATAGGTATGGCAATTTGTATCAAACAGTCTGTTCTTCGTGTGGAGGAAGTCAAAGTTTTCCAACAACAGCAAATGCTTGGAGCGATTCTAATGGCTCTGCTAATTGCAACATAGCAGCGTTTAAGTTCTCAATACACAATGATTTTGCAGTGGCAGATTTTACTACTCCAAATATTGTATGTGTTGATAGTGTGGTACATTTTAATAATCTTTCTCGTGGAGACAGTTTTCAGTGGTTTTTCTCAGATGGAACAACATCAACACAAACCAATCCAACGCATACTTATTCTCATGGTGGCGTTTATGTTGTTAAACTTATATCACATCTTAATTATGGCTGTATAAGCAATGATACAATACAAAAACAAATAATAGTTTTGAATGATAGTAATTATTCTTTACCACAACTAACGACTTGTCCTCAAACACCAATAGCAATAGGACTTGATTATTTTTTAACAGACCCCAGCGTTACTTTTTCATGGACACCGAGCAATGTTTTAACCAACCCTAATAGTATTAATCCTTATGCAACAATAACAAGTCCAACAACTTTTCGCCTTATAATAACAACACCATCTTGTTTTGATACAATCTATCAACATGTGGCAATAAATTATTTGGATGTTGATTTACAAGATACTTTATATTATTGCTCTTTGCCTTACGATTATACAATACCTAACAATGAAAATAGGAATATAATTCTTTCGTGGAATAGAGATTTTAGTGAAACATTACCTTTTGATAACCATACAAATGATTTTATTATTAATGATACGATAGGAAGGTATCTTTATGTTAAATATTATACAGACAATTGTTTCGGAATAGATAGTATATATTTGAAATATAATGGAGGAACAATAAACATACAAACAACAGATGCAGGTTGTAGTAGTACAACAAATGGAACAGCAACAGCATTTATTTCAAATTTTCATAATAATGTTCATTATCATTGGTCTTGTTCAACGATAGATGATAATTATGTGGAATCGTTGCCTGTTGGAAATTATACCTTAACAGTTACAGATGGCAATGGCTGTTCTGTAACCAAAGAATTTTCTATTGGGTCAGTAACCAATCTTACAACAAGTTTTGAAAAGAGAGACAATCCTTGTGATGAGGTTTGTAAAGGGGAGATAGTATTAAATATTCATGGAGGACAATCACCATATACTCTTTTGTGGAACAATAATTCAAATGATACAATACAAAAAAATCTTTGTACAGGAAAATATACATATATATTAACAGATTATACAGGCTGTGTGATAAAAGACACAATAACAATAAAAACAATAGATACATTGCAATTAAAAATCAATCATACGGATAATGTTTGTCCTTCTGGCTGTAGTGCAATTGCAACGGCAGAGGTTAGTAATGGAACAGAACCTTATCAATATTTGTGGTCTAACGGTGAACAAACAAAAGAAATAAATAATTTGTGTAGTGGTAAATATAGTTTAATAGTAAAAGATTCAAATGAGTGCCAAAAAAGTGATTCGATAAATATAACATATGTTAATGTTTTAAATAATTTTTCTGTTTCAGTATCAAGTACGCAGGTTTATGATGGGGCAACAATTACGCTTAGTTCAACGGAATTGAATGGATTTAATTATTATTGGACGCCGAGTGCAAATCTTTCTTCGCCAAATAGTCCAACAACAGAGGGGAAAATATATGAGACAACAACATATATTGTTTATGTAACGGATAATAAAGGTTGTTCATTAACTGATTCTGTTCATGTAGATGTTACAATTGTCAATTGTGGCAAACCAAATATTTATGTACCTAATGTTTTTACACCAAATGGAGATGAAAAAAATGATAAGATATTTGTTACAGGTCAATGGATTCAAACAATGGATTTTGCTATATATAATCGTTGGGGAGAAAAAGTGTTTCAAACAAAAGATATGAGTATAGGCTGGGACGGAAATTACAAAAACAATCCTTGCCAAGCAGGCGTTTATTATTACAAACTAAGTGTTCAATGTTATGGAGGTAAAACATATACAACAGGTGGAGATATAACACTTTTGAGATAAAAACTAATAAAACATAAAAAGATATAAATGAATAAGAAGAAATATTACGTAGTTTGGGTAGGTAGAAAGATAGGGATATTTGAGCAGTGGAAAGATTGTAAGGCAAGTGTGGAAGGAATAGAAAATGCAAGATATAAATCTTTTCTTACAGAGAAAGAGGCCAAACAAGCATATAATTCACCATATTATAATTATTTTAATAAGAATGATAACACTAAATTAAAACAAACAAAGCAAGAGGATTTGTCTTATCTGTCAAACCAATTGCCAATAATAGATTCAATAGCAACGGATGCAGCATGTAGTGGTAATCCTGGTGTTATGGAATATCAAGGAGTTTATATTAAGACCGGAAAACGTATATTTTATTATAAGGCAGATTATGGAACAAATAATATAGGAGAGTTTCTTGGTATTGTTCATGGACTATCTTATCTAAAACGACATAATCTAAGACAACCTCTTTATTCAGATAGTGTTAATGCAATAAAATGGGTGAAGAAAAAAAAGTGCCAAACAAAATTGGAACTAAATAGTAAGACCAAAGAATTGTTTGATTATATTCATAGTGCAGAAAGATGGCTTGAAAATAATACATACACAACACAAATAATTAAATGGGATACAGAGCATTGGGGAGAAATACCAGCAGATTTTGGTCGTAAGAAATAAAAGGAAGAAGGGAACTAACTGTTTGCAGTAACAAAAGAAAAATATTTATTAATTCTTTTGAGTTACAAATAAAGATTTTACGAAAACACCACCTAACGCTAAATTATTAATCATTCATCATTATCAGCAGCAGTAAGTGGAACTTCTTGTCTATCCACTAATTCATTGTCTTTGAATGTATATATAAATTTTGCCACTTTCTTACATTCTCTATTATAACGATATATTGTAGTAACACCATTTAATGGTTTTCCTGAATTATGTATAACTACATCCTTAATCTTTGTATATCTATAAAAAACAATAGTCCATGTTGCATCATTTTTATTATATTCCATACCATTAAATGTCCATCCTTTTTGTTCCATTGCATTAATAGTATCTTTAACTTGATTCTCTCCAACAACAACTACTGTTATTTGCTTATCTTTTGACTTATTTACATTTATAACTTTGTTACAATACGCAAATATATTACAACAAGTTAATATTATAAATAATATTAATATTTGTTTTTTCATAATGATTTATTTTTTTTGATATTTTTCATACCAGCAAGGTTCTGTTGCTGAATATTCAACTATATATACTGTTTCGTCTTTTCCTAAAAAATTATTATTAACTGTTATATCTACACATGGATAACCTTCTTTTGTTAAAACTAAAGATCTCTCAATAGCTTCAGATTGTGCGTTTTTATCATAAAAAAATTCTTGTTTTGGAAAAGAACTTGCAACTTGTTGCTGTCCATTTATAGTTCGCTCAATTAATTTATTGTCTTTATATATATTCCTTATTTCCAATTCTTCACCATTGGCTAAATAATAATAAGCGACATATGTGCCATCAGCAATATTATTACTTGATTTTTGTTCAATTGTTTTATTATCTGTTTTTTCATCATCATTATTACAAGATGAAAAAGTCATACCAAACAAAGCAACTATTGCAATGCCTAATATTGAAATTATTATTTTTTTCATTTTTTTCTTTCTTTTATAATTGTTGGTTACTAAGATATTAATTTTATTATTGTACTTATTTTCTTATCAATTAATATTTAGTTGCCTATTTCATAAGTGGTAGATTGTACTTTACCTTAAAATAGGACTATTTGTTAACTGAATTCATTTTTTCCCAACAACCATATATATTCAGAAGAATATATGATATTACAAGTATTCGCACAACAAACTATTTGTAGTTTTATTACTTTACTACAAACTCTATTCTTTACATAGACGCTGTTTATTATGTCTTTATTTATAGTCATCTTTTGACCTTCGTTTTTTTATCGTGGCAAATATACAACAAAATCATTATACAAACAAATATTTTTTGCTCATTTTTTTGTTTTAATGTCTTTTTATTTGTTCTTAATTATCCTCTGTTCAATGTATTTTGATTTTTCAATAAAATCCTCTGCTGTTGATTCTATAATTGTATCTACCTCATTGTTTTTAACAAATATTGCATAAGAATAATTCAAAGCATTATTATTAAAATAATTTGTTGTATCATAACTTATGTTTTCTTGTCTCTTTGCTTCCCAATAAGGTGATATATCTACAATTGTTCCTTTCGCATTAATTATAAAATATATATTATTCATATCAATAAATTGACACGCAATCTTAGAAAGTCCTTTATTACATCCTGTACAACCATTCTCAGATATAATAAATATACAATTTTCTTTTTCTTTATTTATGTTTTTGAAATTCTTATTAATATAATTAATTATTGCATCTTGTTGCTTCTGTTTCTGTGTTGCACAACTGCTAATTACACTAAAAATTAACACTATACAACTTATATATAGCATTATTTGTATTCTTTTCATTATAAATATTTATTAATAAACCATCTTTTATTACAACAACATTAGTAAAACGCAAGTTGTTATTATTAATCATCTTTTTTTCTGCAACTAAATGAAAATTAGCATCTAGTCTCTGAATTATAACATCATTATTATACGCTCCTTTAGTAATGAAGATATAATAACATTGTTTAAATTTGTCCCATACAATATTTTGAACACGCCACGATTCACCAATTTTATCCCATTGGCTATCTTTATTTTTATCTGTAAAATTAATTACATCTATTCCTATTTTAGCATATCTACTTTTAATTTGTATTGTTTTAATATATTTTTTAGTTCTTGTGTCAATTATCATTATTTTCCCAAATTCATAAATAAAATTAAATAAATAATCATTATCTATTTTAAAATATGGATAATGCACTCTAAATATAGTATCATTCGGATATACTATAGGTAATAAATTATTACCTATATATGTAATCATAGAATCTTTTTTATTTAAACTAACATTATAAAATAATGGCGAATTATTTGCAATTCTATTACATTCAACATATTCTTTAAGATGTATTGATGTATCTAAATATCTAAATGCATTTAATAAAAGATATATGCTATTATTATTATTATATATACATGCAGAATAATCTAAAAAAGATGCATCCAGCGCATAAGTTATAGAATCTGTATTGACAAATTGAGGGAATACTCTTTGATATAATATATTAGCATTATCATCAATCAAGTATACTAATTGAACAGGATTTCCTATCACTAAAATTATAGAATCCATACATGGCATATATATATTCTCAGCCATATCAAGATAATTAAATTTTTTTAATGATATTGTTTTTACTAAATCTGTATTAGAATTATATATTTTTATTTGTTTACGTGAAGCTAATTCTGCAAAATAAAAATACATGCTATCATTTTCATAAAAAGTACCACAAGATTTTATTGGCATTCCTACATTAAATACTATTTCTTTTTTTAGTTTTAATATATCATTTTTCGAACTACAGGGCAAAAATAAAAACAGACAGAATATTAATATTATAATATTTCTAATATAGATATTATTTATTGTATAGAATTTATATTTTACTCTATTATTAGTACTCATAATTTGCTTTAATTTATTTTAACATAAATAACATCTTTGTCGTGGCAAATATACAACAAAATCATTATACGAACAAATATATTTCAATATTTTTTTGTTTTAATGTCTTTTTATTTAGATTTTTAAAATATTTATTGTTGTTTATCAATGAATTAAATTAATTATTACACCAAAAATAGAGTAATGGTGCAATGAGTACAAGACCATTATTATATATATAATAATATATATATATCATTAATACATCATATTGATATGAATGATGTATTAATTATGATTAATTAATTATATATCAATATAGTATATTTTGTTATTTGATAATATTAATATTTATTTTTGATAATATTATTATTTGTCAAAGATAGCATATCAATAAAAATAATTATTTCTTTGATACTATAATATTATATTATTGATATAGTGTATATTAAATTAATCTTTGCATCATTTATATAGAAATGGTATAGTAATGATAGTAAATTATTTATATATACTACACAATTAGTTTTATAATCACTGCATCAAAACAAATATAATGAGTGAGTGATTTGTTGTCTGTTCATTCTATTTTAGCGAAACGAAGAGATATTTTTTTATCTTTTGATTCTATTTTAATAAAACGAAGAGATATTTTATTGTATGTTGTTTGTACGGTTGTTTCGTTATTTAACAAAGAAATCAATAGTGGAAACAACTCTTATTTTTACTTTTAATGGATTGTCTGTTGGTATAATCTCAAATTGACCTTGTGAAGCAGATTTTATTCCATCAATCTTACTGTTAGAGTTTTTTGAGAATTGGTCTGCTGCAATCTTTGCATTTTTTATTGATTCTTCTATCATTTGAGGTTTGATACTATTTAATTTTGTGAAGGTATATATAGATTTATTGTTCTCATCATATTCATCTTTTTTTAGAGTGATACCTTGTTTTAATAACTCAAACTGAGATTGTTCAATGTTTCTTACTTGTGATACTTTGTTTGAAATGATACTTATTGTAACAGAAGAATAATAACGAAAACTCTTTGCTAAGTTGTCAGAGCCATATTCATTATTCTTTTTGTCTTTTATTATAGGCACACCAATTGTTATCTCATTGTCAGATAGTCCTTTGCTTTTGATGAAACTTACTATCTTACTATTGTTTTGCTCAATAGCATTAAGAAGTTCTTGCATATCATTAGTGCCAACAGTGTAGGATATTTTAATATTGGCATAATCAACGTTTATTTCTTTTTCAGATAGTCCTCTAACTGTTATTACACGGTCTTTGTCGCTGAAAGATTTTAATCCTTTATAAATACAAAAGCCTCCAATTATTAATCCTAGTCCAATACATAGACCAAGAATGATAAAGTTTAAATTTTTCTTGTTTTCCATAATCTTGTTTTTGTTTTTATTATTATTTTATGTTAATGCTTTCAACAGAATGCTTTGTCCAATTAGAAAGAAATCTTAATGTTTTTTGTTCATCATAACCATCATCTTTTTCAAGGAATGAGGAATCTTGAATATGAATAACTTTACCATTGGAATCTAAAACAACAAAGACAGGAAAACCAAATCTTTCTGGATTAGATAACATTTTCATTGCTTTAATATTTTTGTTTTCTTTTGAATAATTAACGTGAATTAAGATAAAGTTCTTATCAACAACGTCTTTAATAGATTTTGTATTGTCAGCAAATTCAGTAAAACGCAAGCACCATTTACACCAATTGCCACCTACTTGACAGACAACATTTTTGTTTTCTTGTTTTGCTTTTGCCACTGCTTCTTTTATTTGTTTTTCTCCATCAATCTTATCATTATAAGGTTTGTTTTGACAGAAACTATTAATACAAAAAAGTAGGCTTAATGTGATTAGAATAATTTTTTTCATAAATTTATTTATTTGTTTGTTTTTGTACTTAAATATAATACGGTGAATTTTTAATATTATTTTAAAATTTAATAAAGAAAGTTGCGTTATTAAAATTAAAAATGCTATATTTGCATTATTAAAAATGTTTAACTAAAAATAAATATTATGAGTATTAAAGGAACAAAAACAGAAAAGAACTTATTGCTTTCATTTGCAGGTGAAAGTCAAGCAAAGAATCGTTACACTTTTTTTTCTAAACAAGCAAAGAAAGAAGGTTTTGAACAAATAGCTGCTTTATTTATGGAGACAGCATTGCAAGAAGAACAACATGCAAAATTGTTTTTCAAGATGTTAGAAGGAGGAATGGTTGAGATTACTGCATCTTTTCCAGCAGGAGTTATAGGAACAACAAAAGATAACCTTTTGGCAGCAGCAGAAGGCGAACATGATGAATGGGCTAATGGTTATCCAACATTTGCAAAGATTGCAGATGAAGAAGGTTTTCATGAAATAGCAAACAAATTCCGTTTAGTTGCCAAAGTAGAGCAAAGACACGAAGAAAGATACAGAAAACTTCTTCAAAATGTTGAGAAAGAAGATGTGTTCTATTCAGAAGAAGAACAATGCTGGGTTTGCAGAAACTGTGGATTTAGATTTAAAGGAAAGAAAGCACCAGAAAAATGTCCATGTTGCGACCACCCACAAGCATATTTTGAAAAAGAAGCAATAAATTATTAATAACAAAGATTGATAATTAAAATAAAAGAGAGCAATGTTGTTAAGCAAAGCTCTCTTTTTTTTATTTACTTTTTTATTATCTTCTATTTAAGACCAGAGGCAACGTGAATAAGATAATCGAGTTGTAGAAACATTGCTTTCATATCTGATTCATTATTTGCTGGTAAATATGTTTTAGGATAAGTGAAATACATACCATCTTGATTGGCAATCTTACCTTTTTCACAAATACAATTGTTGCCACCAATACAATTAATCCAAACTTTACTATTATTGAATGTTAAATCTTTTGAAATAGTTACTTTTGTTAAATCAATTGTTATCTGAGTTTCTGAATCATTATTATCGCCCCATGTATATGTTAGAAAGCCATCACCAGAAAAAGTGAAATCTTTATATTGACCACCTTTGATAGATGTCTCAATTATTTTGCAACTCTCTTGAATTTCTTGACCTTGAACATTGCAATATGTTAAGATGCTAATTATTGAAATTATTAAAAATACAGATTTTTTCATTTTATTTTCATTGATTTAAAGTGATGCAAAAATATGAAAAAAAAATTAATTATAGTATTTATAAAAAAAAATGTTGTAATTAAAAGGAATTTTTAAATAAAAGAAATGGTTAATTTAATTGATTTATAATTAATTAAGGTGATGACAAATAAAATAATTAAAAAAAACTTATATTTTTTTGTTACTTTTTGTTGAAAATAAAGTTGTATATTTATAGAGAAAATTTTTATTGAATAGAATAAAATTCGTAAATTTGTAGCTTGAAATGGAATGTAGTATCCATATTAGAAAATAAAAAGAGTAAGAATAAAAAATATATAGTGATATGAAAAAGGTATCGATATTGATTGTAAGCATTTTGTTGAGTACATTAACAATGTTAGGACAAAGTGGGCCAGTATTACAAACGCATGTTGATTTTGAATCAGGTTCATTGAATGGTTGGACTGTTTCATCAGGAGCAGCAACGACGACAGCAATGCATTCAACAGGAAGTTATTGTTTAAAAATGACACCATCTGCATCAGCTGTTACTTTTACTTCTCCTACAATTAACATAACAGCAGGTTATGGAGTTAGATTGGAGTTTAGTCATATACCAATGTTAGATAATCAACATGGAGGAAAAGTTCAGATTTCTAAAAATGGAGGACAAACATGGACAACGCTAGATTTAGTTGGAACGACTAATCCAAGTTGCTATGATAGGTCATATTTTCCAGGAGGTATAACTTCTCCAACTTTTATGGGTTTTACTGGAGAATTTTACAAAACAAGATATTGGACAGGTACTACTAATATACCAGAAGATAATTTAGATAGTTCATATTGGAGAAATGAAGTCTTTTATTTGTCAAACAAATTAGGACAAAATACAACAAGTTTTCAAATAAGATTTATTTTACCAGCAGGTGCAACATCATTTTCTGGGTGGTATATTGATGATATAAGATTATATGTTGGTTCGGCTGCTGGAAATGAAGTTAGAGTACCACAAATAAAATCATATATCAATTATCCTAATATGACCAATTATCCTAATTGTTCTGATGCACAAGTTTCTTTTGAAATAAAAGATGCACAAGGAGCAATGACAACAGTTTCGGATTCAATTTATATAGAATATTATACAGAGGGTAATCATACAAAATATCATACAACGCTTGCAAATATGGGTAATGATATTTATACAGGCTACATACCATTCGCAGGAGTGGATTCTACTATATATTGGAGAGCTGTGATTAATGATGCTATGTTTAATAAGGTTACATTTCCTTATGTTTATGGAACGTATAGTAAATTTAAATCTATTAGACCTTATGTTGGCAACAAACCAATTCAAACAACAAATACTTCTTCGCAAGAATTGGTGTTAAAATCAAATATGACAAAGGCTATGTATCAAATGAGATACACAGCAAGTGAGTTGCAAGCAGCCGGATTTAAAGCAGGAAAGATTGGTGGTTTGGGAATGAACATAACATCAGCAGCAACAGGTACATCTCTTCCTAATTTTAAATTATATATAGGAAATATACCAACAACTACTGTTTTGGACAATCAGTTCCAATATGGCGCAACAGAACTTACACAGGTTTATAATAAACCAAATTATGTTATTCCAGCAATTGGAGAAACTTATATTAAGTTTGATTCAAATATAGTATTTATGTGGGATGGAATGAGTGATTTATTAATAAAGACATGTTTTGGTGATCTTCCATCATCGTCAGGAACAACAAAAATAGAATCCATACCAGCAAGTGGTGGGAGTATAACATATTGTTATGAATCTTCTACATCATCAGTAACGGCATGTGATGCTCCTTTCAATACAGCTAATCCATCAATAAATTATAGACCTAATTTTAGATTTGATTTTGAAAAACAATTGTTTCTTTAAAACAGATGCTGGAATAAAGGATACATTGTTATCTCCTAATCATATAGCAACATGTATGGTTTATAATGAAAATAAAAAAACAGGATTTGTTACAGCAAATACTCCTGCAACATTAAGAATATTTATAAAGAATGATGGAACAGATACATTATATAGTACAAAGATAAAATGGAAAATAGACCAAAATACTCATATTGATTCAATAGTATGGTATGGACACATGAGACCAAATGATTCTGTGGCATATACACTAACAAATTCATTGCTTATTCCAGAAGGACAACACAATTTAACTGTTTGGTCTGAGATGATAACAGATGATACAATAGATTGGAATTATGATAATGATACTACATTCTTTTATATTATATCAACAGCAGGACCAATGCATGGAGATTACGCAATAGGTGGAACAGTTGCTGGTATAAGCCAAAATAAAACATTTTCTAAGTTTGAAGATGCGTTTAATATGTTAGTTGGATGTGGTGTTAATGGCCCTGTTAGATTTAAAGTTAAAGCAAGTAATGCAACATTTTATAATACACCATTAAAATTTCCAAAATATAGTTGTATCTCAGGTTTGTCTGCTACAAATAATATAACATTTATTAAGTCAGATACAATAAATGTTAGATTTAGTATGGACACATTGCCGACAGGTTATCAGGCAATATTTGATTTGTCAAGTGCAAAATATATAAATTTTGTTGGATTTAATGTTCAACCAGTGAAAAATCAAGATGCTGTATTGTTTGATGCCAATTCTTCAAATATTAGTTTCAAGCAATTTAATTTTGTTAAAACGATTTTGCCAGATTCAGTTGCAACAGTTTATGGTAAGATAATGAATATAGGCTCAGCAAATAATATATCAATAGATAGTTGCTTGTTCAATGTAAATGCAAATGCTCATATATATATTAAAGGGTTATCACCAGTAAATGAAAATAAAAATATATCAATAACTAATTCAACATTCAATGTTATGACAGATTATAGTGGATCCAATAACAATGAAGGATTGAATAATATGACAAATAATTGTATATATGCAGAATATACAAAGAATTTAGTTATTTCTAAAAATAATTTTATTTCCACTTTGCCTGATAATATATCAGTCTTAATAAATCAAGTTAAATATAATGTATTAGTTCAAAATAGTGATAGTGTAAAAGTAAATAGAAATAGATTCTACACAAAAGGGACAAGTGCTATTATTTTTTCAGCAGTTAATAACTCAATATTTGCTAATAATAAAATAAGTGTTGAAAATAATACAGAATCTTCTTCAAGTAATTATTGTTATGGTCTAAATATGATATCAGGACAAAATAATATTATAGCATACAATAATATATATACAAAATCAATGACTCGTGCTAATAAAAAATCGATAGGCTTGGTTTTGGGAAGTTTAGGTTCTACGACACTAAATAATAAAGTAAAAAATAATATTATAGTTAGTGATGGATATGGATATTCAGTAACATTAAATCCATCAGTAATTAATACAAATCAATCATTTAATATTTCTAATAATAGTTATTTTAAACAGATAGCAAGTGAAGATCCATTATTTTCAAGTGATGTTTATGGTGCAATAACAAATACAGCAACATGGATAATGAAATCATTGGATACAAATTCAATATATGATCAAAATCCAATGTTCTTATCATGGGATAATTTACATACATTCAATACATTTGTTTGTCAAAAAGGAATTACGATAATAGGAATAACAGATGATTATAATGGGCATAATAGACCTACAACAATAAAACCATGTATAGGAGCAGAGGAGTTCGCTCCACCTACAAGTAATATATATGTTACAAAAGTTGGATTATTAAGTGGAAATTATTCACAAGTAGATAATATAGATACATATACAGCTTGTGATTTCGGACAGGATTCTGTGTTTATACAATTTAAAGATATAAGTGCAAATACGATTCCAGCAAATACAATGAAGTTATATTATTCAGTAAATAATACTGTTTCACCAGCAGTAACTTTTACTGATTCTATTTATCCAGATACATTATATACAATAGTATTTCCAACGACACATAATTTTGCCGCAACAAATCACAATACAATATATAATTTAAGAGGTTGGTCTTCATTAGTGGCAGATACAGTTAATTTGAATGATACAATAAGTGCAAAAAATTAATTCATTATATCAATTGCCAGCATTATCAGCAATGAACACTACGATAGGATATGGAAATTCAACATTATTAAATGTAACATCTAATGATTCTATTTATTGGTTCTATGGAATGAATGATGATAATCCATTTAGAAAATCACATTCATTACAAACATCAAGGTTATATTCAGATACTACATTATACTTTTCTCGTAAAAGCGAGATACCTGTTTTGAAAATAACAGAAATACAATTAACAAATAGTTCATCAGCAGTAGGACAAACTCAATCTTTACCAACATGGGCTTCTGGAATAAATAATATTTATGAGATTTCAAATTTTCGGAAATGGAGATATAGATTTAACTGGATATAAGTTCTGTTATATTGTAGGAACTTTAGGAGGAACAGACACATTGGTTACAAATATAAATAAAACATACACATTTCCTAATGGATATATTTTACCTTCAAATAAATCAATATGTTTGGTGGCAAGAAATGCGGCAGGATTTACAGGAAGTGATTCAGTAGCATTACCAATAACAGCTGGTA
>JAKVOZ010000012.1 GCA_022482545.1 Bacteroidales bacterium
TTCCCATCGTTGTAGCAAACTTCTCATTAGCTTCTACTATCTGTAAAGAATCATTAACAATAACAACTCCTTGTGGCATCTTCTTTAATAGTATGTTTGTTTTATCTCTTGCCACTCTTCGCATAAATGAAATACACATATCATTCTCTGCCCTACCGTCAAGTAGTGCCACTGCAAAACTTTTGCAATTATCATAGCCACAACCACCGCAATTTAACTCATCTTTTTCGCTTATCTTATTTACTCTTTTTAATGCTTCAACTATTTCTTTCTGTGAGAATTTTTGTGATTTCACTTCATCAATAGAAAGGAATGAAGAAGAGATATCTGTTGAAAAAAGTTTGTTATATGTTTTTTCATCATCTATCTTTTCTGTTACTCCACTAAGTACTTGAACACGTTTAAAGGCTGATGAGCGTTTCTTAATTGTTGTTGGCCCCATAACACAACCACCTTTACAACCAAGCAACTCAATAAAATATTTTTTATCTTGTAATTTATCTATATCATTCATAACTGACTTAATATTCTCAACGCCAGAAAGAGTCAAATAGCATGTTTGATCTTTTTCATCTTCATTTGACTTATAACTAATATCTGTCTTAACACTTGTTTTGTCTTCAAGCATATTTGTTAGCATTCCTCCATCAATAGGATAAAGATTACCTTCGCCTGCTTTGATTGGAATAAACACATCTTCATCACTTGGCTTAACAAACTCAAACATTACTCCAAGATTATCAAACAGTGATTTTATTTCTTGAAAAGTAAGCACATAATCAAGGTAATTATCTTTTAACTCCAACTCTGTCTTTTTTGAAATACATGGTCCAACAAAAGCAACCTTGCAATCAGGATATATTTGCTTCAAAAACTTTGCATGAGATTCCATTGGAGAAGCAATAGGTGTGATATTATCTGTATATTTTGGATAGAATTTTCTTATTAATTGAACCGTTGTAGGACAACAAGAAGAAAAATAAACACCTTTACCTTGCTTATCAAACCATTCTTTTGCTTTCTTTGCTACAAGTTCTGCCCCTAATGCTGTCTCACTAACTCCATAAAAACCTGCCTCTTTGAATGCTGAAATAAGAACATCTGTTTTAATTTCAGAAAACTCACTTAAATAACTTGGAGCCAAAGAAACAATAATTTTTTCGTTTCTTTTCAAACTTTTAATAACGTCTTCTGAATCATCTCTCACTCTTTTTGCATTAGCAGGACAAACGACTACACAATCTCCACAATAAATACATCTCTCTGGTATTAATTTTGCTGAATAATCTTCAAATTTAATAGCTTTAACAGGACAGACCTTTATACATTTATAACAATCTTGACAATTATTTACTTCTGTATATATTGGAGTTAAATTTTTCATAACTAAAAAAAATTTAAATGTTAAATGTCTTATTTAATATCTCCATCAATTTAACTTTATTGACTTCTTTATAAACTTGTCCATCAATAATTATAACCGGGCCTTCATTGCAAAGTTTGCTACAAAGCTGTCCTTTAAAATTAACCTTATCTGTTAGATTATTCTCTTTTAAATATTCTTGTACAAATTCAAGGTTCTTGTTGTTCCCTCTTGCAAAACAAGAACTTCCCAAACATATTGTTATGTCTATTTTCTTTTCCATATTTATTATTCTTTATTATTTTCTGATTCTTTAATATCTTTAACATTTAATTGCAATTCCAATTTTCCAAGATAATTATTTTCCTCTATCGTATAACATATATCAACCATATTCTCTTTTAATAATTCATAGTATTGTGATAACGAAAAACCTATACAAGATATTGGCCTAATGTTTTCATTTATTGGTATAGCGGAGAACTTCAAATGATTTGTTCCAACCTTACGAACACTCTTTGCATCATAAATATCTTTTGATGAAAATATTGGTTGATTATTTTCTGGTCCAAAAGGCTCAAATTGTTTTAATATACGATGCAGTTTATCATTAACATCTCCAAGATTAACGTCCATATCTATTAATATCTCTGGAACTAATGAAGAATCCGTAATATTATCTTCTACCTCTTTTTCAAACAATCGTTTAAACTCTTCAAAATGTTTTTCTTTTAATGATAATCCTGCCGCAAACTTATGCCCTCCAAAATGTGTTAAAAGATGACGGCACTTCTCTATTGCTGAATATATATCAAAATCTTTCACACTACGAGCAGAACCAACAATCTCTCCGTTGTTTCTTGTGAAGATTATTGTTGGCTTACATTCTTCCTCACTCAATCTTGATGCAACAATACCAATTATTCCTGGGTGCCAATTTTCATTAAACAAAACAATTGATTTTTTGTTTGTTAAACTCATTGACTCTAATCTTCGCTTTGCTTCAATAGTTGCTTCTTGATCCTTACTCTTTCTATCTTCATTGTTCTCATTAATCTTGGCTGCAATGTTTTCTGCATCTTCTTTCTTCTTGGTAACCAACAACTCCACTGCGTTTCTACCAGATTCCATTCTTCCTGCTGCATTTATCCTTGGTCCTATAAGAAAAACCAAATCCATTATCGTTAATTCCCTATTAAAATAAAATTCTGTCTTATCTTCAACATGTGTTATATTACCATATTTCAAAATCTCTTCTAATCCAACTCTTGGACAATGATTAATAACCTTCAATCCATGATATGCTAATATTCTATTTTCATTTGTTACTGGCACAACATCTGCTGCTATACTTATTGCAACTAAATCTAAATATGATTTCAAGTCTTTTGCTGGCTTGCCTTGTTTCTTTTGTAATGCTTGAATAAGTTTAAACCCTATTCCGCAACCAGAAAGTTCTTTGTAAGGGTAAGTAGAGTTTGATAGTTTAGGGTCAAGAATAACATAAGCTTGTGGTATCTCTTGTCCAGGTAAATGATGGTCGCATACAATAAAATCTATCTTTTTTTCATTTGCATAAGATATTTCTTTCGTAGCTTTTATTCCACAATCCAAGCATATTATTAGTTTAACATCAGTACTTTGTGCATAATCCACACCTTTAAAAGAAACGCCATAACCTTCATCATAACGATCCGGAATATAATAATCTATGTTTGGATAAAATTTTTGAAGATAAGAATATACTAATGCTACCGCACTTGTACCATCAACATCATAATCGCCATAAACCAATATTCTTTCTCCGGCAGATATTGCAACGAGTATTCTTTCAACAGCCTTATCCATATCGTTCATCAAGAATGGGTCGTAAAGACTATTTAAATCTGGACGAAAAAAACTTTTAGCCTCATCATAAGTTGTTATACCTCTTTGAAGTAACAGATTAGCAACAATTTTATATGTTCTCTTGTCTTTTTCTGTTGGATTTTCTCTTGGCATACATAACTTGACTGCCAAACTATTTACTTTTTCTTGTTCTGCTGTTTCTTTATATCTCCAAATCTTTACCATCTTCATCATCTTTTATTATTTGCAAAGATAATAAAAAAAGCAGGAATTTTCTTTTTTTCTCCTGCTTTATTTATTAATTTATTTTATTAAGAGTTTTAATATAATACACTACCTTTACTATTACAATAAAATAAGAATATAGTATTTATTTTGAATTAACTTTAAAAACGAATTATGCCTAACACTATGAAATCATTTTACAATTTTCTTTCTTTAAAATATTTTATTATTGTAATGTTAAAAAATTTTCTTCCTTTAAATAATTATAAAAATTTAATTAATAACCTGCTTTTTCTAATATTTTCAATGCCTCTTTTGCGTGTTCCTGTCCTTGTGCTGCTGCCTTCTTAATCCAAAATATTCCTTTCTTGTCGTCTTGTGCTACTCCATCACCTTTACCATAGCATACTCCTAAATTGTATTGAGCCTCTCCATCTCCTTGTTCAGCCGATTTTTTCCACCAATACACTGCTTTCTTATAGTCTTTTGCTACTCCATAACCATTATAATAGCATAATCCTAAATTGTATTGAGCATCTGCAAGTCCTTGTTCAGCAGATTTTTGATACCAATACACTGCTTTTTTAAAGTCTTTTGCTACTCCTTCTCCTTTACTATAACATTGTGCTAAATTGTATTGAGCATCTGCAAGTCCTTGTTCAGCAGATTTTTGATACCAATACACTGCTTTCTTATAGTCTTTTGCTACTCCATAACCTTTCTTATAGCATACTCCTAAATTGTATTGAGCATCTGCATCTCCTTGTTCAGCAGCTTTTTGATACCAATATACTGCTTTCTTATAGTCTTTTGCTACTCCATAACCATTATAATAGCATAATCCTAAATTATATTGTGCTCCTGCATCTCCTTTTTCTGCATCTGTAATGTAATCATCTGATTTCTGTGCAAATAATGTACTTATTGAAAGGAATAATATTGAAATAAATAATAGTGTCTTTTTCATAATTTTAATTTTTTATTACAATCTATTTTAAAATGCAAAGATATAAATTTATTTTTAAATACTTACAAAATTATTATTTATTTCTATTATTGATTAAATTAACCACTACTTTCACCATAATATCTTTTTCTTCGCTTTTGCTTTCTGCTATCATTAGAGTAAGTGCAACAAGAGTATTATCTGCTATACGTTTTGTTTTGTCTTTATTGTAAAGGATATTGTTATTAGCCAAAAACCAAAGAAATAGTGTTGCTGCTATTCTTTTGTTACCGTCTGAAAAAGAATGATTCTTTGTTACAAGATAAAGTAACATTGCTGCCTTTTATTCCACAGACGGATAAAGGTCTTTGCCGTCAAAAGTCTGGTAGATTTGATTGATAGAACTCTTAAAAGAATCATCTTTTTCATTACCAAACAAACTACTACTTTTGAATTTCTCTTTTAGCTCTTGTATGGCTTGCATTGCACTATCGTATGTTGCACGGAAGTCTTCTTTCTTTGTTGTATCTTTTATTTCAAGTTGTTGATAATCGTATTTGTCCAATGTATCCAAGGCATAAGTATAATCCAAAACCACATCAAACAAGTCTTTTTCTTCTTTGCCTTGTAAAGCCTGTTTGTTGTTCATCGTTCTGCCAATCACTTGAATAAGTTGTTTTAAGTCCTTGTATTCTTTTCCTGCAAACGATTATTAATTGCATAACCTTTAATAAGATAATCTTTCAAAACCTTATTAGCCCAAATACGAAACTGAATACCTCTTTGGCTTTTGACACGATAACCAATAGATGTAATCATTTCTATATTGTAATAATCTACATAATAAGTTTTGTTGTCTGATGCAGTTGTCGCAAATTTTGCGATAACTGGAATATCTTTCAATTCTTCCTTCAAAGCATTATTGATATGCTTGCCTATTGTTTTTATATCACGGTCAAACAGTTGCGATAATTGATGTCTATTTAGCCAAACAGTGTCGTTTTCTAATTTAACATCTATTGCAGTTTCTCCATCAGGAGTTTGATATATAATTATCTTGTTCTCTTCTTCCATTCTCAATATTAATTATTTACTCACCGCAAAGATATTAATTTATTTTGAATTAATCATAAAAATTATAATAATCTTGTATAGACGGTGCGTGCACCGCCAATACATTATAATATCAAAGAATATATTCACTCTTAATTATCAATAAATTCACTATCATCACTACACCATAACAATACAAATGGTATAGTAAAAGCAATAACATCTACTATATATAAATATATAGTTATATATCATTAATACACCATACAGTAGTATATGGTGCATTAATTATGATTCATTAGTTATATATCAAAAGAATAAATTATTTATTTTCTTTGATATCAATAAAATAATTATTATTTCTTTGACAATATTAATATATATCATTGATATATAATGTATTAATATCAATTACTACACCATATATACTAATATGGTATAGTAATTATATACATATTTATATTTATATAATATTACTGTGTTCAACATTACTACACCAAACATATGGATATGATGTAGTGATTTAGTTTTTTGTTGTAATATACAATATCTTTAATATCTTTACTACAATTGATAAAACAACAATAAATTCTTTCTTCGTTTTAATTTTTTATTTCTTTGATTAGCTGAAATAAAACAAAGAAATAATTTACTCTTTCTTTATTCTATTTCTTAATTTGTTTTATTCGCTATGGTCTTAAACACATTTAATGCTTTTTGAACGCTTTTTATATTTTGTATTGTAAGAGTGAGTATTTTATTTACTTCTTTCATCTGGCAATGTTGTGGATAACGCTGAACGAACATCAATACATCTTGGAACTTGCTGCTACTATAAAAATCTGACTTATCATTTGAAGTAAAGGTAAGAATAAGTTTCTCTCTTTTTAGTACCAGTTTTTCAACAGCATACTCTTTTGCAACTTTTCTTAACCTTACTATATCAAACAAATCCATTGTTGGCTGTGGTATCTTGCCAAACCTATCTCTAAGTTCTTTTGCCATACTATCCAAATCTTTCTCCTCACTCATATTATCCAACTCTTTGTATATCTTCAAACGCTCTGTGATGTTGGTAATATAATCGTCTGGAATAAGTACTTCAAGGTCAGTTTCAATACTACATTCATTAACAAAGTCTTTCTTTTGGTTTTCTTCTTGATAAAGTTCTTTAAAGTCGTTTTCTTTCAACTCTTCCATTGCCTCATTAAGTATCTTGTTGTACATATCATAACCTATCTCCGAAATAAAACCACTTTGTTCTGCTCCAAGAATATTGCCTGCTCCTCTTATGTCAAGGTCTCGCATAGCAATAGCAAAACCACTACCAATAGATGAGAACTCCTCTATTGCTTGCAAACGTTTATAGGCTTGGTCTGTTAGTATATTCTCACTTGGTACAAGAAGATAACAAAAAGCTTTCTTATTACTTCTTCCTACTCTTCCTCTTAGTTGATGCAAATCGGATAAACCATAGTTTTGAGCATCATTTATTATTATAGTGTTCGCATTAGGTATATCCAAACCATTCTCTACTATTGTTGTTGCAACAAGCACATCATATTCTTCATTGATAAAGTCCAACATAACCTTCTCTAACTTCTCTCCGTCCATTTGGCCATGACCTACAACAACCTTTGCCTGTGGTACAAGTCTTTGAATAAGTCCTGCAACCTCTTCTATGTTCTGCACTCTGTTATTCACAAAAAACACTTGTCCTCCACGAGAAAGCTCAAACATTATTGCATCTCTTATTACTTCCTCATCAAATGCAGTTACTTCTGTTGTTATTGGCTGACGATTAGGTGGAGCAGTAGTAATAATAGAAAGGTCTCTTGCTCCCATAAGAGAGAATTGAAGTGTTCGTGGTATTGGTGTTGCAGTAAGAGTAAGTGTGTCTATATTTACTTTCATCTGCTTTATCTTCTCTTTTATTCCAACGCCAAACTTCTGTTCTTCATCAATGATAAGCAAACCAAGGTCTTTAAAATGCACATCTTTACTTACTATTCTGTGAGTTCCAATAAGTATATCTATCTTTCCATCTTTAAGATTTTTAAGTATCTGCGATTTTTCTTTTGTTGTACGAAAACGATTGATATAATCTATATTACAAGGCATATCTTTCAAACGCTCTGTAAATGTTTTATAGTGTTGAAAAGCGAGTATAGTTGTTGGAACTAAGACTGCCACTTGCTTATTATCACATACTGCCTTAAAAGCTGCTCTTATTGCCACTTCTGTCTTTCCAAATCCTACATCACCACAAACAAGTCTATCCATTGGATAAGGTTTTTCCATATCACTCTTAACATTCTTTGTAGCTTTGTATTGGTCTGGCGTATCTTCATACATAAAAGAGGCTTCAAGTTCGTTTTGCAAATAAGTATCTGCTGAATACTGAAAACCATTGCTTGCCTTTCTTTTTGCATACAAAGCAATCAAGTCTTTGGCAATATCTTTTACCTTTTGTTTTGTCTTATTCTTTAACGTTTGCCAAGCACTACTACCAAGACGATTAAGTTTTGGTTCAACGCCTTCTTTACCTGAATAACGGCTTATCTTATGTAAAGCGTGAATAGACACATAAAGTATGTCGTTGTCTTTATACACCAAACGTATTGTTTCTTGTTCTTTGCCGTTATTAACTATCTTTTCCAAACCTGCAAACTTACCTACTCCATAATCTATATGCGTTACATAATCTCCTGGTTTTAGTGTTACAAGGTCTTCAAGTGTTAGTTTCTCACTCTCTTCTCTATTGTCTTTTATACGGTATTTATGATAACGATTAAAGAGTTGGTGGTCAGTAAAGAAACTCTGCTTATTCTCTTGGTCAATAAAACCAAACGAAAGAGCAAATGGCAAATAACTAACCTTAACTATCTTCTCTTGTTTAGTAAACTGCTCAATTATCTTCTCTATTCTTTCTTTTTGTTTTTTGTCTGGTACCAAGAAATAATTATCATAACCATCTAAGGTAAGGCTTTCAAGTTTCTCTTCAAAAAGGTCAAAACTCTTATTAAACACTGGTTGTAAAGATGTCTTATAAATTATTTCTTGTATGTTTGTCTTAATATAAGGATTACCTATTTCAATAACAGAATGCTTTATAAGAGAATCGTAAATATCTTGTTTGGTAGAATAGACTTCATTTACTGGCATTTGTTTTATTAGAGTAGTATTATCATCAAATACTTTCTGTGCCAAAGAATATTCTTTTTCTACTTTATCTAATATTATGCCAAGGTCTTTTGTCCATACTATTGTATCGCAAGCAAAATATGAAAAGAAAGGTATATGGTTTTCTTGTGTAAGTTCTTTGTCTTGCAGATTAGGAACAATAACAAGACGTGTCCTTTCTTCAATGCTCATCTGCGAAACAACATCAAAACTCCTTATGCTATCAACCTCATCACCTATCATCTCAATACGATAAGGTTTTTGTTCTGAAAAAGAAAACACATCAACAATTCCTCCTCTTACTGCATACTCTCCACTTTTTGTAACAAAATCTACTCTATCAAATTTATACTCATCAAGCACATCTATCAAATAATCCAACGACACTTCATCACCTTTTTTTATTGTTGTACTATTATTTTCTAACAGTTTCTTACTTACAACTTTTTCGCTTATTGCTTCCGGATAGGTAACCACCATTAAGTGTTCTCCATTATTTATTCTGTTTAAGGTTTCAAGGCGAAGAATGATATTAGCGTTTTCTGTTGAATCATAAGAATAAGGTCTTTTGTTAGTAGAAGGGTAAAACATAACCTCTTTCTTAGTGTAATCTTCTTCCACCTCATCAAAAAGTTCCTCCAAATCATTAGCAAAATATGCTGCTTGTTCTTTATCTGGCAATATAAAAAGATGATTAAATTCTCTTGTTGAATTTCTAACTGCCGAACCAATAAGTGCAAAAGAAGAACCCACCAAATCTTTTATATTTAGTTTTTCTCCTTCTTTTGTAGCTTGCTTTACTATCTCCTTAATTATTGGATAAGAAGAATAACTCTCTACCACATTTTTCATAAGTGCAAAGTTACAAAGAAAAAACGATATTTTAGTTTATTGGTTTAAACAAACAAAAAATTAGTTATTTATTCTATTATCATTATGTTGTAACAACTTAATATCTCTATCAAGTTGTTTGATACTATTTAAGTGTTCTTCTTCTAATAGGTTCTCTTTATATTTATTATATTCTATTTCTGCTTTTTGTTTTGCTAACTCATGCGATATTCTTCCTGCATCTTGCAGTATATCTTTCTCATTCATCATTAATATCATATTGAGTTTTTCCGCCCAATCTTTCATATACATTACTTTATGACTATTTGCCATTGACTCTGCATAGGCTAAATATTGTTCTACTATCAATTCCAATGCTTTTATTTCTTGTTCATTTAAATAGTTCTTTCCAATAATTATATCACTCTTTGTTATCTTATCAGAAATTAAAGTAGAAGTCAAACCCATCATAGGCAATGATGAATTAGCTCTATAATATATTAATTCGGCTGCTGTCTTTCCACTAATAGCCCAAAGCAATTTATTCTGTACTTCTTTATAAAACTTTATTGTTGTTTCATCATTAGGATTGTAATCTATACTTGTTGCATAAATATCTTTTATTTGCTGATAAAAAACCTTTTCAGAAATACGTATCTTACGTATTCTTTCTAAAAGTTCTTTAAAATAATTCATTGAAGAACCTTTTTCAAATCTTTCATCATTCAACGCAAAGCCTTTTACTATATATTCTCTAAGACGTTGTGTTGCCCAAATACGAAATTGTGTGCCTTGCAAAGATTTAACCCTATATCCAACAGAAATTATAATATCAAGATTGTAATAATTAGTCGGTTTAGTAGAAAACTCGGAAATTCCGATTTTTCTCATTGTATTTTCTTTTACTAATTCTTTTTCATTAAATATATTAAGTATGTGTTCATTAATTGTTGATTTTGATTTACCAAACAACATTGCCATTTGCTCTATTGATAGCCAAACCGTTTCATCTTCCAACAAAACATCAACTTTTATATCTCCATTTTTAGAAGTATAAATCAAAATATTACTTTCTTGTGCCATTTGTCCTTGGTTTTACTTATTTAATATATTTTTCATAAGTGCAAAGTTACAAAGAAAATTTGTTTTTGCATACCATTACTTTAAAATGAGAAAATAAGCAAGATTGTTTTAGTGAAAAATTTATTAAAAAACCTTTCTATAAAATAAATAATACTTAATTTTGCACAATAAATTAATTAATTTTTTAATACTTTTTTCTATGAAAAACAATTGTATTTCTATATTAAAACGAATAAAAGATTTCATTCCTTATCCTTTAAAATATATCTTACTTACATATCTTTTAGGTATTGGATTATTTACTATTTTTAGACTTATTATCTTCATAATGCACTGTTTCACTGCTGCTAATGATATTACTTTTTATTTAACAATAAAATCTTTTATCATGGGATTAAGGTTTGATAGTTGCGTTTCTGGTTATTTTCTAATATTGCCTATTATCATAATGTCAATAGGTTCTATCTTTAAAATAAAAAAGAAATATTATTATTTACCTTTTCATTATCTAATTATTGTTCTATACTCGTTTGCATTCCTTATTTGCTGTGCAGACATTCCTTATTTCAACTATTTCTTTAATCGTTTCAATATTGTAGCACTCACTTGGGCTGATAGTCCTAAGTTCGTTATTGATATGATTGTTAAAGAACCAACATATATCGTTTATGCTTTTGTCTTTGTTGCGTTCCTATCTATATACATTTGGTTAATGCGTTTAATCTATAAATCAACAATAAAGAAATATATTCTACAAGAAGAAAAGAAAAAAAATATTGTAAGTTATATCATTCTAAGTTTTGTATTAATATTGCTTTGTGTGTTAGCCATTAGAGGAAGAACAGCAAGGAAATCACCAATAAGAGTTGGTACTGCATATTTTTCTAACAACGCTTTCTTTAATCAATTAGGTCTTAATCCTGTCTTTACTTTCGGCAAAAGTTGGATGGAAAGCAATAGCAGAAAAAATAAACTTGTTCATCTTATTAATGAAAATACAGCAAAAAATATTGTAGAAGAAGAATTTAAAGATAGAGATAATATTTACGATGATGCAATATTTTTACCTAAAAACACTAATGTCGTAGTTGTTATAATGGAAAGTATGGCATGTTCTAAGGTTGGATTTTATGGAAACAACGAACATTTAACACCTAATCTTGATTCTATTCTTAATCATTCTCTTGCTTTTGAAAATATTTATAGTGCTGGCATACATACTTACAATGGTGTTTATTCAACTCTTTTTTCTTATCCTGCTATCCTTAGTCGCCACACAATGAAACAAACCCTTATTCCAAAGATGCAAGGATTACCAAACATATTAAGAAAACAAGGTTACAACACTTTTTATTTCACTACTCACGATGAACAATTTGACAACGTTGCTGGTTTTCTTTATGGCAACGATGTTGAAAAAATCATATCACAAAAAGATTATCCAAGTGAAGAAATAAAAAGTAATCTTGGAGTTTCTGACCACGTTATGTTCAAAAAAGTTATTCAAACACTTAATAACAGAAAAACGAATAAACCTTTCTTTGCCACAATAATGACAGCAAGCGACCACGGTCCATATATCTATCCTAACAACATCTCTTTGGTTCCTCATCACAAAGATATTAAGAAAAAGATGACAGAATATGCTGATTGGGCATTAGGACAATTTATTAATCAAGCCAAACATTCATCATGGTTCAACAATACTTTGTTTGTCTTTGTTGCAGACCACGGTGCAAGTAGTCCTACTGATGCTTATGATATTCAATTGTCTTATCATCATATTCCTCTTGCTTTCTATTTTCCAAAATTAATACCTTCTCAGAAAAATCCTCGCATTGGACTTCAAATAGATATCGCTCCAACAATTCTTTCTATGATAAGCAAGAACTATGAGAATAAAGCAATGGGAATGAACCTACTTGGCAAACAAAGAAAGTATGCTTATTTTTCTGCCGATGATAAGATAGGAATAATGGATAGTTCTTTTCTTTATATTTGGAGAGAAAATGGTGGAGAAGGACTTTATAAATACAAAGCAAAAGACAAAAACAACTACATCAATCAATATCCTAAAAAAGCAAAGGATATGAAAGATTATGGTTTTTCTATGATTCAATATTCACAACACAACCTTATTCAATCTCAAAAGAAGAAGTAAGAAATCATATCTTTATTCTATTTCAATAGATTAAAGAACTATTTTACTGTCTTTTAATTCTAATAAAATGAATCGCTATTCCAATAAAATAGTTCTTGATTCTATTTTATTATCTTTTAATTCTATTTTAATAGAATAGCGATTCATTTTATAGCATATTTTATTAAGAAAAACAAAGCATTTATTTTTGAGATACTATTACTTTCTCACAAGAGACATCAATTATTGTTTCTCGTCCATAAACAATAGCATGATTATTTTCTCCTATATGACCTATTGGAGCATTGAAACAAACAGGATAATCATAATCTTTTACTGCATCAAAAACTATTTCTTCTGCCGTTTTACCAAAAGATATAGTATTGTCGTGCATATCGCTCATCTGTCCAACTATTAATCCTTTCAAGTTTGACAACTTGCCTGCTCTTTTTAGTGCCATCATCATTCTATCTATATGATAAAGATATTCATCAAGGTCTTCAATGAACAGAATTTTACCATCAGTATCAACAAAACTATTACTTCCCATCAAAGAATATAAAACAGAAAGATTGCCTCCTATTATCTCTCCACTACTTCTTCCTTTTCTATTTAATGAGTTAGCGTTGAATATGATTTCATTCTTATTATTAAATAAAATATCTTTCAGAGAATTAACTGCAACATTATCTTTGTTGTCTGTTATGTTTATTGGCATTATGCCATGAATGGCTTCTATATTGTAATTAAAATAAAGGTGCGAAAGCAGAGCAGTAACATCAGAGTAACCAACTATCCATTTAGGACAATAAATAAAATCATTGAAGTTAATTAGGTTAAGTATTCTCACAGTGCCATAACCTCCGCGCGCGCAAAAGATTGCTTTTATTGTATCATCATCAAGAAACCTTTGTAAATCTTGTGCTCTTTGCTTATCTGTACCTGCCTCTTGGTTGTATTCAAGTCCTATCGTATCTCCAACAACAACGTCAAGGTTCCAACTCTTAAAAAGATTTATTGCAGGAGTTATCTCTTCCATTGTTATCTTTCTTGCTGTTGAAACAATAGCCACCTTATCGTTTGCTTGTAAATATCTCGGTGTAATAGTCATTGCATTATTTATTTTTTACAAAATTACTAAAAATAATTAAGCAATAAAAAAATAGAGACACTTTTTATTGTGTCTCTATTTAATTTATTTAGAATACAAATTCTTTTTTAGTCTTTGTATTCGCTGATAATATCCTTAACTTTATCAACAGTAAGTCTTCCATAAACCTTATCGCCTACAAGAGCAACAGGAGCAAGTCCGCATGCTCCAACGCAACGTAAGCAGTTTAATGAAAATTTACCATCTGGTGTTGTTTGTCCAATACCTATACCAAGTTGACGTTTAAACTCATCTAATATTTTCTCGCTACCTCTAACATAGCAAGCAGTTCCTAAACATACTGATATTGGATGTTCTCCTTTTGGTATCATTGTGAAGAAAGAATAGAATGTTACAATACCATATATTTGTGCTGCTGATACATGTATTTCTTCTGCAATCAATTCTTGTACTTCTGCTGGTAAATAACCAAATGTGTTTTGTACTTGGTGAAGAATATTTATTGCTTCTCCTGGTTTGTTACCAAAAGAGGCACATATCTCTTTTATTTTTTGTATTTTCTTGTCGTCTAATTTAACTTTTGCCATAACTTTATATGTTTTTAAAGTCCCTTTTATAATTATTCCTTAACCTCAATCTTCTCTGATTTATCAAAGTAATGAGTATGTAATAAATGATGTGATTTTTCTCCACAAGGCTCACCCAAATATTCTTCATAAAGTTGTTTAATATAAGGATTTTCATGTGATTTACGAATAGGTTTGTTTCTATCTTCTTCATAGATAGCAGCCAAACGTTTTTGTACTTTTGAGAAATCTCCATGATGATAAGGTTGTCCTGCACCACCAACGCATCCACCAGGACAAGCCATGATTTCTATTGCGTGATATTGTACTTCACCTTTCTTTACTTTATCAAGAAGTTTTCTTGCATTACCTAAACCGTGTGCTATTCCTATACGAATTGGTGTTCCATTGAAATCAACAGTAGCTTCTCTTACTCCTTCCAAACCTCTTAACTCTGTGAAATCTATCTTAGGAAGTGGTTTCTTTGTAAATAATTCGTAAGCTGTTCTTGTTGCTGCCTCAATAACACCACCAGTTGCTCCAAAAATAACAGCAGCACCAGTACTTTCTCCAAGTGGTTTATCAAAATCTTCTTCTGGTAAAGCGTTGAAGTCAATATTGAATTCTTTTATAAGTTCTGCTAATTCTCTCGTTGTTATAGAATAATCTACATCAGGATTACCATCAACTTTAAATTCATCTCTTTGACATTCAAACTTCTTTGCTACACAAGGCATAACAGATACAACAATCATATCTTCTCTCTTTATACCAAGTTTTTCTACCCAATAACTCTTTGCTATTGCACCAAACATTTGTTGAGGACTCTTTGCTGTTGAAGGAATATCTAACATATCTGGATAGTATGTTTCAAAGAAATTGACCCAACCTGGACAACATGATGTCATAATTGGAAGCTTAACCGTTTTATCACCTTTCATAAAACGACCAATACGGTCTAAAAGCTCTGTTCCTTCTTCCATTATTGTTAAATCAGCTGCAAAGTCTGTATCAAATACATAATTGAAACCTATTCTTCTCAATGCTGCGGCCATTTTCCCTGTTGATATTGTACCTGGTTCTTGTCCAAATTCCTCACCTATTGCAACTCTTACAGCAGGAGCTGTTTGAACAACAACTATTTTATTTGGATTGCTTATTGCTTGGATAACTTGACGAGTTTGATTTACTTCACTCAAAGCTCCAACTGGACATGCTTGAACACATTGTCCGCACATTACACAAGGAGATTTTGTTAAATCTTGTTCAAATGCTGTTGCAACAACTGCCATAAAACCTCTATTGACTGCTGATAATGCTCCAACTGTTTGAAGTTTATTACATACTGTCTCACAACGACGGCACATAATACATTTATCTACATCTCTTATGATTGCAGGAGAAAGGTCTTTTCTGTATGTTGATTGTTCTCCTTTATATTCTATTTCTCTTATTCCAAGTTTTTGTGCTAATGATTGTAATTCACATTTTCCACTCTTTGCACATGTTAAACAACTTGCTGGGTGATCTGAAAGCATCAATTCAACAACTGTTCTTCTTGCATTAACTACTCTAAGAGAGTGTGTGTGAACAATCATTCCTTCCATAACGTCAGTAGCACAAGCAGGAGCAAGATTTCTTCTACCTTCTACTTCTACAACGCAAACTCTACAAGCGCCTGGACGATTCTCTAAATTTTGTCCATTAAGTTCATAATAACATAGCGTTGGAATATCAACACCTATTGTACGAGCTGCTTTTAATATTGATGTTCCTTTTTCAACTTGTACTTTTTTATCGTCTATTATTAAATTTATCATTTCTGCCATTTTCTATTCCTCCTATTTGATACTGATTGCATTGAATTTACACTTAGTTATACAAGTACCACATTTGATACATAATTCTTGATTAATAACATGTGGAGTTTTCTTTTCACCTTTAATTGCATTAACAGGGCAGTTTCTTGCACATGAAGTACAACCAACGCAAACTTCTGGATTAATCTCATATTTCATCAATGATTTGCAAACACCAGCTCTACATTTCTTATCTTTTACGTGTTCAACATATTCATCCCAGAAATTATCAAGAGTTGAAAGAACAGGATTTGGAGATGTTTGTCCTAATCCACAAAGTGCTGTATCTTTAATAACACCTGCAAGATTACGAAGATTATCCAAATCTTCCATTGTTCCTTTACCTTTTGTTATTTTATCTAATATCTCGTATAATCTCTTGTTTCCTATTCTACATGGAGTACATTTTCCACAAGATTCAGAAACAGTAAAGTCTAAATAGAATTTTGCTATTGCAACCATACAAGATGTTTCGTCCATAACAACCATACCACCTGAGCCCATCATTGAACCTGCTGCAATAAGGTTATCATAATCTATTGGTGTATCTAAGTGCTTTTCTGTTAAGCATCCACCAGAAGGTCCTCCTGTTTGAACAGCTTTAAATTTCTTTCCACCTTTAATACCACCACCTATTTCATAAATAATTTCTCTTAATGTTATTCCCATAGGAACCTCTATCAAACCAACATTATTGATTTGTCCAGCAAGAGCGAATACTTTTGTTCCTTTACTCTTTTCTGTTCCTATTTTATTGAACCAATTTGCTCCTTTTAATATAATAATAGGAATATTTGCAAATGTTTCAACATTATTTACATTTGTTGGTTTTTGTAAATAACCACTTTGTGCTGGGAATGGTGGTTTGAATGTTGGCTCACCTCTTTTTCCTTCCATTGAATGAATAAGTGCTGTTTCTTCTCCACAAACAAATGCACCTGCACCATAACGAAGTTCTATATCAAAATCAAATTTACTTCCGAAAATACCTTTTCCAAGTAAGCCATATTCTCTTGCTTGTCCTATTGCTATTTGTAAACGTTTAATTGCAAGAGGATATTCAGCTCTAATATAAACTAAACCTTTTGTTGCTCCTATTGCATAACCACCAATAGCCATAGCTTCAATAACAGAGTTTGGATCTCCTTCCAAAACAGAACGATCCATAAATGCTCCTGGATCTCCCTCATCTGCATTACAAACTATATATTTTTGATCTGCATGATTGCTTGCTGCTATTTCCCATTTCTTTCCTGTTGGAAATCCAGCTCCACCTCTACCACGAAGACCTGATAGTTTTATTTCTTCTATAACTTGCTCTGGCGTATATTCTGTTAAACATTTTGCCAATGCTGCATAACCATCTCTTGCGATGTATTCTTCTATATTTTCTGGATCTATAAATCCGCAATTACGTAAAGCTATTCTAAGTTGTTTTTTATAGAAACCCATATGTTTTGAATCCGCAACATGTTCTTTATTTTCTGGGTCTGTATAAAGTAATCTTGTTACCTTACGTCCTTTAATGATATGTTCTTCTATTATTTCTTTTGTATCTTCTGGCTTTACTTCTGTATAAAAAGTATTGTCAGGCATTATTTTTACAATAGGTCCTTTTTCACAAAATCCAAAGCAACCTGTAAGAATAACTTGAACATCGTTTTCTAATCCCTTGTCTTTAAGATCTAACTCTAATTGTTTAGCTATCTCATGACTAAGAGATGCACTACAGCCTGTACCTCCACAGACTAATATATGCATTTTGTATTTCGCCATATATTTCCTCCTAAATATTAATTTAGTTAGTTGATATTATTTATTGTTAATTGTATCATAATTTACTGGAATGATTCCCTCAACAAGTTCTCCATTAATGATATACTTGTCTATTATTTCATCAGCACGTTTTTTATCAACGTATCCAAAAACAATAGGATCTTTTCCTGGAACAGTAACTTCTATTGTTGGTTCTGCATGGCAATATCCCATACAACCTGTTTGAGTGAAAACAACTTTCAACCCTTTTTTATCAGTTTGTTCCAACATATAATCAAAAATTTCTTTTGCTCCTGCTGCTATTCCGCATGTTGCCATAGCAACTTTTACTTGTACTAAACCGTTTTCTGTGCCCTTAATTCTTGTATCCATCTTATCGTGGATATTGTTTTTCAAGGCTTTCAAATCAGCTAATGTCTTTATTTGTGCCATATCTTTTTTATATTTTTATTTTATTTTTACGAAAAAAGTTTGTTGCAAATATAAAGACTTTTTTTGAATTATAAATCAATTTATTATTCTTTTTTATAAAATATTTTTTAATCATTTTAATATTCTTTTGTCTGTTTTGATTTTACAATTGATTTATTTTGTAATTTTGCTATACTTTTACAAAGATTTTAACTTATCTTATATTAACAATGAAACACTTAATTGTTTTTTTATTTTGCATATTTCTTTTTAGTTGTTCGTCTTTCGCTCAAACACTAAATAATAATGAAACAAAAAAAGATTCTAATACTTTTTCATCATTAGACAAAGTATTAAATTCTCGTTATTTTCAAATGACTTTTTACTCTCTTCCGCTTATTACTGACGGTACCATTCTATAAAAAAAGGTATTAATTTTCGCGCAATACGCAATAAGAACCTTCCTAATTTCAAATATGATTATGATACATACACTCAAGTTATGCCTCTTTGTTTTGCTTATGCTTTAAAATCTTGTGGAGTTAAAAGCAAAAGTTCTTGGGGAAAATTAATTACAACAACAAGTTTATCTACTATAATTGGTTTATCTACTTGTCATTTAATAAAGAATAAATCATCTGTTAAGCGTCCCGACAATTCCAGCAACAACTCTTTTCCTTCTGGACACACAACAATGGCTTTTATCTCTGCCTCCATACTTGACAAAGAATATGGTGAAACAAGTTATTGGTATTCTTTTGGTGGCTATTCTGTTGCTGCAATAACAGGGCTTAGTCGTGTTGCCAACAATAGACATTGGATTAGTGATGTGCTTTGTGGTGCTGGACTTGGTATCCTATCAACAGAATTAAGTTATTTTATTACTGATGCTATTTTCAAAGATAAATATTCAAGCAGATTAGTTTTTAATCAAGATTCATCATATAACAAAAATCCTTCTTTTGCTAACTTATACACAACATACAACTATTCTTTCAATAAATATACTCTTAAAGATAACTCTATTTTAAGATTTTACGATGGAGCAAGTTTAGGCATTGAAGGAACATATTTCTTCTCTCCTTATTTTGGAATAGGAACACTTTATGATATTTCTAATTACAGAATATCAACTCAAACTATATCTAAAGATACTACTCTTAACATTTATTCTTCTTATCTTGGCTCGTATTTTTCTTATCCTTTATTTTCTCGTATTTTTATTGGCGGAAACTTGTCTTTGGGTTTAATTCATATAAGCGACAATCAAATATTAAACACTTCAACAATACCAGAACAAAACAAGATAAGTTTTTCTTCTGGCTTATCATTAACTTTATGGATAAGCAAGCATACTTTTTTAAGATTATACTCTAATTATTATTTATCTCGTTTTAATATTGATGACAAAACGACAAAACTAAAAACCTTTAATGCTGGAGCAAGTGTTGCCTTACATTTCTAATATAATCCTTGCTTTCATTACCAAGGCAAAACAAAACATCGAGACAACTTAAATTTGGTTGAAAATCCATCTTATCAGAAAAACACTGAAAATATGATTTATATTCTTTACCTTCTTGTTCTCTATTTTTAACAAGAAAAGAATCTGTATAATTATCTTGTTGTCTTCTAATAAAATCTTTTGCTCTAAAAACTTCACAATTCAAAGCAAATGTTTTATTTACAAACTCAAAAATATCAAGGTCTAAGTCTATAAGATATTTATGTTTAGTTGTTAATATTCTTTCTATTTGAGGTGCATAATATTCAAAAAAAGGGCTTTGTCCATAACAAGAGAATATTGTTCTCCACGCTCTTATTCCCCAATTTTCACTATACGATATTTCTACTTCTTTTGTTTGAAGCTTTTTTGTTTTATCTCTTTTAATTGGAACAATAATATTTTGTATTCCATTAGATGAAAGAATAACACATCTATTCCTATACGTTTGTTTAGGAAAAGACTCATCTGCATTAATAGTTATCTTATTGTATTGACTAATCTTAACGAGATATTCAACACAAGGGAAAAACTCTAAATGAAATAACGGAAAACTATCGTCCGATGGTAATTGAGCCCAATTTATCATTTACAAAAAAGAAATCTATTGAATAATCTGGAAAAGATATTCTTTTTTCTCCCCATGCCTCATTCTCCATAGTTTGATTAACTATATCATTCTTAATCATAAGGTTTGTTATATCTTTACTTTGTTTATTCATAATTTTTTCACCAAACAAGGTTACATCTTTACTAACTATATCAATACAATCCAATTTCTCATCTTCCATAGAAAAGAATAATGAAAACCCAAGTTTATTATAATGTAACAATTCTGTTGGGCAATCAACATCAGAACCAATCTCTTCAACCTCATCAGGCTTACCTATAATATTCATTGTTTGTTCTATCGTATATCCAAAAAGAATATCGCCTAATCCTTGTTTTAAATTTATTGCTTTATTCATGTTTTAATATTTATTTTTTGCAATAATAATCATTTTTTTGAAACTGACAAATTTTTTAAGCAAAAAAAACAGAGAATAGTTAAATTTATTCTCTGTTATAACTTGTAATTAAGTTAATACTTAAATATCAAAATCGTGATGTCCAAATCCAAGTATGAAATCGAATATCATTCCTAATGCTATTAAAAGTCCCATAATTTTATCCTCCTTATTTTTATTTATTAATAATTATTTAAATCGTAACAAAGGTATAAAATATATTTTAATTGACAATTTTTTTTATCTTAAAAGAATAAAAAAATATTATTTATTCTCTCTAAAAAATAATTCTTTATTCTATTTAAATGTCTTTTTATTCTAATAAAAATGAATAGCTATTCTAATAAAATATTTCTTCGTTATATTTGAATATCTTTTGATTCTATTTAAATATTTCTTCGTTATATTTTTGATATTGTTTTAACTCTTTATTTTCCTTATATTTCAATGCAAAATAAAACAAAAAAACATCACAACTAAATTAGAAGTTATGATGTTTAATTGTCTATTATATTAATGTTTTAACTATAAACTCATAATTATAAGTATTTGAGCCGAAAGAATACGCAAGAACATACTCAAAGGATACACCGTTGCATAAGCAGTTGCTGGCAAAGATGTTTCTGTACTAGCATTAGCAAAAGCAAGTGCTGGTGGATCTGTTGTACTTCCTGCTATAAGTCCGCATATTGAGAAGTATGGCAAATGGAAAAATATTCTTGCTATCATTCCTACAAGGAGTAATGGTATGACAGTTATAATAAATCCATACAATACCCACCAATAACCGCCATTAACAACGGTTGAAACGAACTCTTTACCACAAGAAAGTCCTACGGCAGCAAGAAAAAGTGATATTCCTATTTCTCTAATCATCATATTTGCTCCTGTTGTTGTAAAAGTAACGACTTTGTAGTATGGTCCGTATCTTGCAATAAGTATTGCGATGATAAGTGGTCCTCCTGCTAAGCCAAGTTTAACTGGTTGTGGTATTCCTGGAAACTTGAAAGGTATAAGACCAACAACAATTCCAAGAAAGATTCCAAGAAAGATAGGTACAAGATTAGGTATATCAAGTTTCTTTAATGAATTACCAAGCATATCAGCAACTTTTTTTATCTTATCTTCACTACCAACAACAACTACGCGGTCGCCCATTTGTAATTGTATATTTCTATCGCAAAGCAAATCAACACCTGCACGATTAACTGTTGTTAATGTTACATCATAAAGATTATCTATATGCAAATCACCAACTTTCTTGCCTTGCAATTCTTTATTTGTTACAACTATTCTCTTGGAAACTAATCTACCATTATCTACATCCCATTCGTTTTCATTAGTCTCTATTTCTTTACCAAGAAAATCTATTATGTTTTCTTTCTCCTCTTTCAATGCAACAACACGAAGAACATCATTTAAATGTACTTTTGTATCATTATGAACATGTTCTATTATTCCATCACATTTTCTTATTCTTGTTATAACAAGAGATTGTTGATATTGTTTAACTATTTCTCCTACAGAATGATTATCAATATTTTCTTTTGTTATTTGAATAGATATTTTTTCTGTATTTGCTTGTTCTCCTTGTTTGTATGCTTGTTCTTCTTTCTTAACATTTATACGAAGAATTGCTCTTACAATCATAGGCGTGAAGATTATACCAATAACTCCAAGAGGATAAGCAACAGCATAGCCCAAAGGCAGTGTATCTTCTAATCCTGAATCTTTTAGTGTTTGTCCGGCAGCACCAAGAGAAGGTGTATTAGTAACAGCCCCACATAGAACTCCTACCATATTTTTCAAACTTTCTCCTGTTACTATTGATATTATCCATGCCGTAACACAGCCAAGGACAACTATCAAAGTAGCTAAAAGGTTTAACGATAGACCTCCCTTTTTCAAACTTTCAAAAAAGCCTGGTCCAACTTGTAGTCCTATTGCATAAACAAAAAGTATTAAACCAAAATCCTTAGCAAACGAAATAATATCTTTATTTGCTATTAATCCAAAATGACTTAATACTATACCAACAAAAAGTATCCATGTTATTCCTAATGATATACCTTTTATTTTTATTCTACCAAGCCAAATACCTAATGCAATAGTTATAGAAAGCAATAGTATGCTTTGAGCAACATTCTGTGTAAGGAACATTCCTTTAATCCATTCCATCATATTTTATACTTAATTTTTGTGTGATTATTATTTATTAATTATACTTATTTCTATGTTATCTGTATTTTCCATTCCTTGTGATTGCTTTGTGTTACCATAACCTGCAACAACAATATTATTAACATTCACATTATTCTTTATCATAAACTCTTTAATAACATCTGCTTGTTTTTGAGATAGTTCCATTGATGAATATTTTTTAGAATCTTTGCCAACATGAACGCCTATTGTTAAAATATATGGAGAGTTCTCTAAACTTTGAGCCAAATAATAAAGTTCTGTTGTCCCTTTACGAGAAAGTGTTAAAGAATTCTTTTCTTCAAATGGGCTTTCTCTTGTTATTAGTTCTTGTTTATTAACCATCTCTTCTATATAATACATCATTATTGTATCGCTATTAGAAATAAAAGAAAGATAATTATTCTTTTGTCCTATTAAACTCATTTCTTTTTCTGGCTTAATAAAAGCAAAAAATCCTCTATCATTTGAATATACAATATTTTCCGTATTTAAATTTTCTTTATCCATAACAACGACCTTTGCTTGTATGGGAGATTTTTCTTTATCCATTATTTTACCACTAAAAATATTCAAATCTGTTTTACCTGATAAATAAACATCATTTGCTTGTGCAAAAGAATCATCTTGATTTACTACTACAAGGTTATCTTCTACTCTTATTACATAATCATTATCTTCTGTATTAAAATCTTCCGATAAAAGCATAGGCATACTCCAAGAGTTCCAATCATTAACATCTTCTCTATATGAAACATATATATCAAGTTTGCCAAAGTTTAAATCTCTATCAGAAGAGAACCAAAGCGTTTTCATATCAGGAGAAAGCACAGGATTTGTTTCATTAAAACGAGAATTGACAGGTTTGTTTATTGGGAAAGGTTTTTGCCACACTCCGTCTTGATTGATTGATACAAAAATATCTTTATTGTTTGATGTACTATCATAATCAAAACCATCTTCATTTGACAAAGAAAAAACAATGGCTTTTTTATCACTACTATATCTTGCATCAGAAGAAATATTATCTAAATTAGTATTTTCTTTGTTTGGCTTGTCTATATCATTTAAATCATTCGGTTTCTCTGTTAATGTGAAATTAAATTCTTTACTCTTTGAATACTTATAGTTAATATAATGTATATCATTATTTAAATTAAAGGTAAAGTTTTTTCTATTTGTCGCATTCTGCTCTGAAAGAGAGATAAATCTCTTAAATAAAAGCATTGTTTGATGAGAATTTAGATTATAAAACAAAGACTTATTCTTTTTATAATCTTCCATTGTTAGTTTACTCTTTGTTAATAGTTGATGTATTGTTTGTGCTTTTTTCTTTGCCTCTAAAATATAACTTTCATTTTTAATCTCAGGAAATGCTTCTATTATCTTTTCTATTGACGAAAGGGAGTAATCAGAAACATATCTCTTACAAAAAGTGTTTAAATATTCAGTATTATTATTTGTTGACTGAATGATTTTCATTGCTTTTATTGACAAATGTTCCAAAGCCATAAGTTTAAGTTTTTCAAATGCTGTTTGATAATTATTATCGTTAGGGTTATGCTCAACGAAATAAATTAAATCACTTAAATTTCCATCACTAACATATTGCTCATACTTAACACTATTCATCTTATTCTTTGCTACTTTAACATATTGCCCATTAGGAAAATCCTTAATATATTTATTATATGCAACAATAGTATTTGATTCTAATGCTTTCTTAAAAGACAATCTATCTACCTCATCTAATGCCTTCTGTTTAAAATCCATATTTGTTGTTCTGTTAGCAAAGTTTTTTAAAGAGTCAATATCTCCACTTTTAAGTATTTCATTCAATACTCTTTCGTTAAGCCATTGCTTTGCTTCGCTTATTTGTATGGCATCTGGATAATTATTAATAAAATCCTCATATTGTTTTATATCTTCACTCTGCTTTACTTGTTCATATGCCAATTGATTCCTTATTCGTTTTGCTTCTTTATTTAATGCAGGATATTCTTCTGTAACTGAAATATAAATATTGAATCTTGAAACGTCTTTGCTTTTATAAACATAAGTAAGTGCAGTTTTAGCAAGTTCTGCTGTCGCTATTTTGTCTTTTTTATTAGTTTCTAAATTATTATATTGTTTTGCATAATACAATGCCATTAATGTATCTCTATCTAAATTCTTCCCATTAATATAATAATGATATAATAAATTATTCCTATCTTTATTTAATGTATCATTTTTATATGCTTGTTCTATATTTTGTAATACATTATCAAATTCGCCTTTATCCATCATCTTCATTATTGCAGAACTTTGAGAAAATGATATACTTGGCAACAAAAACATTACAAATACATAAATGTATTTTAAATTTCCCTTCATTATTTGTTATTGTTTTATTTTTTGTTATTTTATTGTTAAATCAATGTCTTTTATCCAAACTCCATTTACGAATAAATCTACTGTATATTCCCCTTGTTTAATATCTTTAACAAGTACTTCATTTGGAACATAATCAACATCTAACACTATTTGTCTATTATTATAAACTCTTACTTTTTCTAATTTATTTGTTTTTTCTGAATACAACAACATTCTACCTTTATCTTGCCAAAGATATAATCCTTTATATTCAAACTCTCCTTCTTTTACATTTATTGCTTTTATTATATGTATTCTAAATTCATCTTGTGTTGTTCCACTTTTCAAAAATGTTGACACTTTACTTTCTTCACAAAAATTATAAAAGATATTATTTTTCTTATCTTCTAAAAAAACCATAATATTTTCAGGCAATACTGAAATATTATTAAGATTTATTTCTACTTGACTTGGATTTCCTATATAAAGACCAACATTATATATTGCAGGATAATCAGGAAAAACATTAACAGAATATTCATCTTTTCCGTCTGTAAGATAAATATCTGGCATATCTTCATTATTTCCAAACATCTTATGACAATCATATTCATCAAACGAATATTCACTTCTTGGATCCATTCCTAAAAGAACATATTGACTATTACTATTTTTTGTTACAGAAAGATTAAGATAATTATTATTAACCCATGTTTGTGTTCCCGTTTGAGGTATATATTGATGTTTTCTTTTAAAAGTTATATCTGTTGGTGTATTTAATGCCTCAACAAAAAAAGACTCTAATGATGGTATCATAACTTCTTCTTTTGAATCTATTATTACAGGATTATATACTTTACTCTCTCTATTAAAAAGAAGAATGCAATTACCTTGTATCTTACCATCAATATCATCAAAAAGTTTCTTACTACTCAATGGCGCTGTATAGGGATTACCAACCAAATTCCATTTATCATCTTCTGTTGTTACTAAATTATATGTTACACTACTATTACAAAGCAATCCTTCATATTTAACGTCTAATGGCTCATGCGTATATACTGCATAGCCTTGCCCTGGTTCAAGAATAAGTTTTGGATCTGTTAAATATTCACTCCAATAATCATCGTGCTTACTTTTTTGTCCGGTATTATATTTCATCAACCATGTATCATTATTATTATTTGTATTCATAGAAAATATTGCAGCTCTTGCTTGATTGATTGGAGTTGAAATATAATTCCATTTTCCTGGTAAAAGATATTGATGGACTGTAAAATAGGAATGTTTACCATAAAATATATCAGAAGAAACATAGAATGTTTTGCCTGTATTAATACTAATATTTGAACTATCACCTAATGTAAGCATACTACAAGCAACATCTTCATTAACTTTTGCATTTACTCCACGATTTATAACAACGAAATCTTCCATAGTCGGTTCTCCTTTTGGCTCCCAATTATTTTCATCATTCCAATTGCCACTACTAATCATCGTTTTAACTTTCGGAGAACCAAAATACATATCAGATATGTCTATATTATTATCACAAGACAATTGTATTTCAAGATAATTTGCTGTTGCAGGTATTTTTAATGGGACACAATACAAAGACTTCTTAACTGTATCTCTCATAGAGAACATAAGTTTTGTATCTCTATACCATTTATATTTTATTCTTATTGGCGAAGAAATATCTTTTTGAACAAAGCGATATTGATAATCTGTATTTGAAAAAACAGGAATACGATAATATGCAGTATTACTATTTATTTCTGTATTTGGTAAAAGATTCTTTTCGTAAGAAATGTGTTTTGCACACGAGCCTTCAATGTTTATTTGTATTGGAGAAGCAAGTTTAGATGTTGTTATTGTTAGAATAGCCTTATGATGTCCTTCTTTTTTAGGAGAATATTTAATCTCTACAACTTTATTATATATCGCTTTATCTTTTATTGATGTTGTTGACAAAGAAAAATATTCCTTATCTTCTCCAGAAATACTTAAATTAATACTATCTCTTATTTGTTTGCCTTGTACTTTTATTCTATAACTTTCTGGATATATAAAAGGTATTGGAATGTTATCAAAAATAATAGAACTTAATTGTTTATTTTTTTCATCACTATTCATTGAAACATTAACTTCTGCAGGCATACCAAAATATTTATCATACTCACTTGTTACCTCTATATTTCTAAATAATATTAATGGATTTGTTGTCCCATTATAAGCATCTATTTTCCAAGATAATTGAACGAAGTCTTTATTATTACATTCCTCTGGTAAAACTATATTATTAAAATCCTTCCAATATCTTTTGCTTTGACTAACAAATTCTATATTATTTCCCTTTGTTGTTACAACATCTGTCCATTCATCATTTGCAGAAAGTCTATATTGCAACCTTGCATACCATCTACTTGAAGTTCTTTGTGCTGTACTATTTGACCAAGATATAGTTAATTTATCTTGATTTAATGTTGAGAGATTTAATACAACTCTTCCCTTGCCTTCTTCTTTTTCATCTGCAATAAAATATATTGGACTATTAGACTTAGATTCTTCTTGTATATCAAAATTCTTTAATTCATATTTACCATTACTCAAATCATATTTCACTATTTTTTCTTGTGAAAAAGCAAACAACGGCAAAAGAATAATTAAGACTACTATGTATATTTTATTTTTTAGAAACTGCATACTGATATTATTTTATAATTAGATAATTTATATATTGTTGTTGTTTTATTCATAAAACCATGATTATTATCACTTCTAACAAAATGATACCTATTAATCATATTTTTTTCATTCTTAATATTAGGATTAGTTATAAACTCTTCACCTTTTTCTATCATTGCTGAAATAAAATATGTAATTACATCATATCCCATTGCAGCATAAATCTTATCTGGTTCTGTCATAAAATTTTTTCTATAATCCTTAACAAAGGCTACAAAGTTTGGATTAGAATAATCATTTAAATAAGATAAAGTGAAATGATAATTAAATTTTTCTAACAATGCATAATCAATACTTCTAAACTCCAACCATGAATAGTTTGAAAACAATGTTATATTCCCTTTACTTGCTTGTAATTTCTTCAACAAAGCATTACAATAAACTATATCTTCCCTTTCATTTCCTTTTCCAATAAGATTAATTACAATATTGTTTTTATCTTTTAATATTTTACTTACTAATTTTGATTGGTATTTTCTCCAATTAAGCATTGTCCATGAAGATGAATTAGCAGTTAAATAATCTTTATAATAATTGAATAATCCTTTATCTACTGCGTCATCATACAAAACAACAATATTTGCGTTCTCTACTTTTGTTTTTATATATTTCAAAACAGATTCATTTTCTGCCTTATCACTTGGTTGAATTTTAAAAACATAAGGATTATCAAGTATTGCAGACAATTGACTCATTGGATTAACTAATGGTATTTCATTCTGTTTACAAAATTCAGATACAAGATTAAAAGAATTTTTAAAAACAAGTGATATGATAAGATTCATTTCTTTCATAGATGGATAATCAAGTGCATGCTTCATTTTGCTTACGTCATCTTCTCCAACATCAAAAACATACAAAGATATATTATAACCTTGTTTTTCCAATTTATCCAAAGCAATCCTTGCTCCTTCATAAAAACTTATATAATTAAAGCATTTGAAATTCTTACCCTTTTTCTCTGCAATATTATATTTATTAAAGCCTAATTCATCAATATTCTCATAATATAATGGTAATAAGATAGCAATATTTAAATGTGTTTTCTTATTTATTTTCTTTGTCGCATTTTGTTTTTTTGAAGATTTATAAAGAGCCTCACTATTAATCTTTGAATAATTACTACTATCTTCGTTAGGTTTTGTTATCTCTTGATTAAACAAATCATTATTTCTAACTGTCTTAGGTATTCTTAATGTTTGTCCTATTTTAATTATTGAGTCTTTTATTTCCTTATTAGCCTCTAAAACATCTTTAACAGAAAGATAAAATGTTTTTGAAATAGAATAAAGAGTTTCTCCTTGTTTTACTGTATGCGTACCATAGCCATCGTCTTGTTTTTGACAATAACCATTATTACACACAAATAAAACAACAATAAATAATAATATTTTTATATATTTCTTTATCATCTCTTTATCCTTTCTTCTTTATTCTTTTTATCTTCCCTTTATTAATTAATACATACCGATAGGCAAAACTTCTCTACAATAATTGTGGCTTTGTGTTAGGACAATTCCATGCAGGTAGTTTGCTACCTATTCCCATTCTATTGTTGCAGGTGGTTTGCTACTGATATCATAACAAACACGATTAACTCCTTTAACTTGATTTATGATTTGATTTGATGTATCTGCAAGAAACTCATAAGGCAAATGACACCAATCTGCAGTCATTCCATCAACACTTTCAACAGCCCTTAATGCAACAACTCTTTCATAAGTTCTTTCATCTCCCATAACACCAACTGATTGTATTGGAAGAAGAATTGCTCCTGCTTGCCATACTTTGTTATATAAGTTAGCCTTTTTAAGATTTGAAATAAATATATCATCTACATCTTGAAGTATTTTTATCTTTTCTTCTGTTATTTCTCCAAGTATTCTTATTGCTAATCCTGGTCCTGGAAAAGGATGACGAGCAAGTAATTCATCTTTCAATCCTATTTCTTTACCAACTTTTCTAACCTCATCTTTAAATAAACTCCTTAATGGTTCAACTATCTTTAACTTCATGTTCTTTGGTAGTCCTCCAACATTATGATGTGATTTTATTGTTTGACTTGGTCCTTTAACACTACTGCTTTCTATAACATCTGGATATATCGTTCCCTGAGCAAGCCATTTAGCGTTCTCTATTTTTCCTGCCTGATAGTCAAATACATTAATAAATGTTGAGCCTATTGCTTTACGTTTTTTCTCTGGTTCTGTTATTCCTCTTAGTGCTGCATAAAAATCATTCTTTGCATTAACTCCAATAACATTTAACCCCATACCTTTATATGATGCTAAAACAGTAATAAATTCATTCTTTCTCAAAAGTCCATTATCAACAAAAATACAAGTAAGATTATTTCCTATTGCTTTATGTAAAAGCATTGCAGCAACTGATGAATCTACTCCTCCACTTAATCCTAAAACAACTTTATCTTCTTGAAGTTGTTCTCTAAGATTTTTTATTGTCGTTTCAACAAAACTTTTTGGTGTCCAACTTCCATCACATTGGCAAATATCTATAACGAAATTTTTTAGTATTAAACTACCTTGTTTGCTATGATGTACTTCTGGATGAAACTGTATTGCGTAAGTTTCTTCACCCTCTATCTTATAGCCAGCATTTTCTACATCTTTTGTTGAACATATTATTTTAAAATCATCTGGCAATTGTTGTATTGTATCTCCATGACTCATCCATACTTGACTTTCAAGATTAACTCCATTCATCAATCTGCTCTGTTTGTCAATAAAACTTAACCTTGCCCTTCCATATTCTCTTATTATACTTTTTTCAACTTTGCCACCATAATTATTTACCATTAATTGTGCCCCATAACATATTCCAAGAACAGGAACTTTGCCTTTAAATGAAGATAAATCTGTTTTTGGAGCATCTTCATCTGTTACACTATAAGGACTTCCTGAAAGAATAACACCTTTTACATCTTCTGTAATTTCTGGTATTTTGTTATAAGAATAAATTTCGCAATAAACATTTAATTCTCTTATCTTTCTTGCTATCAATTGTGTATATTGACTTCCTTGGTCTAAAATAATTATTGTTTGCATAATCGTATCGTTTTTTATGTTTAACCTAAAATAAATTTCAAAATTACAAATTTTTTCTCAATTATAAGACATTTTCTCCATTTTACTTACTCTTAATTATAAAATAACTCTAATTTATTATTCATTATTATAATAAAAAAACTAATGTAAAGAAATCATTTTAATGAATTGCTATTCTATATTAATTAAAATAAAGAGATACAAAAATATTTCTTCGTTTTATTGTTTTATTTCTTAACTTTAACAAAAAATATTAAACTTTTTTTTCTTAAACTTTCTTTTGTATGGAAAAAAATTATATTTTTGCAAAAACAAATAAACCGAAAAGAATTGACTTTATGACTGAATTATTATTATCATTTATTGTTTCTTTGACAATTGTGCTATTGTTTATGCCACCATTCATTGCCTTGATGACTAAATATAAAATATTAGATAAATCAGGTGGTAGAAAAATTCATGAAGGATACACTGCTCATATGGGCGGTTTAATTATTTATCTTGGTTTTGTAATTTCTTTAATATTAATTACAATGTTGTATATTAAAGATATATATAAATCTATTGCCATATATTTCTTCATAATAACATTTTTGATGTTGGTTATTGGAGCAAGAGATGATTTGCATAATATTAGAGCAAAGACAAAACTATTCTTTGAAATCATTATTGGTTTTCTTATCTCTTATGCCGGAATAAGACTAAAAACTCTATATGGTATCTGTGGAATTTATGATATACCTGCATGGTTTAGTTACTTTTTAACAATATGTTTTTTTATTGTTGTAACAAATGCTTATAATCTTATTGATGGTATTGATGGACAAGCAGGATTGCAAGCAATTAATGTATTCATTTTTCTTGCTTTTGTTTTTGGAACAACCTTCTACAATTCATCTTATCCTCAACCTGTTTCTCACGCTAAGATGCTTATGATTATTTATGGGTCAATGATTGGTGCTCTTGTAGGATTTTTAAGATATAATTGGCAAAAAGCTTCTATCTTTATGGGAGATACTGGTAGTTTGTTTGTAGGTACAATAATTGCTATTTGTATTATTGTTGCTATGAAGTATAGCATTGATGCTGATATGTACGCAATAAAAAACCATAGGCAATATACTCTTTGTGGTTTTACAGTCAAATCTTTTATTGCTCCTTTTATTTGTTTATTTTACATACCTCTTGCAGACACTCTAAGAGTTTTTGTTTATAGAATTATTCGTCATAGAAGTCCTTTCTTTGCTGATAAAACACATATACATCATTTATTTATCCGTCTTGGCTATTCTCATCAAAGATGTGCTCTAACAATATTTTTTATTTCTTTTTTCATTTCAGTATTAGGAATTGTATTATCTTTGCTTGTTAATGATACGATATTTTTCTTGATAATAATATTATCATGGTTCTTATATGTATTTATATTACATACAACCATAGTGCGAAAAATATATAAAATAGAGAAAAATACTAGTATTAAAAAATAACAAATAATACAAATTAATAAAAAACTAAAAATGAGCGAACAAGAAATATCAATATACTTAAAAGATGTATGCCTTTCTTATGAAAAGACAATACTTACAGATGTTAATTTGCAAATAGCAAAAGGAGAATTTGTTTATCTTATTGGTAAAACAGGTGCTGGCAAATCCACTCTTTTACGTTCTCTTTATGCAGATGTACCAATAATTAGTGGTGAAGGAAAAGTATGTGGCTTTAACTTAAAGAATATTTCCAAAAAAAATGTTCCACTTCTTCGTAGAAAACTTGGCATTGTGTTTCAAGATATGCAACTATTAAATGATAGAACAGTGTTTGATAATCTTTCATTCGTTCTTAAAGCAACTGGAACAAAAGATAAAACAAAGATAAAAGAGCAAGTTATTGAAAGTTTAAGCAATGTTGGTTTAGAGAACAAAGCAGATGATTATCCATTTAATCTTTCAGAAGGAGAGATGCAAAGAATAGTACTCGCAAGAGCAACAGTAAATAATCCAGAGTTAATCATTGCTGACGAACCAACAGGTAATCTTGACCCAATAACATCAGATGAAATAGTTAAACTACTTTTAAAGATTAATAAAGAGAAAAAAACAACTATCCTTATGGCCACTCACGATTATCTTGTAATAAACAATTTCCGTAATCGTGTTATTTCTTGTGAGAACGGTAAGATAATAGAATAGTATTTAATTTAAATAAATCTAAAAATTTAAGATTAGGTGTCTTAGAATAAAGATTGCTTATTATTATTGGTTGAAATAATTTATAAATAAAAAGATAAAGGCTTATTAATTTAAGTCTTTTTATTTTTAAAAAAGTTTTTATTAATGGTATTTGTTCTAATTCTTTCTTATTGTCATTGTTTTGATAGATAAGATAAAGATTATTTGTTGCACTTTCTATATTTGCGATGAAATTTTCTGTTGTCTTTAATCCTAAATGCACAACAGGATTATCAATATCTTGCATCCTATATCCTAAACATCTAAGATTGCAACCAAAGATAGTATCTTCATGCCCATAATCTTCTATCGTTTCATCAAAAGTAATATCTTCAAATACTTTCTTTTTGATAAAGAAGTTGTTTGTTGTGAAACTATTATTTTTTTTTCTTGTCTTATTACTTTCTCTTACTGAACCATTTTTCCAATGCAATAAATTCTTCCTTGCTATCTTGTCTTTACTTTCATATTCTGTTCCTCCACAAATAACATCATAATCAAGTCTATTTTCAAGATACTTCTTAATGAAATCCTTTCTTCTTATTGCCACATCACAATCAAAAAACATCAACCAATCTCCTTTACTCTCTTTTGCAAGAAGGTTCCTTATTTTAGAACGAGATATATTTTTTGGTAATATATTATAAATCACGTTACCAAAATCTTTTATTTCATTATTCGTTTGTTGATATTCTTTTTCTGAGTAATCATCATAAGCCAACACTTCATAATCAATATTATTTTCTTTTGATTGATTAACAATTGTTTTAACTAATTCTCTTACATCAAAATTGTATATAGGAATAAGAAACGATACCATATTTCTTTTTTTCATTAAGACATAAAAATAAAGTAAAGAAATATTTCACTATCTCTTTACTTTATTAAAATATTACGTCGTTTTATTGTAATTTACTTAAAACATCTTCCAAAATCTCTTTTGTTTTAGGATTTGGAGTGATAGTTAAATTAACTGGTTGAATCATATTCTTTGGTGCAAGAATAGTATCAAGGTCTTTCTTAGTTAAGATACCATTTTCAAGTGCTATATCATAAACACCTTTGTCTGTTTTCATTGCTATCTCTGCAATACGTGTAGAATTCTTATAGCCAATGAATGGATTCAATGCTGTAACGACGCCTATACTACTTCTAACTTCTTTTTCACATCTTGCTTCATTAACACGTATTCCATCAATACAAAGCGTACGAAGAGTGTTAAATCCACGAGTAAGAAGATTAATACATTGGAAACAACTATAAACCATTATTGGTTCCATAACATTAAGTTCAAATTGTGCGTTCTCACTTGCTAACATTACTGTTGTGTTTTCTCCAATAACCTTATAGCAAAGTTGATTCATAACTTCTGGTATTACTGGATTAACTTTTCCAGGCATAATACTACTTCCTGGTTGCATCTCTGGAAGGAACAATTCGTTTAAACCGCATCTTGGACCTGAGCCCATACGTCTAAGATCGTTACATATCTTTATTGATTTCAATGCTATTTGTTTCATCTCATCTGAATAAGCAACTAAAATTCCAGTATCAGATGTTGCTTCAATAAGATTCTTATCCAATTTAATGTTCCACCCTGTTATTTCACGAAGAGCTTCAACACAAAGTTTGCTATATCCTGGCTCACTACATATTCCTGTTCCTATTGCAGTAGCACCCATATTGATTGTAAGAAAACCTTCTCTTATACGTTTAAGTTCTGAATACTCTTTTTTCAAAGAATCTGCAAAAGCTTGAAATGTTTGTCCCATTGTCATTGGAACAGCATCTTGCAATTGAGTTCTTCCCATCTTAACAATGTTTTTAAACTCTTTTGCTTTTGTTTCAAGACTTTTTATTATAGCATCTAAAGCATCAATAAGTTCTTGTGTTTTTAAATATAAGCCAAAATGAAATGCTGTTGGATAAGCATCATTTGTTGATTGAGAAGCGTTGATATGGTCGTTTGGTGAAAGATATTTATATTCACCTGGTTGATGCCCCATTATCTGCAAGCCACGATTAGCAATAACTTCATTAGCATTCATGTTCATCGTTGTACCTGCACCACCTTGAATCATATCTGATAAAAAGTTGTCATCAAGTTTTCCATCATACATTTCTTTGCATGCTTTAACGATTGCATCAAATTGTTCCTTTGTTAACTTACCTTGTTTGTAGTTTGCAATAGCAGCTCCGTGTTTTGTGATTGCAAATCCTTTTATAAAGTTAGGGTAATCCTTCATTGTTTCTCCTGAAATCTTGAAGTTCTCAAAACCTCTTAATGATTGTACTCCATACAATGCATCAACTGGTAACTCTTTTGTACCAATCAAATCGCTTTCTTTTCTTGTCTTTATTTTATTATTTGTTGCCATTTTAAGTATATCTTTATTAAAACTGTTAATAATTAAGAACTCTTTTTATTATAAATTATTGTAATAATCTTATAGTTTTTTATTTTATTATCGCTTTATTCCATTTCAACCAAACAAAGAGCTATTATTTTATTTCTTGCATTTTGCACAATTTGTAATAGACTCCTTTTTGAGAATAAAGTTCATTATGTGTTCCAATCTCTTTTATCTCGCCTTTATCTAATACTATTATTTTATCGGCATTAACTATTGTTGAGAGCCTATGTGCTATTATTATCGTTGTTTTTGTTTTGCTTATATCGTTTATTGCCTGCTGAACCAAACGTTCGCTCTTCGTATCAAGGGCTGATGTAGCTTCATCAAGGATAAGAATAGGTGCATTTTTTAATACTGCTCTTGCTATGGATATTCTTTGTTTCTGTCCACCTGAAAGCATATTACCTTTATCACCTATGTTTGTGTTGTATTTTTGTGGCAACTTCATTATAAACTCTTCACTGTTGGCTGTCTTTGCTGCATCTATTATCTTATCCATTGAATAAGAAGAATCCTCAAAAGATATATTGTTTGCAACCGTATCATTCAACAAAATAGTATCTTGCGTTACCAATGAAATATTTTTATGTATTTGTTTTGACGATAAATCTTTTATTGAAACATCATCAAAAAGAATGTCGCCACTATCTATATTATAAAACTTGTCTATTAAATCTATCATCGTGCTTTTACCACTACCCGAAGCACCAACAATAGCCGTTATCTTATCTTTCTCAAATACAACATTTATGTTCTTTATTACTGGAATATCTTTTTTGTAAGAGAAAACAACATCTTTAAATATTATACCTTTTTTTAGTTCTGGAAAATCCTTGCTTTCTTTTGGTTCAACAATCTCTGGTTTTGATTCAATAATCTCCATTATTCTATTCATACATGCTGTTCCTCTTTTAAGACTATAAAAACTTGTTGAAGCATCTTTCGCTGGCTTAATTATCAAGGCAAAAAGAATCAAATACACAATAAACATCTCTGGCGTTAAAGAGTTGCCTGCCAAAACATTCTTGCAACCAACCAACAATAAAATAACAACAACAATACTTGAAAGGAACTCACTTTGCGGTGAAGCCAAATCTACTTTATAGTAAATCCTGTTTCTCAATCTTGTATATGACTCATTAAAAGAATGAAAACGACTATTAACTAAATCTATCGCAGCAAGGTTTTTTATTATTCTTAATCCTGATATTGTCTCTTCTATCATTGAAACAAGAAATCCACTTTTTTGTTGCAAGTGTTTTGATGTTCTACGAAGTTTGCGTGAAATAAATGAAGTCAAAGTACCTATTATAGGCAAAAGAACAAGAATAGATATTGTGAGAAAATAATCTATATAGAACAATATGATGATATAAAGAGTTATTATGAGCGATGAATTAATTATTGTTTGAATGGATTTTAATATGTTTTCATCATACTCTATCACATCATTACTTATTCGTGATATAAGATCACCTTTTTTGTATTTTGAAGTGAAAGATATATCTTGTCTAATATACTTTGAAAACAATTCATTACGAACATTTCTTATTATCTTATTCCTTGTATATCCCATTTGATATTGAGACAAGTAAGTAAATACATCAGTGAAAAAATAAATAATAAGAATCATTGAAGTAAAGATAATCAAAGCGTTTTGCTTACCATATTGCAAGAAATAATCGTAAATATTTCTTAAAATATCATCTAATAATGAAGCATTTACTACATTATTAGAAGCATTTGAAGAAAAAAGTATTTGTAAAAAGTTATTAACGGAAAGAATAGAACAAATAGAAAAAACGCTCATCACACAAACCAAAAAGAAATAAAGTATATAGTTCCCTATATATGGTTTTGCAAAATGGAGTATGAAACGTCTTTCTCTATTTGTCATATTAAAAATAATTATTCTTCTTCTTGCTTCGGATAAACACCAACATAGTTTTGCGGAGTTACTTGTCGCATTCTTTGTTTAACATCTTCGCTTACATTCAATGTATTAATAAAATCTTCAATACTTTGTTTATTTATCTTTTGATTTGTACGAGTAAGTTGTTTTAGTGTTTCATAAGAATTTGGATAATCAATACTACGCAATATTGTTTGAAGAGCCTCTGCAACTACTGCCCAATTGTTTTCAAGGTCTTCATTTATTTTTTCATCGTGAAGAATAAGTTTATTAACTCCTTTTTTTATTGAAGCCAATGCAATAAGCGTATGAGCAATTGGTGTTCCCACATTACGTAAAACAGTACTATCAGTAAGGTCTCTTTGCATTCTAGAAATAGGTAGTTTCATTGAAAGATGCGTAAGAATAGCATTTGACATACCAAGATTACCTTCTGCGTTCTCAAAATCAATAGGATTAACTTTATGTGGCATTGTTGATGAGCCAACTTCTCCTTGCTTTATCTTTTGTTTAAAATACTCCATTGAAATGTAATACCAAATATCACGACAAAAGTCTATTAGAATAGTGTTTATTCTACGAATATTATCAAAGTAAGCAGCAAGATTATCATAGTTCTCTATCTGGGTTGTGTATAATGAACGCTCCAATCCAATGTTTGAACAAAACTCATCTGCAAAACTTAACCAATCAATATTTGGAAAAGCTACGTTATGTGCATTAAAGTTTCCCGTTGCTCCTCCAAACTTTGCAGAAAATGGAATGAAGGCAAAATATGATAATTGTCTTTCTAAACGATATGTAAATACTCTTATCTCTTTGCCAAGTATTGTTGGAGAGGCTGGTTGTCCGTGAGTATGAGCAAGCATTGGTATATTGTCCCACTCTTTTGCTCTATTATTCAACAATTCTATTATCTGTTCCAACTGTGGTAAAAAAACATTATCATGACAATCTTTTATTGAAAGAGGAACAGATGTATTATTTATATCTTGTGAAGTAAGTCCAAAATGAATGTACTCTTTATGCCTTGAAAGGTTCATCTTATCAAACTCTTCTTTAAGAAAATATTCAACTGCCTTTACATCGTGATTTGTTATACTCTCTATCTCCTTAACTCTTTTTGCATCGTCCAAAGAAAAGTTCTCATAAATGTTTCTTAAACGAGAATAATCATCTTTGTTGAAATCTTCCAAGGCTGGCAAAGGAATATTACATAAAGCAATAAAATATTCTATCTCAACCTTTACTCTATATTTTATTAAGGCTTCTTCACTAAAATAATCAGCCAACACTTCTACTTTATTTCTATATCTTCCATCTATTGGAGAAATTGCATTTAAGATATCCATACTATGTTTTATTTTTTTACTTTTTTACTTATTCTTTTTTATCTTTTTATTCCGTTAAAAATAATTCTTCATTATATTTCATTATTTCTTCATTATATTTTATTATCTTTTGATTCTAATAAAATATCTCTTCATTATATTTTAAACGTGTTTTTATTACTAAAATTTTTTATTCATTATCTTTCCGCTATCAAGCAAAGAGGCAAGAACAACATTATGAAGAGTATTTTTCAAAGCATTAATATGTCTTATGCCATGCAAATCTGTTCCAAGCAAATCTATCATATCATTCTTAATTAGTTTTTCTGCAAACTTCTTTACAGGTTCACCAAAATAACCACTTAACGAAATGATATTCATTTGAAACAACATTCCTCTATCTTTCAACTCTTCAAGCGTTTTTTCATCGTTATATAGATATAAGTACCTCTCTGGGTGAGCAAGAATAAGATTATAGCCTTTTGTTTGCAAAGAAAAAAGAGTTTGTTTGTAGCCCATAGGTATTTCTGTGAAAGGGAAGAACTCAATAAGAAGATATTTGTTCTTACCAAAACTTTTCAATTCATTATTCTCTATTCTTCTTGAAAATTCTTCATCAACACTCTGTTCTGCACCTACTTCAAACTCCATATTTATTCCTGCCATCTTAACATTCCTTTTCAATTCTTCCAAACGAGAATCAAATGTTGAAGTGTCATTATCAAAATAGCCATAACGGACATGAGGTGTTATTATCATTTTTTTGTATCCCAACTCTTCCATCTCTTTTATCAATGAAATGGATTCATCAATAGTTTGTGCCCCATCATCAATGCCTGGCAAAAGATGAGAATGTATATCTGTTTGAAGAACACCTCCTAAATCTATTTCTTGTTTAGTTTCTTTTTTTCTTGAAAACCAACTCATAACACTTTTATTTTTTCAAATCCATTATCATTTTCATTGGATTATCTGCCGAAAAAACAGCATTACCTGCAACAAGTACATCTGCACCACAATCAAAAAGTTGCTTACTATTAGTTGTATTCACTCCACCATCAATTTCTATCAATGTAGAAGGATTATTCCTAACAATCATCTCTTTAAGTTGTTTAGTTTTTTTATAAGTATTTTCAATGAATTTTTGTCCTCCAAAACCAGGATTAACACTCATCAAAAGAACAACATCACAAAGATAAATAATATCTTCAAGGACTGAAACCGGAGTATGAGGATTGAGAACAACACCTGCTTTAATCCCAAGGTTTTTTATTGCAGTAAGACTACGATGAAGATGTGTGCATGCTTCATAATGAACAGTTATTATATCTGCTCCACACTTTTTAAAATCTTCAAAATATCTATCTGGATTAACTATCATTAGATGAACATCAAGAGGTTTATTTGCAATCTTTTTTATATGCTTTATCACTGGTTGTCCAAAAGAAATATTTGGAACAAACACTCCGTCCATAACATCTAAATGAAGCCAATCTGCTTGACTATTATTTAACATCTCTATATCTTTTTCTAAGTTAAGAAAGTTTGCTGATAGTAGAGATGGTGCTATCATTTTACTCATTGTTTATATTAGTTTTTTATTATCGTCTTCTTCCTCTATCTTTTCTTCTATCGTCATTTCTGTTTCTATCACTCTTTCTGTCAGATTTTCCTTCGCCTCTACCACCTCTTCTTCTGTCTGACCTATCATCACCACTGCGTCTTCTCTCTCCACTTCTGTCTCCTCTTCTTTCTCTTCTCTCACCTCTATCTTCTCCATTACCACGCCTTCTCTCTTTTTTCTGTGGTGCCTGACTTTCTGCAATCTCAACATTTATTTCTCTACCTCGTATCATTCTCCCATTCAACGCATCTATAACATCACTCGCATTGTTGCTTGACACTTCCACATAAGAGAAATTATCCAATATATCTATCTTTCCTACTTCTATTCTAAGATTTGGCGTATAATCATTTATCATTCCTATTATTCTCTGTGGCACAACCTTATCTCTATGCCCTACTGTTATGAATAATCTTGTGAAATGGTCTTTATTATAATCTCTATCTCGCTTTGAACCACCTTTCTTTTCTCTTCTATCTTTCTCTTTTTCTACACTCTCATCTACATTAAGGTCTGGTGCATTCTTATAATATTTTAAAAACTGATTAAATTCTAATGAAACAAATCTCTTTATCAACTCCTCTCTTTCCAACCAAGAAAGTTTTTTAACTATTTCTGGAACAAAGCTCTCTATCTCTTCATTATCAACATCTACTTGCTCAACTTTATTGATTAAATTGAAAAGTTGTTTTTTACACACTTCTCTTCCTGTTGGTATCTGTGCTTTTTCAAATTCTTTTTTTAGTATTTTCTCTATCTCTCTTATCTTATGCTTTTCTTTCATATTGATAATAGCAATAGAAATACCTTGATTGTCTGCTCTACCTGTACGACCACTACGATGAATATATTGCTCCGTTTCATCAGGAAGTTCATAGTTAATAACGTGAGTAAGATTATTTACGTCCAATCCTCTTGCTGCCACATCTGTTGCTACAAGCATCTGTATGTTTTTTAAACGAAAACGACTCATCACGTGATCTCGTTGTGCTTGGGAAAGGTCGCCATGAAGACTATCTGCATTGTATCCATCATGAATCAACATATCGGCTACTTCTTGCGTTTCTACCTTAGTACGACAAAAGATTATAGCATAAATATCTGGATAATAATCTGCAATACGTTTCAATGCAAGATAACGATTCTTTTGATGAACAAGATAATAATAATGTTTTACATTATCTGAACCTTGATTACGAATACCTATTTGAATACGCTTTGCATCTTTTACATAATGCTTTGCAATCTCTTCAACTTCTTTTGGCATCGTTGCTGAAAAAAGAAATGTCTGTCTATCTTCTGGAACTCTACTAAGAATATTGTCTAAATCTTCTTTAAATCCCATATTAAGCATTTCATCTGCCTCATCTAAGACAACATACTTTACTTTACTTAAATTAACTTTCTTCCTATCTATTAAATCATTGATTCTACCAGGAGTTGCAACAATTATTTTAGTTGGCTTATTAAGCAAACGTATTTGTGCATCTATACTTGCTCCTCCATAAACCGGAACAATAGTACATTCTGGTGTATATTTTGCATACTTTTTACAATCAGTGGCTATTTGAATACAAAGTTCTCTTGTTGGACAAATGATAACCACTTCTGTATCTTTGCTCTGTAAATCTAATTTTTGAATAAGTGGTAAACCAAACGCTGCTGTCTTTCCTGTACCTGTTTGTGCTAAGGCTATAAGATTGGTTTTTTCGTTTAATATTATAGGAATAGATGCTTCCTGTACAGGCATTACTGTTTCAAAACCTAATTCTTCAACAGCTTTGATTATTGATGGAGATAACTCCAACTCTTTAAATGTCATAAAAAATTTTTATATATATAAATTATTTTGCAAAGGTACGAAAATTCTTTGTCTTTCTTATACTTATAACTAAATATATTCCAAAAACTATTCGTTTATACTTTTTTCAACAAAGATTTTATTCTTATTTTGGCAATGAAAAATTATTCGTTATCTTTCTATATCTACAAATATAACTATCTCCAAGATGCATCTGTTTGCCATCTTTTACCAAAACACAACCATATTCGCTTATCGTATCCGGAAAACTATTCATCCACATATCCTTTATTAAATATATGTTATTTCTTTTCATTGCTTGTTTAACTAAATCAATATTTCTCATATATCCATAATCATCTTGATGTGGTATTGCTTTGATTTTATCGGGATTACTTACCGAAGAAATATAAGCATTCCACCATTCGGCAATAATTGTTATCTCTCCCAAAGACTCAAACTGCGACACAACCTTATCTTTTGGCATTAGTTTCATCGGATTTGAATGATTCATGGTATAAACTGGACTTATCGCCCCAATAAGAATGATTATCATAATGGCATAACGAAAATATTTTATTACTTTTATTCTTTTAAGTTTATCAACAGACATCAAGATTGCAATGGAAAGAGAAATGTAATTTGCAACATAATACCACCGTCCCATACCATTTAAATACACCCATTTTGAAAGCAAATATATTCCAAAAAACGCACAACAATCTAAAACAAAAAACATTATCCATTTATCTTTTACTATGATTTTCCAAGCACAAGTTTTAATCAAGAACCATACATATGTAATTAAAAATAAAATAAATAGCCAAGAATAAATACTAACCAACAATTCATCTGTTCTAAATAAAAGCACAGAAGAATATGCTGAAAAAAGAATTGTTATTGATTTTATTATACCTGAAAATGAATTGATTTTATTGCAATCACTACACGTTGCATGGTTAAACGAATACACATATCTTAATACGAAAAACGCAAAAACTATTCCACATAAAGAATATATCAACACAACTTTATTTATCTTCTTTTTATCTCTATAAACCCAAAGAACACAAAGCATTATGATAATAGAGAAAAGAGCATTATATAAAATCCAAATACTTATTATAAAAATAAAAATGATAGTTATTAATGTTATCTGTGATTTTAGTGTCTTTAAATTCTTATTCCATATTCTGTTTATCAACACAATAGCAATAGATAAAATACTATATTCTATTGCAATATAAAATCTAGTAATATCAACAAAACGCTGAAATGGCAAAAACCAAATAATAGCAAACATTATCTTCGTTTGTTTGTTTTTGAAAAGAGAAGAAAAACCAAGAAAACCTATTAAAAGAATAGTGTAGTTTGACAAAGATACTGCTGTTATTGCTCTACAATGAAAGACATATTTAAACACTTGTCCTATCATTGGTGTTAGTGCTCCACCACGACTTTGTCCCCAATAGAATATATCGTTAGGAAAATGAAAATAATGAGTCATCAAAACAATTATTGCATCATCTGAATTAAGTAGTGGGTAATAATTTGAAGAATATAAGAAAAAAGACACAACAATGATAATTGCTATCAAACAAATATAATAGTATTTCTTAATTATCTCTATTGTATCTTTTGTTTTCATAATGCAAAATATTATCTTTTTATTCTATTAAAACAGTTTTTGATTCCAGTAAAATAAATCGCTATTATATTTAATTATTTCTTGATTATATTTTTTTATCTCTTCATTATATTTCAACCAAAAGAAGAACTATTTTTTGTCTTCTATTTCTTGCTCAAAATATTGCCAAAGAGGTTCGTTTGGAACAGGGGCAACAATATTTAATCTTTCTTTTTTTACTGGGTGAATGAATGAAACACTGCGAGCATGAAGAGAAATTGATGCTATCTTATTACTTCTACCAAAGCCATATTTAAGGTCGCCTTTAATAGGACAGCCAATATGAGAAAGTTGAACACGTATTTGATGATGTCTTCCTGTTTTTAAATTAATTTCCAACAAATAATAGAACTCACTCTTTGCTATTACCTTATAGTCAAGTTCAGCATAAAGTCCATGATTAACATCTTTTGTGATATAACTCTTATTCTTTGCTTCATCTCTTAGAATATAGTTCTTCAATGTATCACTTTGTTTGGGTGGTGTTGAACGAGTAATTGCCCAATATGTCTTCTGTATTTCATGATTCTTTACCATAGCATTGAGGCGTACAAGTGCTTTCTCTGTCTTTGCAAAGATGACACAACCAGATACTGGTCTATCTAAACGATGTACTACTCCACAATAAACATTTCCTTTCTTATCATATTTCACTCTAAGATAATCTTTTACCATATCTTCCAATGAAACATCATTAGTTTTGTCGCCATGAACAATTTGAGAGTTCTTTTTATTGATTACAATTATATGATTATCTTCATAAAGGACTTGGTCTTCTATTGTTGAATCTTGATTGTCTATTGTTGATTTATCATTCATAATTTGTAATTTCAAAAGTCAAAAGTATTTATAAAGTTGCAAGGACAGATAATCCACCTTTAACCTTATCTTCTATCTCAACGTGTATTTCACTATCTAATGGAATAAATAAATCAACACGAGAGCCAAACTTAATAAAACCAAGTTCTTCGCCTTGTGTTACTTGTTCGCCTTGCTTTGCATAACAAACTATTCTACGAGCCAACGCACCTGCTATTTGACGAACAACAATCTTTTTGCCACGTTCCGTTTCAATACATATTGTCGTTCTTTCATTTAATATTGAACTTTTAGGGTGTTTTGCTATAAGATATTTGCCTGAATGATAATTTGTATAGATTACTTTTCCTGATACCGGATAACGATTAACGTGAATATTGTTTGGAGACATAAAAGTAGAGATTTGCAAACATTCTTCTTTAAGTATTTCGCTCTCAAAAACCTGTTCAACAACAACTATTGTACCATCAGCAGATGAAATAACTTTGTTTGGATTTTGAACAAGGACTCTGTTTGGCATACGAAAAAAACGTATTATTATCGCTGGGAAAACAATAACAACGCCCAAGATAACATACCAAAACCAATGCCATGAAGTAATACATTCTACCATTAAGCCTATTATTAGTAAGGCTACTACTATTGCTATTATTGAAATCTTGTATCCTTCTTTATGTATATACATTTTTTAAAATATTTGTGTTCTTATTAATAAATAAATATAGATTATTGGCAAGTCTATCAAAAGAATATCGAACCTATCAAGTATTCCTCCATGTCCTGGAAGAATATTACCACTATCTTTCACCCCTATTTGACGTTTAAACATTGATTCTACTAAATCTCCAAACGTTCCAACAACAGATGTTATTATTCCAAAAGCAAGAAAATCATACCAAGGCAAAGCTTTTGAAAAATAAGAGACAATGATTGTTGCTATAATAACTGCGATTAATCCTCCTATGCTTCCTTCCCATGTTTTCTTTGGTGATATTCTTTCAAAAAGTTTGTGCTTTCCAAACTTCATTCCACTAAGATAAGCAAATGTATCATTGCACCAAGCAAAGATAAACACACTCATAAGTATCATTGGTGAAAAATCTCCATTCGTTTCAAGGATTGGATAAGTTAATGCTAATGGAACGACAACATAAATAACGCCCATAAAAGTATAAGAGATGTTTGTAAATGCTGTCTTAGTCTTTTTAAACAATTCAACAATGAAAGTTAAAACGCTAAGAAAAACTATTGCGCTAATGAAACTACCAGATAACACTTCATCACAAGAATTGCATATTGTTATTGTCAAATATGTTATAATCGCAATAAGAAAACCTATCTTTTCATTAGGATGAATATCTATTTTTTTGCTATTATGATAAAACTCAAACAATCCTATAATTGAAATGATACCAAAATAAGCACTACAAACAATAGGATGAATACATATTGCCACTATTACGCTCAAAACATATATTGCTCCTGTTATTGTCCTTTTAACTATTGTTGTCATTATTTCTTTTTTTATTCTTCTACTAAGAAAAGATACAATTCTTTTATTTCTTCTTCTATTAATTTGCCTGACTTTATGCTTATTATCCATTTTGGTGGAACTTCTGGCAAAAAATTAATGATTTGTTTGTATGAAGTAAAGATTTGACTTGACAATGCAATAACTATCATAACCGGAGGAAACTTTGTTAGATGTGTTCCCGCACCTTGTGTTGATGTAATAACAATACTTCCAGTCTTTCCTACTATTCCCTGACAAAGAGATATTCCTATTTTTGTTTCTTTGTTAGCAAGCGTTGTGTCTATGTTTTTATTTTTAAGATAAGTTAGAAGATTATTTGAATATGAACCTATATCTTTCCACTGCCTATATTCAATAATGCTTTTTAGTTTGTCAAATAGTTCATTTTCATTCTCACAATAAACAAACTTTCCGCCATCTTTGGCAAGTTTTTCTGCAAACACCATAACAGGGTCATCTTTATATGAAGTAAATATTTCTTCATTTAGATCTGCAATAGGAACTTGATTGCTCTTTTCAAGCAAAGAAGAACGCAAAAGTTTTAATATCTTTTCTTTTTCAGAACTAATTCTCATCTTCTTTATTATCTTGATTGTCTATTGATTGATTATCTTGTTTCTCTTTATCTTCTTCTATTTTCTCTTTACTGTTGTCATTTATTTCATCTATCTTATCTTCGTCCCAAGGCCTTTTACCATAAATCTTTTCAACATCTTCTCTAAATATTACTTCTCTCTCTACAAGTATTTTAGCAAGTTCATCAAGTTTTTCTCTATTATTTACAAGTATTGTCTTTGCTGTTTGATATGCTTGCTCAATCATTGTTTTTACTTGCTTATCTATGGTTTCAGATGTTTTTTCGCTATAAGGTTTTTGTAAACTATACTCACTTTGTCCTGATGAATCATAATAAGAAAGATTACCTATCTCTTTATCTAAGCCATAATATGTTACCATTGCAAAGGCTTGTTTTGTTGCTCTTTCCAAATCGTTTAATGCTCCTGTTGAAACCTCTCCAAAAACAACTTCTTCACTTGCTCTTCCTCCAAGAAGTGAAATCATTTGGTCCATCATCTGTCCTTTTGTTGTTATCTGTCTTTCTTCTGGAACATACCATGCTGCTCCAAGTGCTTGTCCTCTTGGCACGATAGTAACTTTCAACAATGGATTTGCATACTCTAACAACCAACTAACTGATGCGTGTCCTGCTTCATGATATGCTATTATTTTCTTCTCTTTTGGTGATATTATCTTACTCTTCTTCTCCAAACCACCTATTATTCTATCTACCGCATCAAGAAAATCTTGTTTGCCTATCATTTTCTTATTGTGCCTTGCTGCTATAAGTGCGGCCTCGTTACATATGTTCGCTATATCTGCCCCTGAAAAACCTGGCGTTTGTTTTGCAAGAAAATCAACATTTACCTCATCCTTATCAAACTTTAAGTCTTTCATATGTACTTTAAAGATTGCCTTTCTTTCTTTAACCTCAGGAAGTTCAACATATATCTGTCTATCAAAACGTCCTGCTCTAAGAAGAGCTTTATCAAGTATATCTGCACGGTTGGTCGCCGCAAGAATGATTACTCCTGCATTTGTTCCAAAACCATCCATCTCTGTTAATAATTGGTTCAATGTGTTTTCTCTTTCATCATTTCCTCCACTTGCCAAATTTTTTCCTCTCGCTCTTCCTATGGCATCTATTTCATCAATAAAAATAATACAAGGTGCTTTTTCTTTGGCTGTTGCAAACAAATCTCTTACTCTACTTGCTCCAACACCTACGAACATCTCTACAAAATCACTACCACTCAATGAAAAGAATGGTACTTTGGCTTCTCCTGCAACTGCTTTGGCAAGAAGTGTTTTACCTGTTCCCGGAGGTCCTACAAGAAGTGCTCCTTTTGGTATCTTACCTCCAAGTTTAGTATATTTATCTGGCGACTTCAAAAAATCAACAATCTCCATCACCTCAACTTTTGCCTCCTCTAATCCAGCAACATCGGCAAACGTTACATGATTATCTTTCTCTTTATCATACAACTTAGCTTTGCTTTTGCCTACATTGAATATTCCTCCACCTATTCCGCCTCCACTTCCTGCTCCTCTATTCATCATTCGGAAAAAGACTACCCACAACAAGATGATTACTATCGTTGAAACAATAAATCCCATATTATCTCCCCAAAAACTCCTCTTGTTTTCTGTATTTACATTTATTCTATCCTTGGCTATAACAACTTGCTTACTTAGTTCATCTGTCATATTAACAGTATCTTTCGCTATCCATTGATTTTCTACCGTCTTCAATTGGTCTCTAAAATCTTCATAAGTAACAAATTTGTATGTATAAGTTGCATTTATTTTATCTACTGATTGATTATTGTTTGAGAATAGTCCTTCGTTATGAAACAAATCACTATACATTGTATCTCTTTGTAAGGCTTGTGGCTTAATTGTTATTTCGGCATATTCCTTATTTACTATCTTTATTTTGGAATAATCTTTCTTCAACAACACTTTTTCTAACTTATCCCAAGATACTTCTTTATTTATACTACTCTTTGAATCCGAAGTAAGATAAATTGCTGTTATTGCAACAAAAAACAATATATAAATCCAATATAGATTGAACTTAAACTTGCCATTTGGTTTATTTATTTTAATTCCTTTATTTGCCATCTTTTTTGTTTATTCTATGTTTTCTAAATGAGTTTGTTTAACATCTTTCCACATACTTTCTATGTTATAGAACTCTCTTGTATCTGCTAAAAATATATGTATTATTACATCAAAATAATCCAACAAAACCCATTGACAATTTCTTAATCCTTCTCTTTCTTTTGGTTTTATTGATATTGCTTTTCTAACTTCTTCTTCTATATTATCGGCTAATGCTTCTGCATGTGAAGGGCTGTTGGCTGTACAAATAACATAATATTCAAACAATGAACCATCAACTCCATCAAAATCAATTATTGTTACATCTTTTCCTTTTTTATCTTGTATTGCTTTAACTGCAATGCTTGATAATATTTCTGCTGCTTTTTTATCTTTTGTCATCTATTTTGTTTATTCTCCTTAATAATCTTGCAAAGATACAATATTCTTATCACTTTTTTTATGTTCTGCAAAAAAATATTTTCTTCTCTAATCTATCTTCATTCAAATAGTTCTTTATTCTATTTTATTGTCTTTTGATTCTATTTTACTGGAATCAAAAACTATTTTATTAGAATAGCGATTCATTTGAATATAACAAAGAAATATTTTATTAAAACGAAGAAATATTTTCCTTTATTATTTTTTCATTAGAACGCAAACACGGCGCCTATGATTGCAACTATTCTTTGTGATGGGTAATCATAGTATTGATAATATCTTTGATATGCAAGATTTTCTAAATCAACAAAAAACTTCCATTGTGTGTTATATTGATAACTTGCATTCAAATTAACATCAACCATTGCCTTAATATCTTTTTGTAGTCCGCAATAAATGGCTTTACTTTTGCTTTTGAATGTTGGTGTAATTGAAACATCAAGCTTGTCTTGCCAAGAATATTTTGCTTGAACTTTTGCTATAAGATTTGGAGTATACCATGGTTTGTCAATATCTGTTGTTGTAACTTTTTGATACGTTACATTAGTATTGATTTTAAAACTATTCTCAAATGAATAATCTGCTTCAAAGGTTGCATAATAGCGTTTGGCATCAGAATAAACAACATTAGAAAGATTAAAAGCATTAGGTGCTGTTGTGGCAGTAAAAAAATGATGATTCTTTTGACTTTCATACCCAGCCTCCAATGACACAAGCGCATTAGAAGCAATATTTAAGAACACCTTACCAAAAAGATTTTCATTCATCTCATCTTGCAACAATGATGAAGGAGTGATGTATGGATTCTCTATCCTAATATCATTCATAGTTGGCAAGACTGCTGTTGATTTTAATCCACCATAAAGACTCAACACTTGCGGAATAATCTCAAAACTTACTGTTGCCGTTGGAAGAATTTGGAACTTATTGTATCCGTTATGCTTTGGAACAATACCCATAGAAGCAAAGAAATGAAACTTATTCATATCAAATATTAAATATGGAGAAAAGTTAAACAATGCTCTTGTATTTGTAAATTTCTTCCAATTAAGATTTGGATCAATGAATATGTTGGTATCATAAAATCTTAAATAACTAGCATCAAGTTTAGGAGAAAACTTACCAAAAGCCTCTCTATAATCAAACGTTAAACCAAGTATCTGGTCAGATGTTGAAAAAAGATGCAAAGATTTTGAAATGTCTATCATTGCTTTCAAATCCAACTCTTTGTTTCCTATCTTTGTTGATGTGTTATTGATAGAGAACATAGCATTGTGTTGAAATGAATTATCTCTTTCAAGTGAAGTATATGCTACATCAAAACCGACATTATGATAAGTTACTCTATAATCTTTTTTATCTATTTTATAAACATCATACAACTTGCTTCCATAATAGTAGTTTCTTGAAAAATTGTAATATGCTCTTGAAGTAAGACTATAATGATTAAATATCTTCTTTGCAAATAAGTTTAAGTCGTTGTTAGCATATGTAGAATGTCCATAATCTTTTATTCCGCCCCACAAAGATGAACGATGAGAAAAATCTATCCCATAAAGAAAGCTCTTATCTCTTGTTGAAGCATAAGAAACTTGCAATATTGGAGTAAGATATGTGCCAATACCTGCTTTAATATGAGTATTGTATAGTGTTGGAAGAGGCTCTCCCTTTACCTTTGCTGGCTTTATGGTATCAAATTTCAACATTGTATGAAATCCTTTATCTAATCTATTGAATTGTAGTTGAATCTTTGAATAGTTTGTATCAAAAATAGACGGATTTTGTGTTAATTTGATTGCATCTGTTACTATTGGGTTATAAGATAAATTAACAATAACATCTTCATTATAAAGACTTTTATTATCATTCTTATTGTTTTGTGCGTGAGATTGAACAAAACATAATCCCAATGCACTTATTCCTATTATTATTGTCTTATATAGTTTCATTGTCTTTTATTTTTTATCTTCTATTATTACTTCATCAACTTGATTTGCTTGCTTTTGCTTTTCTTGTTCATTCATTTGTTTGGCTTTATTACTCTTATCGTTTAACGCATCAAGTTTTTGCTGAGCCAAATCCACAAGTTCTTTGCCATCATAGTTATCTATTATACTTTTTAGCGTTTGTTTGGCTTGAAAATCATTACCTCTACTAACAAATATATCTGCCCACAAGATATATGATTTTGCTAAGAAATATTCATTTGTTGGACTCTTACTATACTCTTTTATTATCTTCTCGCTCTTATCTAAAAGTTTTTTATTGTAAGCAATATTGGCAAGCATATAGTTGCTCTCACCTGAATACAAACCATTTGTTGATTTCTTTGTCTTATTAAAATATATTTCACTACTATCCAAAGAATCCATATCAAAGTATGATTTAGCGATTATATAATTAGCATTATCTTTCGTTTCTTCATTTATCTTATCTTCATTCAATACTCTATTTGAATAATCTATTGCTTTATTATATTCTTTCGTTTTATAATAACCATTCATAAGTCCAACCTCTGCTATAAGTTTGTTTTGCTGACTCTCACTTATTGAATCTAATCGTGAATAAAGAGCAATTGTTTTTTGTATGTCTTTGTCTTGATAATATGATGCACTATTTATTATTGACTTCTCTGTATATATATTCTTTGGTTTAAAGGCCACCATCTCATAATATTGTGCAGATTTTGCTGTATCATTATTTTCCATCAAACAACCTGCAAGATAATATGTTGCCTTAACGTTAAATATGCCTTGTGGAAACTTATCAAGATATTTTTCAAAACCTTTACTTGCCAAATCATACTTACCATCCATATAATTATTTTCTGCCGTTTGATAAAGAATACTATCTTGCTCTGTCTTTGAGACTCTACCTTCTGGTATTGTCTTAACATAAGAGAAAAACTCATCAACATCATTCTTCTCCATATAAATATTTTTTATTGTTAATAACGCCGACTTACTTTCTGCTGTATTTGGATATGTCTTAACTAAATAATCCAAAGTTTTCAAAGCTTCTTCATTCTTTCCTGTCTTATACTGAATCATTCCTATTTTTCCATAACTCTGCCTTGTATATACACTATTTGGATATTTATTAACAAGTGATTTATATTCTTTTATAGCCTTATCATTATCCTCCATAGAAAGATAAGTATTAGCAAGAGCATATCTCATCGCTGCACTATATGAACTATTGTCATATTTACTTATTCCTTGTTGAAGTGTTGCTATTTTCTCTTTATCTTTATTTTCAAGTCCAAGAATAATTGCTTTTTGATATAAAGCATAATCCGCATTTATCTTATCTTGTTTTTGAACATTTGTATATTGCTCTATCGCCTCATTATACTCTTTACTCATAAAATAGCAATCTCCTAATCTTGTTCTGCTATCTAATCGTGTGTTTTCATTTATATCTCTCTTGTTTTCTGCCACTCTCTTAAAATAGTTCTTTGCCAAAGCATATTTCTTTTGTTGAAACAAATTATATCCCATTGAATAGTCTGCCATATTACTGTATTCGCTATTTTGATAATCTGGAACTGAATAGAATGTATTTAAACACTCAACACTCTTTTCATATTTTTTCATTCTATAATAACTCTCTGCCTTCAAATAATATGCAGATGCTGTAAGATTATTGTCATATGGTTGCTTAACTGACTTATCAAACAGATTTATTGCAGAAGAATATTTTTTTTCATTAAATACCTCTATTCCTCTATTTAAACATACTCTTTGATATACCTTATTCATATCTTCATTTCTGTTTTTCATCTTCTCTATCAATACCAAAGCATCTTTATAGTTTTTTGTCCTTGCATACAATTGTACTAAATAACCTTTTGCATCATCAATATTGTCTGCTTTTGGATACTTTTTTATGTATGTTTGAAAACCTTTTATTGCCTCATTGTATGGGGAAGGCTGATTAACACACAATTTACAATAAGAATACAAAGCGTCTTGTTGAATCTTCTTATCAAAACTCATTTCACTTGCTCCCTTAAAATATGATTGAGCTGCAATTGAATCTCCTACATGCAAATTACAAAAACCAAGATTATACATTGCATTCTGTGCTATCGTATCATTATCTATGGTTGCTTTCTTTAAGTAAGGTATTGCTTGACTATAATCTTCTTTTTTCATTAAACAATAACCAAGCAAATAATTATCTTCTTTTATTGACGCATCACTCTCTTTTATTGCTTTTTCAAGATATGGTATTGCCTCTTCATATTGTCCCATCTTATAGTATGCGTCTCCTATCATACGATTCAATTCTGTACTTCTTTTAGAGTTTATTGCATTATCACTAAGCGTTGGTGCTATCTCAATTATCTTAGGATAGTTTTCTTGAAAATAATATATCTGACATATATAATAAGGTACTATCTTGCCAAACTTTTTATCATTTTTCAAATCCTCAAATTCTTTTAAAGCCAAACGATAACTACCCTCTGAATAAAGTATATGCCCATAATAATACTTACTTGGTGGTGCATACTTACTATCTGTTTCTTTTACTCTTTCAAATGATGACTTGGCATTTTGATTATTGTTGCTCAAAAAATAACAATACCCTATCTTATAATAATACTCCATTCTTTCATTTTCACTAAGCGTTGTTTCATCAAGAGATTTGTAGGTATTCAAAGCCATAAGATAATCTGTTTGAAGCATATAATAGTTAGCCGTATAAAAATATGCTCTACTTATTTTGTTGCTTGAAGGAAACAATTTGATATATTCCTTAAACAGACAATCAACATCTTTATTCATCAAATAGTAAGCACATAATGCCCTATTAAAATACAACTCACTTGCATCATACTCTTGATTTTCTACAAGATATTTGCCATTGGCTATGGTTATTTTGTTGTTTATCAACATTGAATACTCATCATAAGCAATCGCATAGTTCTTATCACTAAAGTTGTCGTTGGCTTGTTTTACCTCTTTGTTTAACCGCTCTATTGTATAGGTCTTTTGCCCATAAACATTCAAACATACAACCATCAACATTGAAATGATAATTGTTTTAATTCTCAATTTATTCTCTCTCATATTAACATATTTTTTTCAAAGTACTAAATTACTATAATTAAATAAGCAAGAAATTGTTTTTATAATATTTTTTCAACACTCATTTGTTTATTTCTCTTAATATTCATATTCCAACATTAGATATTTAATATCTTTAAATACCCTTAATGCTTCTTAGGTATAGTTCTATTGTGTTTTTTAGTCCATAGTAAATACTATCACATATCAAAGCATGTCCAATAGACACCTCATCAACAAATGGTATTGTCTTAATGAAATATTCTAAGTTTTCCAAACTAAGGTCGTGTCCTGCATTTAATCCAAGGCCACATTCTTTCGCCATATTGGAAGCAATGACAAACTTCTCTATTGCTTGCTCTCTATTTTTAATATAATCTCTTGCATAACTCTCTGTATAAAGTTCTACTCTATCTGCACCACATTCTTTTGCACCTTTTATCATATCCACATCTGCATCAACAAAAACAGACACACGGCATACTTTTTTCATACGAGAAATAACCATAATAAGAAAATCTTTTTCTTCTATTGTATTCCACCCATGATTAGATGTAAGCTGATTAGGACTATCTGGGACAAGAGTAACCTGTGCCGGACAAACATCTTCTACTATTTTCATAAGTCTTTCATCAGGATAACCTTCTATATTAAATTCTGTTGTCAATACTTTCTTTAAATCATATACATCTTGCTTTCTTATATGTCTTTCATCAGGACGAGGATGAACTGTTATTCCTTGTGCTCCAAAACGTTCACAATCCAAAGCTACTTTTATTAAATCTGGATTATTTCCTCCACGAGCATTTCTTAACGTCGCTATCTTATTTATATTTACACTTAATCTTGTCATTTGTTATATTTTTATTTTAAAATGCAAAAATAAGATAAAAAGTCGTAATTTTGCATCTCAAAGTATTTTAAATAAAAAATTTTAATCTTATGATAAGTTTTACAATTGCATTAGTAGCACTTGTTGTTGGTTATCTTTTATATGGCAAGTATGTATCCAAAGTTTTTACCATAAATGAAGATAGACAAACACCAGCAATAAAAAATCCAGACGGTATAGACTATATTCCTATGCCTTGGTGGAAACTTTTTTTAATTCAATTTCTAAACATAGCAGGCTTAGGCCCTATCTTTGGAGCAGTAATGGGCGTTATGTATGGTCCTTCAGCTTTTTTGTGGATAGTTTTTGGAACTATCTTTGCAGGAGCAGTACATGATTTTATTAGTGGTATGATTTCTATTCGTCAAAACGGCGCATCACTAACAGAAATAGTTGGTTCTCAACTTGGAAAAGGAGTAAAGAATGTCCTTCTTGTATTTTCTATTCTTCTTCTTATTCTTGTTGGAGCTGTCTTTGTTTCTGGTCCTGCTGACCTTTTGCATGGGCTTATGTCAATGGTAAGCAAGACTTGGTGGATTGTTATTGTCTTTGCTTATTATATCTGTGCCACTCTTTTACCAATAGATAAGATAATAGGAAAGATTTATCCTGTTTTTGGTTTTGTGCTTTTGTTTATGGCAGTAGGTATATTAGGTGCTATTTTTTGGAACAAAGCTCCTATACCTGAACTTTGGAATGGCTTAGGCGATATGCACCATCAAGGTTTTCCTATCTTTCCTATGATGTTTGTCTCTATTGCTTGTGGTGCTATATCTGGCTTTCATGCTACTCAAAGTCCTCTTGTTGCTCGTTGCATAAAAAATGAGAAATATGGCAGAAGAGTATTTTATGGAGCAATGGTTGTTGAAGGTATTGTGGCTTTGATATGGGCAGCTGCTGCAAGTAGTTTTTATGGTGGAATAAATGAATTACAAACCTATGCTGACTCTTTACCAAAGACAGCCAACGTTGCTGCAAGAGTTGTTAATGATATATCACATGGTTGGCTTGGTACTTTTGGTGGCTTTATTGCTATTCTTGGTGTTATTGCAGCACCTATCACTTCTGGCGACACTGCTCTAAGATCTGCTCGTTTGATTGTTGCTGACTTTACTAAACTTAATCAAAAACCAATAAAGAACCGTCTTATTATTTCACTTCCTATTTTTGCTGTAACATTTGTTTTATTACTTATTAACTTTGATATTCTTTGGCGTTATTTTGCTTGGAGTAATCAAACTCTTAGTGTATTTACTCTTTGGGCTTGCACAGTATATCTTTACAAACAAAAGAAAAACTATTTTATTACTTTACTTCCAGCTATGTTTATGACAAGTGTTTCTGCTGCTTATTTATTATACTCTAAGGATTGTGCAATAAATATGAGCTATTGGGCTTCTATAATAATTAGTATTGTTGTTTCTTTTGCTTTTCTTGGTATCTTCATTTATACTAACCATAAACGTGGCAAGGATTTTATTAACTCAGATGGTGATTTAATAAAAGAGTAAAATATAATAAAGATATAATAAATTATATTAAAGAAATATTTGAATATAATGAAGATATAAAACAATAATTCTTTAATTCGTGAAATAGAATAAAAAACTAATTTATTAATAACATTATTAACTCTATTGGTATTTAAAGTTTTTAATAATAACTGAAAAATTAAAATAAATTGAATAATCAAATAACAACAAAGAATGAAGAACAAGCTCTTTTACTTGGTAGAGAGAAGATTGGCAAGTTGTTAAAGATGTTCTCCTTACCTGCCATTGCTGCCATGGTTGCCTCTTCGCTATACAACATCATTGACGGTATATTCATTGGACAAGGTTGCGGAGCTATGGCTATTGCTGGACTTGCTATCACTTTTCCTGTTATGAATCTTTCTGCTGCCTTTGGTGCTTTGGTTGGCGTTGGTGCAAGTGTTTTGTGTTCCATATCCCTTGGTGAAAAAAATTATGAAAGAGCTCGTTTAGTACTTGGTAATGTAATCATACTTAATCTTATACTTGGTCTTATAATCACCATTCTTGGTCTTATATTCCTTAATCCTATATTAATCTTCTTTGGAGCAAGTAGTCAAACTCTTCCTTTTGCAAGAGATTATATGATTATCATTCTTATCTTCAACGTCTTTGCTCATTCTTACCTTGGGCTCAACTCTGTGCTTCGTTCTTGCGGTTATCCAATAAAAGCTATGAGTTTAACAATGATTACTGTTCTTATCAACCTTATCCTTGCTCCTTTGTTTATATTCGTCTTTCATTGGGGAATAAGAGGTGCTGCATGGGCTACTGCCATAAGTGAAACTATCGGATTCTTCGCTCTCATACTTATTTTTATGAAACGAGATAAGATAGTGTATATTGACCATAATATCTTTCATTTGCATTGGATAATAATAAAGAAGTCATGTGCTATTGGCTCAGCAAGTTTCTTCACTAACGCTGCGGCTTGCTTTGTTGTGATGTTCACTAACTTTGGATTAAAACATTATGGAGGTGATCTTGCAATTGGAGCTTATGGTATCATCAACCGCATTGCTTTTATGATTGTGATGATTATCATTGGTTTATCACAAGGGATGCAACCTATTGTAGGATATAACTATGGAGCAAAGAACATGGAAAGAGTGTGGAAAGCGTTTCGTATAACTTATATCTTGGCAACTATAATAGCTGTCATTGGTTATGCTCTTGCACAACTTTGTCCTTACTTTCTTTCACGAGCTTTCACGACAGACAAACAATTGATAGAAATAACTGTTAATGGTTTTCATAAGACGTTTGCCTGTTTTTTCATAGTAGGCTTTCAAATCATTGGCACTAACTTCTTCGCCTCAATATCAAAGAGTAAGAAATCCATCTTCCTTTCTTTAACAAGACAAGTTATCTTCCTTATACCTTTATTAATTATCTTACCACCAATGATGGGAGTTAATGGTGTATGGTTTGCTTCTCCAATAGCAGACAGCATAGCAACTATCCTAACAATCATCTTAATATTAAAAGAGAAAAAACTAATAATACAAAGAGTCTAAAAGTTGCTCTCCATAATAAATGCAACTTTTAGACTCTTCAAATTTTGTTTAATATTATTACTCGCTGCATTTAGCACAGATAAACTCACGGTTCATTCTTGCTATATTGCTTCTTTTTATATTTTTTGGGCATTCTGCCTCGCAAGCATAAGTATTTGTACATGAGCCAAAGCCTAACTCGTCCATCTTCTTTATCATCTTCTTCACTCTATCTTTTGCCTCCACTCTACCTTGTGGTAATAAAGCGAACTGCGAAACTTTTGCTCCAACAAACAGCATAGCACTAGCGTTCTTACATGCTGCCACACATGCTCCACAACCAATACAAGATGCAGAATCCATAGCCTCATCTGCTTTTTTCTTAGCGATAGGAATAGCATTAGCATCTGGTACTCCGCCTGTTGTTGCAGATATATAGCCACCTTCTTGTATTATCTTATCAAACGCACTTCTATCTACTACTAAGTCTTTGATTATTGGAAAAGGTCTTGCTCTCCATGGCTCAACAACTATTGTGTCGCCATCGTTAAAATTACGCATACACAATTGGCATGTTGTTGTTCCACTAAGAGGTCCGTGTGGTCTGCCATTGATATACAATCCACACATTCCACATATTCCTTCTCTACAATCATTATCAAAGCATACTGGATGTGCCAATTTATCTATCAACTGCTCATTCAAAATATCTAACATCTCCAAAAAAGAGGCATCAGGTGATATATCTTTTACTTTATATATTTCAAATCTTCCTTTACTTTTGGCGTTCTCTTGTCGCCATATCTTTAATGTAAAATCCATCTCTTATTTATAATTTCTTTGTTGTACTTTTACTTGTTCATATTTTAACTCTTCCTTGTGCATCTCAGGTTTGTTGTCTTCTCCTTTATATTCCCATGCTCCAACGAACATAAAGTTGTCATCATCACGTTTAGCCTCACCTTCTTCTGTTTGATGCTCTATACGAAAATGTCCACCACAACTCTCTTCTCTTTGCAAAGCGTCTTGAGCAATAAGAGAAGCAAGTTCCAAATGGTCAGCAAAACGAAGTGCTTTTTCAAGTTCTGGATTCATCGTATTGTTATCTTCTGGTATGCAAACATCACCCCAAAACTCTTTTTTTAACTCTTCTATCTCTGGTATTGCCTCACTAAGACCTTCTTTTGTCCTTCCCATTCCTACTTTCTCCCACATGATATGTCCTAGCCTCTTTTGAAAAGTATCAACGCTCGTCTTACCTTTAATAGATAATATCTTCTCTATTCTGTCTTTAACTTCTTGTTCTGCCTTATCAAATGCCTCATCACTTGTTGGTATTGGCTTATTATATATCTCTGCTGAAAGGTAGTTTTGAATTGTGTAAGGAAGAACGAAATAGCCATCAGCCAAACCTTGCATTAATGCACTTGCTCCCAAACGATTTGCTCCATGGTCAGAGAAATTACATTCTCCTGCAGCAAATAATCCATCAATAGTTGTCATAAGTTCATAATCTACCCAAAGGCCTCCCATAGTATAATGTACAGCAGGATAAATCATCATAGGTGTTTCATATGGATTATCATCAACTATTCTTTGATACATTGAAAACAAATTACCATATCTTTGCTCAACCTTTTCTTTACCAAGACGATTGATTGCATCCTTGAAATCCAAATAAACAGCAAGTCCTGTCTTTCCTACTCCGTAACCTTTATCACATCTTTCTTTTGCTGCCCTACTTGCTATATCTCTTGGGACAAGATTACCAAAAGCAGGATAACGTCTTTCTAAATAATAATCTCTATCTTCCTCTTTTATATCGTTAGGGCTCAACTCACCCTTTCTTATCTTTTGTGCATCTTCAATATTCTTTGGTACCCATATTCTTCCATCGTTACGAAGGCTCTCACTCATAAGCGTTAATTTACTTTGATAATCTCCATGAACAGGAATACATGTTGGGTGAATTTGAACATAGCAAGGATTAGCAAAAAAAGCTCCTTTCTTATAACATTGCCATGCTGCTGATGCGTTACTATTCATTGCATTAGTAGAAAGATAATAAACGTTACCATAACCTCCTGTTGCAAGAACAACACAATGAGAAAACCAACGCTCTATCTTGCCTGTTGTCAAGTCTCTTGTTATTATACCTCTTGCTTTACCATCAACATAACAAGATTTTCCATCTCTTTTCTATGATAAAGTGTTACCGTGCCATCTTTTAATTTGTTTGCTAAGTGCAGAATATGCTCCAAGAAGAAGTTGTTGCCCTGTCTGTCCCTTAGCGTAAAATGTACGACTTACTTGTGCTCCCCCAAAAGAACGATTATCAAGATAACCTGCATAATCTCTTGCAAATGGTACTCCTTGTGCTACACATTGGTCAATAATATTGTTTGAAACTTCTGCTAAACGATAAACATTTGCTTCTCTTGCTCTATAATCACCTCCTTTTATCGTATCTATAAAAAGTCTTTGAACACTATCTCCATCGTTTTGATAGTTCTTTGCTGCATTTATTCCTCCTTGTGCTGCTATTGAATGTGCTCTTCGTGGAGAATCTTGAATACAAAACACTTTTACTTTAAAACCCATTTGTCCAAGAGAGGCTGCTGCTGCTGCTCCTGCAAGTCCTGTTCCTACTACTATTATTTCCAATTTCCTTTTATTCGCAGGATTAACTAACTTTTGGCTCGCTTTATATCTTGTCCATTTGTCTTTTAACTCTCCTTGCGGTATTTTGCTATTGAGTGTCGCCATATTATTATTTATTTTTTATTTTATTTTCTTTCTTTTTTATTTTCAAATTACAAAATTATAACTTTTTCTTCTCCTATCAAAGTTTAATGAACAAAAAAATTATTCACAATAAAAAAAAGAGACACTTTTATTATGAGTGTCCCTCTTTCTTTGTGTTAAAATCACACTAAAACAAGATTATTTCTTTACTGTTTTAGCTGTTTTATTACAACATTTTGCGTCTTTTTTTGCACAATCTTTTTTGCAAGCTTTGTTTTCTTTAACGTTTGCTTTGCATCCTTTGCATGTACATTTGCCGTCTTTTGTGCATGTGCATTTACCGTTCTTTTGGCAAGTACATGTTTTTCCACAAGTACATTTTCCGTCTTTCTTGCATGCTGTTTTACATGTTTTGTTAGCGTCTTTCTTGTCTTGTGCTTTTACTTCTGTTTTAGCTTTTTTTGTTGGTTTAACAACGTTATTAGCCATAACTCCAGCACTTACCATTACTAAGGCTGCCATCAATGTTGAAACGATTAATTTTTTCATCTTTTCTTTGCGTTTTTAAGTTTCTAATTTATTTTATTTGTATTTTATAACGTACTTATTTTTCTTTTATTTTTTGTCCTTATATTTTTTGTATATTTTCTATCTATAAAACATAACAAAAAGCGGTACAAGAGCAAATCCTATTGGTATTATGATAGCATATAACAAGGAAAACCTATCTATATTCTTATTACAATTCTCGCTTGCATTTAAGCCAAATGTTTGGAATACTGATGCAACACCATGATATAGATGTATGCCAAAAACAACAAATACCAAAAGATATATCAAGCAATACATATTATTCTTAAACAACTCATTTGCCATTTGATAGAAGTCTGGCTCATATTCCTTGAAGTCTTTACCGCAATATGTTTTAACATCATTTTTTGATAGATTGACAAGATATTTGTAATCTTTGCTTATCTTATCTGGTGGTATGCTTTGAATGGCTTGATATTGATTTTGAATAGCTACTGATTCTTCTTCACTAAGTTTGCCTGCTTGCATCTTTTGGGCTTTTTCTTGAAAGGCTTTATCTACTTTCTCAAAATTTGCAACATATTTTCCTTGAACCAATCCCACCTTTGCAAAATAAAAATTTGTAAAGTGAAGGATAAGAAAACAAAGAATGATTATTCCCGTCCATATCATATACTTACTTCCAAAATGTGTTTTTGTTTTATGAGGTACTTGGTAAGCAATAGGGCGAGCAAGTTTGTTTTGTATGGCAAGAATGATGCCCAAAATTATATGGAAAAGAATAATTGCGAACAACACTACTTCAAATATTTTCACAATATAATTTGTTCCCATAAAATGGCAAGCAGCCCTATACCATTGTCCTCCATCAGCACGAAGGATACAAAGATTTAACCCCATGTGAATTGGTATAAAAATCAATAGGAAAGCACCCAAGGCTCCCATTGTTAATTTTTTTGTAATAGATCTTAATTGTACTAATTCCATTTTTTCTTCTTATTTTAAATAATTCGCAAAATTAAGCAAAATTTCAATACGACAAGCTATTTCTCTTACATTATTTTTTCACAAAGAACTATTTCATTAAAAATAGTTCTTTATTATATTTTATTATCTTTTGATTTTATTCAAATATTTCTTCGTTTTAACAAAATATTTCTTCGTTTTATTACAAGTTAATAATGAGTGATTTACAAAGATCTTTGAAAGAAAAGATTTATTGATGCAAAAACGTTATCTCAGTTAAATTTGCAAGATGTTGTTTATCATCTTTTGTCTTAAAAACAAGGTGTCCGTAAGAATTCACGCCTACAATTTTGCCTTCTATCTCTTTGTTTTGATAAAGATATTTCTTCCATATGTTTCTATACAAAAGCAACGAAAGATATTCGCTTTGCATACGTTCTATCTCTTTTTCATTCAACGCATTAAACCTTTGCTTAATACAAGAAATTGTTTCATTTAAAATACTCTTTAATTCATATTCCTTATTCGTTTCTAAGCAAAGAGAAGTGGGATTGGGAGCAAAAACAAAATGTGTTTGATTAACGTTTATACCTATTCCACATACAGAAATATCTATCGTATTACCAATTATCTTGTTTTGAGTAAGAAAACCGCATATTTTATTTTGCTTAACGTATATATCGTTTGGCCATTTTATATAAACATCTTGCTTAACATATTTCTTAATCATATCAACTATTGCCAAAGATATGATTTGAGTTATTTGAAATTGATTTTGAGCAAGAATGTTCTTATCTTTCAAAACGATAGAAAAACTTATATTCTTGTTTTTTTCGCTCTCCCATTTATGTGTTGCTTGTCCTTTACCTTGCGTTTGATTAAAAGATGCAACAACACTATAATCATCAAACTCCCTTTCATTCAAAGCATTTAAAAGATATGTTTGAGTAGAAGGTATTTGATTTAGAAGAATTATGTTGTCTTGCATTTAGATAAAGAAAAAAATGTGTTTAGTGTAAAAGAGTGAAAGTACCTTTGGTTACTTGCGGTATGTTCTTGCCATCTTTATAGTAAAGAACATAAACATAAGTACCAGGTATTGCATAATCGCCATTTTTCAATTTACCGTCCCAAGGTTGATTGTGTCCACTAAATATTTTTTCTCCCCAACGATTGAATACGTCCATTGTCCAATCTAAAAGCATTGAACCTTTGGGATAAAAATATTTAACTCCTTGATTTCTGTTTGTCGGAATGAAAGCATTAGGTATGTATAAAGTAAAATCTGGGACAACATAGACTGTATCGTAAGCGGTATCTGCACAATTGGCTTGATTATATGCTATCAAACGAACAACATACGTACCACTATCTATTGTTGGATATGTTACGCTACCTGTTGCTGATGTTGAAGTTGTACCCTCTCCAAAATCCCATTGTCTTGAAACTCCATCAACTGTTATATCTTGATATGCTACATTAGTATTAGACAATGTAGTTTGTTTTGGATTTAGATACATTCTTGCTTTAACAAGTGGAATAACCCAAACTCTCACTGTATCTGTTGCAACGCAACCATTAACATCTGTTATCTTAACCGTATAAAGAGTGTTCTCACTTGGCTTTGCGTTTGCTGGTTGAACGGTATCATTCTTAACTAACAAAGTATCCATAGGCGATGCTGTCCATAAATAATGTGCTGTTGCAGGACAAGTCAAAGTTACTGTTTCTCCTTCACATATATAATCTTTACTTACTTTGGCATCTGTTGTTGCAACAATAGCGTTAAACGTTGCTGTATCTCTTACCATTCTTCCGCAGTTATCCGTTGTCTCCATATAAACAACGAGTGGCATCGGCGTATCTTCATATATTGAAAGTCGCAAAGTGTCGGCTAATATCTCGGCTAAATTAGTTGGGATTGAACGATAAAGAGTATCTTTCTTTGTTGTTCCATTATAAGTCCATGTTATATTTGCTTGTCCTACTGCTCCGTGAATATTTGCTATGATTGGCTGACTAACAGGTAAAACATCTTTGCAATATGTTTTATTATGCAAAGAAAGAGTGTGTGTAAGTGTGTCTGGCTCTTGCATAAATAACAAAATAGTATCTTGTGGAGTACAATCATTTACATATTCAGTAACAAGTTTTAAAGTATCTATTGTTAGAGGTGCTTTGTTTTGATTATGAAGAAAGCATATCTTTATTTCAGCAGTATCTGATCCCGGTGTGATTGTTAAAGTAGAACCAACAACATCGCCAGCTTGGTCATACAATTCATAATCTTGTCCTTTAACTGCACTTCCCGACATTGCAATATTATATGTTATATCTGTTTCTGATGTATAGTTAGATTTTATTTTTAAAGGAATACAAGTACAACCTTTTGTGTATGGTTTATTGTATGTACTTGTGAATTGATTAGTATCTATGCTGATAACCTTTGCTGTTAAAGAGTGAGCTGCAAGATAAACGGCTGAATTATATGAATGGTCTCCTATATTACATAATGCAAGTTCCAACTTATATTTATAACATGGTTGAACATTTACTTTCTCTGTTTCAAGCAATACCGTATAACCATTCATCTTACAATTATCGTTTGTGTTAGTAATAAAATATTGAGTATTACTTAAAATGCAAGGTGTTGCACTACCTGCTGACACGCCTCCATTAACTGTATTTATCGCAACTGGTGTTGTAGAATTTGGAACAACTGCTATATTATGATATTGATATCCTCCTGCCATTAGATTATTATTATTGTCGTATGGTCCAGAGATAAACAATCCAAAAATATCATTATACTCACTGCAAACAAATCCTGGATATTCCTCAGAAGCAAAAACATATTTAAAAGATAATTGGTCATTCTTTGGTATTATAGTAAAAGAAAGACAAGCAATATCATTCATATCTCTCGTACCTCCTTGTCCATGATAAAGATTATATAGAGCAGGTGAAACATCATTACCATCACTTGCAATATTTACATGTGTAGATTCAATACCTGAATGACTACCACTTGACGCATCAATACGGTTGCCTGTAACCATAACTATACCACTATCTGCTTGAACATTGCCAGCTGTCGTTGTTTGATTAGTGAATATTCCTATTTGATTGCTAAGTATGTTTGTATTACCGTTGAAAATGATTTGCTGAGTTGTGTCAAGGTCTATTCCTTGTCCAAGAAAATAATTTCTTAAAAGATTCTTAACTGTGCCTGTCGGTGCAGTAACTGTTATTTGTGATTTAGCACATATTGGTAGCATTAAAACAAATAGCACTATCGTTAAAAAAACTATATCTCTTTTTTTCATAATATCTTTATAATTTATTATTAAAATATCCTCTAGTTGTTAGTTATCTTTTATACAGACGCTTTTTTTTGCGTTTTTGTTGCAAGAATTCTTATTTTTTAGTTTATCTTTGCAAAAATAATAAATTAATTTTAGATGCCAAAAATATTATGTATAAATTTGTTTTTAAATATTTAGTAATTGTTTTAACGGTATGGTGTTTTGCTTGTTGTAGTAAGGCTCCAGAAATTCCTAAACCTTCAACATATCTTAGGATAGACGTAGAAAAACCACATTATGTTATGTTTTCTGATAACAGAATACCATTCACGTTTGAGTATCCTGATTATGCACAGATAGAGTTTCTTGATAGCAAAAGCAAAGACATCAAATGGTTTAACATCAATTTCACAAAATATAATCTTGTTGCTAATGTAAGTTATATACCTTTAAATACAAAAACAGCCTTATCTGCTTCGGTAAAAGATTGTTATACTTTCTTAAAAAAACACGAAAGATTATCGTCTGGCATTGTTTCTCAGGCATATCAAAACAATACTAAACATGTTTTTGGCAATACTTTTGAGATAAAAGGTCGTGATGTTGTTTCTCCATATCAGTTTTATCTAACAGATAGTAATCATAATTTTATTCGTGTTGCTTTAAATAACAACATAGTCCCAAACAACGACTCTATTGCTCCTGTTATTAAACAAATAAAACTTGATTTAAAGAATATGATTAACACTCTTTCTTGGAAATAATTAAGGGTAAATAAAAAATAATAAAGAAGAAAAAATCTATAATAATAATTAAAGAAAATAGTTCCTTATTCCGTTGAAATAGAATAAAGAACTATTTTATTAGAATAGCAATCCATTTTACTAGAATAGCGATTCATTTTATTAGAATAAAGAACTAATTATCTTGATTCTCGTTTTCTTGATTTTCTTCATTTTCTTGTTCAAGGTCTATCATTTTATTATCATTCAAAATCTTATACCAAGAAAACAATTTTTTCATATCAGAAAGATGAACTCTGTCCTTGTCATATTCTGGTAATATTTCAGACAT
>JAKVOZ010000013.1 GCA_022482545.1 Bacteroidales bacterium
TTTACTCAAAGATGTTAGAATAGAATTTATATAAATAACGTAAGTTAGATATTCGTCATTTTGTTATCACTTAACTTTTTATACTTTTTCTTATTCATTTTTTTCTTGTATTGAATTCACATTGAAATAGAATAAAAAGATAGCAAAATAGAATAAAGAATTAATTTGAGTAGAAAAGAAACAAAAACATAAATGGAAAGTATAAAGAAAATATATCGTATAGGTAATGGCCCGTCATCTTCACATACTATTGGACCAAGAAGAGCAGCAGAAAAGTTTTTGAAAATGGAGCCAATGGCAAAAAAATATGTTGTAACGTTGTATGGTTCGTTGGCGGCAACAGGCAAAGGCCACTTGACAGATAAAGCAATAATAGATGTACTTGGTAAAGATAAGACGGAGATTGTTTGGATGCCAAGCGTTTTTCTTCCTTTTCACCCAAATGGAATGAAGTATGAGTCTTTTGATGAAAACAACAAACAGACTAAGAGTTGGATAATTTATAGTATTGGAGGAGGAAAGATTGCTGATGAAAACACTGTTGAGAGTGAAAAACATATATATCCTCACAATTCGCTTAATGATATTCTCTCATTTATAGGAAAAGAAGGTATGACGTTTTGGGAATATGTTCAAAAGTATGAAGAGAGTGATATATGGGATTATTTGAGTGAGGTTTGGATTGTTATGCAAAAATCTGTTGAAGATGGATTGCAAGAAGAAGGTGTTTTGCCAGGCAGTATTCATTTAAGAAGAAAAGCAATGTCTTATTATACCAAAGCACGTAGTTATAAGAGTTCATTGTATGGACGTTGTGCTGTTCAAGCTTATGCTCTTGCGGTTGCAGAACACAATGCAAGTGGAGGAAAGATAGTAACAGCACCAACATGTGGCTCATCGGGCGTTTTGGCAGCAGTACTTTATCATCTACATAAAGAACACGGTTTTACGGATAAACAGATTATATGGGCGTTAGCAACAGCAGGAGTGTTTGGAAATGTGATAAAAACCAATGCTTCTATATCTGGGGCAGAGGTTGGTTGTCAAGGAGAAGTAGGCTCTGCTTGTTCTATGGCTGCCGCTGCTTCTTGTCAACTCTTTGGTGCTTTTCCTCAACAGATAGAATATGCTGCCGAGATAGGTCTTGAACACCATCTTGGACTTACTTGCGACCCTATTTGCGGTCTTGTTCAAGTGCCTTGTATTGAAAGAAATGCTTTTGCAGCCCTTAGAGCTCTTGATGCTAATCTTTATGCTATGATGTCAGATGGCAGACATATGATTTCTTTTGATAAGGTTGTTAAGACAATGAAACTAACAGGCAAAGACATTCCTTCACTTTATAAAGAGACAGCAGAAGGCGGACTTGCAGTTGTAGGCAAACCAAAAGATATTGTAGATTAATAAAAAATAAATGTAAAAAAATTGCAAGAATAAAAACAATAGTGTATCTTTGCATTCAATACAAAATAAAATCTAAGTGAGAGTAAATAAAAACATAATAAATAATATTGTTTATTTTGTAAACAGTGTTTGTGATAGAACAAAATTATCACAAATAATTTATTATGACGGTGCTTGTAACATTATGTATTCTTCTGAATATATATGGTTGATAGGAAAAAATGAACTTGACACCTTTTAGGGTGTCAAATATTTGTTTTCTGTATTCATTCTATACAATTATTATTGCACCCGCTCTAAAAATAAGATCTAAATAAATTTATAAGAATAAAGAAATAAAAAATAAATAAAATGAAAAAAAATATAAATAAATTAAAAATATTAATAACAAGTATTAGTCTTGCAATTTTAACATTAATAGTAGTAATTTTTGTTGCATGTAATGATAATAATGAAACACATACACAAGAGGAGCGTATTTATAAAAGTATATCTACATATCCTGATAATAAAGATAATCCTTATGATTATATAGGGAAGCAACATAATATTTTATTAAATCAACTATTAATATCTATATTTGATTATGAAACAAAAACAGGAGATACATTTAAAGGCAATTTTGATAAAGTTGTAAGTTTTGGTTCTAAATACATTAACGATAATGGTTTTGATACTAATGGTAACTATAATATGCTGAAAGCATTATATAAGAATGATTGTAATTTCTTTTTTGATTTAATAGATAATCAACCAATAGATATTTCTTCTAAAGAATGTATTAAAAATATTTGTAGAGCCACAGTTTCTATGTATATTAAAAATCCGAAAACATCATATAATGAATATTATGATTATATAATAAGTGTAGAAAAAAATATTTTAAATGGTAAAATATCGATATCACCAAAATATATAGAAAATATATTTTCATTTACAGCAACTTTTAGATATTCTCTTTATTTTTGGATGAATGATAATTATTTTCATAATACTCAAAAGAGTCTTTGGCGTGTGGTAGGTTGGGACGCTGTAGGAGCTTTAGTTGGGTCATTAGTTGGTCATGCTATAGACTGCGGGACTATAGCGAGCCTCTATGCGGCTATGACTGATAAAGATGCAACTGTGACTGTGAATGCATAAGATTCTACTATACATATTAATTATTAAGAATAATAAAAATAATAAAATTATGGCAAAAAAAACATTATTATTAATTGTATTATTTGTAATTAGCATTAGCTCTTATGCTCAATCTGCATCTACATGTGGATTAAAGACAAAAAAACATCTAATGTCAGCAGAGGTAAATATGCAATTAGCTTATGCAACTGGTTTAGGGAACATGAATAATTTTTTATCTTCAAATATTGCTAAATTTAATAATATGAGAATGCTTCAAGGAGGAATAGGATATCAAGTAAATTTTTTCTTTTTAAAAGATTTCGCTATTTATTTACGATTAAATGCATTAAGGGGAAATGATTTTTCTGCAAATGATAATATTCATGCAAAAATGAATACGTGGGAAGGATTATGTGGTTTGGAATATTATTTTTTTACAAAAAATAATATACAATTTAGTACTAATATAGGCTTTCTTGATGAAACAATAGATTTTGATTATGAAAAATATAATGGGTATTGGTGTAATTATGGCATTTCTATTGGAATGGTATTTTGGTATAAAAATTCAGGAATAGCATTAGGATATGCTCCAATGATAATTAAAAATGAGCCAAAAGAAACAATGTATAATTTGCCAAAGATGGCAAGAAATAATATATCCTTAACATTCCGTCTTCGTTTTTAAATATTAAAAAAAACAGGTCTGTATAAGTAAACCTGTTTCTTATGTATTAATGTATAATTTATAACCTTTTGGCGGAATTAGAGAAAATAGAATTAATAAAACATTATTATTAATTTTATTTATATATCAAAATAAAATTAAAATATTTAATAATAATTAACTATAAATTAGTTTTAATAGATTTAGTTGAAAAGACTTATATATGTTGGAATTTTTATCAAATTTCACTTTAAAATCTATCTTATTTGCTATTTATATATTAAATGACAAATAATTAGAGGTATATAAAATTATAAATATAAATTCTTATTAAAATTTAATTCAGCCAATAGGTGATTTATAATTTTCTTATAATAAATTTGTGTTAATTATTAAATAATTTTATTTGTTATTTAAAATGATAGTTTAATTGTCAATAATCTTTACCAACATGTGGCTGATTTGGCATTTTGCGGCACTTAGAGCATTAGATGCTAATCTTTATGCTATGATGTCTGACGGCAGACATATGATTTCTTTTGATAAGGTTGTTAAGACAATGAAACTAACAGGCAAAGACCTTCCTTCACTTTATAAAGAAACAGCAGAAGGCGGACTCGCAGTTGTTGGCAGACCAAAAGATATTGTAGATTAATAATATTTATTTTATTATTTCTAATACTTCTGGTGTTAATATATTATCAAGTTGATTAAATGGAATGATAACATAAGGCATACCAGCAGCATAACAAGCTATCTCATATTGACCATAAGATAAACATAAACCGTCTTTTGTAAAATAAGGAGGATTCTTTGGAAGTGGTATAGAATTAACCGTGAAATGATTTATATCACCAAATAATTGTCCTATCAAATCTTTATCTGTCTTTACTTTAAAATACTTCTTCAAACCACTTTTAATATGTTTTCTTAAAGCCTTTTTATCTTTTATCATATTCCAACCATAACTCTTACCATTTGAAATATTAAAAGTGTTTCCTATCTCACCATAAGAGCCGTGTGCACCACCTTGATCAATATAATTGCCTGCAACAATACTAATTACTTTATTAGTTTTGTAAGAAAGATAAATACTATCAAAGGAAGTATATTGATTATCAAGGCCTTCTTGTTTTATTTCTTTGGTAGAAGATTTTATAAACTTCTTTTCATACCAATTCATCATAGAGTCAGCATTAGAAAGATTGCCTTTATACTTGTTGCCCATTTGTTTATTAACCCAAAGTCTAATGTTTTTTGCAACAAGACTTGTATCATTCTTATCTGGATAATTAACATAATAAGAAGCATCTGCATATTTGTTACTAATGTGGTTTTTTATTGTAACAAAACTCATCTCTTGCTTTGCTTGCTCTTTGTTTGAAATAGTTTCTGTTGATGTTTCGCTTGAAGAAGTACTCTTTGCTTTCTTGTTGCAACTACTAACTATTAATACACTTGCTGCTAATAAAGTTATAACTAAAATGTTTTTTTTCATAATTTTTGTTTCTTTTTATAACGTATTATATTGTATAAAATTATTTCATTAATTTATTGAATTAAAACGACGGAATATTTCATTAAAACGATTAAATAAAAAAATAAAATAGCGTTTTAGTAAAAGGTTGATAATTAAATATATGTTTTAAGTATAAAAATAAGGTGATAGTTATAAACAAAAAGTATGTTCTATGTAATATGAAATATTATAGTTTTATAGACAAATATTAAATTATTTTTATTATTTTTGCCATTGTAATAATTAATTTGTAAATAAAGGATATGTCAAAACAGAAAGAAATACAACGATTATATACAAATATTGTTGAAACATTAATAAAATCAAATTTAGAAAAAAGTCATAATTTGATTTTTGTATTTTTAGGAATAGAAGATTTAGTTGATGAAAAGATTTTTGAAACATATATAGCAGATAAAGAAACCTTTAATGAAAATGGTAACGAAAGTACATTTGACAATAAATGGTTTACTAGTATATTTACTAAGTTAAACCAAGATAAAGAATATCACATCATTTCATATCCTCAATTTAGTTATTTGATAAATTATATTACTCCTTCATTCTTTAGAGATCGTATAATTATAATAAGAGATAATTTACGTCAATTATTCCCTCTTAAAAATTATGAGTTCCTTGAGTGTTCAAATATTAATAATGAAGATGAAAGACCATCAAACTTACCAATATATCAAACAGAACAGATAAAAGTAGAAAATAGATGTTATTATTCTATTAAAACATATGATGATTTTATGGTAATAGATTTATTTACAGAAGAAATTGAATTAACTTATTTAGATAGTACTTTAAATAATAATATAATTGATGTTACATCTGATAGATATTCTATAGATATTTTGGTTAATAATTGTTTAAGAGAAAATGATTTTAATAAACAAGTTATTGTTAAAGTTTATAATAAACAACCATTTAGTGAGTATATTTTAAATAAATTAAGATTAATTAATTGGTTGTTAACACAATTTGGCGGTAAGGTTTTGTTATCTCAAGAAGATAATGTAATAAAAGATTATAAAGTTAATCAAATAACAGAACAACTATTAAAACAATATTGGGGTGATAATGCTAAATTTAGAACATTGCAAGTTTATAGAAATCCAAATATAGATAAAGAAATCATAGAAATTTCACAAGGTTTAATAGTAGATACAATTATTAAAGAATATGATAAGGCTAAACAGAATAAACAGCCAAAAGATTTATTCTTAACTGCACCAACTGGAGCTGGAAAATCATTATTATTTCAATTACCTGCTTTTTATATTTCACAACATGGAGATATTACTATAATTGTATCACCTTTAATAGCTTTAATGAAAGATCAAATAAAGGCAATTATAAATGATAGAAAATATAATAAAGCTCAATTTATAAATAGTGAATTAACTTTGTCTGATAGAGAAAAAATTATAGAGGCATGTAAAAATAAAGAAGTAGATATATTATATATGTCTCCTGAATTATTATTATCTTATGATATATCATATTTCATTGGAGAAAGGAAAATAGGACTATTCGTTATAGATGAGGCTCATTTAGTAACAACATGGGGAAGAGATTTTAGAGTTGATTATTGGTTCTTAGGTAATTATATAAGAAAAATCAGAAAATATAATAATTATTATTTTCCAATGATAGCTGTTACAGCAACAGCTATTTATGGAGGAATAAATGATATGGTTTTTGATTGTATAGATAGTTTAGAAATGCATAATCCATATATTTTTATAGGACAAGTTAAAAGAGATAATATTGAATTTGTTATAAACAATCATGACAATTTCACAAAAGGTTATGAAAAGAAGAAACTACAACAAACTATTGATTTTATAACTAAAATAAATGAATTAGGTGCTAAAACTATTGTATATACTCCATATACAAAACAGATTAAATTATTAAAACAGAATTTAGATTCAGTTGGAATACATGTAGCATGTTACTATGGAACATTAGATTCTAATCAAAAAGAATTTGCTTATGGAAATTTTAAAAATAATGAGATAAAAGTTATGGTTTGTACAAAGGCGTTTGGTATGGGAGTTGATATCTCAGACATACAAGTTGTTTATCATCATGCTCCTTCTGGTCTTTTAGCTGATTATGTACAAGAAATAGGAAGAATAGCTCGTAAAGAATGGATACATGGATTCGCAACATTAGATTATTCTCAGCAAGATTTGACATATAGTAATATATTATATGGAATGTCGTCTATAAGGCATTATCAAATAAGGGGAGTTATAAAGAAATTATATAATATATATTTAAAAAATGATAAAAGGAGAAATTTGTTATTGTCTACTAGTGATTTTGGACATATATTTAATGAGACAATAGATTTAGATCAAAAAGTTCTTACTTCTTTAATGATGATAGAAAAAGATTATTTAGCAAAGAATAGATTTAATGTTGTAATAGCAAGACCTAAAACTTTGTATGCAAAAGTATATGCAAAGGTTAATAATATAGGACTAAGCAAACTTTATTATTATTTTCCTAAAACAATTAAGGAGATAACCACTATAAATGAGAACAAGATAATAGAATTAGATTTAAATAAAATATGGATAAAAAGTTATCAAGATAAGAGCTTCCCTATGTTAAAGAAAAGCTTTTATGAGGGAACGTTATTGCAAGAAAAAGATATTGAGTTAGTACCTCAATTACGAATTTCATTTGAATTAATGCAGAAATATAATTATACATATAATGTAATAAAAATGTTATTCTTTAATATCTCTAATATTTTTGAAAAATCAGAAGATTATTTTACAGAACAAGAATTTGATGACAAATTAAGAAATTTTATTGAAGATAAAAGTAAATCTAAAAAAATAGTACAATTTGTTTTGTCGTCTTATTCTGGACAGCTTTTAGATATTGGAGTAATAGAACATAATGCTTTCTTGCAATCAAGAAGGGGCGTAGATGGAATAGAGCGATACAGAGTGTATAATAATAGATATATGGAGAATTTTAATTTATTGTTGAAACGATTGTCTATATTATTTAAAGATAATGTAAATAATATTGCAACAAAATTTGTAACAAAAGGAAATACTAATGCAAATAATTATATTAGATTAGGACAACTTTTAGAAATTTTAGAGTTGGGAGTTTTTGAGGCTAAGGGAGGCGATAATCCAATGGTGTTCGTTCGTATTAATGATCCTTTTAAAATAGAAAGAGATGCATTTAATCTTAAATATAGAAATACATTATTATCTCAAGTTGAGGAAAAACATAATATAAGTAATCAGATCTTTCAACATTTTTTTCTAAATAAATTTTCTAATGAAGATAGATGGGATTTTATAGAGGATGTTTTTTTAGGAGAGGATATAGATTCTATTTTTATAAAATACAAAGGTGGGGATAAGAATGATATAAATATAATTGACTATTTAAGGAAAAATATAAAAAAAATAGATATAGAAGAACAAAAAAATATATCTCAAAAAACTAATATTAATATATATTATGCTGATGACAATAGCTATTATTATTTGAATAGTTTAATTACAATAGATACAGAAGATGGAACAAAGACAATGACAGTATCGCAATGGTTAATGAAAGATCCTATAAGTTTTGACAAAGAAAGAAGAAAATGTGGATTGAAAATAAATACTGATGTCTTTGATTTATTAATTTCTAAATTAAGATCAAATCATTTAGAATATTTTAAAACAGTTTTAGGATTAAATATGAGAATAAAATTTAAAGGATATGATAGTTTAATAAAAGCTGTTATTCCATATAAGGATAATCCTATTAAATTTTATAAATGGTGGATTGTAAACCAAGATGAAGTAATAATGTCAACAAAAGAAAAATTGGAATTATTTATTCAGGTAAAGAAAGAAAATAAGAAAGTTCTATTAAAAGAACATAGAACTATTTTAGAAAAATACAACTTGTAAAGATAGTTATGAATAACAAAGGGGCAACTCTTAGCGTTATAAAAGAAAATAAAAGAAAAATATGATAACAGTAAGAATTTGTGTTGGAACATATTGTTATATTGCAGGTGGCGAACAACTTGCTAACTATAAGTTTTATGTTCCAGATGAAATAAAAGATAAAGTAAAATTCCTTGGCTCTGCTTGCCTTGGGTGCAGTAAAGATGAATCTTCTGCAAAACCACCTTACGCAAAAGTAGGTGATGTGTTGATAGGAGAATGTACGCAAGATAAACTCCTTGATGAGATTTACAAACAACTTGGTATTGAACGAAAATAAAAACATCTTTAACTTATGACAATAAATAATGTAGTAGAAATACGCCGAGAGATACTTTATCGTTTGGCGAAGATGATTGTTGATGACAATATTGAAGAGAAGATAGACCGTCTTCCACTTGAAATGTACCCACGAGGAGCAAAGCATACACGTTGTTGTATTCATAAAGCAAGAGCAGTAACAAAGTATAAAGCAATGGCTGTTCTTGGTTACAATATAGACGATGAAAAAGATGAACTTGACCCTCTTAGTCTTTATGCAAAACAAGCAAAACAAAGACAAAAGAAAGAAAGTGATGTTATGCTAACAGTTGTTGATGAGGCTTGTTCTTCTTGTGTTAAGAGTTCGTATATAGTAACTAATCTTTGTCGTTCTTGTATAGCACACCCTTGTACTTATGCCTGCCATAAACAAGCAATAACAAAAACAGAGGATAGTCAAGCACATATAGACCCAACAAAATGTATATCATGTGGAATGTGTATGGAAGCATGTCCTTTCCATGCAATAATTTTTCAACCTGTACCTTGCGAACAAGCATGTCCTGTCGGTGCAATAAGTAAAGATGAAAATGGAGTAGAACATATAGACCCAACGAAATGTATATATTGTGGTAAATGTATGGTTGCTTGTCCTTTTGGAGCTATATTTGAGAAGAGTTTTATGTTAGATGTTTTCAAAGAGATAAGACAAAACAAGAACGTTATAGCAATGGTTGCTCCTTCTCTTGGTGGTCAATTTAAAGAAGATTATCAAAAAGTTATTACAGCAATAAAAATGCTCGGCTTTTCTGATGTTGTAGAGGTGGCAAAAGGAGCAAATGAAACAACAGAGAATGAAGCAAAAGAACTTGGTGAAAGACTTGAAAAAGGAGATAAGTTTATGACTACGTCTTGTTGCCCTGCTTGGATAAACCTTGTTAATAAACATATTCCACAGATGAAACCTTTTGTTTCTACAACTCTTTCTCCTATGGCATACACAGCAAAATATGTTAAAGAGAACTTTAAAGATGCGGTAACAGTGTTTATTTCTCCATGCGTAGGTAAGCGTAGTGAGTGTTTTAGAAATGATGATGTGGATTATGTTATTTCGTATGAAGAGTTGGAAGCAATCTTTAAGGCAAAGCAAATAAACATAGCAGAACTTGAACCAACGCAACTTGACTCTACAATACTTGGACACGGAAGAGGATTTGCGATGGTTAGTGGTGTTGTTGATTCTGTGAAAAAGACAGTAGAAGACCCAAGCAAGATAGAAGATATTGTTATTGATGGAATAAGCAAACAAACTATTCGTCAGTTGAAACAATATGCAATAAAAGGCGAATGTGAAGGTAACTTTATTGAAATTATGTCTTGTAATGGTGGTTGCGTTAATGGTTGCGACACAATAAACAACCCTAAGGCAGCAGCAAGGCAAATACTTCCAACAACAAAATAAAAGATAACCATAATTAAAGACTATTAATAGACAATGGTGTTAGGAATAATAACTTAATGCCATTGTTTTTTTGTTTAATTGAGGTGGAATAAAGGGGAAATAGGATAGAATGCAGTTTCATAAAAATACATTAGCGATGTACTGCCAGTACAACAGCGATGTACTGATAGTACATTAGCAATGTATTCAAATAGTTCTTTAATTCATTAAAATAGAATAAAGAACTATTTTATTAGAATCAAAAGACAGTAAAATAGTTCTTTGATTTAGAAAAATATTATAATATAACAATAATTAAGAGTTGTATTTTTCACTCATTTATACAAAAAGAAGGAATTATTAAGGTAGTTTCTTCTTTTTTTTATATCTTTGCACTTGTCAAGTGTTAGATTTGACATCAAACAATAGAGTTTGATAGTATAATATATATTAAAATAGCGTTAGCTATTTGTTCAAGTATAGTGAAAACCTGATAAATTTTCTTTATAAGCCTTGAACAAAGTAAGTTTACGTCTATGTTATAGGCATAGGCGTAGCTTTCTCTTTGTTTATATGGCTTTATCAGGTGCCACACTATAAAAGAGAAGTTACGTTCTATGCTTTTTCTTTTTGAATATTTAGTCAACGCACAAAAAAATAAAAAGTGTATGGCTAAATCGTTAATAGAAGAACTACCTATTATAGCAAAAGAAGGTAGAAAAGAAGCAGAAGACATATTAGAAAGGTTAAGTAGCAACAAAAAACTTTGTTTTCAAACTAATGAAGTTGTGTTGCCAGCGAAAGATACGAGTGGTACTTTCAAAGGTAAGAACTTTCAAGAGATAAACAGTGGTTGGAATAATCGTTTGATTTATGGAGATAATCTACTTGTAATGCAAGCACTTCTATTAGGAGATAAAGCAAGTGGATTAGAGAGTATGAGAGGCAAGATAGACCTTATCTATATAGACCCTCCTTATGATAGTAAAGCAGATTATCGTACTTCTGTTTCTTTGCCAGGAGTTAGTCTTTCACAAAAACCTACCGTAATAGAACAGTTTGCTTATGCAGATACATGGAAAGACGGAACAGTATCTTATCTTAAAATGATGTATCCTCGTCTTGTGCTTATGAGAGAGTTACTTTCAGAAAAAGGTTCTATTTATGTTCATATTGATTGGCACGTTGGACATTACATAAAAATATTACTTGATGATATATTTGGTAAAGAAAATTTTGTTAATGAAATAGTATGGAGTTATAGAAGTGGTGGAGCATCACAAAAAGGGTCTTTACCAAAGAAGCACGATACAATATTATTTTATTGTAAAAATTCTAATTCTTTTAATATTAATGGAAAAATAGAGAGACAATACTTAGAAAAACCTTTTATGGGATCAAAACAAGATGCAAATGGCAATTATTATGTTGATACTATATTAAGAGATGTTTTAGAAGGAGCACCTTTTATAATAAATAAAGATAAAATAGAACAATATAATATGAGACCTGTCCTTAATTTATCAAAAGAAAGAATAGGTTATGCCACACAGAAGCCAGAAGGATTATTGAGATTACTTATAGAAATAGCAACAAATGAAGATAGTGTTGTAGCAGATTTCTTTGGAGGAAGTGGAACAACAGCAGCGGTAGCAGAAAGGCTTAAAAGAAGATGGATAATAAGCGATATAGGCAAACCGTCTGTGCTTGTTATGAGAAAAAGACTTATAGACCAAGAAGTAAAACCTTTCCTATATCAATCAATAGGAGATTATCAAAAAGAAGCATTTAATCAAAGTAAGTTATTTAAGCGAGTAGGCGACCTTTCGCAAGTAATTCTTTGCTTATATGGAGCAACGCCATTTACAGTAGAAGAGTATTCAGATAGGAATGTAGGCTACATAAAACAAAGCCGTACACTTGTCATTGTAGATTCTCCTAATAAACTTACAGGACAAGCAACCATAAAACGTGCACAAGAGATGAAAAATACAGTTCTTGGAGGAGGTTGGAATAAAGTAGTTGTGCTTGGTTGGAACTTTGCTTATGATATATCGCAAGCAATAAACATTTATAAAGATGTAGAAGTGCTTGTCATTCCACCAGACTTATTGGATAAGATGTCAAACAAGAAACAATATGATTTATTGATTAAAAACCATGATATAAGATTTTCTTCATTGCAATATTTAACAATAAAACCAATAGAGAAAGAAAAAGGTTATGAAGAAAGGGAAGAGATAATAAAAGTAAGTCTTGATAATTATATACTTCTTTCTCCGGATAATATACCGCTTGACTTTAAAGACAAAGAGAAACTAATAAGTGTTTATGAAAAAGACCCTCTTTCATTAATAGAGTATTGGAGTATTGACCCAGATTATGACAGAGAGACTTTTCGTAGTACTTGGCAAGATTATAGAGAGAATACAGAAAATGATAATGATGCTTTACATTGCATTTATTGTGCAAGTATAAGAGTTGAGAAGAAAGACAAGCGAACAATATGTGTTAAGGCTGTTGATGTGTTTGGCTTTGAAAGTATGGTAATAAAAGATATTTAATTGTTAAGGAGGTGTGTTATGGAAGAGTTATTGTTAGCAAAAAGAATAACAGAAAGAGCAAATGAGTCTTTTTCAAGTGGAGAGATGTTAGAAAATGTAACTCCAACAACAAAAGACTTATTAAGATATTGGTTTGATGAATCATTTGTAGAGTTAAGAGAGAAGAACTTCCACAGAGGACAAAGACAAGCAATACTTAATATTATTTATCTTCACGAAGTAATGAAGATAAAGACAGTATTTGAAATGTATAAAGAGTTTTGCCCAAGTGAATTGCCATTAATAAATATGGCAGAATTAAAAGAAGACAAATACAACTTTCAAAAATATTGTGTTAAGATGGCAACAGGTACAGGCAAGACTTGGGTTATGCATGCTCTTGTTTTATGGCAAGTACTCAATGCGAGAAGAGAAGAAGAAGACAAAAGTGGTTTATTCACAAAACGTTTTCTTTTCATTGCACCTGGACTTATAGTTTATGATAGACTTCTTGATGCTTTTCTTGGTAAGATAAACGAAAGAGGAGAAAGAGATTTTCATCAAAATGACTTCTATCAAAATGAATCTCTTTTTATTCCTCCACAATATAGAGATGAGGTATATTCTTTTATACAACAAAACACAGTAGCCAAAGAAGATATATCAAGAAAAGTAACTGGTGATGGTTTTATTGGTATAACTAATTGGCATTTATTTCTTAAAACAGATAATGAAGGAACAGATGAAACAGCAGAAGACAATGATTTCTCTAATATAGTAAAAGATATATTGCCTGCACGACCAAGTAAAAGTGATGGAAATGATTTGAATGTATTAGATAGACAATATCTTAGAGGTGGAGAAATAGATTATCTTAGTTCATTTAAAGACCTTATGATAATTAATGATGAGGCTCATCATATACATACCAATAAGAAAGACGGAGAAAAAGAAGAGGTTCAATGGCAACAAGGAATAAATGAGATATCAAAGAATAAAGATTTCTTCTTTCAAATAGATTTCTCGGCAACGCCCTATACAGAAGTTGGTAGTGGTAAAAACAAAAAGACAAACTATTTTCCTCATATAGTTATTGACTATGACCTTAAAACAGCAATGAGAGAAGGAAAAGTAAAAACACTTCTTATTGATAATAGACAAGAAATAGCAGATATAGGAGAATTGAACTACAAAGCAGAAGGTACAGGAAAAGATAAGATGTTAAGCGATGGACAAAAACTAATGCTTTCGGCTGGATTAGCAAAATTACAGATTCTTGAAGATAGTTTCGTTAAACTTGGAACAACAAAATATCCTAAGATGATGGTTGTTTGTGAAGATACAAGCATTACTTCTGTTGTTGAACAATATCTTAGAGATAAAGGATTAAATGAAGATGATATACTTAGTATAGATAGTACAAAACAAGGAGAAGTGGGAGAGAAACAATGGCTTGAAATAAAAGAAAGACTTTTTAATGTAGATAAATATTCATCGCCAAAGGTAATCATTTCAGTTCTTATGTTAAGAGAAGGCTTTGATGTAAATAATATATGTGTTATTGTTCCTCTAAGAGCAAGTGAATCCCACATACTTTTGGAACAGATAATAGGTAGAGGACTTAGATTGATGTTTAGAGAGAAAGAATATGAAGAAGAAAAGATAGAAAACCGTAATAGAATATATAATAAAGAAAAACCTAATTCTTATATAGATATGCTTTCAATTATTGAACACCCAAGATTTATTGACTTCTACAAAGACTTGTTAGATGATAATCCTGCTACTATTGAAACAGATGATAGTGCTCTTAATAGTGCTTGCTCTGATATGATAAGTGTACCATTAAAAGAAGACTACAAAAAATATGATATGTTCTTCCCTATAATCATTAAAGATAAAGAAGAAACAATAACGCCAAAAGATATAGACATAAATAAATTACAACCTTTTGATTTATATACTTTGGAACAACTCCAAAATATACTTGCAAAAAAAGGAGAGGTGTTTTCTTCTCATGTAATAGTGCCAGCAGATTCTCATTTTGGAGAATATAGAGTAAATGAAGATTTATTTAAGGCAGATACATATAATCAATACTTGCAAAAGATACTTATTACAATTACTCAAAGAATGGAACGTGTAACAAAAGATAGTAGAAAATATAGTAGTTTTCCTATGTTACAAATAAATGAAGCAGGAATAATTGGAATAATAGACTCTTTTATTAGGACAAGATTATTTAACCAACCATTTAATCCTTTTGAAAACTATAATTGGAAGATACTTTTAGCAAATAATGGAATAGCAACTCAACATATAGTAAAGCAGGTAAGCAAAGCTATAATAGAGATGCAGAATAATGTGGATATAAGTGAAGCAATAGTAGAAAAACAATATTTCTCTCAAGTTAGTAGTCTTCCAATGAGAGAAGGCAAATCATTAAAAGTTACGAAATCTATTTATGAGCGTCTATCATATCCAAGTAATAAAGGAGGTTTAGAAAAAGCATTTATAGAATATTTGGATTCACAAGCAGAAGTAGAGAGTTTTATAAAGATAAGTGAGAATAGACATCTTTTTGCACAAGTATTTTATGAAAGAGAAGATGGACTTTTAGCTTATTATCAACCAGACTTTATGGCTAAAACAGATAAAGATATATTTATTATAGAAACAAAAGGAGAAGATAAGAAACAAGACAAGAATGTTAAAAGCAAACAAATAGCAATGATAGATTGGTGTAAAAGAATAAACTCGTTACCAAAAGAAGATAGAGATTTAAGACAATGGCACTACATACTTTTAACAGAAAAGAATTTTTATACATACAGAAATGGAAATGTTAGTTTTACTAATCTTTGTAATTTAAATAAAGTTAGTGAGAGTAATGTTAAAGGAGAACTATTTGATAAATAATACTATAATAATTGATATAAATATAATTAAGAATAGATAGAGGGGAGGTATAAAAAAGATGGGACTTTTAATAGCTTTAGGTATGATATTTGATTTCATACTTGGTTTTGGTCATCATGATTTTGATATTTAATTATAATGACTATTAACAAACAAGAATGTAAGTAATTAATTTTGCTTACATTTTTTTGTTGGAGTTGAAAAAATAACTAACTTTGCAACTCGTTTTATTTATGAATATTAACAAATAAAAAAGATATAAAAATATGAAGATGAAAAAATTGATACCTATGATGCTTTTTGCTTCTGTTTCAATAGCAGCAATGGGACAAGCACCATTAAAATCAGGTATAGACCTTAAAAATCTTAATCAAAGCGTAAAGCCAGCAGAAGATTTTTATGAGTTTGCATGCGGTGGTTGGATGAAAAATAATCCTTTACCAGGAGAATATTCTCGTTTTGGTAGTTTTGACCAACTTGCAAAGAACAACACAGAAAGAATAAACTCTATTCTTGGCGAGTTATTAAAGAATTCTTATACAAAAGGTACAACAGAACAAAAACTAAGCGACCTTTATAAACTTGCAATGGATTCTGTTCGTAGAAACAATGAAGGAGTTAAGCCAGTTATGCCTATAATAAAGAACTTCGAGAAAGCAAAGACAAACAAAGACCTTCTTGCAATGCAATTGAAATATGCCAAGATGGGAATGCAAGAGTTTATGTATATGGGCTTTGGAGCAGATCAAAAGAATGCTAAAAACAATATCTTAACAGTATATCAAGGTGGTATTCAACTTGGAGAAAGAGAATATTATTTGGATAATGACCCCGCAACAAAAGCAATACGTGAAGCATATAAAAAACATATCGTTCGTATGTTTAAAATCTTTGGTTTCAATGAAAAAGAAGCAACAAAGAAGATGAATGCTATCATGAAAGTTGAGACATCTTTGGCAAAAGTTTCTAAATCTCAAACAGAGCTAAGAGATGTAGAAGCAAACTACAACAAGATGACAGCAAAAGATTTTGAAGCAAAATATCCAAACATACCTCTTGTAAAACAAATGCAAGCTCTTGATATAAATAGCAAAGATTATCAAGACTTAGTAGTAGGACAACCTTCATTTGTTGATGGAGCAAACAAAGTAATAGCAACAATAAAACCAGAAGAATATCGTGCAATATTAGAGTGGGATGTAATTCTTTCTTATTCTAATTATCTTAGCGATGAGGTGGTAGATGCAAACTTTGATTTCTTTGGTAAAACATTTTCAGGAAAGAAAGAAAATACTCCAAGATGGAAACGTGCTACTAATCAAGTAGAAGGACAGATGGGAGAAGCTCTTGGAAAGATTTATGTAGAAAAATATTTTCCTGCATCATCAAAAGAGAGAATGGAGAAACTTGTAAAGAATCTTCAAATATCTCTTGGACAAAGAATACAAGCACAAGATTGGATGAGCGAAGCAACAAAAAAAGCAGGTTTAGACAAGTTAAATGCTTTTTATGTAAAGATAGGTTATCCTAACAAATGGACAGATATGACAAAACTTGTTATAGACCCAAGCAAATCATACTGCGAAAATATAATGGCTTGTCAAGAGTTTCATATGATGGACGAACTTTCTCGTACAGTTGGCAAACCAGTAGATAAAGACCGTTGGCAAATGAATCCACAAACAGTTAATGCGTATTATGATCCCACAACAAATGAGATATGTTTTCCAGCAGGAATACTTCAATATCCATTCTTTGATCCTAACGCAGATGATGCTTTCAATTATGGAGCAATAGGTGTTGTAATAGGACACGAGATGACTCACGGATTTGATGATCAAGGACGTCATTATGATAAAACAGGAAATATGACAGATTGGTGGACAGCACAAGATGGACAACAATTTATTGAAAGAACAAAGAAATATGCAGAATTTTTCTCAAAAATAAAAGTACTTCCAGATCTTAATGCTAATGGAGACCTTACTCTTGGAGAAAACCTTGCAGACCACGGCGGATTACAAGTAGCTTTCAATGCTTATAAGAATGCAACAAAAGATAATCCATTAAAAGATATAGACGGTTTTACACCAGATCAAAGATTTTTCCTTGCTTATGCAGGAGTTTGGGCAAGTAATATAACAGAAAAAGCAATACGAAACCAAACAAAATCTGACCCTCATTCACTTGGTAGATGGCGTGTTGATGGAGCACTTCCTCATATAGATGCTTGGTACAATGCTTTCAATGTACAACCAAACGAAAAGATGTTTATACCAAAAGAACAACGTTTGTCTTTGTGGTAGTGGCCTTTTTTTCTCTATTCAAACAATATTTTGTATCTTTGCAAAATTGAAAATAAAAATAAAATAAATAAAAATATGGAGATTCATCATATTAGTCCTGAACTCTTGACTTTAAAGAGAGTAGATGAGATACTAAGAAAAGGTATTAAGATAGATTTGTCTGATGAGGCAAAAAAACGTATTACCAAATGCAGAGAGTATTTGGATAATAAAATGAAAACACAAAAAGAACCTATATATGGTGTTACAACAGGTTTTGGTTCTTTATGTAACATAAGTATTAGCAATGAGCAACTTTCTCAATTACAAAAAAATCTTGTAATGAGTCATGCTTGTGGTGTGGGAGAAGAAGTACCAAAAGAAATAGTAAAACTAATGCTATTAAATAAGATTCAATCACTTTCTTATGGACATAGCGGTACTCAGCTTGTAACAGTAGAGCGTTTAGTAGATTTCTTTAATAATGATATTTATCCAGTAGTTTATCAACAAGGTTCATTAGGTGCAAGTGGAGATTTAGCACCTCTTGCTCATATGTGTTTGCCTCTTCTTGGTCTTGGTCAAGTAGATTACAAAGGCAAAAGAATAAGTGGAGAAGAGTTAAATAAGATATTTGGCTGGAAACCTATTGAATTGCAAAGTAAAGAAGGATTAGCATTACTTAATGGAACACAATTTATGAGTGCTTTTGCTGTTTATTGTGTTTTGAAGGCAAAGAAACTAAGCAAGATGGCAGACCTTATTATGACTGTTTCATTGGAAGGATTTGATGGAAGAATAGAGCCATTCTTTGATGAAGTACATCAAGTACGTCCACATAAAGGACAGATAGAGACAGCAAAGAGAATAAGAGAATATTTGGAAGGAAGCGAGATAATCAAACAACATAAACAACATGTTCAAGACCCTTATTCTTTCCGTTGTGTTCCTCAGGTTCATGGCGCTTGTAAAGATGCAATAAATCACGTAGCAGACATAATAACAACAGAAATCAATTCAGCAACAGATAATCCAACAGTATTTCCTGATGAAGATATGGTTATTTCAGCAGGTAACTTCCACGGCGAACCTCTTGCAATTAACTTAGACTTCCTTGCAATTGCAGTAAGTGAGTTGAGTAGTATTTCTGAAAGAAGAACATATCAATTAATAGGAGCAAAGAGAGATTTGCCTTCATTCCTTGTTGCAAAACCAGGTGTTAATTCTGGATTTATGATACCACAATATACAGCAGCAAGTGTTGTTAGTCAAAACAAACAACTTTGTATGCCAGCTTCTGTTGATACAATAGACAGTAGCCAAGGACAAGAAGACCATGTAAGTTTTGGTTCTAATGCAGCAACAAAACTTTATCGTGTAGTAAATAATACAGAAAAAGTACTTGCAATAGAGCTTTTCAATGGAGCACAAGCTTTTGATTTTAGAAAACAAATGACAAAACTTCATTCTTCAAAAGTTATAGAAGACTTTGTTAAAGAATATAGAAAGACAGTACATTTTGTTGAAAATGATGAGGTGATGTATAAATTGATTCATGCTTCTATTGATTTTATTCAAAAATATGATATAAAATAATAATAAAAAATAACTTTAAAGATTATAATAACTTTAAAAACATTAAGAAATAAAATAATTAACAAATAAAAAAAAGAAAAAAGAGATGGCATTTAATTTAAGAAACAGAAGTTTTCTAAAATTATTAGACTTCACACCAAAAGAAATCCAATATATGTTGGACTTAGCTCGTGATTTGAAACGTGCTAAATATGCAGGAACAGAAACACAAACACTTAAAGGTAAAAACATAGTACTATTGTTTGAAAAAGATTCAACACGTACTCGTTGTTCTTTTGAAGTAGGAGCAATGGATCAAGGTGCTAATGTAACATACCTTGGACCAAGTGGCTCTCAAATGGGTAAAAAAGAGAGTATGAAAGATACTGCTCGTGTACTTGGAAGAATTTATGATGGTATTGAATATCGTGGTTTTGACCAATCAACAGTAGAAACACTTGCACAATATGCAGGAGTTCCAGTATGGAATGGTCTTACAACAGAATTTCACCCAACACAAATACTTGCTGATTTCCTTACAATGAGTGAACATATAGATAAACCACTTCATCAAGTTAAGTTCTGCTTCCTTGGCGACGCTCACAACAATATGGGAAATTCTCTTATGGTTGGAGCTGCTAAGATGGGAATGGATTTTAGAGCTGCTGCACCTAAACAATGTTGGCAAAGCCCTGAACTTATTGCTCAATGTAAAGAAATAGCAAAACAAACAGGTGCTAAGATAACTATTACAGAAGATGTTGCAGAAGCAGTGAAAGATTGCGACTTCCTTTATACAGATGTTTGGGTATCAATGGGAGAACCAGAAGAAGTATGGGCAGAAAGAATAAAACTTTTGAAACCATACCAAGTAAATATGGACGTAGTTAAAAAGACAGGAAATCCAAAAGTTAAATTTCTTCATTGTCTTCCTGCATTCCACAACCTTGAAACAAAAGTAGGTAGAGATATTCACGAGAAGTTTGGCTTATCTGCTATGGAAGTAACAGAAGATGTATTTGAAAGCGATATGAGTATTGTTTTTGATGAAGCAGAAAACCGTCTTCATACAATTAAAGCTGTTATGGTTGCAACTCTTGGCGACTAAAACAAAATTATAGCTTTAAGTAAATAACAAAAGACCGTCTTTATTATTAGAGATGGTCTTTTTTTTGAGATATAAAGAAATTGAAACTTTGTTATAATGAATTAGAATAGCAATCCATTTTAATAGAATAAAGAAAGAATAAAATACATCGCTGATGTACTGGTAATACATTGCTAATGTACTGATAATACATTGCTGTTGTACTGATAATACATTGCTAATGTACTGGCAGTACATCGCAAAAAGAAAATAGATGTACTGGATTTTGTAGTCCTTTTTCTATAAGTAAATAAAAATAAAATAACAATTCTTTCTTTTAAATCAAAATAAATAACTACCTTTGTGGCGAAATAAATAAGTTTTCTTATGGAAAGAATGAAATTACATAACTATATAGGAATGAAAAACCACGAGACATATTATAATTACTATGGAACGAGATACTCTGATAGAAAAAATAATGAAACAAAGAAAAACAAAACAAGGAATTGAAACTATATCAATAAAAGGAAATTAATATGAGAAAATATTGTATAATTGTTGTTCTGTTATTTCCATTATTTACAATAGCACAACAAGTGAAAATTGAAAAACTAAAAGCGACAGTTATTGTTGATTATGTGTTGGCAAATGGCGGTTTTTTTGAACATTCTATTTCATATATAATAATTAATAATAAAATGTATTATTTAGGAGAAGGATTAGGACAAGAATGGAATAATAATATAATAAATATATATCCTGATTTAGCAGCTACTATTGGCAATATATTTAATGATAAATTAATTGAATCTGATTCTACGAACAACATAAGACTTACAAAATACAACAAATATACAACAGAACTGAAAGGTAGTATGACACACTATTATGTTACAGGAGGAGAATTCTATTTAGGAGAAAGAGGGGTATATTCAGCATTTGAAATAGAAGGAGAGTTTGTCAAATACACAAATGTTTTTGATTCCATTCAAGACTTTTTTATACGAAAACAAAAAGAAGATATGTCTCAATATAAGGAAGATGATTACTGCTATTGTCCTTTCATTTATAGAAAAGAAGTAAATAGAAAAGACTTTTATGTTGTTAAAAAAATTTACAATGTAACCACTATATCTACAAATGATGCATTAAAACACAATATGATAAAGATAAACGATTTGAAAAAGATAGAATTGTTTAATTGTGATATTGAATGAGTGTAAGATACTATTTTAAGAAGACAAAAAATGAAACGTATAATATTAATAGTTATATTACTTTATAGCGTGAATTCATTCTCTCAAAGTAAAAAGATTGAATTTCTGAATACAATAAGATATAATGTTTTTAATAAAAAGTTAATCAATTGTATTGACATAAATTATTATGTGTCATATAAATTAGAGGGAAAACACATTTTAATTTATGAAGATTCTATTGTTTTAGAAAATAGTAAATTTGATTATAAGTCTAAATCAGAGATTATTAATAAAAGAGTTATTTTAGATGCAGATACTATTGATTATTTAACTGAAGTTATTTATTTCTATTTTATCTCCAAGAATAGTTTTATAAAAACTAATTTAATTGAAGATGAATACAATAAAACTAATGATTACGAGATTAGTCACTCTGATGGTCCTTCATTAAAAGTAAGTATAGTAAAGTATGATTGGATTTATACAGAAGATATATATATAGAATTAACTAAAGGAAATTTTATCTTTGAAGATAAATTCAATGATTTTGTTTTGTATATTGATAAAATGCGGTAGTATATTAGTTACAGTGATAGTTTATAGAGGTAAGAGAGAATAAAAAATCTTGAAACTATTGTTTGACCCAAAGAAAATAAAACTTTGTTTGGTCATAATAAAACAAAGGAAGAATTTTTTCTTTTAGAAAATTATAACAACGTTTTAGTAAGAGATTGAAAAAAAGTTGTATTTTTGCAATAAAAGAAAGAAAAAATTATGGGTAAGAATAATTCATAAGAAAGAAATGGTAAAATTAAGTATTAAAATATTTTGTTTTATAACAATATTATTTTTGTCTATTATTACAAAATCACAAATAGTTAAAAATGATTTAAAAGTATTTAAGGAGAAGATAATATTTGTTGATACTATTACTATAAGACAACCAATACTTATAAAATATGATTTTAAATTAAGTTATGGAGGATTATATTTTTGGAAAAAATCAAATCAAGTATTGTTTTATATTTCTTCAGAAGTATATCTTAATAGAATAACAGATAGAAATTTTTCAAGTGATAGTTTATTATTTTCAGATATTTGTTATAATTATATATCCCTGGTTACTTATATTTTTTCAAATCAAAACATAATTGAAAAAGATTATTATTTTTCTCATATCAATAAGATGTTATTAAATGATTATACTTGGCAAAAAGGAGCAATAAATCATTTTAATAGAGAATACATTAAAACCAATAAAAATGGATTATCATATTCTAAATTAAAAACTAATAAATTTGCTGTTTTTTTAATTAGAGATGATTTTTTCCCAAAAAAGAATCCGAAGATAACAAAATATTATAAGGTTGCTATTCCAATAGAATTAAAGAATAAGGAAGAAATTATTAAAGGTAGTGTAAATCCTTTGCGAGATTAAAATTGAAAGTATTTAAATTATAAATTGATATTTTAATTCTTTGTTAAATAAAAAATAGTTTAGGAGATATTTTTATTAATAAAAGTTAAATTAATAATATAAAATAAGTATAGTGAAATGTTTAATAAAACATATATGAAATAATGTTTATGAAAAAAATAGTATTGATAGTTATTTTTATTTTTGTTGAATTTAATTTATATTCTCAAAATGATATAGATGGTTCTATTAATTTTAATGATTTTACATCTAATGATATATTGTTGAAAGTTGAAAAGAAAGAATTATTAAAAAAAATAGTTGTCTTTTTGTTTTGTTGAAATAGGATTAAGAGGGAAGAAAATAGTTCTTTAATCCATTTCATTGATGTTTGAAAAGGATATTGTAAATAAAAAAAGTAGTCATAAATTAATACAACTACTTACTCAAAAACATTTTATTATTCTATTTAATTACGTAACGTTTCTTTATTTAATTAAGAAAGTGTATTTATCATAATTCTTTAAAGCGACACCTGTTCCTCTTGCAACGGCTCTTAATGGATCATCAGCAACCTTAACAGCAAGTTTTGTTTTAGATGCAATTCTCTTATCCAACCCTCTTAAAAGAGAACCGCCACCTGCAAGATAAATACCTGTGTGATAAATATCTGATGCAAGTTCTGGAGGCGTCATTGCTAAGGCTTCCAAAACAGCACTTTCAACTTTGGCAATACTTTTATCCAAAGCATGTGCTATCTCTTTATAATTAACATAAAGTTCTTTTGGAATACCAGTTAAGACATCTCTTCCTTGAACAGCATAATCTTCTGGTGGATTATCAAGTTCAGGTATTGCTGCTCCAACTTCTATTTTTATCTTTTCTGCCATTCTTTCTCCAATATGAATATTGTGTTGCTTACGCATATATTCAATAATATCTTGATTGAATTCGTCTCCTGCAATCCTTATACTTTTATTACAAACAATACCACCTAAGGCAATAACAGCTATTTCACTTGTACCACCACCTATATCTATTATCATATTACCAACAGGTTCAAGAACATCAATGCCTATACCTATTGCAGCAGCCATTGGTTCATGAATCAAACGAACATCTTTTGCTCCTGCTTGTTCGGCAGAATCTCTTACTGCTCTTTCTTCTACGTTTGTAATACCAGAAGGAATACAAATAACCATCTTTAATGCAGGTGGAACAATTGATTTTCTTGTTGGAATCATTTTGATAAGCTCTTTAATCATATCATTAGCCATATCAAAATCTGCAATAACTCCATCTCTCAATGGACGTATTGTTTGAATGTTGTCGTGTGTTTTGCCATACATTTGCATTGCACGTTTCCCAACGGCAATGATTTTTTTAGTCGTTCTGTCAATAGCTACAATTGATGGCTCATCAACTACAACTTTATCATTGCATATTATAATAGAATTAGCTGTTCCTAAATCTATTGCTACTTCTCTTGTTAAAAATGAAAATAAACCCATATATTTTCTTTAATTTTTTCTATTATTACGTAATTGTTTTTCTTTTGTTACAATTTTCTTAATTTTTTTTAAAAAAGTTGTGTTTTTAGTGTCTGAAATGTCTAAAACCAGTCATAGCCATTGCCATATTATTCTCTTGACAAAAATCTATGCTTTCCTTATCTCTTATACTTCCACCAGGTTGAATGATTAAATCAATACCTTCTTGATGTGCTATTGTTACACAATCTTTGAATGGGAAGTAAGCATCTGATGCCATAACAGCTCCGTGTAAATCAAAACCAAAACTTTTTGCTTTCTCAATAGCTTGTTTTAAAGCATCAACTCTACTTGTTTGCCCTGTACCAGAAGCAAGTATTTGTCTGTTCTTGGCAATAACGATAGCATTAGATTTAGTATGTTTAACCAAAATGTTAGCAAAAATTAAATCTTGTTTTTCTTTGTCAGTAAATTGTCTATTAGTTATTGATTTTATTTCTTCAATAGTTTCAACCTTAGTGTCTCTCTCTTGGAAAAGAACACCATTGAGTGCGCTACGAAAAGTATATTTATTCTTATTTATTTGTTTTCTTTGTAGTATGATACGATTTTTCTTTGAGAAAAGAAGTTCTAAGGCATCTTTATCATAAGAAGGAGCAATACATACTTCCATAAACATCTTATTCATTTGTTCTGCTGTTGTAATATCTATATTTCTATTTGTTACAAATACTCCTCCAAAAGCAGAAACAGGATCGCAAGCCAAAGCATCAATATATGCTTGGTTTAAAGTATCTCTTGTTGCAATTCCACAAGCATTATTGTGTTTAATTATAGCAAATGTTGTTTCAGAAAAATCATCAATAAGATTGCATGCTGCATCAATATCTCCTATATTATTATAAGATATTTCTTTTCCATGAAGTTGAACAAAGTCTTCATCAAGATTACCAAAGAACATACCTTTTTGATGAGGATTTTCTCCATAACGCAATGATGTTGGATTGTAATAGTTTTGAGTAAAAGCATCAAGAGATGTTTGTTGATTGAAATAGTTGAAAATCATTGTGTCATAATGTGAAGAAGTAAGAAAAGCATAAGTTGCAAAACGTCTTCTTGTTTCAATAGATGTTTTACCATTATCTTTATTTAATACTTCCATAAGTTCAGCGTATCTTTCAACAGAAGGAACAATTAACACATCTTTGTAGTTTTTTGCTGCGGCTCTTATTAACGAAATACCACCTATATCTATCTTCTCTATAATATCTGCTTCGCTTGCTCCACTTTTCACTGTTTGCTCAAAAGGATACAAATCTACAATAACTAAGTCAAATTCAGGTATAGAATATTCACTTAATTGTTGCTTGTCTTCATTGTTATCTCTTCTTGCCAAAATACCACCGAAAACTTTTGGGTGTAATGTTTTTACTCTTCCACCTAAAATAGAAGGGTAGGACGTTAATGATTCAACAGTCTTAACATCAACACCAAGTGATTTAATAAAATTATACGTTCCCCCAGTAGAATATATTTCAATATTCAAACTAGCTAATTTCTTTACAATATCTTCTAAACCATCTTTGTAAAATACTGATATTAAAGCTCTTTTTATTTCTTCCATTTTTTTAATTATTTCTTCGTTTTAATAAAATATCTCTTTATTTTATTGTCAATATTTCTTCGTTATTTTTTTGTTTATTTTCTTAGTCGCCAAATTCAATACCTAAACCTTTTGCTGTTTTAACTAAATCGCTATCTTCTGTAACAAGATGAGGTTCTTTTAGGGCATCTTCCAAAGTTACTGCGATAATATTAGGCTGACGATATGCTACCATCTTACCAAAATCTCCTGCCATTGCAAGTTCAAATGCCTTAACTCCAAACTCTGATGCAAGTATTCTATCAAAAGCAATAGGAGTGCCACCTCTTTGCAAATGACCAAGAACAGATACTCTTATATCATGTTCTACACCACAATCAACAAGCTCTTGTTTTAGTGCTTCTCCAATACCGCCTAAACGGAAATTTTCATATCCCACTTCTTGTGATTCTTTTCCTACACGTTTGCCTTGTGCACTTTTTGCTCCTTCTGCTACAACGATAATACAAAAACCTCTATCTTTCTTATATCTTGTCGCTATCTTTTCTTTAAGTTTTTCTACATTGTAAGGAATTTCTGGTATAATACATATGTCAGCTCCACCAGCAATAGCAGAATGAAGAGCAATCCAACCTGCATCTCTTCCCATTACTTCCAAAATAAATACTCTATTATGACTTGCTGCTGTGGTAACAAGTTTGTCCACTGCTTCTGTTGCTATTTGAACTGCTGTTTGAAAACCAAAAGTAAAGTCAGTTGCAGATAAGTCATCATCAATTGTTTTTGGTACGCCTATAATATTTAATCCTTTTTCATAAAGACGTTTAGATATTCTTTGCGAACCATCTCCTCCAATATTAATAACTGCATCAACTCCAAGATATTCAAGTTTTCTTATCATTTGGTCTGAAACATCAACCGTAGTCCATGTTCCATCTTGACTTTTAACAGGATAAGAAAAAGGACCACCTTTGTTAGTTGTGCCAAGAATAGTACCACCTTGAACTAATATACCTTTAACAGAATCTTCATTTAATTCAATGATTTCAGTAGGCTCTCTTAAAACCCCATTAAAAGATTCAATACAACCAATAACTTCCCAATCTTTTTCTTTTGAGGCTCTTTTGACTATTGCTCTTATAACTGCATTTAGTCCTGGACAATCACCACCTCCTGTAAGTACCATTAATCTTTTCATTGTTCTTCCTCTTTTTTATAATATGGGATAATATCTTCTATCTCTTTAAGTATTTCATCTTTACCATTCTTTCCAACAGCAGATGAAAGAAACATCTTTGGTAGTTCTTCCCATGTTTGTTTTAATGTTTCACGAAATGTATTAACGTTAGTTTCTGTCTTAATCTTATTTTGTTTGTCAGTTTTTGTGAAAATAATTTCAAGTGGAATACTATTGTTACCAAGAAAATTAATGAAATCAATATCTATCTTTTGAGGAGAAATACGAGAATCAATTAAAACGAAGACTGTTAATAGGTTTTGTCTTTTAAATATATAATTATTAATCATTTTTTGCCAAGATTCTCTGCTTTGTTTTGAAACTCTCGCATAACCATATCCAGGTAAATCTACTAAATACCATTGGTCGTTAATATTAAAATGATTTATAAGTTGAGTTTTTCCAGGAGTAGAACTTGTTTTCGCTAAGTCTTTTCTACTTGTGAGCATATTGATAAGAGACGATTTGCCAACATTGCTTCTTCCAATGAAAGCAAATTCAGGCCTATCTTCTTGTGGACATTGATTATATCTACTGCTACTTATAACAAATTCTGCTTTATTAATTATCATTATTAATAATTATTAAATATTTAAATATCTTTTTCTCTTATCTTCATAAATATCAGCAATAGTAACTAATATTCCTGTTTCTTCAACATTAGAAAAATGTTTATTTATACTTGTTCCAAAACTTTTCATTGTTGAAGAAAGATTCATATAAGCATTAACTAATGGAGGTATATTTTCATTTAACTCTCTAACATTTTTAACTAATATTTGATAGTCTTCCTTATAGTTCTTGCCAATAAATAAACTAACTAACTTGTTATAATCTGTTTCTATCTTAATCTCTTGTTTAGGAAAAACCAAACCTTCATTATCAGGAAAATGTTTTTTATAAAAATAAAGAATATAATCTCTTGCTGTTGTATTCATACTTGGATACATTGTTATTTTGCCAAAGAAATATTTAACATCTTTATAAGTTACAGCAATTCCACCTAATCCGTCCCAAAGGTTATCTAACGAATACATTCCTTTTCTAAGATTTTTTGTTGGTTGATAATCTGGACGAACAAAACTACGGCCAAGCTCCATTGTATTGTTCCAATATCTTTGTTTAAAATCATCAGTAAAGAAAAATAAATCAGCTGTTGCGCTCAAAAGCTCACCATTAGCTTGCATGAAAACATCTTTACCTATAATAAAACGATAGCCTCCTATTATTTCTTCATCTTCTTTATCCCAAACAAAAAGTTGTTTGTAGCAATGAGGTTCTGGAGCAATATCATATTGGTCAATATCACAATCAGTACCGCTTCCACCTCCTTGTGCTCCAAAACTAATCTCTCTAAGTCTTCCAATCTCTCGCATTATATTTGGACTTTTATGAGCTGTTGTTATGTATATTTCCCTATTACCGTAATTAGTTTTTCTAAAAAATATATCTTCTGTAAGCTCTTCCTTAATTAGATTTTTATCTACAGGAGGTATCACATAAGAAGTATCCATTGTTTTATTCATATCTTTGTTGTTTTTATTTTTTTTAATCTAAAACTTGAAATTCTGACTTAGTGTTATCTTTTAAACGATAAACAAAATCTCTTAACTTGTCAGCCCATTGTTGAGTAGAATATCTATTATCTATTTTTTTAATAGGTATTGCTTTGCCAAAAGTAAGACGAATTGTTTTTCCTTCTTGTAAGAACATTTCTCGTGGGAGCAAAATCATTTCTAAATCAAACTTAATACCAAAAAATCTTCTTATTGCTGAAAGACGATAAAATCCTTTTGAGTTTATTCCTTCAATATAAACAGGAGTAATATCTCTATTGAACTCTTGTGCTTTCTTTATAAAAGATTTTTTCCAGCGAAAGTCTTGAACTACACCATTTATTTTTTTAGATTCTGTTCCTGCTGGGAAAAACATCATACAACTATCTGATGCAAAAGCATTATTTAGAGTGTTGTGATTAGAATTATTTTTACCATATTTATTAATAGGGACAAAAACATTTTTAAGTCCAGGTAGTTGGCAAAGAATATCATTGACAGGAAACATAACATCATCTCTTTTTCTTCCAAGAATGCTTATTAAAGCCATACCATCAATACTTCCTATTGGATGATTGGCAACAATTAAAGGTCTGCCTTGATATGGAATATTTTCTTCATTTATAATCTCTAAATTAATATGTAATTCTTCTAATACTTTTGTTGCAAAATTAACGCCACTAACATCTCTGTATTTGTAAATTATTGCATTGATTCTATCTAAGCAAATAAGTTTCTTAAACCAACTCATTACTCTTTTAGGAATAATTTTCAAAAGGCGTTTGTTTTTAGAAGCAATGATTTTTTCAAGGCTTATAAATCTCTCAGTGATGATTGTATTGTTATTATTATTAGTTTCTTGTGTCATTTGTCTTTAAAAAAGATGTTGATTGTTTGATATGGCAAAGTTACGAATTTATTATCACTTTTCGCCTTTTATTATCAATTTCTTCTATTTTTACTTCTATACAATCTTTTGGTATTAGATTTTTTATGTTTTCTCCCCATTCAATAAAGCAATAATTTCCACTATACAGATAATCTTCCACCCCTATATCTAATGCTTGTTCTTCTTTTTCTAAACGATAAAAATCAAAGTGATATATTTCTCCTTCTTTTTTTGACAAATAAACATTAATAATAGCAAAAGTTGGAGAACAAACATTATCTGCTACTTCAAGATATTTGCACAGAGCTTTTATGAAAGTGGTTTTTCCTGCGCCCATCTTACCTTTAAGATTAAAAACTCTATTATCTTTATTATCTTCAATAAATTCTTTTGCTACTTCATTAATATCATCTAAGGAATTTATTATATATTCTTTATTCATCTTTTTAATCTTTTTTTACTAAATGAATGAAAGGTATTAAACATTCTTCCATTGAAATACCTCCATGTTGGAATGTGTTCATATAGTAAGAAACATAATAATTATAATTAGTAGGATAAACAAAGAAATCATTAGCACGAGCAAAAACCATAGGCGACATAATAGAAAGAGCAGGCAATGAAATCTCCATTGGATTTTTAACAGCAAAAACATCTTTTTGGTCAAATTCTAACAATCTTCCTATTTTATATCTAAGATTAACAGAGGCTTCTTTGTTTGATTTTATTCTTACAGGCTTATTAACTTTCACACTTCCATGGTCTGTTGTTATGAAAATATCTACATCTTTTGTTGATAAATATTTTAAAACCTCAATAAGTGGAGAATGCTCAAACCAAGTCTGAGTAACACCTCTATAAGCATTTTCATCACTTGCTAATTCTCTAACTAAATCAGATTCTGTCCTTGCGTGAGAAAGCATATCAATGAAATTATAAACAATAACGTTTAATTGGTTTTGAAGAAAGTTAGGTAGTATATCAAGCATTCTTGTTCCATAAGTTGCATTCAAAACTTTATGATAAGAAGTCTTAATATTTAGTCTATGTCTTTTTAGATTTTCTTCTAAAAGGTTTGGTTCAAATTCATTTTTGTTGCCTTCTTTATCTTCATCAATCCAAAATTTTGGGTAATTTCTTTTTATATCAATAGGCATCAAAGAAGCAAATAAAGCATTCCTTGCATATTGTGTTGTTGTTGGTAGTATGCTATAATAAATATCTTCTTTTTCAACAACAAGCATTTGTTCAATCATTGGTTTTAACGCACGCCATTGGTCAAAACGGAAGTTATCTAAAACAATAAGGAAAACAGGTCTTTTATTTGCTTTTAGTAATGGAAAGATTTTGTTCTTTACTATTTGATGCGACATTGTAGGACTATCATCACTATCATCATTTAACCATGAGATATAGTTCTTCTGATAAAATTTAGAAAATCTTTCATTAGCTTCTTCTTTCTGTTGTTTAAGAATTTCAAATATACTTTCATCATTAGAGTTGCTTAATTCAATCTCCCAATGAATAAGTTTTTTGTATAATTCTATCCACTCTTGCCAAGAAAGATTATCATTAAGTTGCATGCTAATATCACGAAATTGTTGCTGATAACTCATCGTTGAAGCTTGCGAAACCAAACGTTGTGTTTCAAGGTGCTTTTTTAAAGTTAAAAGGATTTGATTAGGATTAACAGGCTTTATAAGATAATCTGAAATCTTTGAGCCTATTGCTTGCTCCATAATATGTTCTTCTTCACTCTTTGTTATCATTATTACTGGCAAACTTGGATATTTGTTCTTTACTCTGGTTAATGTTTCCAAACCATTAATACCTGGCATATTCTCATCTAAAAACATTATATCAACTTGTTCTTTTGATAAAATGTCTAATGCTTCTTGACCATCGGTTGCTGGAATAACATTATAATCTTTTGCCTCTAAGAACATTATATAAGGCTTCAATAAATCTATTTCATCATCTACCCAAAGTATTTTTGCCATTTTTGTTTTCCTTTCTAAATATTTATTCGTTATTATTGTTAATAAAGTTAGTTATCTCTTTTTCATTTATGTTAGGATACTTTAAAAGTTCAACTATTTTGCCATTATCCATAAGAATAATAACAGGTTGTCTTCCTTTTGTTGCTCTAAGAAATAGGATAGGAGAAACAAGAGTATGTGGAAGTCGTTCTATCTTTGTTTGATTAAAGAATTTATTTACACTCTTAGGATTACCCCAAAAAACAATGGCAAAACTGCTGTCTGCTAAATTGTTTCTCTGTTTAATAACTTCTAAACGCATTGCTGTCCTTTTACAATACTTGCAACCAGTAGAAAACATACAAACAATTTTTCTACCATCTGTTACCTTTAATGCTTTCATTTCTTTTGTTGAAAGTAGATAATCAAATTTTGCTTGGTCTATTTCTGCAATTCTTTTGTGTCTAAATACATCTGGCTTAGTTATAAGAAAAACACATATCAAAGCAAAAATAGGAAGAACTACTGCTGTGTATGTGTGCCATTGCTTATTAATGAAACAATTTCCTTTATCCCAAAACATAAAGTAAGAAAGAATAAGAAGAATGATGTTTTTAATAAGCGTTTGCGTGTCAGATAATATAAGGACTGTTCCAAAACAATGACAGTTTGTTGTATCAACATTGAAAAGGAAAGGTTTTAAAATGACGTATATTGTGAAAAACGCAAGAAAACCAATAACGATTTTTTTGATTATTTTAGAATATACCCCCAAAACTAATAAAACTCCCAAACATCCTTCAATAGCAATAAGCAGACGAGTAACAAAAGTAGTCATTACCCATGGAAACAATTGATGTTCATAAATAAATATATCAAAAGCTTCAATAGATATGTATTTAGTTACTGCTGATGCTATGAAAACTAAACCTATTAATACACGAACAATTATTCCTATATTTTTTTTTGTATTCATATTGATTATATATTAATCTTGATGACAAGAACCTTCATCAAGGTTGGCAACATCATCTGTTGTTATATCAGAACAACTCTTGTTCCAATCAGAAACAGTCGTTTGTTGCTGTCCATCATTATAAGTACAAACACAATCCGTTGTATTACTGCAAGCATAAAGTGCTAAACAAAACATAACTGCTAATAAAATGTTAATTATTTTCATATCTGTAATTTTTTTTGTTGTTAAATCTCATATAAATAAATATAGGGAACACTTAATTAGTATTCCCTATAATAACGCTCTAATTTAATAATTAGTGTTTTTTACTTCTAATTTTAATAATTAGTGTTCTTTGCAGCTAAATGTTAAACCATTGCCTTCTAAATCATTCCAAGCAGAATAGTGGCTTTCAATATCACTTGCTGTGATTTCAGAGCAATCTCCATCAAAATCAGTCCATGTGTCTAATGTTGCTGCTGTTGGGTCTGTTGCTGCTCCATCTTTTGGAAATACTGTACAATCACAATCTGATTTGTCTCCGCAAGAAACTAATGCTATAGCAAATAGTCCTAAAATACCTGCTGATAATAATACTTTTTTCATAGTTATAAAAAATTTTGTTTAATTAAACACGCTACTCTTTTTAGGATTTTCGCAATCTTCCTATTTTTTATTTTTGCAAAATTATATAATTTTTTTTATTAATTAAATTTTTTGCAATTTTTTTTAAATAAAATATAATTTTGCCATTAAATTTTCTTATAAATACGTTATTTCTCATAATTATGTTACGTTTTTGTGATTTATTTTCAAGATAAAAAAGAATATATTATTAATTCTAAAAATTCTTTCTTTATTCTAAGAATAACATAATGCCATTATGTCTTAATCATAATGCCATTATAACTCAATCATAATGCCATTATGTTCGTTCTATAATGCCATTATGTTATTCATAACTCTTTAATCTAATTTATTACTTTAAGCAAACAATTAAATAAATCAAAACAATAAGTGATTGAAAAGATGATTAATTTTTGTTTTATTTTTTTAAATTGTGTTATGGTATCATAGAAAATTTATATCTTTGCAATTAATTACTATATAACAAATGGACGATAGCGAAAAAATAATAAAAGACGTAACCAAAGAACAATATAAATATGGCTTTGTTACAGAGATAGAAACAGATTTTATTGGCAAAGGATTGAATGAAGATATTGTGAGAAAAATATCTGCGTTAAAACATGAACCTTCGTGGCTAACTGAGTTTCGTTTAAACGCTTACCGTAAGTGGAAGACGATGACGATGCCTGAATGGGCTCATTTGAAAATCCCTAAGATAAACTTTGATGATATTATTTATTATGCTGCTCCAAAACAAAACAAAGAAAAGAAAAGTCTTGAAGAAGTAGATCCAGAAATTCTTGATACATTCAATAGACTTGGTATTCCGCTTAATGAACAAAAGCGTTTGAGCGGAGTTGCTGTTGATGCGGTTATGGATAGCGTTTCAGTAAAAACAACGTTTGCTGATACATTAAAAGAAAAAGGAATAATCTTTTGTTCAATGAGTAAAGCAATTGAAGAGTATCCTGACTTGGTTAGGAAATATCTTGCTTCTGTTGTTCCTTATGGAGATAATTTCTTTGCAGCATTAAACTCTGCTGTTTTTTCTGATGGAAGTTTTTGTTATATTCCAAAGAATGTGCAATGCCCTGTTGATCTTTCTACATATTTTCGTATTAATGCCAAAGGGACAGGACAATTTGAGAGAACGCTTATTGTTGCTGATGAAGGGGCAAGCGTAAGTTATATGGAAGGATGCACAGCCCCGATGAGAGATGAAAATCAACTTCATGCCGCTATTGTAGAAATAGTGGTGATGAAAGATGCACAAGTAAAATATTCTACTGTTCAAAACTGGTATCCAGGAGATAAGAATGGCAAAGGAGGAATATTTAATTTTGTAACAAAACGTGGTATATGCAAAGGAAGTAATGCAAAACTTTCTTGGACACAAGTTGAGACAGGAAGTGCATTGACATGGAAATATCCTTCTTGTATATTGCAAGGAGATAACAGTATAGGAGAGTTTTATTCTGTTGCTGTTACTAATAACTATCAAATGGCAGACACAGGCACAAAGATGATACATATAGGGAAGAATACTAAGAGCACAATAATGAGTAAAGGTATTTCTTCGGGCAAAAGTGAGAACTCTTATCGTGGATTAGTAAGAGTAACAAAGGGAGCAACAAACAGTAAGAACTATTCTCAATGTGATTCTCTTCTTTTAACAAATGAATGTGGAGCACATACTTTTCCATATATTAGAGTAGATAACTCATCATCAGTTGTTGAACATGAGGCAACAACAAGCAAGATATCAGAAGAACAACTTTATTATTGCAGACAAAGAGGTATTAGCGAACAATCTGCTATCGGCTTAATTGTGAATGGATATGCCAAAGAAGTATTAAAACGACTTCCAATGGAATTTGCTGTTGAGGCTCAAAAACTATTATCTATTTCTTTGGATAAAAGTGTTGGATAAAAACAAGTAAAGATAATAAAGATTAATCTTTACAATCAAATAATATATAAAACAAATGGATAACCTGAAAATCTTAGTAATTCGTTTTAGTTCAATAGGGGATATAGTCTTAACTTCACCTATTGTACGTTGTTTAAGCAAACAAAAACCAAATTGTGAGATTCATTTTTTAACTAAGCAAAAGTTCTTACCTATTTTGCAGAATAATCCTTATATAACTAAGGTGTTTGTCTTGCAAGAGAAGAGGAATATGTATCAAATCATAAAACAACTTAAAGAAGAGAATTATAATTTTGTGATAGATCTACAAAAGAATCTTCGCAGCCAAAGGATTAGATTTGCTTTAAGAAAGAAGTATGTAACGTTTAATAAATTAAATATAAAGAAATGGGCTTTTGTTCATTTCAAAAAAAACGTATTGCCAAAGGTTCATATAGTTGATAGGTATTTTGAGGCAGTAAAGAAAATAAATGTTGTCAATGACGGAAAAGGATTAGACTATTTTCTGCAAGAAGAAGATTATATACCCTCCGATGCTTTGCCAATATCATTTAAAGATGGCTATATTGTAGTCGTTGTTGGGGCAAAACATAACACAAAGCAGATCCCAACAGATGTTCTTATAGAAATATGTAAGAAAATAGAAGGAGAGATACTTCTTGTTGGCGATTTGAATGATAGAGTTAAAGCAATAAAAATAGAGAATGCGATAGGAGCAAGAGTATTCAATGGTTGTGGAAATTTTTCTTTAAATCAAACAGCATCATTGATAGATAATAGTCTTGGTGTTATTACTCCTGATACAGGAATGATGCATATTGCAGCTGCAAGGAAAAAGAATATTATTTCATTGTGGGGAAACACGGTGACAGATTTTGGAATGTATCCATACTTACCAGAACATACGGAGGCAAAATCATATATTTTTGAAGTGAAAGACCTATCTTGTCGGCCTTGTAGCAAACTTGGATACAAGAAATGCCCTAAAAAACATTTTAAATGTATGAAACAACAAGATATTAATAAAATAGTTGAGATTGCAAATACGTTTAGAAAAGACGAGAAGTGAATAAAAAGACATAAAGCCTTCAAAGAATTAATGGCTTTGAAGTTGTCAAGAGATAGAAAAAGAAAAAGAGAATGCAAATAGATACAAAACATGAAAAAGAGATAGAAAGTTTTGATAGAATGCTTTCACTTATGGAACAAGTAAGAAAAGAATGTCCATGGGATAAATCACAGACAAATGATACTCTTAGAACGCTTACAATAGAAGAAATGTATGAACTTAGTGAGGCGATACTTCAAAAAAATGATACAGAGATAAAGAAAGAGCTTGGTGATGTTTTGATGCATGTTGTCTTTTATTCATTGATAGCAAACGAGAAGAAAGAGTTTGATATAAAAGATGTGATGGATTCTTTGAGTGAAAAACTTATAAGAAGACACCCTCATGTTTTTCAAAAAGATAAGAATTATACTGCCGAAGAAGTATCTAAGAATTGGGAGAGAATAAAACTTAAAGAAGGAAATCGTTCAACAATGAGTGGAGTACCGAATGGATTGCCTTCGTTGATTAAAGCATATCGTATTCAAGATAAAGCAAGAGGTATAGGCTTTGATTGGGATAATGTTGATGATGTTTGGAGAAAAGTTGAAGAAGAAATAGGTGAATTAAAACAAGAACTAACAAAAAAAGATAATAAAAAGAATATTGAGAATGAGTTTGGAGATGTTTTGTTCTCACTAATAAATTATTCGCGTTTTATTGACGTTAATCCAGATACAGCATTAGAGCATACAAATAAAAAGTTTATCTCTCGTTTTAAATATATAGAACAAAAGGCTAAACAACAAGGCAAACCACTTCAAGATATGACTCTTCAAGAAATGGATTCTCTTTGGAATGAAGCAAAAGCGATAGAAAAAGATGAATAATCGTTTTCATTAAATAGTCTATATTAAAAACAAAATAATAATCAAAAAGTTATGATAAAAGAATTTACATTTAATCATTTTCAAGTAAATACATATGTTGTTTATGATAAAACAAAAGAATGTGTTTTGGTTGATGTTGGTTGTATAAATAGCGAAGAAGAAGGACAATTAGATAAATTTATTCAAGACAATAATTTGATAGTTAAGCATCTTCTTTTAACACATGCGCATATTGACCATTGTTTTGGAATGAAAAAATACGCAAAACAATATAATCTTCCAATAACAATGAATGAAGGAGGAAAGACAATGATGGATATTTCCGTTGGACAAGCAGATATGATGGGATTTGGACAAATAGAGTTCAAAGATGTTGAAAAAAAATATATAGAATATGGAGATAAAATTGTTTTTGGAGATAATTATGTGCTAAAAACATTTGATGTGTCCGGGCATTGCGAAGGAAGTGTGGCATATTATAGCGAAAAAGAAAAATTTGTTATTGTTGGCGATGCTATATTTAAACAATCTATTGGTAGAACAGATTTCTTTGGTGGTGATTTAGATAAACTTCTTATTAATATTAGAAAGAATATTTTAACATTGCCTTATGATACTGAAATACTTTGCGGACATGGAGAAAATACAACAATAGATGCTGAAATGAATAACAATCCTTTTATTCAAAAATATTAAATAGATTATGAGAACAAAGATTTTTTTATTTGCAATAGTGCTTTCAATAAGTTATTTATCAGTAAATAATGTTTATAGTCAAGAATTTAAGGCTGGATTGTTGTTTGGTGGAGTTGTTTCGCAAGTTGATGGTGATGCAATGGGCGGATTCAACAAATTAGGAGCAATGGGCGGAATGTTTGCCAATAGAAAAATATCACCAAAAGGAGTTATTCAAGGAGAACTTTGCTATGTTATGAAAGGAAGTAGAGTTCAAAGTTCAAAGAATACTAATTTTAATAAAAGAGAAGTAACAGCAAACTATGTTGATTTGTCATTATATTACAAATATTTCTTTGATGAGAATGCTAATATCAAACTTGGTATTGTCCCTTCTGTATTAATTTATCATGATGAAAAAACTGCTGGTGGTTTAGAACAAGATGCTTCCAACCTTCCAGGATTTAGAAAGATTAATATGTTACTTTCAATTGGAGCAGAATACTTTTTAAACCAGCATCTATTTGCAACGCTTTCTTTTAATTATTCTTTATTTAGTTTTCGTAGTGGAAGTGCAACATTTTATGATAAAGACTATTACCATTTCATCTTTGAAGATGGACAATATCATAATTATTTTACTATCGGATTAGGTTATCAATTTTAAATATAACAAAATATTAAAACACAAATGGAAGATATATTATTAAATAGACGTAGTATTCGTAAATATTCAAACAAGCATATTAGCCAAGAAACACTTGATTATATTCTTCAAGCAGGCGTTAGAAGTTCTAATTGTGGTAATATGCAATTATATAGTATTGTTGTAACAAGAGATACAGGCAAGAAAAAAGAATTAAGCAAGTTTCATTTCAATCAACCTATGGTAGAAAACTGTGATGTTGTTGTTACGGTATGTGTAGATGTTAATCGTTTCAATCATTGGTGTAGGATAAACAATGCAGATGAGAGTCTTAATAATTTTCTTTTCTTTAATGTGGCAACAATAGATGCAACAATATGTTCGCAAGCAATAGCAACAGCAGCAGAAAGTAAAGGACTTGGAATATGTTATCTTGGAACTGTTACTTATATGGCAAAAGATATATCTAAATTTCTTGATTTGCCAAAAGGTGTTGTGCCAATATCAACAATAACAATAGGATATATTGATGAAAATCCACCACTAACAGAAAGACTTCCATTATCATCTGTTGTCCATTATGAAAAATACAATGATTATTCAGATGAGGATATAAAGAAGATGTATAAAGAAATAGAGGATAATCCAGTTAATAAAGGCTATGTGAAAGAAAATCATAAAGATAATCTTGCACAAGTATTTACTTCTGTTCGTTATAGTAAAAAAGATAATGAAGCCTTTTCAAAAACATACGAATCCTTTGTTGAAGAAAATTTCTTGAATAAATAACATTAAAATACAATTATAAGATAGTCTTTTTTATTTCTTCATTATATTTTAATATCTCTTGATTCTAATAAAATAGTTCTTAAATCCATTTTAGTAGAATCAAGAACTATTTTTTTGTCTTTTGAATCCGTTGAAATGGATTCAAGAACTATTATAAGGAATTAAATCTTTTCTTTAACAATATTTGTTATCTCTTTCAAACGATTTTCAGTTGGAACGAAATTGTCATTAATTGTTAAAACAGTTTCAATATAACTCTCATCAAAATATCTTTGCATGTATTTCATATTAAGTCCTGCCCAACCATAAGAGCCAAACAATATACCTTTTCTTCCTTTTGTTATCAAGCCTTGCAAATAAGTAAGGAATGAAGCAACAGTTGGTAATATGTTTTTGTTAAGTGTTGGACTTCCTACGCAGATATACTCAGCATCTAAGCAATCTGTCATCACTTCTGAGATATGGTTTTGTTTTAAATCAAAGATTTTGAAACAGTAGCCTTTATCTTCAAATGCTTTTGCGATACTTTCTGCCATCTTTTCAGTACTATGCCACATTGAATCATAGACAATAACTGCTTTCTTATTAACTCTACAATGAGACCACTTATCATAAAGAGAAAGAATCTTATCTAAATCTTTTCTAAATACCATGCCATGACTTGGAGCAATCATCTTTATATCAAGTTTGCTTGCAGTAGTTAAGGCACTTATTACTTGTGTAGAATAAGGCATTACAATGTTAGCGTAATACATCTTTGCTTGTTGAAGAACGTAATCCATAGGAAGTTCATCAGCAAATATTTCACTGTGAGCAATATGTTGTCCAAAGGCATCATTAGAAAACAATATCTTCTCTTCTTCATTATAAGTAACCATATTATCTGGCCAGTGAACCATAGGAGTAAGTACAAAATCATAAGTATGTTGGCCTATTTTAATACTATCACCACTCTTTACTATTTGATATTTCCAAGAAGATGTATCATAATGTAGTGCAAGTTCTTTTTGAGCAGTTGCTGTTGTAATAATGGTTGCATTCTTTGCTCTTTCCATTACTTTTGGCATACTACCACTATGGTCCATCTCTACGTGATTACATATCAAATAATCTATCTTTTCTGGTTCTACTATTTCACTAATACGGTCTAAAAGCTCCTCTGCAAATGGTGCTTTTACTGTATCAATTAATGTTATCTTATCATCAACAACAAGATATGAGTTGTAACTACTACCAAGTTTTGTAAGATAACCATGGAAGTTCCTTATGTTCCAATCAGAAACTCCTACCGAATAGATTCCTTTTGCTATTTCTTTTTTCATATTATTAAAATTTAAAGTTTATTCATATTTGAATTGCCATAAATATTTGATATGGCATCATTATATTGTTTTTCTGCTTGCTTATTGCCTATCTTTTTGTAATGTTCAGCAAATAAAGAATATAGTTTTACATAAGCATTTGCTTGATCTAATCCTTGTGCTTGATAAATCTGTAACAACATTCCCATTGTTTGATTATCCAACCTATCAATATCAATAAGTTTCTCTAAATAATTAGATGCTGATATTAAATCATTTTGTTTAATGTATATGTTTGCCATTAAACTATATACAGCAGGAAACTTAAAGTTTATATTTATTATTTTTTGACAAAGACTTATTGCTTGCGAAGTATTACCTTTTATAAAAGTTGCATAAGCTTTGAAATATAAAGCTTGTTCATCATTAGGACTAAAAGAAAGTAGTTGATTAGAGTAGATTAATGAAGAATCTGGTCTGTTTGTTTGTAGATAGAGCATAGATAAATCACTAAGAGCAGTCTCGTTTTTCTTATCAAAAGATATTGCTTTTTGAAAATGAGTTATTGCATTAGGAAAATCTTTTTTCTTCATTGCTTGTGCTGCAAAGAAATCATTCTTATCTTTTCTTTTTAAAACAATACATATAGGTTTTCCATCAACTTTGACTTGATAAACAGTGTTAGCAGGAGGAAAAGAGCCATTTTGCAATTCTTCTGGCGGAATACCAGTGTTACAAAAGATAGCATAATCCCAATCACTCTCACCTTTTTCACTCCAACGAACAAAAGTAGGTTGAAAACGATTTGTGTCATTTCTAAGGAAATATTTTATTGCTGGATACCTCCAAGAACCAACAATTATTTTTTTGCCAAGAGTAAGATTATCTTTCTTGCCATTTTTAATAATCCATTGAGTAGCCTCACGAATAGAGTGATAGTAATAGTCAAGTTCATATTTACCATAAGCATTCTTCATTCCACCTTCAAGTTCATTGAAATAAATATATTCATAAGGGTGATTCCTCATACAAAATGCAATAGGATTAATACACATAAAACCAAGAACAATCATTACAATACTTTTAGCATATTTGTTCTTTAAAATATCAATTAATGAAGAAATACCAAGTCCTGCTAAAACAACCATAGGAGGATAAACAAACATTGAATGACGCCAACCTCCATATACATTAGATTTATTAATAACTATCCAAAATACAGGAAAAACAAAAGTGAAGATTAAGAAAGTATAATGAAACCATTGCTTTTTATTCTTTTTCAAGAAAGCAAGAGAAAGAATAAAACCAAGAATAACAATAGTTGGTATTGTCATGAGAATAAATTTAGGTGTATAATAATAAGGTAAGGTATCGCTCCACACTCTTTGCCCTTCAAATATCTGACGAATAGAAATAGCGAACTTACTCATTCCTTGAAAAGCTTCTTTTGGGTGGTCAATAGGAGCTGTAAGAGCATAAGGCCAAACAATAACCATTAAAATATAAGCCACAATACATATACCTAAACTCCAAATAAGAGTTCTCTTAAAATGTCCTTTTAATTCTTTGCGTTTGTATATATAATAAATAACAGCAAACAAACCAAAATAAGCAAAAACAATTAAACCACCAATTCTAACAGATAAAGAAAAAGCAATAGCTAAAGCAAGACAAATAGAAGTTGATTTTTTTATTTTAGGTAATTCATCAAGAAACTTCATTATGAAATAAATACACATAATAATAGAAGAAGCAAAAGGAATATCTTTTAAATTATTAAAAGAATGTCCTAAAAATCTTGGCGATATAAAAAGAAGCAGAGCCGTTATCATAGCAGAGCGCCAACCTCCAATTCTTTTTGCAATCAAAGAGGCAAATAATATAGCAAGCCAACCAATAATAGTATTGACTGTATGTCTTACTTGCATATAATCATTAGGATGAAAAATACTTATTATAATATGAGAAAAAGTATCAGGGCTTTGTCCGTAATAAGCAAGAGGATCTTTTCCTGGTACAATAATTGCTGCTGTGGAATCTTGACCAAATGTCTTATAAAAAGAAAGGACTTTTTTAGATTGGTCTATATGAAAAAATTCATCACCAGATACTCCTGCTGTTGTGCATAAACATAACATTAAGATTAAACTAATTACAAGAAAACAAGCATAAAAAAATCTCCATAAAGGTGATTCATTATGATTGTCGGCTTTTTTTATTTTTATTTCATTGAATGGCTCTACAAAATAGAAACATAAAAATTGTTTTATTTTATTCATTGTTTTATAAAATTTAAAAATATTTTTTGCAAAGATAATTATTTTTTATAAAAATACCATATTATATTTTTATCTTTGCAATATGAAAAAGATAATAGTTTCTGTAAGCAATGATGTTTTTAATGATAATCGTGTTGAAAAAACATGTAATAGTCTGTGTAAATATGGCTTAAATGTTTTTCTTGTTGGCAAAAGAACAAAAGATAGTCCTAAATTGCCAAAGAAACATTTTGCTGTTTATAGAATGAAAACATTATGCAAAAAGAATGTATTTTATTATATGGAATTAAATATACGCCTTTTCTTTTTTCTACTTTTTAAACGAACTGATATTCTTTGGGCAAATGATTTGGATACTCTTTTACCGAATTATCTTGTCAGCAAAATAAAGAATAAACCATTAATATTTGATTCGCATGAATTGTTTTGGGCAATAGCAGAATTGAAAGATACTAGAATAAAGAGAGAGTTTTGGAGATTATTGGAAAGAAAGATGGTGCCAAATATTAAATATGTTATAACAGTTTGCGAACCTATAAAGAAATATTTTCAAAAAAATTATAAAGTTAATGCTTCTCTTGTGAGGAATATCCCTTTGTTTGAAGAGAAAAATCAAGAGAGAAAGTGTTTTCCGTTAAAAGAAAAAATAATTGTTTGGCAAGGTTCAGCAAATGTAGATAGGGGATTAGAAGAACTTGTGTTGGCAATGAAAAATGTTGATGCTAAATTATATATTATTGGACGTGGAGATATTGTTGATAATCTGAAACAAGAAATAATAGATAATGATTTAAAAAATAAAGTTTTTCTTTTTGGTAGGCTTACTTTTGATGAGATGATGGCATATACACGCAGGGCTACTATTGCTATTTCTATTGATAAACCAACAAACAAAAATTATGAAATATCTCTTCCAAATAAGATTTTTGAATATATAAATTCTGCAACACCAATAGTTTGTACTCCACTAAAAGAAATAGAAGCCGTTGTTAAGAAATATGATGTTGGATTTGTTATTAAGGATTTTTCGGTAGATAATTTATCAAAACAAATAAATGAAATAATTAATAATGATAGTCTTTTGCAGAAGAAGAGTGATAATTGTATTCTTGCCCAAAAAGAACTATCATGGCAAAATGAAGAACAACATATCTTTGAAGTTCTTAATAAAATCCAAGAAAAATAAGGATGGAAACGTACTTAAAACAATACTAAAATAATTCTTCGTTTTATTGAAATATAACGAAGAGTTATTTTAATATAATGAAGAGATATTTTATTAGAATCAAGAACTATTTTAACGGATTAGCAATTCATTTTAATCTTAGTTTATATTGCTTAAAATAAAACATAGATAAAACACAAGATAATTTTCATTATAAAAAACAATATATTTATGATGTGATTTAAAAATAAATTGTATTTTTGCAATTGAAGAATATGAGATGTAATTACCTTAATAATTGATGATAATTGAATCACACTATTATTTTAAAAGGAAATTAATTATTAACCAAAAAAAATAAAAACGATGAAACTAAAAATTTTTATGTTTTCTATCCTAATGTTTTGCGGATTAGGACTATTTGCACAAGCAAATTATCAAGATGTTATTTATTTAAAAGATGGAACTGTAACAACAGGAGTAATCCTTGAACAATATCCAGGAAAAAGTGTTAAAATAAAAGCATCAGATGGGAGTATTCTTAACTATAATATGTCAGATATTTATAAGATGACAAGAGAAGAAGTAGAGACTCCAAAGCAACAACAACCTTCAAAAGAAATTGAATCAAAAGATGACCGTCCTTCAAAAGACCTTGATAAAGAAGAATCAAATGATGATGGCGGTTCAAGATTTAGCGATTTAACAAAAAGGCCTGTAACATTTTATTCGCTATTTACCTTTAATATGATATTCCAAAATATTAAAGCAAATCAAAAAGTTTTTACAAATGAGAATGGAATAGCTACTGATAAAATGTCTATGGGGATGAGAGGTGATCATTCATCATTTGGTACAGCAGTACTTGGATATAATTTTGGAATAACATCTAAGATAGGATTAGGATTTGAGACGGGATTGATGTTTGAATTTTTCCATGGAACACCAAATTTTATGAAAACAAGCACTTCTGGCAATTACACATATAGTCATAAATATGATGTAACAATGAATCAAATAGGTATTTCAATGCCAATTAATGCTACTTACAATTTTCAAATAAATAGAAAGTTCTCAGTATTTGCAAGTAGTGGGTTCTTGTTAAATGTTGGTTTATGGTATGGATTTAAATGTACGGATACAGAATATGAATATTATAATAATAATCTAAGAAATACAGATCAAAATTATACTGATGCAGACTATTACACAGATGATGTAGAAGGATCTAAATCATTAAATAGAGTTAATCTTTTCTATACGATGGGTATTGGAGTTAAGTTCTCAAGATTTCGTTTAAAGATGGAAAGAGGTTGGGGCTTAACTAATTTGATTTCATATTCATCAGCAGAAAATTCTTATGTTGATGATATACATTGCAAATTTAATAGACCATTTACACTTAGTTTGCAAATGATGTTCTAATTCTAACAAGACAATAAAATTAAATAAATAAGAAAGGCGATATGTTTTTTGTTAAATAAAAACTTGTCGCCTTTCTTATTTATTTAAAATTTTTTTATATTGATTTTGAATTAGATAAATAATATTAAAATAACTCTTCGCTTTTTTGAAATATAATGAAGAGTTATTGAAATATAATGAAGAGATATTTTAGTGGAATCAAGAACTATTTTAACGGATTAGCAATTCATTTTAATGGCGGTTCTGATTTACTTTTTCGCCATTAAAAGAACGAGCAAAATATGTTGGACGGTGTTTTGTCTCTACAAATATTCTTGCAATATATTCTCCTAAGACTCCAAGCGAGAGCAATTGAACTCCACCTAAAAACAATATCATAACAAGCAATGACGGATAACCAGCAACAGGATTGCCATAAAGGATAGTTCTTAAAAGCATATAAATCATATAAATGAAAGCAAACAATGATATTATTGAGCCTATTATTGTTGAAATCCTTAAAGGTTTAGTAGTAAATGAGGTTATACCTTCAATAGCTAATGAAATTAATTTAAAATAATTCCATTTTGTTTTGCCAGCAGCTCTTGGACTACGGTCAAATATTATTTCTTTTTTCTTAAAACCAATCCAACTAAACATACCTTTTGTATATCTGCTTTGTTCTCTTATTTGACATAGAGCATCAATACAACTCCTATCCAAAAGACGAAAATCTCCTGTATTTTTTTGAATATTTATTTTAGTAGTTTTTTTAAGGATAGAGTAGAACCATTGAGATGTTTTTTTCTTAATAAAACTCTCACCTTCACGAGAACGTCTCTTTGCATAAACATCATCATAACCATCTTCCCAATAAGGTATCATTTGTTCAATAAGTTCTGGTGGGTCCTGCAAATCTGCATCCATAATAACGACACAATCACCGCTCACGTAATCAAAGCCAGCAAGCATTGCTATTTCTTTACCATAATTTCTTGAAAGGTCAACAATATTTATTCTATTGTCTTTATTACGTAAAGCATAAAGGATAGCGAGTGTGTTGTCTTTGCTTCCGTCATTAACAAACATCACTTCCCATTCATAATTAGAAAGTTTGTTCATCAAAATAAAAACCCTGTCATACAATAAAGTAAGCACAGCTTCTTCGTTGTATGCAGGGATTAAGATACTGATTTTTTTCATTTTTTATTTAGAATGGTAAATCATCATCACTATTCATGTCGGCATCGTTTTCTATTGTTCCGCCACCGATATTTGCTGATTGTTGAGGCATTTGTTCTTGTTTAACAGGTTGTTCTTGCATTGGATTTGGAGTAGGAGTAGTGCTGGATTGAGTAGTATAGTTATTGTTAGGAGCAGTAGTGTTGGATGAATTACTTGGCATTGCGGGATTAAATGTTTCTATTTGAGTACAACGACAATCAGTATACCAACGTTCATTATATTCTCTACTTTCTATATTGAAAATAACTTTTATTGTTGTTCCTATTGTTATAGCTTTTAATGCAGCGTATTTATCTTCGCCCCAAATAGAGAAAGCTATTTTTCTTGAAAATTGTTCTTCTGTTTCTATTACAAATCCACCTCTTAGCCAAGCTCCTCTTGCAGATTCACCTCTTTGTTCAGGCAAAATCAATGTTAATTTTCCTATTATTTCCATATTATTATTGTCTTTTATTTATTAATTATTATTTAAATTCATTTCTTGTTTTATTATTTCTTTAACCATTTATCTAACCAATCAAAGAAATTTCTTTGCCAAAGAATACCATTTTGTGGTTTAAGTACCCAATGGTTTTCATCAGGAAAATAAAGATAACGTGCAGGCAATCCTCTATCCAAAGCAGCATTGAAAGCAGCCATACCTTGAGAAGCAACAATACGATAATCTTTTTCTGAATGAATAACAAGAATAGGAGTATCCCATTTGTCTACGAACTTATGAGGAGAATTAGCATAACTCTTTTGAACTTTTGCGTTATTCTTATCCCAATAAGGGCCACCTAAATCCCAATTAACAAACCACATTTCTTCTGTTTCAAGATATTGTTGTTCAAGATTAAACATACCATCGTGAGCAATAAAACATTTGAAACGTTTGTTGTGATGACCTGCAAGCCAATAAACAGAATAACCTCCAAAACTTGCTCCAACAGCACCCAATCTATCTTTATCTACATATTTTTCTTTGCTTACCTGATCAATTGCAGTTAAATAGTCTTTCATACATTGCCCACCGTAATCGCCACTAATCTCTTCTAACCATTTTTGACCAAAGCCAGGAAGACCTCTTCTGTTTGGAGCAACAACAATATAACCATTAGCAGCCATTATCTGCATATTCCAACGATAAGACCAGAATTGACTAACTGTTGATTGAGGACCACCTTCGCAATAAAGAAGTGTTGGATAAGTCTTTGTTGAATCAAAATTAGGTGGATAAACAACCCATGTTTGAAGTGGTTGTCCGTCTGTTGCTTTAAGCCATCTTTCTTGAATTTTTCCCCATTTGATTTTAGCCATAAGCTCATCATTTGTTGTTGAAATTTTCTTTTCAACGCCTGTTTTTTCATTTACAGTCCATATTTCAACTGGGTGAGAAAAAGACATCTGTGTTGCAATTAAACAATCTTTTGCTGGAATAACTGCTGTGTAGTCTGCAATAGATTTTGTTAGTTGTTTAATCTCTTTTGTTTTTATATTAACTTTATAAATATAGTCTTTTGCTTGATGGTCTGAAAGAAAGTAAATACTTTGATTATCTTTAGAAAATTTCAACCCTGTTGCATTTTGGTCAAACTCTTTTGTTAAGTAATCTATTTGTTTAGTTTTTAAATCACAAGTAATAAGACGTATTTTGTCTGCCTCATAACCATCTCTTTCCATACTCTCCCAAGCAATTGTTTTGCCATCATGAGAGAATACAGGATTTTGATCATATCCTTCCATACCGAAACTTAAATTCTCTGTCTTTTTTGTAGCTATATCATAAAGGAAGATATCACTATTTGTTGAGTTAGCATAAGCTTTTCCTACTTTCTTTCTACAAGTATAAGCTATTTTCTTGCTATCTGGGCTCCATGCTATTTGTTCCATTCCGCCCCATGGACGCATTGGACTTTCAAATTCTGTACCTTGAAGAATATTTACTCCTTCTTTTACTTCTTTCCCATCAAAATCTGCAACAAAAGGTTGTGGTATGTTATCTGTCCAAGAATCCCAATGACGATACATAAGGTCATCATTTATTCTTCCAGTTGTCTTATCTAAGCCTTTTTTCAAATAAGCGAACTTATCTTTCTTTTCTATGGCTCTAACATAAACAACTTTCTTGCCATCAGGAGAATAAGAGAAACCTTCCAAATCACCTTCTTTGAAATTAGAAATCTTTGTACGGTCGCTTCCGTCAAGATTCATCTCATAAATATTTACATCATTTGAATCTGCGTAAATAAATCCTATCTTATCTCCTTTTGGATTAAAGATAACATTTGATTCACTATTCTTTGTTGTTGTAAGTCTTGTAACGTTTTTGCCATCTATATCCATAATATAGACTTCTGCATTACCTTTGTTCTGCTTTATATCATAATAAGTAACAGTGTAAAGGATTTTGTCGCCTTTTGGTGAAACTGAAACATCGTTTATCCTTCCAAATGCCCATAGTGCCTCAGGCGTAAGAACACCATCTTTTATCTCTACATTTGGTTTGTCAATAACATCTTTATCTTTCATTTGACTCGGTTTGCATCCAGTCATTAGCAAAGTAGCTAATAAACTTGTAACTATTAAAGTTTTTTTCATATTGATTATTTTTTTATATTCTATTTTTTTGTTTTTCAAAATTACAAATTAAATTTCAAAATAATAGTATTTTTTAATTTCTTTTGCTAAAAATTTTTCATCAAGTTGGTCTGAAGCATTATAAATTTCTTTTACTTCGCCATTTTTGAATAGTATGTTTATCTTTTGATCATTGAAACTATAAGCCTTGTTATGTAATTCATCAGTATGAGTAAAGTATTGTATTATATCTGTATCGTTTATCTTAAATTTATTAGAATATCTTTCTATCGTCTTTTTGTGTTTCTGTTCAATCTTCTCTTGATTAAAAGGAGAGTTCTCAATCACTACTTTCCCTATATTTCTATTCATTAGATTTGTTGAAAGATAACTAAGAATTAAATCATTATGACAACTCCATATTTTAACACAACTCCAAATGTCAGTATCGTCAAGAAGAACATAATGATTAAGTGCTTCTTTGTCTGATATTGACCTTACTCCATTTTTTAAGAAATAATAAATATGTTCGCTTATTGGAAAGTTTTGAGTGTTTAGAAGATTATTCATAGCAAGTGAACGTGCTCTGAAAAGTATTTTTCTTAAAAGACAATCTGCTCCGACAACGGTTTTATGCATATATACTTGCCAATACATAAGACGACGAGAAATAATAAATTTTTCTATTGAATATATGCCTTTTTCATCAATAACAAGCTCATCATTTTTAACAGAAAACATTTTTAATATTCTTTCTGTTCCAATAACTCCTTCGCTAACACCAGTGAAAAAACTATCTCTTGTTAAATAATCTAAACGATCTACATCAACTTGTGAAGAAACTAATTGGTGAAGAAAGTGTTTTTTGTAATTGTTGTTAAAAATATCAACGACCATAATATCAACCCCCAGCTCTTTCATAAAACATACAGAAATATCTTCATGACTTTCTTTGAAGAAAAAACTTTCCAAACAATGAGAGAAAGGACTATGTCCTGAGTCGTGAAGAAGGATAGCCTGCAAAGTTGCGTTATATTCTTTTTCAGTAATATTTTCTTGTTTGTTTTTTAATACATCAAGAGCTTGAACCATAAGATACATCGCTCCAACGCTATGAGAAAATCTTGTATGCTCAGCTCCA
>JAKVOZ010000014.1 GCA_022482545.1 Bacteroidales bacterium
CTCATCGTCTGATGCTCTATATGAATTATATTGATTTAAATCATGAGCAAAATTATATGATGAATTATCAAAAGCATCTTTGCACCATTCTGATACATTTCCTACCATATCATATAAACCAAATTCATTTGGTGCATAGTGTGCTACCATAAGAGTCGTTGCTCCTCCATCTCCATCATAAGAACCTCTTTGTGGTTTATAATTAGCAAGGAAACATCCTCTACCATTATTTACATAAGGACCGCCCCATGGATAAGGAGAACCATCTAAACCACCTCTTGCTGCATATTCCCATTCAGCCTCTGTTGGTAAACGGAAATCTTCCATTCTTTCATATTCTTGTTTTGCAAGGTAATTATTCATTTGCTGTGTTCTCCAAACACAAAAAGCTTCTGCTTGTCTGTAACTAACACCAACAACAGGATAATTATCATATTTTGGATGATCAAAATAAGAACGTGTTGCTGATTCATTATATGAATATGCAAAATCATGTATCCAACATAATGTATCAGGATAAACATTTATTACTTCTTTATGTACTAATTTTTTTCTACCACCTTTATATCCACTTGGACGATTAGCAAATGATGATCCGCTATATTCTTTTGGAACTGCTTGCTCATTATTATAATCTTTTTGAGCTGCTGTTTGATAATCTATCCAACTATATTCATAATTTAATTTTGTTGCATCTATTTGTTGTTTATTATAAAATCTCTCCTCCGTCTTTATATACAAATTAGACAAAGCATCTCTTTCTTCTTCATCTTTACTATTCCAATTAATTTTTGCTTTCCAATTAATCATAGGAGTTTCTAAATCTTGTCCCCATTGGTCTGCTTCTATCAAATATGTTTCAGGATGAACTTCTCCCAAAAGTCTATATGCAATGGAATCTTTTACCCAATCAACAAATTGTCTGTATTCATTATTGGTTATTTCTGTTTCATCCATCCAAAAAGACTGAACTTGAACTGTTTTTGGAGAAAACGCATAAGTATGATAAACATCCTCATCTGAAGATCCTATCGTAAAACTTCCTTGAGGAACATCTACCATTCCATAAGGTTGCATATCTAAAACATTAGGTCTGTCTTGTACTCCTATTAATTCTCCCTTATCTGAGCTACCACAACTTATCATTATAATAGCTACTGAAATTAACAAAACTATTTTTTTCATATCTTTAATATTTTGAATATCTTTTTTCATATCTTTAACTTTTATTTTAACTTTAATCTATCTTACGCAAAGATTCTTTTTTTGTTTCATTTTTAATAAAAAAAATTGCAACCTAACTACATTTTTATTGTATTACGATAAATTGTAGGAGGACTTGGTGGATTCTCTATCTTGAAACAATATCTTGCAAATACTTCCAAAGAACCACTTGACTGTGTTGATATTCTTGATGTTGGAATATCATAAGATAAACCTATTTTAAAATCTTTGTAAGAAAATCCAGCTAATACCATTATAGCATCTTGTACTCTATAAGAAAGACCACCCCATATTTTATGGTCATATTCTACTAATGTTGTAGCATCTAATTGATATGCTGAACTTGACATAAAATCAGTTTTCAATAATGCTGATGGTAATACTCTGATAGATGGATATTCTGGCACAACCCATTCATACCCAGCAAGAATATAATAAAATCTTCTATTGTCCCATCTTAATTTATCACTTTTTGTTTGCATTAATTTAGAAGAAGCAAATCCCAAATATAATTTACCTGGTATTTGATAATAAACTCCTGCACCTAAATCAAACAACATATCATCTTTATCATTACCTTTCAATAAAGGGTCTTGTGTTTCTCCTATTTGATCATTTTCAGTAAATTGATCACTACCCATCAATTTACTTTTATCTATACTTGCATTAAATAATTGTCCTTCTATTCCTATTGCTAAATTACCTGTAGGTAATTGAAAACGAAAAGCATAATCTAATTTTGCATAAGTGTTATTCCAAAAACCAATTTTATCTGAAATTACCGTTGCTCCAATACCTCCATGAAGAAATCTTACTGGCATATCAAAAGAAATATTCATTGTCTCTCCTGGTGATGCTCCCGTACTTTGCCCATTAACATCTGTTAATGATAATCCCATCCATTGATTACGATAAAAGCCAGTAACACATATAGCGCCATTACTACCTGCATAAGCCGGATTATATGAAAGTCTATTAAACATGTATTGAGTGAACTGAGGCTCTTGCTGTGCTATTACTACATTTGATAATAATAAAAAAGCTATCACTGTACATGACAGAAATAATCTATTTTTAAAAAACATAGTCTTTCTTTTACACATAAGCTTTCTTATCGTATTACTAAAATTTTATTTGCCAACTCTTTTATTTTTAAAGTAGCGTTGCAAAAGTAACTCTTTTTTCTTATAAAATTAACAACATTTATAAATTTTTTCAAAAAAAAATACTTTTTTTATTATTTTATTATTATTAGAAGTTATATATCAATCAGTTATTAATAAAATCTATTTTTCTTTATTTTTTATTAAATGTGCTAAAGGATACTTCTTTTTGAGTTCATTTATAGCGAGATTTGCTGTTTCCCTTGAAATAAACGGACCTATATTAATATAATAAAAATTCTCATTATATATTTTTATTGATTTTGCCCTATCTTGATATTTATCTGGCAGTTGACTTATTATAGTTTTTGCTTGAAATTTGCCTTCTGCTGTTGCAAGTCTAACATAATAAGTAAATAAAAAATTCTCTTGAACTTTATTCTCCTTAGAAAATATAACTGAATCTAAATATTCTTTTCTCAAACTATCATTTAAGTCTTTTCTATCAAACATTTCAAATATCTCATCTTGTTTAGCCCACAAATCTAAATAATCATCTCCCAAGACCTCAACAGTTACAGGACTTGACCCTAATTGATGTAAATGTATTCTCTTTGCAGCTATCTTTGAAATATCTATAACTCCCTTTCTAGGACATCTATCATTAACTCTTAGAAATACTGAACGTCCATTTTTTTTATTTGTAACTTTAACAATAGTATTCAATGGCAAGGTTTTATGTGCTGCCGTATATTGTTTTTGTGAGAATTTTTCTCCACTTGTTGTTCTTCTGTTTTCAAAACGGTCATGATAATATGTTGCTTTATTACTAATTAATTTCTTCTTCTTTTGACAATACAAATTACTGCTGAATAAAATCAAACAACCTAATATCAACCATAATATCTTACTTTTTCTTCTTAATTTTACCACTCTTTTGAGTCTTCGTTAAACCATTGTCCTTGTAATTTAAGAACTTGTTCTATTACATCTCTCACACAACCATAGCCTCCTTTTTGATGAGAAATATAATCTGCAACATCTTTTATTTCTTCTGCTGCATCTTGTGGGCATGTTGCGACTCCTACATTTTGCATTATATCATAATCAGGTATATCATCTCCCATATATAAAACATTTTCTTTTTGGAGATTATTTTCCTTCAAATATTTATAATATGTATCCATTTTTTGTTTAGAAGAAAGAAACATATCTTTTACTCCTAACATATTCATCCTTGTTTCAATACTTTTCCCTTTACCTCCAGAAAGAATGGCTACTTTATATCCTTTTTTTATTGCATATTGAATAGCATATCCATCTTTTACATTACCATTTCTTACAATAACTTCATCATTTGCCGTCCAAATAAATCCATCTGTCATAACTCCATCATAATCAAATATGAAAGCTTTTATTGAGTTTAATTTAGTTTTATAATTCATACTTTTAGAAATATCTATGACCAATTAAATAATTTTGAACATAATCTTTAACTCCTTCTTCCAAAGTATAAAAAGTCTTATTGTATCCAACGCTTCTAAGTTTGGCCATTTTAGCCTCAGTAAAATATTGATACTTATCTCTTATATCTATTGGCATATCAACAAACTCAATATTTGTTTGCTTTTCCATTGATTTAAAAGTGTTATCTGCTAAATCATAAAAACTTCTTGCTTTACCTGTTCCTATATTATATATATCACTCTTAGGTTGCTCTTTCATTAAGAAATACATTATATTAACTAAATCTTTAACATAAACGAAATCTCTCAATTGCCAACCATCTTTATATCCTTGCTTATGAGAACGAAAAAGACTTACCTTTCCTTCCTTATTTATCTGTTCAAATGAATGAAGAATAACAGATGCCATTCTTTTTTTATGATATTCATTTGGTCCATAAACATTAAAAAACTTTAATCCTGCCCAAAATGATGGTTTATTATCTTGTTGTAATTGCCAAATATCAAATTCTTGTTTAGATTTTCCATAAGGATTAAGTGGTTTTAGTAATGGAATCTTATTTATATCATCATCATATCCCTGCTCTCCAGCTCCATAGGTTGCAGCAGAAGAAGCATATATCATTGGTATTTTATTATCCGCGCATATATTCCAAATATCTTTTGTATAATTAAGGTTAAGTTCTAAAAATATATCCCAATCAAATTCTGTTGTATCTGTCCTTGCTCCTAAATGGAAAACGCCATCAACATCTTTTGCATTTTCTTTAAACCATTCTATAAAATCTTTTCTATCTATTTTTTTTATATATTGTTTATTTTCCCAATTTTCTTTTCTATCTTGTCTTGAAAAATCATCTACTATTATTATGTCTTTTTCTTTCTCTTGATTAAGTTTGCTAACCATACAGCTACCAATAAATCCTGCTGCTCCTGTAACTATTTTCATCTCTTTTTCCTCTATTTATTTTTATAGTTTTTTCAACAAAAAATCTTAACTCATTTATTTATAACGTATTCTATTTCTTTTTCGTATATCTCTTTCCAACCTTTCCATTCTTTTTGATTTGAAAGAGACTCATTATGCCAAATACTGATAAGCTCTCCATTAACTTTTTTAACTGCATCAATAAGTTGTTTTATTTTTTCAAATGCTTGCTCTTTATCTAAATTTAATCCATTTTTTAAAGCCACGTCCATAAATGCAAATGGATATATTCTAAGTTTGGTTTCACAATCTCTTTCCAAATCATAAAAATTAAAACTTGTACAAATACTAGCCCTAAATCCAACTTGATCTGGATAGCCCATAGAAAATTCTTCTTTTATATCATTCTCTATTAAATCTCTATATGAGTTTGGCAAAGAAAACCTAAGATAATGAAATCTTGCTCTTGTTATTGCTTTATGAATAGTCAATGATAGAAGTTTTATTTGGCTTGCCATTTCTTCTGGAGAATCGTAACAAGAATATGACGGATGAATACCTATCTTTGAATAATCACTTATATGCTTAACCAAAAGTTGAAACTTTCTACTATATGGAGAAATGTTTTTGTCATATTTACCATATTGAGCAAAAAGAATAAAAAACAATGTCTTAACTTTGTATTTAGTTAAAGATGAAATGATATAATCAAAACTATCAAAGGGGTCTTGCTTTCTTAAAAACAAAACCTTTAATCTATTTAAACAATCATTAAAATCACCATTAAACAAATCCCTAAAAAATCCCCCAACACTACGATAAAATCCTTTATCTAAATAAGAATATGCCATATCAACATCAATAGTATTTAAAAAACTAAACTCTTTGTTTTCACATTCTAATTCTGGATACCTCTTTAATAGTTTTTCTTTTAGTATATTTGCCCAAATATTAACTATTGGCTGTTCTAAAAAACCTTTCTGATAAGCCAATGAATCTTTTGCACGAAAACGAGAATGCTTATCTTGAATAAATGGCAAATATTCTTCATATCTTGAAACAAGATAAAACGTTGCTGCAAAAATATCAAATTCCAAACTATCCTCTTTGCTATATGATTTAAATAAATATGGTATATCATCTTTGTTCTGAAAATCCAAATCTCTTGAAGTTATTATTGTTTCAAATAATAAATCACTACTTGTTATATGTATTTCATCATATATCTTGTTCTTGCAATACGACAATTTAGGACATTCAACTGCTACAAATTGTTCTTTATTTGTTGTTACAATAAAATCAATTCCAAGCAAATCTTTAAAGATAAGATTGATAGTATATCCTAATCTATTTGTTTGTTTATCTATATATATAAGTAACATTCTATTTATCTTAACTCAAAATTATCTCCTAAGTATTTTTTTCTTACTTGTTCGTCAGATGCTAATTCTTTTGGCGAACCTGTTTTAAATACTTTTCCTTCTATCAATAAATATGCTCTATCTGTTATTGTTAGTGTTTCATGAACATTATGATCTGTTATAAGAACACCAATATTTTTATCTTTCAATTTCCTTACTATTGATTGAATATCTTGAACTGCTATTGGGTCTACTCCTGCAAAAGGCTCATCAAGAAGAATAAATTTAGGATTAGATGCTAATGCTCTTGCTATTTCTGTTCTTCTTCTCTCCCCTCCTGATAATTGATTGCCTTTGCTTTTACGTATTTTTGTTAAACTAAACTCCTCCAACAATGATTCCATTCTTTCTATTCTTTCTTGTTTAGTATAGTTTTGAAATTCCAAAATAGACATTATATTATCTTCAATACTAAGATTTCTAAACACGGACGCTTCTTGTGGAAGATAGCCTATACCATTTTGTGCTCTCTTATACATCGGCATATCTGTTATGTCCTTGTCTTCCAAAAACACATTACCAGAAAAAGGCTTAATTAATCCAACTATCATATAAAAAGTTGTTGTCTTACCTGCTCCATTAGGTCCTAACAATCCTACTATTTCACCTTGATTTACTTCTATTGAAACTTCACTAACAACTGTTCTTTTCTTATATTTCTTAACAACTTTATCTGTGTATAACTTCATAGGTCATGATTTAAAATAGCAAAGATAAAGATAATTCTCTTACTACCAAAATTTTTAATAAAAAATCTTTAAATCCAAAAAATTCATTACCTTTGCAAAACAAAGAAAAATCAAAAAAAACACTCATCAAAATATATCATCAAAATATTAAATTAAAGTGAAGAAATATTTTATTAAAATCAAAAGATATTTTATTAAAATGAAGAAATATTTTAGCTACTTGTTAAATGCTAAAAATGAATACAATATACATTCTCCTTTTATGTTTGATTTTTTTGTTGAGGGCTTAAAAAAAACTAAGATAAAAAAGGGAAATAAAAAAGAAAAACTCATATATTCTATCGTTTCTTTCTTTCAAAATACTCCTATCCACATTTACTCTTTTGAATATAACAAAATTCAATCCTATCTAAATGATTACCTTCCCAATAATAAGGTTTGTTTTCATCTTATTAACAATGAAATGGATATTTACAATGATTTTTCATCAATTATTAATAATAAAGAGAGCAACAATATAATACTTATTTTTGATGATATTTATAAAAACGATTCTTGTGTTGAACAATGGACTAAGATATTGAATGAAAACAAAATACTTGTCTGCGTTGATTTTTATAGAATAGGCGTTGTATTCCAAAATTCTTGTTTTAAAGATAAGCAGAACTATATATTAAAAAGACATTAGAACTTATAATATATTTGTCCGCCTAAGTATTGAACAATATTTCCTTTAATGAGATTGTTGTTTGATGATATTTGTGTTGTATTATTATATCTTGTTAATGAATATCGCAAATATATTTGAAAACCTTGTTTGAATTTATACCCTATCATAGCATAAAGTTTATTTCCATTATTATATAGTAGTGATGAAGAATAGTTTAATGGTAATGAATATTCATAAACATAAAAACGATTATCATAATCACTTGTTTTAAAATATGTATAACGAAGATTAAGATTAATTGGCAATGACTTTAATCTTAATATCATTTCAACATAATTATAAAATCCATAATTCTTTTTAGAATCATAAGTGAAACTATGAGAATATCCTGCTCTATAAACAAAAGACATCATTTGATTAGGCACATATATATAATGAAATTGTAATTGAGTTATAATATTGTTTTGAGGTGAAATCATATTATTGGCTATTGTTTCATTATATTGATGATTTGAAAGATTATAATAAATATTTATTTTGTTATAATTATTAGGTGATAAAAATAATTGCATCTTTATTTTTTCGCCATTAACATCTTTGTTGGCACGATAACTAATGAATGGAAAATGATAATAATCTAAGCCCAAGAAATAACTTAATGATTTATTATAATAGCGAGAAAATCCAAGATATATTCCTTTTTCATTTTGATTATTAGAGTGTTGTCCTATTGCATTAGCATAAATGTTTTGGAACTTCTTACTATAATCTCTAAAAGCAATAGAAAGATTAGTTTTGTAAGCGATGTTCCATTGCGAACCTATAATATATGCCAAAGCATTATTCATACTTTTTGCTATCTCTGAGAAAAAAATTGTGTTTTTTATTGAATATGAAGAATTAAATGAAAGTACATCATTGTTATTGCCAGAAAAATAATATTTTTGATAAGGACTATTTCCATGATATATTGAATCTTTGAAAAAATAATCGATATATGTCAATCCAAGAGAAAGACCTTTTTTATTATATTGAATAGATGCACCGAGCATTGTTTGAGTATTATCATCTTTATTTGCTAATTCTTTATTCGTTCTATGATATCCTGTTGTTATTACTGCTCCATTACTATAATCTATCTTGTTGTATGAAGAAAAAACAAACACATCAAAATCAGAAAACTTCATTTGCGTCGCTATTCCTGTATTATAATCATATTCACTTGTTGAACGAAATGGTAGAATACGAGCATTTTTCTTTTTCACTCCATATATATTACTAAAATATCCTATATCAAAATATTGATTTATTGCCAATCCTTCCCCTATATTCAAACGATAATCTCCAATAGTTATCTGTTTTATATGTTTTGTTATATCTCTAAATGTGAAAGATATATTATAGTTATCATATCCATAAGTCTTTTTCTTATAATATAAAGGTTCGCCGTAATCTTTATCTGCCACAATAGAAAACTCCATTCTATCAAAATATTTAAAGTAGTATCTAAAATTAGAAGAGAAGGCATCACCTTTATATCCTTTACCATCTTTTCTTGTATATCCATACGGCAAATTTAATTCTTGATTATATTGAAACCGTAATTGATTTATAGCATATTTGTTTATTGAATCCAAACTAAGTGAATGTTTAAAAACGACTTTATCAACAAAAACATAAGGAGTTATTCTTTCTATTGTCTTTTTATCAAAACCATTAACAAATCTAAGTTCATTTAATGAAAATAATTGACCGCTATTCTTAATATAGTTTATTAAAGAAAATATCTGAAAATTATTTAAGCCAAGAGTTATCATATCTTCTTGGCTTGCATTATTAAGATTAATTAATTTATTTTGATTATTATTATAAAGTAATTCTTCTATTATTTCTTCTTTTGCTCTATCTTCTAAATCTAAATCTTCTATATTATTGATTATATTAGCAAAATTTGTATCATATACTTGGGCATAAGAAGTTGAAAATAATAAGATAAGAAAACTTATCATTATTATTTTTCTCCATATTTTTATTGAATAATCTTTATCCGCATTTACTCCACCCACAATTATTACATTGTTTGCATCCATTAGTAAATATTAAATCACTTCCACAGTTTGGACATTTTTCTCCTTCAACAACTGTTCCATCTTTTATATATCTTTTCAATGCCCTTGCTATTCCGTTTTTCCATGTGTTTATTGTATCTGTATCTAATGTAAGTTTTGATACCAAAGCGATAACATTAGGTATTGGCATTCCATGACGAAGAATACCTGATATTAATTTAGCATAATTCCAATATTCTTTCTTAAACATTCTTGAAAGAGCCTCTATTGTAACTTTGTATCCTTCCATATCCAAGAACTGAAAATCATATCTTGCTGGTTTATTATCTTCTTTAACTCTTATTATCCAACCTTTCTCAACATAAGGAGGAAGAACAAATGCATCTGCTTTACCACTAAATATTTCATAAGGATGTCCTTCATATAAACCAACCACAGCAATCCATTTCTCTTTATCATTTTGAAAACGAATAATATCTGCTTCTAATTTTTTAGGTCTTTTTGGTGCCTCTGTTTCTGTAAAAGAATGTTCTTCTGGTGTCTTATTAGAAACTAAAATACCATTTCTTGAACCATCTCTATATATTGTCATACCTTTACAACCACTCTCCCATGCTGTAAGATATATTTTTGAAACCACACTTTCTGTCGTTTCTTTTGGTATATTAACTGTCACTGAAATAGAATGATCAACCCATTGTTGAATCTTTCCTTGCATCTTTACTTTATTAACCCAATTAATATTATTTGCAGTTGCATTATTATAAGGACTTTTTTCTATAAGTTCATCTATTTGTTTATCTGTATAATTATGTTCTATATCATTAAGATTGTATCCATTCATCTCTGCCCAAACAGCGAACTTATTATGAAGAACATTATATTCTTCCCATGCTTGTCCTCCTTCATCAACAAAACTTATTTTAGCCTCTTTATCGTTACTATTTACTTTCCTTCTTCTTTTATAAACAACCATAAATGCTGGCTCAATACCTGACGAAGTTTGAGTACAAATACTAACACTACCAGTAGGTGCAATAGTTAGAAGTGCTATATTTCTTCTTCCATATCGCATCATTTCTTTATATATCTCTGGTTCTACTTGTTTCATACGATTAATGAAAGGATTGTTTTTTTCTAATTTACTATCATAAATAGGGAATGCACCTCTTTCTTTTGCCATGATAACAGAAGAATAATATGCTTGACAAGCAAGTAGTTTGTGTATTGAAACTGAAAAATCTGTTGCTTTATCTGTTCCATAAGTTAATCCCATAGCAGCCAACATATCTCCTTCTGCTGTAACTCCAAAACCTGTCCTTCTACCTTCCAAACATTTTAATTTAATATTTAACCAAAGATTTTTTTCAACACGTTTTATTTCTTCTTCTTCGGGGTCCTTTTCTATCTTAGCAAGTATCTTCTCTATCTTTTCTAATTCCAAATCAATCAAGTCGTCCATTAATCTTTGTCCCGCTCTAACATGTTGTTTAAATAAATCATAATTAAAACTTGCTTGACTTGTAAAAGGTTTATCAACATAAGAATATAAATTTATTGCCAAAAGACGACAACTATCATAAGCACACAAAGGTATCTCTCCGCAAGGATTAGTAGATATTGTTTTAAATCCAAAAGCAGAATAGCAATCAGGAACGCTCTCTCTTATTATTGTATCCCAAAACAAAACACCAGGTTCTGCACTCTGCCAAGCATTATGTATTATCTTATTCCAAAGACTACGTGCTTTTATTTTAACTGTTGTTTGAGGTTTGGTTGAATCTATTGGGAACTGTTGAGTATAGATAGTATCATTTTTCACACAACGCATAAACTCGTCATCTATTCTCACACTAACATTTGCTCCTGTTATCTTGTCTGTATCCATTTTAGCATCAATAAAATCCTCTACATCTGGATGTTTAATTGATATACTTAACATTAAAGCCCCTCGTCTTCCTCCTTGAGCAACTTCTTTTGTCGTGTTTGAATATCTCTCCATAAAAGGTACAATACCTGTTGAAGTAAGTGCAGAATTCTTTACCGGAGAAAATTTAGGTCTTATATGAGAAAGGTCATGCCCAACTCCACCTCTACGTTTCATTAATTGAACTTGCTCTTGATCAATCTTTAATATTCCACCATAAGAATCACTATTTCCATTATTTCCTATAACAAAACAATTACTCAAAGAAACTATTTGATAATTATTCCCTATCCCAAACATAGGACTACCTTGTGGTATAATATATTTAAAATCTTTTAATAAATTATATATTTCTTCTTCTGAAAGTGGATTCTGATATTTGTTTTCTATTCTATTAAATTCTTTTGCTAATCTGTGATGCATATCATCTGGCGTTAATTCAAAAACGTCATCACCATCTCTTAATGCGTATTTATTTATCCATACATCTGCAGCCAAAGCATCACCTTTAAAATAATTCAAACATTCTCTCTTTATATCTTCCTTATTTAATGGCTTTCTTTTTGATATTTTTGCAATATTATCTTTTTTGTTATCATTAAGACTTGTTGCATCCTGCGTAGAAAATAAATCTGAATCCATATCTTTATATTGTTTTTTTATTTTTCTAAATTATTTTTTGAGTAGCGAAAATACAACTTTTTTCTAAGTAAGAAACACTCTTCATTCTAAATTTCGCTCCAAGTTATTAACAATATTTGTTTAAGTTCAAATATTACAAAGATTATTTTTGTTTAAAACTTATTTTAAATTATTTTTCATTTTCCTTTCGCATCAAAAACTCACAATTCAATTGCTATGATATAGAAAAACTATAATTATATTTTTATTAATTACATATCAACATCTTGCATCAATCAGAAAACGAAGATATAAAAAAATATTTCTTTGTTTTAATGAAATATATCAAAGAAATAATTGCGTAAATTTATGTTTTATTTAACTTGTTAGATAATGATTTCATATTTTTGACGTTAAGAAATAAGAAAAATTGTTTTTAGTATGGAAAATATACAAATGGTTGATTTAAAAAATCAATACAAAAAAATAAAGAAAGATATAGACCAAGCAATAAAAGAAGTTATAGATTCAACACAATTTATTAAAGGACATCAAGTTAATGAATTTGCAGATAATCTTAGCAAATATTTAGGAGTTAAACATGTTATTCCTTGTGGTAATGGTACTGACGCATTGCAAATTGCCCTTATGAGTTTAAATTTAAAGCCAAGCGATGAGATTATTTGCCCTGCTTTTACTTTTATTTCCTCGGCAGAAGTTATTGGTTTATTAGGTTATCGTCCTGTATTAGTTGATGTTGATTACAACTCGTTTAACGTTACAAAGAAAAACATAGAACAAGCAATTTCTGTTAAAACAAAAGCAATTATTCCGGTACATCTTTTTGGTCAAGGTTGTGAAATGGAGGAGATTATGAAGATTGCTCAAAAATATGATTTGTTTGTTATTGAAGATACTGCACAAGCACTTGGTAGTGATTATACTTTTTCTAATGGAGAGAAGAAGAAACTTGGCACTATTGGCACTATTGGTTGTACTTCTTTCTTTCCATCTAAGAACTTAGGTTGTTATGGAGACGGTGGAGCAATAATGACTAATGATGACAACTTAGCAGAAAACATAAAGATGATTTCTAATCATGGTATGAAAGAAAAATATCATCATAAAGTATTAGGCGTTAATTCTCGTCTTGATAGTTTGCAAGCTGCAATACTAAACATTAAACTAAAACATCTTGATAGCTATATCATTTCAAGAAGAACTGCTGCAAAGATTTACACTGATGCTTTGAAAGATATTAAAGGCTTAATCGTACCAACAGAAGAAAAATGCTCTATTCATTCTTATCATCAATATACTCTAAAAGTTCTTGATGATAAAAGAGACGAATTAAAACAATATCTTAATGACAACAATATTCCTGCAATGATTTACTACCCTGTTCCTTTACATAAACAAGAAGCTTTCTTACAAATAGCAAGACAAGGGAATGATCTTTCATGTTCTGAAAAACTATCCAAAGAAGTACTTTCTCTTCCAATGCACACAGAACTTACAAAAGAACAACAAGATTTTATAATATCAAAAATAAAAGAATTTTTTAATAAATAGGAACTAATGAAAACAATATTAATAACAGGAGGCACAGGATTTATTGGTAGCCACACAACAGTAGAACTTCAAAAAGCAGGTTATAATGTAGTAATAGCAGATAATCTTTCTAATAGTAATGAAAACGTTATTGACAACATTGAAAAGATAACAAATATTCGTCCTTGCTTTATCAAAGTAGATTTAAGCAAAGAAGATGAATGCAAAAAAGTATTTGATAAGTATCCAAACATTGAAGGAGTGATAAACTTTGCAGCAAGCAAAGCCGTTGGAGAAAGTTGTGAAAAACCAATAATGTATTACAAAAATAACTTTGGCATAATACTTAATGTTCTTGAACAAATGAAACAAAGAGATATTAAATATTTTGTTCAATCTTCTTCTTGTACAGTTTATGGAGAACCTGATAAACTTCCAATAAAAGAATCTTCTCCAATAAAAGAAGCAACATCTCCTTATGGACATACAAAACAAGTAAGTGAAGAAATACTTAAATTTGTTACTCTTTCATCAAATATAAAAGTTATAGCCTTACGTTATTTTAATCCAATAGGTGCTCACGAGAGTGCATTGATTGGAGAGTTGCCAAATGGTGTTCCAAATAATCTTATTCCCTATATTACTCAAACTGCAATAGGATTAAGAAAGCAACTAACTGTTTTTGGTGATGATTATCCAACACCTGACGGTACTTGTATAAGGGATTACATTCATGTTGTTGACCTTGCAAAAGCACATGTCGTCGCAATAGATAGATTAATTAATAATAAGAATAAGAAATCACTTGAATTTTTCAACATAGGTACAGGTAATGGTTTTTCAGTACTTGAAGTGATAAAGAGTTTTGAAAAAACATCAGGCGTTAAACTTAATTATGTTATAGGACCAAGACGTCAAGGTGATATAATACAAATTTATGCTGACACATCTCTTGCTGAAAAAGAACTTGGATGGAAAGCACAAGAAAATCTTGACTCAATGACTCTTTCTGCTTGGAAGTGGCAACTTGCTTTAAAGAAATAATCTTGTTAGTTTGTCTCTAACTTTTTTTACTCTATTGCAATCTGTTTGAATAATATCATATTCGCTAACACTATCAACACCACCCATTGAAACATTCTTTTGATGAAAAATCATATTGCCTTTTATCGTTCTTTTTGCTGAAAGATGAAAGGCATTTATTTTTGTTTTCTCATAAATCTCTGCTACATTATCTTCATTAACTCCACTGCCTGCCATAATCTCTATCTTATTGCCCAAAAGGTGTTGCAAAGAAAATATATTATCTACTCCTTCAATAGCCTTGTTTGCTTGTCCAGAAGTAAGAATACGATTACAACCACAATCCACAATATCTCTTCCTGCTACAAGATAATCATTACTCATATCAATAGCACGATGAAAACAAACATCTAATGGTTTTGCTATCTCCACTAATTCTTTCACTCTTTGCTTATCTACTTTTCCATCACTCATTAAAAGACCGAAGACAACCCCTTTAACTCCTATCTTTTTGCAATATTCAACGTCTTTTTTCATTAGTTCAAATTCAACGTCAGAATAAAGAAAATCTCCACCACGAGGACGAATCATCACCATTGTATCAAGAGTTAAATGTTCTTTTGCATAGATTATTGTAGAAATAGACGGCGTTGTGCCACCTTCAAATAAGTTATCACAAAGCTCTACTCTATCTGCACCTCCTTTTTCTGCCTCAAAACAAGACTCAATGCTACCTACACATATCTCTAAACTAAAATTCTTATTCATTATCTTTATTTATTTATTTCATTATTTAATTTCTTCTCCATCTCTTTTATTTTTGAAAGATGTTTTTTATATCCTTCACTGTCAGGATTAAGCGGACGATGATTTTTCATAAGATATAATTTAATAAAATCTTTATTCATCATCATCGTTCTTTCATCAAAATAAGAATCAGAAAACTTCTGCCATATATAATCAACTGCTAAATCACTAATATGCAACATATCACGAGCATAAAAGCGATAATCTCTAAGTTCGTCCATAACTATCTCATAAGAAGGAAAATAGAAAACATCATCTTGGCTACACACTTCATTAATAGCAAGATACAACGTACTCTTTGAAAGAAGATTGTCCTTAAAACCTTCTCTCCAATGACGTATAGGGCTTAATGTGAAAATTATTTTAATGTCTTGGCTGATTGTTTTCTTTATCTTTTCTATCACAACATTCATACTTGCAGACACTTGGCTAACATTCATCATCTTTCTCTCTATCTTACTGCTGTCAATCTTATGACAATTTCCCATAACTCTATTATTGTCTTTATAAGAGTATGTCCAAGCCGTTCCAAGCGTGATAATCAAATACTTAGTTTTCAAAAGAAACTCATGAGCCTTATCAATATTTTCATTAATCTTCGCTAAACATTCTTCTATTGTTTGTCCTCTAAAATCGCCATGACAAGAAAATGCGTAATAATATTCATCTACCTTAATTAAATCACTGCAAACAAGATGTTTATCTTCAATCACATTATTCAAACACTCATTTATTGAATACGGATTATACAAAATGCCAAAAGGATTAATAAATACATTAAAACCACTTTCAATAAATTTCTGTCCTATTTCATTAGTAAAGCACGAACCTATCAACATAATGTTATCTTTATGATTTATCTTCTGCTTACTTTCTTCTACTTTAACCTCAGTAACAAAATTCATAGCCTTTTTTTATTTATGTTTTTTTATGTTTGCAAAAGTAAATAATTTATAAACAACACACTAAAAAATATTATAGTTTTATTCTTAAAAATCATAATCCAAATTTTTTGGAACTACTATTTACTCAAACTTATCATTCATTTAATAGTTTTTAGACAAATCATCACTTTTCTTAGTATTCACTTTTTGATGATAAGTACTCACAAAATTTTAGTGCTTTTAAGAGATATTTTCATCTTTTTTGACCCTATTAAAATGAAACGAAGAGATATTTTATTATCTTTTGATTCCATTGAAATAGTTCTTCGTTTCATTTCATTAGATTAGCAAAAGATTTTGGTAAGAAAACCATTGATTTTTGTCCTTTTAGAACACTTTTTGCCCAAATATCGTATAATTATAGGAAAAATAGAACAATTTTAACTCTGTATGCTTTCAAAAATCACGAACAGATGACAAGTGGCTTGCAAATTTTGAACGTACGGGGCGTTATCGCAATTTGATTTTTAGACAAACAAGCAACATTCTTTGTTTTCGTTTATTGTTTTAAATCTTTTTTCATTTTATTTATTTTTATTCAAAATCCTCCTCTTCAAATAGCCTTTTGCCATTAACTATTTTACGTTTTCTTGTTCTCAATTAAGTTTTACAATAAAATCAATTGCCTTTTTTTCATCATTTTATTTCCATATCTAAGAAGAATTTTATATTTTTGCAAAATAAATAATAATTTTGGCTATGATTAAAGCAGAAAAGGTTACAGTAGAAACAGCTCACAAGTTAGGATTACTTGACAGTGAGTTTGACCAAATAAAAGAATATTTAGGTAAAAGAGTTCCTAATTTCACAGAATTAAGTATTTACTCTGTTATGTGGAGCGAACACGCAAGTTACAAGAACAGTATCAAATGGATAAAGAAACTTCCAAAAGAAGGGAAGCAGATGTTAGTTAAACCAGGTGAAGAAAACGCTGGTATGGTTGATGTTGGCAATGGAAAAGCTTGTGTATTCAAAATAGAGAGTCATAATCACCCATGTGCCGTTGAGCCATTCCAAGGTGCAGCAACAGGTGTTGGTGGTATAAACAGAGATATATTTACTATGGGAGCAAGACCAATAGCTCAATTAAATTCTCTTCGTTTCGGTAATCTTAGTAGCAAACACTCTAAACGTCTTTTCAAAGGAACAGTTGAAGGAATAGGACATTATGGTAATAGTTTTGGAGTACCTGTTCTTGGAGGTGAAGTATTTTTTGATGAATGCTTTGAGAACAATCCTCTTGTTAATGCAATGAGTGTTGGTATAATGAAAAAAGAAGACCTTATCTCTGCAATAGCCAAAGGTAAAGGTAATCCTGTTTATATTGTTGGTTCATCAACAGGCAAAGATGGTATTCACGGAGCAACATTTGCTTCTGCCGATGTTACAGAAAACTCATCAAATGATATACCTTCTATTCAAGTTGGCGATCCTTTCCAAGAGAAACTTCTTATGGAGGCATCATTAGAACTTGGCAGAAGTGGAGCTATTGTAGGAATGCAAGATATGGGAGCAGCTGGTATAATCTGTTCTACAAGTGAGATGAGCGAAAAAGGCGGTAGCGGAATGGTTATTGACCTTGACAAAGTGCCATTAAGACAAACAAACATGGAAGCTTGGGAAATACTTTTAAGTGAAAGTCAAGAAAGAATGCTTGTTGTTGCTAAGAAAGGTAAAGAAGATATTGTTGAAGCAATATTTGACAAATGGGATTTGAATTGTGCTAAGATAGGCGAAGTAATTGATGAGGATATGCTTTATTTTCATTATAAAGGTGAGCTTGTAGCAAAAGTTCCAGCAGCAAGCCTTGTTCTTGGTGGTGGAGCGCCTCAATATGATAGGGAATACTCAGAACCAAAATATTATAAAGAAAAAGATAAATTTGATATCAATTCAATAAAAGAGCCAAGTATAGAAGAGTGTAGAAAGATTGCCCAAGAGATGACAAAGAATCCTAATCTTGCATCAAAACGTTGGGTATATGAGCAATATGATTCAATGGTTGGTACAAGGAATATGACAACTAACAAGCCAGCGGATAGTGGTATTGCTAATATAAAAGGCAGTGAGAATGGTATTGCGATGACTTGTGATTGTAATTCAAGATATGTTTATTCTGACCCAATGATAGGCACAGAGATTGCAGTAGCAGAAGCAGCAAGAAACATTGTTTGTTCTGGTGGAGAACCATTGGCTGTAACTAATTGCTGTAATTTTGGTAATCCATACAAACCTGAAACTTATTGGCAATTTGTTAATGCAGTTAAAGGTATGAGTCAAGCATGCAAGAAGTTTGCTACACCAGTAACAGGTGGCAATGTTAGTTTCTATAATCAAGCATCTATCAATGGCAATGTTGAAGCAGTTATGCCTTCTCCTGTTATTGGTATGATAGGAACAGTTGAAAAGAAATATCAAACAACACTTGCTTTTGAAAAACCTAATCAAACAATCTATCTTTTAGGAGAAAATCATGATGATATTAATTGTAGTGAATACCTTTATTCTTATTGTAAGGTAAAACTTTCTCCTACTCCATTCTTTGATATTGAAAAAGAATATAAATTACAAGATACATTAAAGAAATTAATACAAAAAGGTTTCATTAAGAGTGCTCATGATGTTAGTGATGGCGGATTGTTTATGACTCTTATTGAAAGCAGTATGGTAAATAATCTTGGATTTGATATTTTAAGTGATAGCGAAATACGTTTAGATAGTTTCTTATTTGGAGAAAGTCAAAGCAGGGTTGTTATTACTATTGACAATGATAAATATGATGAATTTATTAATTTAATTAAAAAAGCTAATGTTCCTTGTCTTGCTATCGGTAAAACAACAAAAGATGGTTCTATTTCAATTGATGATCAAGACTTCGGAAACATTAAAACTTACAAAAAAGTATTTGATAATGTTATTAATAATATAATGAATGAATAGTTAAGATAGATAACACTATTTCATCACTTTTAATTCATTGTAATAAAACGAAGAAAAATTTTAATAAGAAATAACAAAAGTATATTTATAAAAAACATGAAGAAAATAGTTTTAAGCGTAATGATGATAGGTCTTGCTTTTTGTGGTTTTGCTCAAAGCGATGGACTAACAAATGAACAACTAAACAAGATTAAGAAGAGCTACCAAGAAAATGCTCAAAACAAATTATTAAGAAATCTTATTTCAAACAACGATATTAAGAAATTAGCGACAAACAATGACAACAATGTTAATTTTGATGCTAACTTCTCTAATAGAGTTAATAATAAAGGTATAACAGACCAAAAACAATCTGGTCGTTGTTGGATGTTTTCTGGATTGAATGTATTAAGAAGCAAGATGATTGCTCAATATAATTTGGGCGAGTTCTCATTTTCTCAAAATCATCTATTCTTTTATGACCAATTGGAAAAGAGCAATATGTTCCTTTCTTTGATTATTAAATATAGGAATGAAGACCTTACAAGCAAAAACAATGAATGGTTATTAAAAAATGTACTTTCTGATGGAGGAACATTTTGTGGAATAATTGATTTAGTAGATAAGTATGGATTAGTTCCTTCAACTATTAAACCAGAAACATTCAATTCAAACAACACTTCTCGTATTGATGACCTTATAACATTGAAACTGAAAGAAGATGCATTAACTCTTAGAGATATGTCAAAAAACAAGGCAAGTGTAAGCAAACTTAATGACAAAAAAATAGAGATGTTAAGTGAGATTTATAAGATGCTGGTTTTTGCTTATGGAGAACCTATAACTGAATTTACTTATACTATGAGAGATTGTAATAATAAAGTTATCTCAACAGATAAATATACTCCAAAATCTTTCTTTGATAAATATGTAAATAAAAAATTAGACACTACTTATGTAATGTTTATGAATGATCCAACAAGAGATTATTATAAACTTTATGAGATAGAGAATGATAGACACACAATGGACGGACACAATTGGAAATACATTAACCTTCCAATAGAAGATATAAAAGATATTGCAATCAAATCCATTAAAGACTCAACAATGATGTATTTCTCTTGTGATGTTGGCAAATTTTATAATAATGCAAATGGAACATTAGATTTAAACAATTTTGATTATGGCTCAATTATGGGAGTAAGTTTTAATATGGATAAAAAACAAAGAATATCTACTTTTGCTTCTGGTTCTTCTCATGCAATGACTCTTTGTGCTGTTGATTTAGATGCCAACAATAAACCAATAAAATGGATGGTTGAAAATTCATGGGGCAAAGATGCTGGCTATCAAGGACACCTTATTATGACTGACAAATGGTTTAATGAATATATGTTTCGTCTTGTGACTGAAAAGAAATATGTTAGTGAAAAGATACTTAATATTTTAAATCAAAAACCAATCATACTTCCAGCGTGGGACCCTATGTTCTTAGAAGATGTTGATTAAACTAATCTAAGATTAAAACTAATGAAAACTTTTAAGATATATTTTTTGTTTTCTTTTGCTTTCTCTTTTGTTTGTTTGACTATGAATGCACAAGTAGAAGAAACAAATACGAATGACTCAACTAACATTGTAGATACAGCAAATATTGCTAACACAAATGATGAGAGTGAAGAATATGCTCCTGATGATGAAGAAAAAACAATAGACTTAGATATAAATAATCAAGAAAACCAAGATATTGTTAATTCTATTAATAATATTATATCTCAAATACAACAACTTCAAGAACAAGATACATTGTTTTCTTATTATGCTACTTATGAATATAATCCACAAATAACAGAATTTAGTGATAGCAAAACTGCAATGAAAGATATTGTATCAAAGTTTGATGTTGTTAAAGTTAAAGATGAAAAAGATAGTAATTTTTCTTATGTGAAAGAAACAATATTTAATAGTAATCAAGCATGGGATTATATCTACGAAAGATTATATAATAATGAAGGTAAGTTGGTTTATTTCGTTCGCAGATATAACACCTTCAATTCAGGCTGTGCAGAAGTCGCTTTTGAACAATCAGATTACTATTTTAATAATAATGGAGATATAATAAAAAAGACTTACAATATTTATGATTCACATAACAATGTTTTGAATATTCAAAATTGTTGGATGGAAAGAGAAAGTTATGATAAATTTATGTCTTTAAAAGATTTCTTAACAGAGAATCCAATAAAGGACTTAGAATAAAAAGAATGATAGTAGCAATAGATAGAGGAAATACAAGAACAAAGTTGGCTGTGTTTAATAAAGAAAAGATTATCTTTTTAGATGCAACCAATAGTTTTAATATTGACTATCTTAAAGATATATTTAATAAATATGATATAAAACAATCTATTTATTGTTCTGTTTTAAAATCAAATGATGATCAAACAATTCAAGAATATCTTTGTTCAATGTCCTCTCTTATTACAATGTCTTCTAATTTATCTTTACCTATAATAAATCTTTATTCTACGAATAACACTCTTGGTAATGATCGTTTAGCTGATATTGTAGGTGCTTATTATTTATACAAAAAATCAACGCTTGTTATAGATGCTGGAACTTGTATTACTTATGATTTCTTAAATAATAAAAGTGAATACATTGGAGGAAGTATTTCTTTGGGTTTTATGCTAAAATATAAAGCATTACATAATTTTACTGCAAATCTTCCGTTTATTAACGAAGTAAAATTCATCTCTTTATGTTGTAATACAACGAAAGATTGTTTAATTTCTGGTGTCGTTAATGGCACATTATTTGAAATAGAAAAGACAATAGAGAAATATAAAGAACAATATGGAGATATAAATATTGTAATAACAGGAGGCGATGCTGAATTTATACAAAAGAATTTAAAAGCGAAAACAATAATTGAAGAGAATCTTATTCTCTATGGTTTAAAAAACATATTAGATATTAATGCGAAATAATTTTAATAAAATATTACTACTTATTGCCTTGATTGTTTCAATTCAAATGAACGTTAAAGGACAATATTCAATAAGTTCTCCTTATTCTAAATTTGGAATTGGGAATACAAATAAAGCAGGCAATCAAGTTAATGCTTCTATGGGAGGAATTGGTTATGCTTTTGCAAGAAATAATGTAGTTAATTTTCTAAATCCTGCTTCATTATATGCAACAGATACTATGTCTTTCATTTTTGATATAGGCTTTACTGCCGATTGGAGAAAAATCTCAACAAAAGATAATCATTCTAATAGTTTCCTTGGTGGGGTATCTAATATCTCATTCGCTTTTCCTATAACAAAATCATTAAAGATGGCTTTGGGCTTAGCTTCTGTTTCTGATATTAATTTTTCTACTCAAACAGATTCTACCATTACTACTGGCCATTATAAAAAGATTTTTGAGGGTGATGGAGGTTTGGATAAAGTTATTGTTGGCTTAGCTTATGGAAGAAAACTTACTAAAAACAACCATTTTTCTTTTGGAATGAATGCTTCTTATATATTTGGTAATATATATAAAAGCAACACAGTCTCTTTTCCTGACTCTTCTTCATATTATGGTACTCGTTCAGAAGTTAATTACAATGTATCTGCTTTTAGTTTTGATTTGGGAATACAAGATTTCCAAAAATTAAAGAATGGAGATATAATAGGTTTTGGTTTAAGTTATACTCTACCAATAAAATATCCAACAGACAACGTTTCTCTTTATTATACTTTCTATGAACATGCCGCCAATGAATATGTTCAAGATACTATATTAAATAATAAGACTTCTGGTAAAATAAGTATGCCTCAATCTATTGGAATTGGACTTTCTTATGAAAAACCAAATAAATTATTTACAGAAATAGATGTTAATTATACTCAATGGAGCAAATTCCTTTTTCAAAAAAATGATGTTAATTCTTATTTAAAAGATAGTTGGAAAGCAAATGCTGGTATTGAATATACTCCTAATATTTATGGTAATTATATAAAAAAATTATCTTATAGGTTTGGATTAAACTACGATAACGGTTATTTGAAAATTGGAGAAGATAGAATAAGTAAATATGGACTTTCTTGTGGATTGTCTTTGCCTATAAAGAAAATGGGAACAAGAATAAATATTAACTTTGAATATGGTAAGATTGGCACACAAAACAATAACTTAATAAAAGAGAATTATTATCGTATAGGTTTATCCTTATCTGCAAAAGATCGTTGGTTTGTTACAAGAAAATATTTATAATAGAAAATAAATTAATATAATAATATAAAAAATATAAAAGATAAAATGAAGAAAATAACTTTATTACTTACCATTTGCACATCATTATTTTGGGTAAATGGAAGTTATGCACAAAAGTATGGTAAAACAGAGCAAGATAGTGTTGATTGTTTAATGAACAATTCTCTTTATCAAGAGTTTTACAAACAAAATAATTTCAAAGATGCCTATGAGCCATGGAAGAAAGTTATAAAAGTTTGTCCTCAATATCACATAAACGTATATATTAGAGGTGTGAATATCTTAAACAACCTTATTGCTAATGCTAAAACACCTCAAGAGAAAGACAAATATATTGATGAATTACTTTCTCTTTATGATGTAAGGACAGCAGCTTTTGGAGATGAAGGAAACAATATAGCAAGAAAAGCTCAAACACTTGAACAATACCGCCCTACTCAAATAGAAAAAATATATAATCTATATAAAGAAGGTGCAGAAAAAGCTGGTAAAGATTATGATCAACAATTCTGCGTTCAATATCTTCAAGCAACTGTTAAATATCTTGCATCAATAAAAGCTACTAGTGAGCAAATGTCTACTTTATTTGATGTTTATGACTACGCTTCTGAAACATTAGAACAAGCACAAGCTGATGCTGGTAGTGATTTAGACTCTGCTACTCAAACAAATAATAGTAAATTAATGCAAAAATCTCAACAATTATTAGACAATTCAAAAAGCAATATAGCTGCTATTGAACAGATTATTGAGCCTTTTGCTTCTTGCGATAAGATTATTCCAATTTATGAGAACAAATTCAAAGCCAATCCTAATGATTTGGAACTTTTAAAGAAGATAACAACAAATCTTGATAGAAAAGATTGTACAGAAAATGATTTGTTTTTCCAAGCAACAGAAAACCTTCATAAATTACAACCAACAGCAAAGAGTGCTTTTATGATGGGAACAATGTTATATAAGAAAAGACAATATTCTGAATCAGCTAAATACTTCCAAGAAGCAGAAAATTCATTTACAGATAGAGCATCAAAAGCAAAAGCAGCTTTTCGTTGTGCTCAAATATTAATGGAATCAAGTAGTTTTTCTGCTGCAAGAAGTGCTGCATACAGAGCTGCTGGTTATGATAGAAGTCTTGCTGGAAAAGCATCAGTACTTGTTGCTAATATGTATTTAAGAAGTAGTGTCTCTTGTGCTTCTAACGGTGGCAAAGTAAGAGGTGCTGCTTGGTGTGCTTATGATGAAGCTGCAAGAGCTAAATCATTAGATGCTTCTGTTTCTGGTGATGCTAATAGAATTATGGGAGCTGCTCGTAGTCAATGGCCTGCAAAAGATGATATGTTCTTTATGGGACTAAACAATGGCGCTTCTTTCCATGTAGGTTGTTGGATAGGTAAATCAACAACTGTTAGATGCAGATAATCAAAGAGTGAAAAGATTTAGAAAAAAATCAATATTAATACGGACATATCTTTTATTAGGTATGTTCGTATTATCTTTTTGTATTATCTCATGTGAAAAAGAACAAACCTATTCAAATAATAAAAAGTTTTTTTCTAAACCTATTCAAACTCTAAAAGACGTAACTCTTTATAGAAGTAGTAGTGGCAAGGTTTATTGCGAATTATTTACTAAACGGATTGATTTTTATGGAGGAGATAGTGCCAAAACTGTTTTTCCAAAAGGTATGAAAGCCAAATTTCTTAACAATGATAATTCAACAAAAGCTATTCTTACTGCCAACTATGTGATTAATTATCAAAAATCATCTCTTGTCTATCTGAAAGATTCAATAGTTGTAATTAATTATAACACCAAAGACACAATATATTGCAAAGATTTGTTTTGGGAACAGACAAAAAAGATAGTATATACAAATAATCCTATCCGCCGTAAATCTCCTTCTGGCATTGACTTTGGAGATGGATTGTCGGCAAGTGAAAACTTCGATAGTGTTGTAATAAAAAATCCACACGGAAATCAGCTTTTAGAAGAAGAGTAATCCTCTGCAAATCAATAGTATTTCATTCATAAAAATAATTCTTCGTTATATTTTTTTATCTTTTGATTTTAATAGAATATTTCTTTATTATATTTTAGTGGAATAGCATAAAAACATAGTTACTTTTTATCATCTGTTTTTTTAGGCAGAAAACCATATCTTTTAATTTGACCAATGACTCTGCAATTAAAAAAAACATTCTCTACTTAATAGTCAAAATACTAAAAAAATATAGAGGGCTATAACTATTATAGTCCTCTATATTTTTTTAGATGTAGGAAATTATTTATAATTCTATCTTATCTCCATTGGAGTTTAAAAAATTATATTCTGTAATGGATAAATCATTAGAATGTTCTATCTTTAATTTAATAGAATAGTCCTTTTCCCATTTTTTATATGGTTTTTTGAAAATTCCTTTTTTCATGTATGCTTCAACAAAAGGATGTGTTACTATTGTTAATTTCTTTTCATTTTGTTCTTGTGCTAAAAACTTAACATCATTTTTTATTTCATCAACAACATTTATTGAAGATTTTATTTTGCCACTTCCCCCGCATGTAGGACAAAGTTCTGACACTTCAACAACTGTTGCTGGTCTAACTCTTTGACGTGTTATCTGCATTAAACAAAATTTACTTAAAGGTAATATTGTATGACGAGCCTTATCTCTTTTCATTTCTTCAGTCATTGTATCATAGAGTTTCTTCCTATTAATACCTGATGCCATATCTATGAAATCAATAACTATTATACCACCCATATCTCTTAAACGAAGTTGTCTTGCTATCTCTATCGCAGCTTCTGTATTTACCATAAGAGCATTCTCTTCTTGATCTTGTGAAGATTTAGACCTATTACCACTATTAACATCAATAACTGCCATAGCTTCTGTCTGCTCTATGATTAAATATATACCACTTCTTATTGTTACTACCTTTCCAAATGAATTTCTTATTTGATTTGCTACTGAAAACTGTTCAAATATTGGTGTTTGAAGTTTATATAGCTTTAAAATATCTTCTTTTTCTGGATATATACTTTTGATATATTCTCTTAACTCATCATAAAGGTTAGCATCATTAACATAAACATTATTATATTCATCACTCAAAAAGTCTCTAAGCATTGCCATAGAGGCATCAAGTTCTGAAATCAAACGAAGTGGCGGTGTTGCCTTATTAAGTCCTTTTATTATCGATTCCCATTTTGAATTTAAGTCTTTTACGTCGCTATCAAGTTCTGCCACACTTTTTCCCTCAGCAGCAGTTCTTATTATCAAGCCTACATTTTCTGGCTTAATACTCATAAGCAACCTACGCAAACGTTTCCTTTCTTCAATACTTTTTATTTTTTGAGATATAGATATTTTCTTTCCAAAAGGTACTAAAACAACATAACGACCTGCAAAAGAAATCTCTCCGCTTAATCTTGGACCTTTTGTTGATATTGGTTCTTTTGTTATTTGAGTAAGAACCAATTGTCCTTGTTTAAGAACATTTGTTATAAGCCCATTTTTATCAAGTTCAGGTTCTACTTTTTTACTTGTTTTTGCTCCTTCAATATTGCCAGAAACACATTTACCAACAAAATCTTGAATCTTTAAAAAGTTATAACCTAAATCTAAGTAATGTAAAAAACCATCTCTTTCTGCACCAACATCAATAAATGCAGCATTTAAGCCAGCCATAATCTTTTTAACCTGACCTAAATAAACATCTCCCGCAGCATGATTACTGTTAGGATGTTCTTTGTGCAGTTCTACTAATCGTTTATCTTCTAATAACGCAATTTCAACTCCCGATTCTCCTACATCTATTATCAAATCTTTGTTCATTGGAGTTTTTATTTTTTTAATGATTTTTAAAAAATATTGCGAAACATTATCTTTTCTGTTTCGCAATATGTTATAGACTTTTGTCTACCTATTAGTTTAAGAATAATTACTTATTCTTATGTCTATTCTTGCGTAGACGCTTTTTGCGTTTATGCGTAGCCATTTTATGGCCTTTTCTCTTTTTTCCGCTTGGCATTTTTTATTTATTTTATTTATTTAACGTTATTTTTAACTTCATCAATAAAAACTTTTGATGGTTTAAAAGAAGGAATATTGTGTGCTGGTATTATGATAGTAGTATTTTTTGAAATATTACGACCTGTCTTCTCAGCTCTTCTTTTTATTATAAAACTACCAAAACCTCTTAGGTAAACATTCTCTCCTTTTTTTAATGAATTCTTCAAAACGTTCATAAATTCTTCTACTGTTGTTTGAACGTTTGTTTTTTCCATTCCTGTCTTTTGTGCAATTTCTGCAACGATTTCAGCTTTTGTCATTGTATAAATTTCTATTTGTTTTTTTTATATAAAATCTTTAATAATTTTGAGTTTGCAAAGATATAAAAAATTATAATCACAAAAAAATAAAAGATTAGATTTTTTATTTTCTAACCTTTTATTAATTAATTTATTCTAATTATATAAGTAGTTTTTATTTAACTTTTAATTTTGCAGAAAAGCTTGTACATTCTATTTGATTTGCTGATGTAAGCAAATTTACTATTGAAGAATAGCTTAAATTACTAATCTGTGATAATTTTAATGTCTTACCACTAAAACTTCCTGTTACTTGTTCACTTGTTATTGAACTAATAGTACATGTTCCCATAACTACAACATAAGGATCAGTTGCATCTGATGTATTAACAAAAGTAAGATAGTTACTCATACTACTTAATCCACCTGTAAATAAACCTTCAAAACTTGATGCAAAACCCAATTTATATGTTTTTGCTGTTTTGCCATCTAACATAATAGCAACAGTATTTGATCCACTTGTTGCTCCTATGTATGTATTTGTACTTGTTGTATAAAATGTTGCTGCTGGAAGATTATATGTAGTCCCTTGAAATGTTAAATTCATACCTCCCAAAACTTCTCCTGCTATTTCACCAGCAAGTGCAGTATCTTCATCATCACAACTATAAAATGTCATCGGTGCCAAACAGCATACTAAAATAAAAAGTATTTTTTTCATTTTTTTACTCCTTTTTTATTAATTTTTATGTTTTTATTTTTGCAAAATTAGATTATTTTTAAATAATCACAAAATAATTTGGCTTTTATTTATTCTTTTTTTATAATTTTGCAATTCATAATTTATAGAAGAAATGAACAACCTTTTAAGATTTTTAAAAAGATACTACTACGTTTTCTTATTCCTTATATTAGAGGGAATAAGTATATATTTCATTTCTTGCAACTCTTTTCGTCAAGGGTCTTCAATAACATCTATTGCTAATAATATCTCTGGACAATGCTACTCTTTCTTCAATAATATTAATCAATACTTTTATTTAAATAGTACAAACAAAACGCTTGTGGCAGAAAACGCTCGTCTTAGAAAAATGATAAGCACTTCTTACGTTAAGATTGTTAATAATGTACATCAAGAAAATGATACTGTATATAAACAACAATTCTCTTTTATTGACGCAAAAGTTATAAGCAAATCAGTAAACAAAAGAAATAACTTCTTTATGCTTAACAAAGGTTCTTCTTCTGGTATTGAAGTTGATATGGGAGTTATTGCTCCTAACGGTGTTGTTGGTATTATTGTTAAAACTACTCCTAACTTCTCTCTTGTAATGAGCGTACTTCACCAAGATAGTAAATTAAACGTGAGAAATCAAAGGACAAAAACAACTGGTACTTTGGTTTGGAATGGCAACAATTATGCAGTTGGACAAATAATAGATATGCCATCTTCTGTACCTGTTAAAAAAGGAGATTCAATAGTAACAAGTGGCTTTTCAAGAGATTTTCCTGAAGGTATTATGGTAGGAAGAGTTAAAAGCTTTCAAAAAGATAAAGGAACTGGCTTCTATAAAGTTAATGTTTCTTTCTCAACTGACTACAATAAATTAGAATATGTTTATGTTATAAAGAATTTCTTTAAGATAGAACAAGATGAACTTTTAAATAGCGTCAAAACAAATGAGTAAAAACATTATATCATCAATAATTCAGTTTATAATCTTAGCAGTTGTTCAGATATTTATTCTTGATAATATTAATCTATTTGGATACATTAATCCTATGCTTTATATCTGGTTCATAATAATGCTTCCATATAATACACCTAAATGGTTAGTACTTATTTCTTCTTTTTTAATGGGTATTTCCATTGATGTATTCTCGGCAGATATTGGTGTTAATGCTACTTGTTCTGTATTGATAGGCTTTCTTCGTCCTATATTATTAAGTATATTTTCTGGTAATATAGACAAAGATTCCTCAATACGTCCTTCAATTTCAACACTCGGGTTCCTCAATTTTCTTCTCTATTCATTAATCATTGTGTTTATTCATCACTCATTATATTTTATTATTGAGACATTTTCTTTCAAAGAATTTCTTCAAGTTTTGTTAAGAATATCTTTAAGCACAATTGTTACTATGCTATTTATCTTACTTCTTGACACTATTTTCTATCACAAAAAAGGATAACATCATTTAATCAGATAACTATGTGAGCAGTGGTGAGGTAGTTATCTCAGCATCGTGAGATAGTTATGTCAATGGTGCAAAGATAAAGACTTTTGAGTGTTGAGATAGTTATCTCAGCATCGTGAGATAGTTATGTAACGAGTGCTCAGATAACTATCTCAATCTTATATATGCTTTAAACCTTACAGTACCTTATCTTCGTTACCTTTTTAAGTTCATTAAAATCATTACAATTTAGATGTTCTGCCTCTTTAAGTAATAACCTTGCACAAGCCTCTGCATCAGAATCTGAATGATGATGATTAAGTTCTATATGCTCTTGATTTGATAGAAAATCCAACGAAAACTTTTTTGATTCTTTCCAAACAAACCTTGCTAATACATAAGTACAAAGATACCTGCTTTTAGGTTTGGGTATATGATAATGAAAAAGTGTCTTTCTTAATACATTAACATCAAAGTTGGCATTGTGAGCAACAATGATAGTATTTTGAAGATATGGTTCAATCTCATTCCAAAGCAAGTCAAATGTAGGCTCATTTTCTACATCTTCTTTATGAATACCGTGAATCTTTTGCGCATAAAAATGGAAGTAAGGAAAGCATATAGGTTTTATAAGCCAGTTCCTTACTTCCACTATTTGTGATTGTTTGACCACTGCAATACCTAATGAACAAGGTATATAATTGGTTGCTGTTTCAAAGTCTATTGCTACAAAGTCAAACACTTAATATATTTATTTTTTAAAGTTCGTTAATCCTTCTTGTAAAAATGAAACAAAATTACTTATATTTTTATCGTAAGGTTGTGGTTTCTTTGTTAGAAGATTACCATTACTATCCATAAGAACATAAAGAGGTTGAGCATTGGCATGAAAAGCAGATATTTGGTAGTTAAGATTTTTTCTGCCAAGAGTCTTTATAATGTTGCCATCAGATGTTTTAACCCAATCTTTTTCATCAAGATTAATTGTGTTCTCATCTGCAAATAAACATACCATAACATAATCATTTTGAAGCATTTTTTTAACCTGAACATCAGTCCAAACAGAAGTTTCCATCTCTCTACAATTAGCACAACTCTTACCTGTGAAGTCAATAAATAATGGTTTATTAACTTTCTTAGCATAAGCCTTTGCTTCATCTAAATCAAAGAATGCATGAAATCCAAGAGGAACATGAGAATCTAACTTATCAGCATATTTTCTTTGAGCAGGAAAATCACCTATTGTTGCAGTGTTTGTTCCTGTTCCACCATTTTCTACTATTATCTTTTCTATATTGTATTCTTGTGTTGTAATTGGAGGCAAATAACCAGAGATAGTTTTTAGTGGTGCTCCCCAAAGTCCTGGTATCATATATATAGCAAAAGAGAAAGAAACAATAGAAAGGAATAATCTTATTACTGATATTTCTTTAAGTTCGCTATCGCCTTTGAATTTAAGTTTACCTATCAAATAGAATCCAAGCATAAGGAATATTACTATCCAAAGACAAAGATAAGTTGTTCTTGAAAGCAAACCCCAATTAGCACTAAGGTCTGCCATTGATAAGAACTTCAAACCCAACGCAAGTTCTAAGAAACCAAATACTATCTTAACGCTATTTAACCAAGAACCACTCTTCATATTCTTTATTACATTAGGAAACATTGCCAAAAGAGTAAATGGAAGAGCAAAGCCTATTGCAAAGCCAAGCATAGAAACAAAGAATACAAAACTATTATTTGAACCTGATGCCATCTCAACAAGAGCAGCACCTAAGATTGGTCCTGTACATGAGAAAGAAACTAAAACAGTTGTTAATGCTATAAAGAACGAACCAAGGAAACCTCCTTTATCTGATTGTTGATCTGACTTATTAACCCAACTACTTGGCATCGTTATTTCAAAAAGTCCAAAGAACGAAAGAGCAAATACCATAAAGATAACAAAAAATAATGTATTAGGAATCCAATGAGTAGATATTGTATACATTGCATCTTTACCAAGTAATAATGTTAGTAATAAACCAAGTACTGCAAAGATAAATACTATTGAGAACCCAAAGAAATATGCTTGACGTCTACCTTGTCTTTTTGTTTTATTTCCTTTCAAAAAGAATGATATTGTCATTGGTATCATTGGAAATACACAAGGAGTTATAAGTGTTAAAAGACCTGCCACTAATGAAATGAAAAACACAGCAATAAATGATCTATGTTTAAAATCTTCTTCTTGTTCTGTTGATTGCTGAGTTGTTGTTGGTTTTGTTTGAGAGACAGTAGTTGCTGTTGTTGTTGCCGTTTCTGTTTCTTCTTGCTCAACAATCTTTTCTACACCTTTTGCATTAGGATTACCTTTAACAGAAAACGCATATTTTACATCTTCCGGAGGAATACAACTTCCTTTTTCACAAAGTTGGAACGTTACAACACCATTTACCTTGAAATCTTTATCTGTTTTAACTTTTACTTTTTGATGAAACGTTACATTTCCTTGAAAATAACGAGTCGTATCTTTCGCATATTTATCATAAAGAGCAAGATAACGTGGTTCTTTCACACCTCCCATTCTTTGATAAGCATTGCTTTTCTTAAACTTAAACTCAATAGGCATCTCTGTTCCTTTTGTTTTTTGAGAATAGATATGCCAACCACTTGGTAATTTGCAGTTAAGAATAAGGTCTGTTACTGAATCATTGACTTGTTTTGTCGTAAAACTCCATTTAGCAGGACTTTGCTGAGCAAATAATGTGCTCGCTATTGTTACTGCCATTAATAATAAAACGATTGTTCTTAGTTTTTTCATAATCTTTTTTCTTAATCTTTTATTTATTTTTATTTTTAGTATTTTCTTTTATCGTTTCAACCAAATAGAAGGGTTTTGACACTTAACTCCTTTTCTTACTTGGAAATTCATTTCACTTTGATTGTTCTCATTTGTTGCTATAACTCCTATTGCTTGTCCAGTACTTACTTTCATTCCATCTCTTACCGAAACAGATTGTAAGTTAGTATAAACAGTCATATATTCTCCGTGACGAATAAGCACAACTTTCTTTCCATTAGGACCTGCCCAAACTTTGCAAACTTCTCCTTCATATACGCTTCTAACTGTTGCTCCTTTTGTTGTTCTTATATCCACTCCAAGATTTTCTATTTGAACGCCTTTTATATCTGGATGCGGATGGACACCAAAACTACTTACTATAACTCCTCTACTTACTGGCCATGGTAATCTTCCTCTATTAGATGCAAAACCATTACTCAAAGCCTCTTCTTTTGGTGTTGCAGACATAACGTAAGCCTCTTGTTTTGTTACCTCTTTTTTCGTTGTCCTATCATTTTGTCTTGATTGTTCTGTTGTTGTTTTCTTTGCTGCCTTCCTTTTTCTTGCAACTATTTGTTGTTGTTTTCTTACCTCTGCATTAATTGCTGCATTAATTTGAGATTGTAATTGACGTTTCTTTGCTTCTTTTTGTTTTATCTGTTTAGTTATCTGCTTCTCTTTTTGCTTAATTTGTTGAACTATTTGCTCTTGATTTTGTCTTTCTTGTGTAAGCGAATTGGTATTTGCTTGTTCTTGGCGAAGCAATTTTGATTGATTTCTTTTTTGATATAGCAAATCACTTGTCATAGTAGATAATTCTTTTGTCTTATTCTCTATTGCAAGGATTTGTTTTCTTTGCATTTCTCCAAACTGACGAAAGAAAACGTATCTTTGATATGCTTCCTTATAATCTTTTGCCGCAAAAATAAACAATAACTTATCTGTTGCCGTCTTATTCCTTTGAGCATAACGAAGCATTTGAGCATAATTTTCTTTTAATACTTCAAGGTCTCTATATGATTCTGTAATTGATTGTTGAGTGGTTTTGATTTGGTCATTCAACATTGTGATTTGTGAGGTAATATTATTAATAAGTTTTTGTCTCTCGTCTATTTTTTTTCTAATTATCTGCAACTCGGCACTTGACATTCTCTTTGTCTTTTTTGTTTCGTTCAAGATAGCATTCATTGATGATATTTCTTTTTCAAGTTTTGCCTTCTCCTTTTCCAAACGCTTCCTATCTTGTCCATCAACGCTTGTTGTCTTAACAGCAAACATCATTAACAAACAGAATGACAATAATATATATTTTTTTTCTCTCAACAGCATCATTTCTTTTCTTCTTTCATTTCATTTTTTGAGGTACAAAAATATATAAAATATTTCAATTGACAATGTTTTATTATGTAATATTTTGAAGTATCATCATTATTTTCCGTGTTTTATTAACAAATCTGGCACATTATTTAAGTATCATTTAAATATAATAAGGAATTAATTCAGTACATCGCTGTTGTACTACCAGTACATTGCTAATGTACTGACAATACATTGCTGTTGTACTGATAATACATTGCTAATGTACTGGCAGTACATCGCAAAAAGAAAATAGTTGTACTGGATTTCGTGGTCTGTTTTCTATCATCAAATCAAAATAAAAGAACAATTCTTTCTGTTAAATAAAAATAAATAATTATCTTTGTGGCGAAATAAATGATTAATCACATTAATGACAATAATAAAAAAACAAAAGCAATTATGAATATAAAATATTTAATATGGGGAATGTATCATTAATAGTAGGCGTATTATTTTTGATATGGAATATAAAGAATCCTTCTGGAGATGAAAATAGTGAGACTCCTTATCTTGATAAACAGTGGGATATAAGGGGATATATGAGTGCAATCGGTTTTATATTATTAGGAATAATTTTAATAGTAAAAGGTTCAGGCATATTAATAAATTAAACTTAAAGAGTATAGAATAAAATAAAAATGAGAAGAATTAATTTGATTTTATTAATATTAGTAGCAATTACATGTACATGTAATGCTCAAAATATAGAAGGTGATTGGATGTCAGATAGTTTATTTGCAAATCATGGTGGAGGTTATTTTTTTGAAGAAGATAATATATTTACATATGCTACTGGTGGATATGATGGTTTATCGAGAAGTTGTAATATAAGTGGGAAATATGAAATAAAGAAAGATACAATTTATTTTATTGTTTCAAGTATAGAAGAATTTGTTGGTGGAGAATTAGTAAGAAGGTCAAAAAAGAGTAATAAAGAATCTGAAATGGAATTATATTGGAAGACATATGATGGATCTGATTTTGGACATAGACCGATACCATCAACGAGTAATTATTGGGACTTTATTAATACTAAATTTCATAAAATAGATATAGAACCACCAAAAAGATTTTCAGCCAGTTTTAAATATTATAAAAATAAAGCAGGGCATGAAATAATTGAAATAGATGGAGATAAATTTTATTATACGCCAGGAGCAGAAGAATTCGGAGAACAAATAGATAACAGTAATGGAATAGAACAGAAGTAGTATAAGATATTGATTAAGATAGTGTATGGAAACTATTGTTTAAGTTTTGACTGTTTAGATTTAATTGAAAACAAATATTACCAACTTGAATGAATTCTTTTTTGTAATTTTGCAAAACAAATTATTAACAATAAAAGAAAATAAAATTCAATATGCACGTAGACAACTACCAAAATAAAGGAAAAAGAAGATTAATGGTTGAATATTTGAAAGAGAAAGGAATAAGTGATGAAAAAGTTTTAGATGCAATGAATAATGTTCCTCGCCATTTCTTTTTAGATTCTTCTCTTGATTCAATAGCTTACGAAGACCGTGCACTTCAAATTCTTTGCAATCAAACAATATCTCAACCTTCTACCGTAGCATTTCAAACTCAATTATTAAACGTAAAACAAAGAGAAAAAATACTTGAAATAGGAACAGGAAGTGGATATCAAACTTCTGTGCTTTATTATTTGAAGGCAAGAGTTTATACAATTGAAAGAATGAAGCAACTATATGATAAAGCAAAAAAAGTTTTTGAGGAAATGAATATTCATCCTCAATGTTTCTTTGGCGATGGCTATCTTGGTTTGCCAGGTTATCAACCATTTGATAAAATAATTGTAACATGTGGTGCTCCTTTTGTTCCAGAAGAACTTGTAAATCAACTTAAAGTAGGTGGAATAATGATTATACCTGTTGGCCAAGGAACTCAAACAATGCACAAAATAACAAAGATTTCAGAAACTGAAACAAAAACTGAAACATTTGGTAATTTTAGATTTGTCCCTATGCTTGAAAACAAAGGATAATAAGTTGTTTTTAAATTAAATATCTTTCTTTCAAGTTTTTTTTGTACCTTTGCAAAAGAATTTATAAAAGAATAAGATGATAAAGCCAAAAGTATTATTTGTAAATCAGGAAATATCTCCATATTTAGAGAATACATATCTTGCAGATATGGGCAGATACCTTCCTCAATTCGTTCAAGATAATGGAAAAGAAGTTAGAATCTTTATGCCAAGATTTGGGAATGTTAATGAAAGAAAAAATCAACTTCATGAAGTTATAAGATTATCTGGTATTAATCTTATAATCAATGATGCTGACCATCCATTAATAATAAAAGTTGCCTCCCTTCCAACAGTAAGAATGCAAATTTATTTTATTGACAATGAAGATTATTTTCAATTAAAAGCAGATGTTGTTCATAATAAAAAACCTATTGCTGATAATGATGAGAGAAGTATATTTTTTGCTCGTGGAGTTTTAGAAACAATAAAAAAACTTTCATGGCGTCCTGCTCTTATTCATTGTTCTGGTTGGTTTTCAATGATGCTTCCTTTCTTTGTTAAAAGGACAGACTATAAGAATAATCCTTTCTTTATGGATAGCAAGATTGTTGTAACACTATTCAATGATGATTTTGCTCAAATGCTTGATGTTAATCTTGTGAAAAAACTAAAAGTTGATGGAGGAACACAAAAAGATTGGAATTTCTATAAAGAACCTACTTACGTTAATATTATGAAAGCAGCAATATCTTATTCTGATGGAGTAGTATTAGCAAGTGATAATGTAAATCCAGAACTTATTGAATTTGCAAAAGAAAATAAGAAACATATTGTTGAATATTCTCCTGATAAAGATAAGTTTTTCAGTGATATTAATGCTTTTTATGATTCAATAATAGTTATTGATGAAGATTGATAACGCAAAAGACAACAAAAGAAAGTTTAAAGCGTTTATTCAATTATAAAAAAAACAAAAGAAAATATGCGTAAAACAAAATTATTATTCCTTATTCCAATATTTATATTAGCTTCTTGTGTTAATGATGATGAGAAGTTAGGATTGGGATTAATGTCGCAAGAAGAAAATGCTATAGATGTATTACAAGATAGCACTGTTAATATGACAGCAAAAGTTTTTAAGGAAGATTCTCTTTCAACACTAAATTCTCGTTACTATGTTCTTGGAAGATATAAAGATGATAATTTTGGAGAAGTTTCAACAGACATTTACTCTCAACTTGACCTTTCTTCTTCAAGTGAAGATTTTACTAAATTAGATATAGATTCTGCTGTGCTTACATTAGCAATTAATGGAGCATTTGCAAAAGACAATAGTATAAAGGTTATGAATATGCAAGTTAATGTTTATGAATTAAGCGAAACACTTGACACAACAAAGAAATATGCTTTTGATGTTGCAAAAACTAACTCCTCTGCTATATTTTCTTCTATTGTTAGAGTAAATACTGAAAGCACAATAAAACTTAATAATGATACCACAAATTATGCTCCACATATAAGATTAAAATTAAATAGTGATTTTGTCAATCGTTTAAATAATGCATCGTGCGGAAGTAAAGAAGTTTTTCAAGAAGCATTTAAAGGAGTTAAAATTACAGCAACAAATAGTGATAATAATGGTATGATGGTTTATGTTGATATGACGAATAATCTTTCTGGCATAATGGTTTATTATCATACTCAAAGCCAATATAGTGGAAAGTATAAGATTAACTTCCCTGAAAGTGGTAACCGTTTTATGCATGTAAATTATAATTTTAATGGAACATCTTTGAGTACTTTAAAATATAGAGGACGATTTAGTAGAAAAGATACGATATCGAGCAATCAATATATTTACGCTGGCTGTTTAGGAATGACAGTTGCAAAGATTAGTATTAATGGTTTATTAGATTGGTACAATAGAGATAGTATAAAAAATTCAGCAATCAATTCAGCAACTCTTATCCTTCCTGTTGCAGATATTGAAGGAAATAAAAATGAAGCAAATTATCCTGTATCTTTCCTTTGTTATAGAAAGAACAATGACGGTTCAATGTCGCTTATTAAAGATGAGTTGTCTGGAAGTGGATTCTATACAGGCAAATACGATAAAACAACAAATGCTTATTACATTCAAATTTCTTCACACTTACAAAACTATTTGAAAGGTATGTATCCTAATGATGATATATATCTTTATCCAGATTCAAGACGTTCATCTGCTAATAGAGTGATTTTAAATGGACCTGCAAGTAATAATCCTCCTAAATTAAAAATAACATTATCTCACCCTAATAAATAATAAAAACTTTTACAAAAATGAAAAAGATATTATTAATTTGTTTTTTCTTATTAAGTTTTGTCAGTGCTTATTCTCAAGATACAATATCATATACTGAATATTGGAGCAATGGCAAAAAAGCAACATCAGGTTTTAAAACAAAAGACAAAATAAATATAGGCAAATGGACATGGTTCTATGAAGATGGAAAAATTTTATCTTGTGGAGAATACAATAATAAAGGATATAAAGTTGGTTTATGGCAATGGTTCTATAAAAACGGAGAATTAAAGAAACAAGAAATTCTATCTGGAAACGGAGAAAACAAAGCATACTATGAAAATAAACAATTATACTATTCAATAAATGTTGTTGATGGTAAAAAAACCGGCAATTACAAAGAATACTTCAAAAATGGCAAGATTAAGATGATAGGAGTATATAAAGATGATGAATTAAATGGTATGGCTGTTTTTTATTATGAGAATGGGAATAAGGATATGGAAGGTAATTTAAAAAATGGTAAGAAAGATGGCAAATGGATATATTATTATATGACTAATGGTAACAAAGAAAGTGAAGGAAATTTTGTTAATGATAAAGAGAATGGAAAATGGACTTATTATTATGAAACAAAAGAATTGTGGAGAGAAGGAGAATATATGAATGGCAAGCGAGTTGGGTTGTGGAATACATATTATGAGAATGGCAAACTATTACATAAAGGAAGTTATATTGATGGAAAAGAAGGTGGAATATGGGAAAGTTGGTTCTCTAATGGTAATACACAAATGCGAGGTGAATTTATTGAAGGGAAAATGAATGGAAAATGGGAAACATTTAATGAAGATGGTTCTCATAAATCAGATATAACTTATAGTAATGGCATAAAAAATGGTACGGAAACTATTTATGATGAAAATGGTGATATTTACAGTAAGGCTGATTATAAAGATGGAAAATTAAATGGAAGATGGGAAAAGTATTTTCAAGGCAAAATAGTAGAAAAAGGTAGTTATGCTAATGAAAATAAAGATGGTAAATGGGTATTTTTTGAAATAAATGGTAATCCTATAAGAGAACAAAGTTTTAAAGATGGACAAATGGACGGTAAATGGGTAGAATATTATGGCAATGGAAAGAAATATAAAGAGGGAGAATATTCTAATGGAAAGAAAACTGGTTCTTGGAAAACTTATGATAAAGATGGTAAAACAGTATCTGTAATTAAATTTTAAATGATAGTTTTTTCAAGAAAATAAAACGAAGAGTTATTCAATTATTTCTTGAAGATAAAAAAATATTACGAAGATTTATTTTATTGAAACAATAATAAAAAATAATGAAAGATTTTAAAGACTTTTTTAACCTTATTCGCTGGAAAAATATTATAATTATATTCCTTGGGCTTTTGTTAGTTAGAATGAGTATAATCAATCCTTTCTATCATGTATTCCATATTTATTCATTAATATCACTAACTTCATATATGCTTTTTGTCTTTGGCACTCTTCTTATAGTAGCCGCAGCAAACATTATTAATGATTATTTTGATTATGATATTGATGTGATTAATAGAGATGAAGATAAAGTATATATTGGCAAGTTAATGAAAAAAGAAACAGCATTAAAGTTGTTTTATATTTTTTCTATTGTTGGTGTTGTTATTCATTTTTTGGTAGGCTATTTCAATGGTTGTATTCAACTTGGAGCAATAAGTATAGTATTTGTAGCAATGGGATATTTCTATTCGCTTAAATATAAAAGGCAATTCATTTCCGGCAACATTGTCATTGCCTTTCTTTATTCTATGATTATTTTCTTGCCAGCAATATTTGAATTATTCTGTTTAACAAAAAACCTTTCATTATTTAAAGTATTAGTTCAAGATATTAAAAGTGTAAGCATTATATTTATTTTCTTCACATGCTTTACTTTCTTGCTTACTCTTATGAGAGATATTGTAAAAGATATGAAAAACGAAATAGGAGATAGAGATTGTGGTTGTCAAACAATAATAATAAAAATAGGAGAAAAGAAAACAAAAAACTTATTATATATTCTTTCAATAGCATTAATCTTTGGTACAATATGGTTTGTTTATCACTATTTTGAATTTTTGGGAATAATCTATGCTATAATAATTGCTTTAATAATTGTTTTGCCTTTGATTTATTTTATGAAAGAACTTAGAAAAGCTATAGCACAACAAGATTATGATTTTCTTGTTCAATTGTTGGGTATGATTTTCATATCACTTTTGTTTACTATATCTTTTTCTAAAAACATATTTATAAATGTATTAAATGGAATACCTGCATAATCTTTTATCTTACAATATTATCCTTAATAGTCTTTCTCCAAGAAGGAAACAATTGTTGGAGAATATGGGATTTAATGTCATTGTTGAAAAAATAAAAATAGACGAAGATTATCCAAAAAATTTAATAGCAGAAAAAATACCACAATATTTAGCAGAAAAAAAAGCCAATTCCTACAATAAGCCATTACTTGATAAACAAATTCTTATTGCTTGCGACACAGTTGTTATTGTTGAAGATAAAATTCTTGGCAAACCAAAAGATTTTTTAATGGCACAACAAATGCTTTCTTCTCTTTCTAACAAATGGCATAAAGTTGTAAGTGGTTGTTGTATTAAAACAAAAGATAAAAACCTTTCATTTAAAGAACAGACCTTAGTTAAATTCAAGAGATTATCAGAAGAAGAGATAAATTATTATATAAATAAATATTCTCCTTTTGATAAGGCCGGTTCTTATGGCATACAAGAATGGATTGGAGAAATAGGGATTGAAAGAATTGAAGGAGATTTTTATAATGTTATGGGACTACCCACGCAAAGACTTTATGATGAAATGATTAAAATAACATCTAATGAATAAAAAGGATACATTATGGATAGAGAAAAACCTTTAATACTAATTGTTGATGATGATGAAGATATAATAGAATTTCTCTCTTTTTCATTAAAAAAAGATGGCTTTAATGTTGCTTCTGCCAACAATGGAGTTGAGGCAATAAGCAAAGCAAAAGATATTATTCCAGATTTAATTCTCCTTGATGTTATGATGCCAGAAATGGACGGTATGGAATGTTGTTTAAATCTTAGAAAAATAAAAACTCTTGATGAAACGATGATTGTCTTTCTTACAGCAAGAAATGAAGACTATTCTCAAATAAATGGATTTGAAAATGGAGCTGATGATTATATCGCTAAACCTATTCAACCAAAAGTTTTATGTTCAAGATTGAAAGCAATACTAAAACGCAAAAGAACAAACGAAGCTAAAAATACTATAATAAACTTTGACAACATAACAATCAATACAGATTCTATGGAAGTTAAAATTAATGAGGAAGATGTTCATTTATCAAAAAAAGAATATGAGATTTTATTGTTGTTAATATCAAAACCAGATAAACTTTTTTCAAGAGAAGAAATATTTAAAAAAATATGGGGAGATGATATAATTGTTGGCGACAGAACAATTGACGTTCATATTCGTCATTTAAGAGAAAAACTTAATACAGAAAGAATAAAAACTTTTAAAGGTATAGGATATAAATTTCAAAAATAATATAAAGATATGAAAATAAAATACATTTCATCATTAATTGCATTTTGGACAACAATCATAATGTTCACTTTACTAACTACAATTAGTTATTTTTCTTCTATTTCAATAATATTATGGATTATTTTAGCAATTGTAAATTTTTGTGTAGTATTCTTTTTTGTAAGATTTTGGTTGCAGAAAGAATTTTATGATAAAATAAGAACAATATATAAGAATATCTATAACTTTAAAATTAATAAAAAAGATTTAAAACAAAACATTAACTCATCAAATATTGGTATAAAAGAAGTTAGCGATGAAGTAGATCATTGGATGGAAGATAGCAGTAAAAGGATTGATCATATGTTAGCCTTAGAGAAATATAGAAAAGAATATATTGGCAATGTTTCTCACGAACTTAAAACACCTATATTCACTATTCAAGGATATATTTCTACTCTTTTAGATGGTGCAATGGACGATAAAGAATTAATGAAAAAATATCTTGAAAGAACTAATGTTAGTATTGATAGAATGATTGCTATTGTTCAAGATTTAGATACAATAACTCAATTAGAACTTGGTGAAGTTAAACTTGATTTAACCAAATTTGATATGGTATTACTTACAGAAGAAATTGCTGAAAGTTTTTATTTAAAAGCAAAGTCAAAAGATTTGATAATACATATAGTTAATGATGGTCCTGTTATGGTTGAAGCAGACAAAAATAGGATACGTCAAGTACTTATTAATTTAATAGATAATGCAATAAAATATTCCAAACAAGATTCTAAAGAAATACGCATAAAATTCTTTGATATGGTTGATCAATATCTTATTGAAGTATCTGATAAAGGAATAGGGATAGATGAAAAAGATATACCAAGAATATTTGAAAGATTTTATCGTACAGACAAAGCTCGTAATCCTCAATATGGAGGAACAGGTCTTGGTTTAGCAATAGTGAAACATATCATTCAAGCACATGATCAAACAATAAATGTAAGAAGTAAATTAGGAGAAGGAACAGTGTTTGGTTTTACTTTAAAAAAAGCAGTGTAATAAAAACTTAGATAATAATAAATATAAAAAGGCGTTTAATTTATAAACTAATATCTTAATTTATTAGAAAGTTAATGAATAGAATAAATACATATAAAATAAAACTATTATCATCATTCATCATTTGTTCAATAATGAGTGTTATATTATTTTCAAGTTGTGATAATTTTGAAAATAATCAACAAACTCCTGCATACATAAAAGTTTCAGGGTTTAAAGTAGTAATGAATCCTAATATATCATATCAGCAAGATGACGGATTTCTAACAAATAACATAACAGATGTTTGGCTTTATGTTGATAATGAATTTCTTGGTGTTTATTCTTTACCAACAGATACAAATAAACCTCTTGTTATCCCTATTTTAAAAGAAGGTAAGCATGTTATACAACTTCGTCCAGGAGTAAAATGGAATGGAATGGCAGCAACAAGAGAATATTATCGTTTCTATACTTATGAAAATGATACTGTTGATTTAGTTTCTGGTCAAACAATAACCATACCTACTCAAAATATAACTTACAACAATTATGCTACTTTTGCTATGGTTGATTTGTTTGAAGACACTTACAATCATTTTCAAGATGATACGACATCTAAAAAAAGAAGAAAAATAACATCTAACAACTTACATATAATAAGTAATGATAGCGTAAAGTATGGACATAGTTGTGGAGCAATGTATATGAATAGTGAAAGTTCTTCTTTTAAGATTTTAAGTAAAGATAGCATATCTTGTTCTAACCAAAATGCAATGATTCTTGAATTAGATTATCATTGCAATATTCCTTTTGAAGTAGGCGTTTATGGGAGAACATCTTCTTCTTCATCTCAACGCTCTTTTATTAGTTCAGTTAGACTTAAAAGTAATGTAAAT
>JAKVOZ010000015.1 GCA_022482545.1 Bacteroidales bacterium
AAAGATGAACTCTGTCCTTGTCATATTCTGGTAATATTTCAGACATATATTGTCTTAAATCTTTTTCATTTGCCTTAGAATCAATGCAATCTCCTCCGTTTTCTTTGCTAAATATTGCTTGAAAAACTTTTGTCAATGGCACATCTTCTGTTGTTGTAAATATTGTTATATCCTTTAATGAAGATATTCTTTCATTAGAAAATGCAGGCATACGTCTTTTATCAATAAGTGATTCAACCAAAGCCCCTGATTGAGTTTGCGTAATAAGTTTAAACAATCCGTGTTTGCCGGATATTGCTAAAATTGAACTTAAATCCATAGTGTTTTTGTGTTTTAGGAATTTAATTATTTTACTTTATTTTCTTTTTTTATTCTACAATTATTGTTTGTGATAAAACTTCAATCTTTTCTTCTCTTCTTATCTTTGCTCTTTTTCTATACTCAACTTGTCCATTTCTTTTAACCATACCATCATTTACCAATTCTTGTGCAATAGAGCCATTTTCTGCTATGTTCGTTGCTTTAAGTAATTGAATAAGAGGAATAAACTCTTCGTCTTGTCTTATCTTAAATATCATATCATTTTTTATAAATAACTTGCAAAGATACATTTTTATTTTAAACAATCATAAAAAAAGATAAGGCTTTTAATCTTTTTTTTTAATTAAAAACCTTATCTGATTTAATTATAATTTTTTAGTTCTATTTTGTTTCTTCTTCGTCAGCTGTTGCTCTATCAAGTTTCTTTATCACAGAGAAGATGAATATACCTGAAAGGATACAGCAAATAACCATTACTGCCCAAAAAGCTGCCATTGGTATTTTTTCCCAGAAAGAAGCCATAACTCCAACAAGCAAGTTTCCTATTGCTGTTGCGGCAAGCCAACCTCCTTGCATCATACCTTTATATTGAGGAGGTGCTACTTTGGCAACAAAACTTAGTCCCATTGGGCTTAATAAAAGTTCTGCTATTGTTAAAGTGAAATATGTTCCAATCAACCAATTAGGAGAAACAAGAGTATTTGAAACTCCTTGTATTTCATTTGGAGCAGGAAGATTATTTGTTACTGCCGCCAAAAGCATAATAACAAATCCACAACCAGCGACAAACATACCCATACCTATCTTTCTTGGTGCTGATGGCTCTTTGCCTTTACTATTCAAAGCAGAAAAGATAGCAACAGAAAGTGGAGTAAGAAGTATGATAAAGAATGGATTAAATTGTTGGAAAATTTGTGGAGTTATCTTCATTATTTCTGCGTTGTATACTTTTGCAAAATATACTCCTATCAAACAGCCAAGTCCTATAATAGTTGTAACAATACCACCTTTTACACTTCGTTTGCTTCCAAACAATCCAAATGATAATGTGTAGATGCCATAAGCAAAAACGATGAATGATAACAAAGCAACAAGATTGAATGCCATCATTTCACCACCAACAACATTACTATTAACATAATCTCTTGCAAAATAAGTTAAACAGCAACCGTTTTGATGGAATGCCATCCAGAAGAATATAACAACAAAGAACACTAAGAACAATGCTATCATTCTTTCTTTTGTTTGCTCTTTTGTTAATTTAACAATCTTACTTGCAGTATTAGGTTGTGCTTTCTCTTCGGCAAGTTGTTGTTTAAGTGTTTTATCAACAGGTTTCCAAGTCTTCTTGAATATCAAAAATATAAGCAATGACAAAACTAAACTAAAACAAGAAACAGCAAAAGACATATTATAAGATGTAGCCAAAGACTGTCCTACATATTTCTTTGCCCATGAATAAACCTTATCACTACTTGACAAATCAACATCTTTGACTTTTTGAGTTGTTGATATTGTATTAAGTATTGCTGATTTTTGAGGGTCTGTATCTTTTGTATGAATATCATTTATTATATCATATTGACCTTTGCTTATAACCTTTGTTTGAACAAGTGCTGCTGTCTTTATCTTAAATATGGCGGCATCATAATCGCTTTGGAAGATAACTGATTGTTTTTTCTTTTGAGCGTTAAGATATTTTGTTGAATCATCTTTTGTTGCCAATGTTTTATCACATTGTTTATATACATTAACAACGAATGTTTTTTCATCAACCACCTTATCATTTAATTTATTGTAATTTGTTGGTATCGCTGCATCATAAGAATAATTATCCTTTGCAAGAATAGCGTTATTAATATAGTTCGCCATTGAAGGAGCAAAGAAAGCACCAACATTGATAAACATATAGAATATAGAGAAAGCAATATCTCTATACTTACTATAACGTGGGTCATCATAAAGATTACCTACTAAGGCTTGTAAATTACCTTTGAAGCAACCTGTTCCTACCGCAATAAGAGCTAAGGCACCAAACATAATAAACATACCTGTTGTATTGTTTGCTGTCGGTATTGACAAGAAAAGATATCCAGCAAACATTACTACAACTCCTATTAGAATTGTTTTGCCATAACCTAATACTTTATCTGCTAATATACCTCCAAACAATGGTAGAAAATAAACTAAGGCAAGAAATACTGAATAAACTAATCCTGCTTGCCCTGAATTTAATCCAAATTTTGCTTGCATAAACAAAACAAGTATTGCAAGCATGGTGTAATAACCAAATCTTTCTCCCATATTAGCCAACGCTAATACGATTAAACCTTTTGGGTGTTTGTTAAACATAATCTATATTTTTTTAGTTAATATTATTTTTTTAATTAATATGTTTTTAATAGGTGCAAAGGTAAATATTTTTCTTGAAAAAAAAACTATCTTTGCAAAAAGATTTTACATCATGTATCAATTATCCAATAAAAAACAATACGAAGATTTTGATTATTTTAATCGTTTAGGTATTGTAAAATTAAACAAAGACAAAACAGCATTTTGTTTTATCTCAAACGATTATCAAATACTAAACAAAGATAATATTAACAAAGAGTTTTTTCTTGATAGAGATAGGTTTTCTCACAAAGGCAGTTTTGGGCATTGTTTTCTTGTTGGAGGCTCTTATGGTAAGGCAGGAGCAGTTGTTTTGTCCGCCAAAGCATCTATGAGAACAGGTTGCGGTTTGCTTACTATTCATATTCCAAAACTACTTTACAATATCATTCAAACATCTTTTGCTGAGGCTATGGTTGATATTGATAATGACGATGAAGTGTTTTCTTGTTTCAATTCATTAGAAAAATATTCTTGTGTAGCTATTGGTTGCGGACTCAATACGAAAGAAAAAACCAAACAAGCACTTATTTCTTTCTTAAAAACTAACAACAAACCTATTGTTATTGATGCCGATGCACTTAATATTCTTTCTTCCACAGAAAACTTCATCTCTCTTTTAAAACCAAACACCATACTTACTCCTCACCCAAAAGAATTTGAACGATTATTTGGAACGTTCAATAATGATAGAGAAAAAATGTTGTTTATAAAGGATTTATCGCAAAGAATAGGCATAACAATAGTATTAAAAGGTGCAATAACAATTATTTCCACCAAGACAGGCAAAGTATTTTTTAATATTGAAGGCAATCCTGGTATGGCAACAGCAGGCAGTGGCGATGTATTAACAGGCATAATCTTGGGCATACTTTCACAAGGTTTTTCAATAGAAGAAAGTGCTAAGATTGGAGTACTTATTCACGCAATGGCAGGAGATTGTGCAAAAGAAGAATTTGGAGAGAAGTCGTTGATTGCCTCAGATATAATAAATAACATCTATAAAGCAATAAGAATATTATCATAATTACTTATCATTTATTGTATTTTTGTTCTATTAAAATGAATCGCTATTCTAATAAAATAGTTCTTGATTATATTTAAATAGAATCAAAAGATAATAAAATAATTCTTGATTCTATTTTAACAGATTAAAGAGATAAGAAAACAGTTATTTATTTTATTCTACTAAAATGGAATTTAATTTTGTTTTAATAAAAAGACTTACCTTTGCAATAAAAAAATACAATGATAAAGATAGATAATAAAGCAGAAGAAGTTGTTTTGGGCATAGACCCTGGAACAAACATTATGGGCTATTCTTTTGTAGTTAAAAGAGGAAAAAAGATTGAGATTTTAGAAATGAATGTTTTGAAATTAAACACTAAGATTGAGATGAGTACAAGAATGAAAACTATCTTTGATTTCATTATTAATAAGATAAACATCTATAAACCTGATATAATTGCATTGGAGGCTCCTTTTTTTGGTAAGAACGTTCAAAGTATGTTAAAACTTGGTCGTGTGCAAGGTATTTGTATCGCTGCTGGACTTAGCAAAGATATACCTTTTGTTGAGTTTGAACCAAAGAAAGTTAAACAAAGCATAACAGGTAATGGTGCTTCATCAAAAGAACAAGTAGCAAAGATGTTGCAGATGACAATAGGGTTTAATGAGATACCGAAATATCTTGATGCTACTGACTCTTTAGCCGTTGCTGTGTGTTATCTTAATCAAAACACTTTATTCTCTATTGAAAATAAGATAGAAAAAAAACCGTCTAAATCTAATGTTAAGAAAAAAACATGGACAACGTTTATCAACGAAAATCCTAATAGATGTAAATAAATTCTTAATATTTAATTAAAAGAAAATAAAAGGGAGGCAACCAAATTAATGGTTGCCTCCCTTGTTTATTGATAAAAGTCTTATTGTTTGACTTTAATCATATTATTTAATGATAAGTTTTTGTGTTCTTGTTGCACTACTTGTTACAACTCTAACATAATAAACTCCACTTGTTAGATTATTTCTATTTATTGTCAAAGTTTTTTGTCCTGCTTTCATTGCTTGATTGCTAACTAATCTACCTTGAACATCTGTAATTATAATATTTGCATTTTCATTTAATCCTTCAACATTAAGTGTTGCATCACCTTGTGTTGGATTTGGATACAATGAAACAACGAAACTATTATTTTCTACACCTGCTATTCCACTTACTGTTGTAAATGTTTTTTCAACTCCATATATTGTTGTATCTGCTGTTGAAACAAAAGCTTTATATGTATATGTCGTTGCAGGTAATAGATTGACAAGTGTTGTTGTCATTTGGTTATTAACAACTGAACCACTATTTGTTGTAAATTCAGCATCATTAACTGCCTTGACCATAAATCCTTGTTGTGTTATTGGTTCTGTTCCTATTGTTATTGTTGCATACAATTTTGCTGTTGATGCAGAGATTGCATTTGAAGAATCTGTTGTAACACTTGGAAGAACAACTATTTGCTGATTTAATGTAGTAAATGTCATTGTATCACCATAAACAGTACCTACTGATGTTGTTGCATAACAACGGAAAGTATATTGTGTGTTGTTTGTTAAATTACTTACGTTTGCACTTACTGTTCCGTTTGATGATGTAGCAATATTTGTGTATGTTGTACTTGTTGTTGGTCTATATTCAAAACCACTTGCTGTTATTGGATTTGTTCCTGCTGTTATTGTTCCATTTAATGTTGCTGTTGTAGCATTAACATTTGTTGCTGCAAGTGTTGCTACTGTTGGTTCTGTTAATATTACCTCTCCATTATTATATACTTGAACCTCATCTATTGCTACTCCATGTCCATATTCTGAATGTCCAAAGAATGCTATTTGGTATGTTGCAGAACCATTAGGCAATGCTACTGAATCTGTTTGCCAATCTGTTATTGATGAAGAAAAAGAAGTTAAGTATGTCCAGCTTGAACTTGCATCTGCTTTATAATATACACCTAATGTATCTTGAGAACCAAACCACTCTTCTTGAGCATGTTTAAATTTCAAATAAGGACTTGATAATGTTGTTATGTTAAGTGTTGGAGAAACAAGTCTCGTTTGATCTCCTTCTTCAGTACTATAAAAATCTGCATAATGTGTTCCATCTGTTGCTGTGTAATGAGTGTTAGTTGTATTCCAATCCGTTGTTCCTGTAACATATTCTTGATTCCAACAATTTAATCCTCCTTCAAAACTTTCTATCCAAGGGAAAGATGATATTGCTCCATCAATACATGCTGTTACTCCAACTACTGGACTTGTTGCAAATGATGTATCACCAACGCTACATATTGCTTTTACTGTTATTGTATATGCTGTTGCTGGTGTTAAATTATTTATTGTGTATGTTGAGTTTGCTGTATAAAATCTTTGTGTTGTTCCACCATTTACGCAAGTTACCTCATAATTAGATGCTGTTCCTGTCCATGTTGCTGTCAATTCTGTAGATGAAGTTGAATTAACAGTTAATGCTGATGGAGAAGGGCAAGTAAGTGCTGAAAGCGATATATTATCAACTGCTGCTGGTGGTTGTGTAGAACCATAAGAAGAAACTACTCTCCATTGAATTAATAATCTTATTGTATCGCCAGGAATCATAAATGGATATTGAGCAACGTCTATGATAAAGTTTTTATGTTGCCATGTTGTTTGCTGATTTAACCAATGTTGTCCTCCTCCATTAAAGTTACCTATTTGTGCGTCATTATCTAAGTTCCCGCTTAACATTTGTCCTGCCGTTATTGTTGTACTATCTGGATTAACTACGAAAAATCTTAGAAAATCTCCTGTAGCATTATATCCTTTTGCTTTCCAATCAAAAGAAAGTGCAAGTTGTGTTGCATTTTGTGGTACTATGAAATCACGAAAAGCATAACAGATTACTCCATTTGCTCCACCTGTTGACATAGAATAAGTATAAGATGAGCCACCGTCATTAGAAACGTACAATCCGTTTGATCCGTTTGCTGTGTTATTTACACTATTTGCTGTATCTGTTCCTATATACCATTTATTAACTTGACCATCTTGAACAAATATCCAGTTAGGATTTTCTGTTGCATCTTCAAAATCACATAAATAAGGTAATGTTGCTGGATTAGCAATAGTTTTAAATGAAATTATTGGACTCCATTCTGCATTTGAAGAAGTACAAACACTACGTACTGCTACATAATATTGTGTTGCTGGATTTAATGATGTAATATCTATTGGATTAGTAGTTGAAGTAAGAATATTTGTTGCTGTTGAAGGATTCATAGTTGAATCATCACTTATTGCATATTCCCATGATGTTGCTCCACCATTTTCTGTAAATGAAAGTTGAGCACTTGTTGTTGTTATGTTAGATATTGCAAGAAATGTTGGCTTTTGGCATTCACTCCAAGGATTAACTGCAACATTATCTATATACAAATTATTATCATCATTATCTACTGTACTCTCACCATAGAAACCTATCTTAATAATTCCATTGATTGGAGCACCTGCTGTTGAATCATATAATGGTATTATAACATGTATTGGATTTACTCCAAAAGCATGATAATTTCTTGTTGTACTTCCATCACTTGCCCATACATAAGCATTAGCATTACTCCATGTTAATCCATTATCACGAGATATAACAACTGCAAACTTATCGTCTGGTGCTGCAACATCTGGTGCTCCTCCATCATCATTATAAGAATATTTTTTCAAAGAAGCATCAAATTCTAATTGATATGTATTGCCATTTGTTCCTAAATTTATTGATGGGGTAATCATCCATTCATTTCTACTTGTACCATAAATATTAACCACCATTGATTTTGGTGTTGATTTATAATTCCAATAAGATGTTGTTCCTGTAGAAAATGTTGTTGTTGCTGCAAGTGGTCCTTCTCTAAACATCCAACAAGGAGATGATTTAACATTTGTTGCAAAATCTTCTAAATATGGAATATCTTCATAAGAACAGTCTGTGTAGAAATTAATGATATTTGTGAATAATGATGTATCATTTGCTGAACAAAGAGCAGCTACCTTAACATTATAACTTACACCAGAAGTAAGTCCATTTATTGTATATAATGTATCTGTTGATGTTTGATAATTCCATACTGAATCTGTTGAATATGCTATCAAATAACTTCCTGCGTTGTTTGCATCATGCCAAGATATTGTTGCACTTGATGTATCCTTACTTACAAGAGTTAGATTTGTTTGCATTCCACAAGCAACTGGATTAATTGCTAAATTATCTATTGCTGCTGGTGGTTGCGTTTGAGTTGTACCCCAAGAATATGTATTATTCCAGAAGAATATTATTTTCTTAAATGTATTAGAATAAGAACTATTTAATGGTAATGTTGCATGTTTCCATTGTGTTGAACCTGTATATGTTCCTAACAAGACAACATTATCACTTGTAGAGGCTGTTGTTAAAGGATCAAAATCAACATCTGTTAAATAAACTTTCAATGTACCGCCCTTATCTCTATAATCAAAATCAATATTAAACTGATTTGCTGTCGTGAAATTAACATTTAACATTGCTATATTACGATGTGCTAAACCATAAGAAGTTAAAAATGTTGCTGAATTTGTCAACCCATTATCATTAGTAATATACATTGCGCCTTTTGTGGTAGAATTACTATCTGCATCTACTGCTGTTCCAATATGCCATACATTTATTGTATCACTATTAATATATGTATATTATGTTATGCTTGAAGAATCTGTAAATGTTTGAGTATAAGGAACAGTTACTGATGTTGTTTGTAATTTAAGAGTTACTGGTGTACTCCAAGTGCCTCCACAATTTTGTTGTACTGCTACGTGATATGTTGCTCCAGGAATTAAACCTTGTATTGTATAAGGTAATGCACTAACATCTGCAACTGCAATAACATTTGTACATACTGCTGGATCAAATGCTGAAACTGTATCATATGCAATATTCCAACCACTTCCATTCCCATTATTTGTGTTAAAATTAACCTTCATACTTGTTGTTGAAGTAGAAGTAAGTGTCGTTCCAAATACTTCTGGACATGCTGGTATATCTTCTACTGTTATATCATCTAAGTTTGTATAGCTTGCTGCATTAGGTGCATTTCTACGAACAAATGCTAAACGATATGTTCCTGCAGGATATGCTGAAAGAGGTAGTTCATATCTTGTCCAAGCTCCTTGTGGAATAATTGTTTGCATTAATTGATGAAATCCTGGTAAAGAATCTCCTACTGCAAGACCTGTTGTATCTATTGTTGAATCTGAAATCCATACTGATATTTCATCTTGACTTGTAGTAGTTGTTGTCCCTCTTTGTGCCCAAAATACAACTCTTTGATTTCCTGTTAAGGCCAATTGTGGAGTAATCAACCAATCATTATGTTGTCCTGAAGCAGAATATGTCCCAATTGCCGCATCACCACCTATTGTATCATGAGATTCTTCATCTCCATATATCCAATAATAACCACCATCATCTCCATAATTATCTAATTTAACTCCTCCATCAAGATTTAACCAACAAGGAGGTGCTGCACGATTACTTATTCCTGAATTTTCTACCCATGTTTCATTAAAAGATTCATGCCAAGGTAATGTTGTTATCACATCGCATGCTGTACGTGTTGTAAAAATATTTGACCAATCACTTACTTCTGTTGGTGAACATACTCTTTGTACTCTTACTTGATATGCACTTGATGCTGTAAGAGATGGAATTGTATAAGGATTAGTAGAAATGTTTGTTAATGATGTCCATGTTGTATCTGATTCTAATTTATAATCAATATTCCACTTAGAACCTGAATCTGTCCAACCAAGATCAAAACTTGTTGTTGTTGGATTTGTTGCTACAAGATTTTTTGGTTTTGGACATGATGGAACAAAGATTGTTGGTCCTGTTATATCATCAATATAAACACTACAACCATTATTATCTATTATTTGGAACCCTACATAAATGTTTTGTCCATTGTAAGAGCTCAAATCTACTGCACATCTTGTCCAATCATCTGAAAAACTACTTGTAGTCATCAATGCTGTTGATGAAAAAGAAGCAACTTGATTATCTGTTGTTGAAACCTTAACATTCAATGTTGTTCCACTATAATAAGAATCTGTATACAACCAAAAAACAATAGAATCTGTTGTAGAACTTACTGTTAATTTTGGTGTAATTAACCAATTCTCATGCCCAGCACTAGCCCAGTTTGCATAAACTGATGCATTTCCGGAATGTTTATCTCCTGTGCTTTTTTGCCAAGAATTAGCACCACTTACATGAACATTGGTCCAATCATCTGGAGGAAACGTTGTTCCTTCAAATCCTTCATTTAAAGTTTGCGAGAAACCACTAATAGTCAGCATTACCGCTATTAGCAAAAAGTACCATTTTTTCTTCATAGTTAGTTTAATTTTATTAATACTTAGTTTTTATTTTATTATTTTTTTTAATTCAAATAAAACAATGCAAATATACATTTTTTTAATTATACACAAAAATTTAAATGAAGAAAGTTAAATTATTTTTGCGAATAAGTCTTACATCTCTTTTTCATTGTTATATTGCAAATAAAAGACATAAGATAATATTTCGCTCAAATATAATAAAGAAATATTTTATTAGAATAAAGAAATAAAATAATAAAATAAAGAAATATTTTAATAACTCTTTATTCTATTTCAATATGTTTTTAATTCAATAGATACAATTTGTTTAATAATAGAATGAAATGATTGAAAGATAATATGATTAAAAAATTAAATATATTCCATTGATAATTAACGCAAAAGATTAATCATCAATATCTTCTATATTTTTATATTTATTTTTAGAAATAGGTTTAATTGGTTTTTCTTCGGCAGAAAGAGTTATAACTATCTCACCTTTTACTTGTTTGTCTTTATAATACTCTGCTAATTCTTCAAGAGTTGCTCTTTTATGTTCTTCAAATTTCTTACTTATCTCCCTTGAAACACATACTTTTCTTGTTTTACCAAAAACATCTCTTAATTGTTCCAATGTTTTTGATACTCGGTGTGGTGATTCATAGAAGATTATTGTACGTTTTTCATCTTTCAGTTCATTAAGTCTTGTTTCACGTCCTTTTTTGTGAGGAAGAAATCCTTCAAAACAGAACTTCTCACAAGGAAATCCTGAACAAATTAATGCAGGAGTAAATGCTGTTGCTCCTGGTAAGCACTCTACGTCTATATCTTCTTTTATACACTCTCTTGTTAGTAGAAAACCAGGGTCAGAAATGCCTGGTGTTCCTGCATCTGTTATCAACGCAATATCTTCTCCTGATTTTAAACGAGATATTATTCTATCCAATGTTTGATGTTCATTAAAAAGATGATGCGAAACGAGTGGTGTGGTAATATTATAATGAGAAAGAAGCGGTTGAGATGTTCTCGTATCTTCGGCAAGTATCATGCTGACAGCCTTTAACACCTCAACTGCTCTGAATGTCATATCTTCTAAATTTCCTATTGGCGTAGGAACAAGATATAGTTTAGACATTTTTATTCTTCTTCTAAATTTAATAGTTCATCTGTCATTTCCATATTATGATAAACAGCCTGAACATCATCATCATCTTCAATTAAATTAACTAAACGAAGAACTTTCTTGGCATCTTCAAGAGGTATTGCAGTTGTATTGTTTGGTATTCTTTGCAACTCTGCACTTTCTGCTTCAATACCTGCTTTTTCTAATGCTTTTTGCATATTAGAGAAGTCTTCCATCTTAGTATAAACAGTGAAATAACCTTCTTCTTCATCTTTTTCTATATCATCAGCACCTGCATCTATTAATTGCATTTCCAACTCATCTGCATTATTTTCGCCAATCTTTATTTGAAAAACACCTTTTCTGTCAAACAAGAAACCAAGGGACCCATTTGTTCCAAGATTACCGCCATTTTTATTAAAAATTGAACGAACAGAAGCAACAGTACGATTATTATTATCTGTTAAACATTCAACAAATACTGCTATTCCATGAGGAGCATATCCTTCAAAAGTAAGTTCTTGTAATGCTGCTGTACTTTTATCTCCAGCTTTATTGATTGCTCTTGTCAATGTGTCTTTTGGCATATTAACTCCCTTTGCATTAGCAATACATAAACGCAAACGAGCATTACCTTCAGGATCTGTACCACCTTCTTTTACTGCTACTGTTATATCTTTAAGTATCTTTGAGAACATCTTGCTTCTTTTACTATCCAAAGCACCTTTTTTTCTCTTAATTGTTGACCATTTATTATGTCCTGACATTTATGTTTTATTTTTTTAATTATTAATTTATATTGTTTTATTTTTATTTTCTTTTCTAAAAAGCCTTAAAGCCAATTATCTCTCTTACCTCTTTAATAGTTTTCTTTGCCGATTCTCTTGCCTTTTCTGCTCCTTGATTAATTACTTTTGAAAGATATTTGTCATCATTTTCTAATTCTTTTATCTTTTCTCTAAAAGGTGCAATAAAAGTATCTATATCCTCAAATAGTTGTTTCTTTAAATCGCCATATCTTATTGAGCAATCGTTGTAAGAATCATTGAATTGATTTACTATTTCTTTTTTTGACACAAGATTAAGCAAAGCAAAAAGATTTTCTATCTCTACGCTTTTCTTGCTATTCTTTTCTTTTGGACCTTCATCTGTTTTTGCTCTCATTATCTTCTTTTTTAATGCAGATGTTTCGTCAGTAAAATAAATAGTGTTGTTCTCACCATAACTTTTACTCATTTTACCATTTCCATCAAGCGAAGGAACCTTAACTAATTCATTACTAAAATTAAAGGCAATAGGTAATGGAAAATATTCTACTCCATACATATTATTAAAACGATTAGCAAACACTCTTGTCATTTCCAAATGTTGCTCTTGGTCCTTACCTACTGGCACTTTTGTTGCTCTATGAAGTAATATATCTGCTGCCATAAGTGTCGGATAAGTAAGAAGTCCTGCATTAACATTGTTAGGATTTTGTCTTACTTTCTCTTTGAATGATGAAACCCTTTCCAATTCTCCTATATATGCATTCATATTTAAATACATATATAATTCGCATACCTCTGGCACTGAACTTTGAAGATAAATAGTTGATTTGTCAGGATTAAGTCCGCATGCAAGGTATTGACAAAGAATATTTTTAACGTTTTGGTGAAGGTCTAATGGGTGAGGATGAGTTGTTAACGAATGATAATCCGCTATAAAGAAATAGCAGTTATAACTCTCTTGAAGAGAAACAAAATTTTTTAAAGCGCCAAAGTAATTGCCTAAATGCAAATTACCTGTTGGACGCATTCCACTCAATATTACTTCCATAGTTTGCAAAAATACTATATTTTTTTCAATTGACTGCAAAAAATATTCATTTTAATATCAAGTGGTTATATCATTTTCTATTAACTCAATTTAAAAACATATTATTAATTTATTATATTACAATTATTTATACACATTTAATAATATCAAAATTTATAAAAACAAAAATAAAATATCATTTTGTATTAATTCTATTAATTGATTATTTTCTATAATATTTATTAATATTGATAATCAGCAATTTAATCGGCAATGGATTAAAGAACTATTTTACTGTCTTTTGATTCTATTTAAATAGAATCAAAAACTATTTTATTAGAATAGCAATTCATTTTTTAGATAACAAAACACATCTTATTTTTGATAAAATGAAAAAAAGCATATTAAAAACATTTGACTTTAAAATGTTTTTTTTATCTTTGCAACAAATAAAATAGTAAAAAATTAAAAAATAATAAAATCATGTGCGGAATAGTAGGTTATTTAGGCAACAAACAGGCATTTCCAATATTAATAAAAGGTCTTCATCGTTTAGAATACAGAGGGTACGATTCAGCAGGAGTTGCGCTTGTTAATAATAATGGTGAATTAAATGTATATAAAACAAAGGGTAAAGTTAAGAACCTTGAAGATTATTGTACAGACAAAGATATAAGTGGCACTGTTGGTATTGCTCATACTCGTTGGGCTACTCATGGAGAACCTTCTGATGCAAACGCTCATCCTCATTATTCGCAAACAAAAAACCTTGCTCTTATTCATAATGGTATTATTGAGAACTATCTTACATTAAAAAAATTTCTTATATCAAAAGGTTATACTTTTAAATCAGAAACAGATACAGAAGTTTTAGTTCAATTGATAGAATATGTTAAAACAGAACATAAACTTTCTCTTTATGATGCTGTTCATCAAGCATTAACACAAGTAATTGGGGCTTATGCGATAGGAATTATTGAGAGAAACAATCCAAACGTATTAGTTGCTGCCAGAAAATCAAGTCCTCTTATTCTCGGAATAGGAGATAATGAGTTCTTCCTTGGTTCTGATGCTTCTCCTATAATTGAATATACAAACAAAGTTATTTATTTAAATGACGAAGAGATTGTTAAGATTGAACGAAATAAAGAAGTTGAGATAAGAAACTTAAAAAATGTTGTATTAAAACCTGAAATAAAAGAAATAGAAATGAATCTTGAAGACATAGAAAAAGGAGGTTTTCCTCATTTTATGTTAAAAGAAATCTTTGAACAGCCAAAGAGTTTAAATCTTTGTATGAATGGAAGATTACAAAAAGAACTTAACGAAATAAAACTTAGCGGTATAACAGATTTTGGTGATAAGTTTGAGAAAGCCAATCGTATTCTCATATCTGCTTGTGGTACTTCTTGGCATGCTGGTTTGATTGGAAAATATCTTTTTGAAAGTTTCTGCCATAAGCCTGTTTCAGTAGAAGTTGCTTCTGAGTTTAGATACCGTAATCCTGTGATATATTCAAATGATGTTCTTATTCCAATATCACAATCTGGCGAAACAGCAGACACATTAGCCGCAATAAAACTTGCCAAAGATAAAGGTGCATTTATTTATGGTATATGTAATGTTGTTGGTTCTTCAATTTCAAGAATGACTGATAGCGGAACATATACTCATGCTGGTCCAGAGATTGGTGTTGCTTCAACAAAGGCTTTCACAACACAAGTTGCTGTCTTAATAATGACTGCATTATCTCTTGCTAAACGAATGAATACTATAGAAGATAGTCAATACAAGAAAATTGTTTCTTCTTTGGCAAAGATTCCTGAGCAAATACAAGAGATACTTGACAATAAAGAGCAAATAGAAAATATTTCTAAGATATTCACTTATGCAAAGAATTTTCTTTATCTTGGTCGTGGTTATAATTATCCTGTTGCCATGGAAGGAGCATTAAAGTTAAAAGAAATATCATACATACATGCCGAAGGTTACCCTGCTGCTGAAATGAAGCATGGACCAATTGCTTTAATAGATGAAGAGATGCCTATTGTTGTTGTTGCTCCTCATTATAGCACATACGAAAAAATATTAAGCAATATTGAAGAAGTTAAAGCAAGAAAAGGAAGAATAATTGCAATTGTTAGTAAAGGCGACACTGAAATAAAGAAGATTGCAGACTATTGCATTGAGGTCCCAACAACAGAAGAATGTCTTTCTCCTCTATTAACAGTTATTCCTCTTCAACTGCTTTCTTATTATATTGCAGTAGCAAAAGGAAGAAATGTTGACCAACCACGTAATCTTGCCAAATCAGTAACAGTAGAATAAATAATAAAAAAATATAGTAATGTTGTTTTCTAATGAGGATTTGGAGCAAATAAAAAATCACAAACTTAGTGTTGAACAAGTTGATGGGCAAATAAATAATTTCATTAATGGTTTTGATTCTATTGTTTTGTACAAAGCAGCAACAATAGGTGATGGTATTAAACAATACAATGAAGATGATATAGCAAGACTTGAATCTTTTTATCTAGAAAAAAAAGACGACTATAAGATTGTTAAATTTGTTCCATCGTCAGGTGCTGCCACAAGAATGTTTAAAGATTTATATAGTTTCTTATCTAACTATGTTGATGAGAAAACCACACCTCTATCGTCCTTTTCTTATGTCAAAACAACAATAGATAACATTAAACAATTTGCTTTTTATAATAAATTGGAAGAAAAAGCAAAACAAAACAATACTTCTATTGATAGTCTTATTTTAGCAAAAGATTATAAAACTATAATAGAATATATCTTAACAGAAAAAGGATTGAATTATGGCAAAGCCCCAAAAGCATGGATATTGTTTCATAAATATAACGATAAATATTTAACACCTTTTGAAGAACATTTAGAAGAAGGTGGCATTTATTGTAATAGTAATAATAAGGTAGAGATTGTATTTTCTATTTCAAAAAATCATTCAAAAGGATTTAACAATCTCAAAAATGAGTTCTTACCTTATTATGAAAAAAAGTATAAAACGAAATATGATGTATATTTTTCTTTTCAATCTTCATCAACAGATACAATCGCAGTAGATAAAGGCAATAATCCTATTCACGATACTGACAATAATCTTCTTTTCCGTCCTTCTGGCCACGGTGCTTTAATTGACAATCTCAACAAAATAGATGCAGATATTATCTTTATAAAAAACATTGATAATGTTACCTCAAAAAACAAAGATATTACATATAAATATAAGAAAGTTTTATTTGCCTGCCTTATTGAAAGCAAACAAAAGATTAATTCTTTAATTAATCGTTTGGAGAAAAAAGATATGTCAAAACAAGAGTTGATGTCTGTTTTAAGTATGATAAAAAATCAAATAGGCATAAACAATATTAAGAATTTTACAGAATTTAAGACCTTAAAACAATATCAAAAATATTTATTTGCTTTTCTTAATCGTCCTATAAGAGTTTGTGGTATGGTTAAAAACAATGGAGATGTGGGAGGAGGACCATATTGGATAAAAAAAGATGGAGAAATTTCGCTTCAGATTGTTGAGGGGGCACAAGTGAATAAGAACAACCAAAAACAAAAAGACATTTTTTTATCTGCCACTCATTTCAATCCAGTTGATTTAGTTATATCAACAAAAGATTATAAAGGCAAAAAATTCAATTTATTAAAATATGTTGATAATAGTCAAGGCTTTATTAGTGAAAAAACATTTGAAGGGCAAACAATAAAAGTTCAAGAAAGACCTGGTCTTTGGAACGGTGGAATGAAAAATTGGTTGAGTATTTTTGTTGAAGTGCCATTGCAGACATTCAATCCAGTAAAAACTGTTAATGATTTATTAAAAGAAGAACATCAATAAATAATACCATATCTATTCATAAGAAAATGGATCACTATTCTAATAAAATAGTTCCTTATTCTATTTTAACGAAATAAAGAACTATTTTTTTATTTCTTCGTTCTATTTTAAATAGTTCTTTATAGAGTTTTTTATTTTAAAGAATTATTAAATTATCTCCAATAAAAAATATTATAGTTTGAAGAAATTTTTAATGGAAAATAGATTAGAATCTAGCCCTTTTTGAAAAGTTTTTTTGCAATTTTTATTTAAAAAGTTTGGCTGGTTTATTATTTTTTTGTAATTTTGAAATCTGAAAATAAATTTTACGAATTAAAAAACAAACAAATGACATTCAGAAACACGAACATCGCACTAATCTTAATGCTTATGATTCCTATGTTTGGGTTTTCACAGATACACGAAAGAGGTATGATGAAAAACAGAACAAATGTAGAGAAAGAAAGTTCTGCTTATACCTTAGGTATTTTTAAGGACACAAATCAATACAAGAAATCATTAATTCAATTTGGAGATTTAGGTGAAGATGATGCTGATGCCGCAGCAGCAAGTGAGGAAGATATTCTTTACGCAAGTTTTGATAATGCTTCTATTCACTACCTTCAAAAGTTTAATTACGCAAATTTAGTAGGTTCTATTCCAGTTAGATTAACTAACGAAAGACAAAGAAAATATTTTGCTTGTCCTGTTGAAGGACTTGTAACATCTCATTTTGGACCAAGAAGAGCACGTTTTCATTATGGTACAGATATAGGAAAAAGACAAGGTGAACCTATTAAATCAATGTTTGATGGCACAATTAGGGTAACAAGATGGGCTTCAGGATATGGAAATCTTATAGTTATTCGCCATGATAATGGACTTGAAACATATTATGGCCACCTTTCTAAAAGTTTAGTGAGAGAAAATCAAAGAGTTAAAGCAGGAGAGATAATAGGTCTTGTTGGTAGTACTGGTAGAAGTACTGGTCCTCACTTACATCTAGAAATTCGTTATCTTGGTGCTGCTATCAATCCAGAGCATATGATAGATTTTTCTAATTTTAGTTTAAAAACAAGTAGCGGAGAAACATTCTATCTTACTCGTAATGACTTTAAACCAACTTATAGTAGAGAGACAAGCGTTCAATTAGCCAAAACATATGAAAAATCTAATCGTAGTGGTCGCGGACGTTCTTATGCTAAATCTAATTACACTATAAGAAAAGGTGAAACTCTTAGTAGTATAGCAAAAAGACACGGTACAACTGTTAAGAAACTTTGCAAACTTAACAACATTAGCGGTTCTTCTATACGAGAAGGTCAACAAATCAAAGTGAAATAAAATAATAATTTTATTGAATTTTTCATAATTAATTTAAGGTTCAAGAATTTCTTCTTGAACCTTTCTTTTTTGTATGTGTCTTACCTTTGCCCTATCATAATTGATAACATACAAGGAAAAAAATGTTTGAAAAATTTAAATAATCCTATGCTTACTATTATTGTTATAATAACTGAAATGAAATAAATCAAAAGAATAAAAAAATTATTATGAGGTAAAATATTTGTAAGCACAACTTGAATATATTGTAACATGAAGGTGTGAATTGCAAACAAGAAAAAAGACATCTGCGATAATGTTGTGTCACTATGGACCTTATCCTTTTCAATAAGAGACGAAACAACATACAAAACCGCTATCATTCCAACGATAATACTCAATCTATTGAAATAAACATTATATTGTCCTTTATAAAACAATACAACAATAATCATCATAAGATAAGCAAAAACAGAATAAAACGAAAACTTCCTTGCAATATTTACCATATCTTTTTTATTTATACTCAAATATGCTCCAAGAAAAAAGAAACATATTGCTTGCCTTTCAAATACTTTTATCCCAATATCATTTAATCCCAAAAACCAAACAAGTAAGAAAAACATTATTGGCAAAAGTTTAAGATATCTTATTAAAAAATACACTATTGGAGATAAAACACATAGAATCATTAAGTCTCTTACAAACCAGAATTGAAACAATATAGGCTCATCTGTTCCTCTATCAAAAAAACAAAGTAAAAAATCCTTTAATGAATGTATTGACAAATGATTATAAGGTAAAAAAAGAGTTGTTTTTTGCATAATAAGAACAAAAACTATCATCAACGCGTTCCAAAACAAGTATGGAACAAGTAGCGTTTTTGTCCTTTTCTTTAATTTATATAAGTATATGTTTTTAGTAAATGTTGTTTGTTTGTCATCTTTTGAAAAGAAAAACAAATAGCCTGAAAAAACAAAAAACAACGGTACTCCAATACGAGAAAGTATTTGAGAAAAAAGTGTATATGTTGTTGTAACTATTGAGTTGTCGCATCGTTTTGATATACCTATATGAATGAAAACTATCATCACCATCATAGGAAATCGCAAGAAATCAATAGTCTTTGATTGTAGGTTCATATTTGTTTTTTATTTTCTTTTACAAAATTACTAAAAAATATAAAACAAATCATTAAACATTAAAAGAAAAGAAAATAGTTCCTTATTCCGTTGAAATGGATTAAAGAACTATTTTACTGTCTTTTGATTCTATTTTATTAGAATAGCAATTCATTTTAATGGAATAAAGAGATATTTATGCTCTATATTCATTTGGAGAAACGCCTACTTTATTTTTGAAAAGTCTTGTAAAGTGTCCTGGATAGTTAAAGCCAAGAGAATATGCTATTTCACTAATTGATTTATTCTTATCAAGTATCTCTTCTTTTGCAAGGTCAATTATCTTGTCTTGAATATGTTCTTGTGCTGTCTTTCCTGTTTCTTTCTTGATTAAATCACCAAAATAATTATTGGAAAGATTCATTTTAGAAGCAAAATATGCAACTGTTGGCAAGCCTTCTTTTTCTGCATTGTTGTTGTTAAAGTATTCATCTAACTCATCTTCAAAACGAGAAAGCAAATCTTTATTAACGTTTTCTCTTGTTATAAATTGACGGTCGTAGAACCTAAGACAATAACTAAGAAGCAAGTCAATATTATTGCAGATAAGGGTCTTGCTATGTTTATCAATAGAATGATTAAGCTCTATCTTTATTTTATCCAAACAATCTAAGACAATCTTACGTTCTTGCTCCGAAATATGCAAGGCTTCATTTACTTTGTAAGAGAAAAACGTATAGTCTTTCATATTTTTTGCAAGAGAAGTGCCACGAATAAGCTCTGGGTGAAAGACAAGTGCAAAGCCTTTTGGTTGAAACTTTTGTCCGTTATCTTTAATGCCTATCACTTGATTGGGTGCAAGGAAAACCAAAGTGCCTTCTTGATAATCGTACGTGCTTTTGCCATAAATCATATCGCCACACACAACATCTTTTAAGAAAATAGCGTAAAAACCAAAACTATTCCTTTGAAAATAACGCTTCTCACACTTAGAAAAATCAATAATACTAACAAATGGATTAAGCGTTTCAACTCCCATCATCTTGTTGTACTCATCTATTGTCTCTATTCTTACTATCTCGTCCATAACTCTTTATTTTATTTTTGCAAAGATAACTTTTTTTTAATCAATTACGTTAATCTTCTTCAACCATTTCTCAACTTTTGGTTTAGAAGTATTAACACTTGAACCAGATACCTCAACACCATCTAAGAAGGTAGAGTTTGGACAAAGTTTTTTAATATCTTGGTCTTTTAAGCCACTTCCTCCGTGAGTCATAAATGGTATGATTATCTTACCTTTCAAGTTGTTTTGTTTCAAAAACGTTCTAACAGGAGAAGCAATAGTATACCACCAACAAGGAGAACCAACAAAAATTATATCATAATCATCAATATTAACTTTTGTTGTTGTTATTTCTGGCTCATAACCTTTATCTATCTCATCTTTTGCTTGATTAACCACACCATTGTAATCTGTTGGATATGGTTTTACTACTTTTATCTCGCAAATATCGCCACCTGTCAATTCTTTTATTTGATTTGCGACCACTTTTGTATTACCGCTATAAGAATAATAAGCGATAAGAATCTTTTTTCCTTGTGCTTTCATACTTTTTTCTTTGTTTTGTGCATTTGTATTGCATCCTATCATTAGCATTGCTGATAATAGTAACAACAAACTATGTCTTATTTTCATAAACTCTTTATGTTTTTTATTTATTTCTTCGTTTTTTTGAAAAATTTCTTCGTTTTAGCAAAAAATTTCTTCGTTTTTTTAATTGTAACTGCAAAACCATTTAACTATCTGAGGGTCATTGTGATTAATAAAGCTACTTTCTGGTTTATCTAATGTTGAAATCTCTTTCATATCCTCACTATCCAATAAAAAATCAAATATATTAAAATTCTCTTTTATTCTTTGCTTGTGAATGGACTTAGGTATTGCAACCACATTCCTTTGTATAAGCCAACGAAGAACTACTTGTGCTACACTCTTATTGTGTTTTTTAGCAATAGAAGCAAGAAGAGGATTAGTAAATAAGTTATTCTTCCCTTCTGCAAAAGGTCCCCAAGACTCTATTTGAATATCGTTTTCTTTAAGAAAGTCTTGCATTTTCCTTTGTTGATAAAATGGGTGAGTCTCTATTTGATTGACCATTGGCTTTATTTCATTGTTTAAGATAAAGTTCATAAGAATATCTGGTTGGAAGTTACTTACTCCAATAGCTCTTATCCTTCCTTCTTTGTATAGCTTTTCCATTGCACGCCAAGCACCAAAGACATCATTAAAAGGTTGATGTATAAGATAAAGGTCAAGGTAATCAAGCCCAAGTTTCTTCATAGAAGTTTCAAAAGCTTTCATTGCTTTGTCTTCATTTGCATCGCTTATCCATAACTTTGTTGTAACGAAAATATCTTCTCTTTTTATTCCGCTTTGTTTTATTGCTTTGCCGACAGCCTCTTCATTATGATATGCTTGTGCTGTATCAATTAAACGATACCCTATTTCCAAAGCATCTTCTACACTTTGTTGGCATTGCTTTAAGTCATCTACTTGAAAAACTCCAAAGCCAAGAAGTGGCATCTTTACTTTGTTGTTTAATGTTGTGTATTCCATTTTTTGTTTTTTTTGTTTTAATTTATTTATTTTTATTACTATCTATTTGTCTTATACATTCTTTCCCATATTGTAGGCTTGTTTGAATGCAGGAGTATCTTTTATTGCTCCCTTTTCATAAGCACCAACGCCATAAACAATACCTTTTTCTATTGGATTATCTAAGCAAGAAGTAAATCCACGCAAACTCTCTACTGTCCTTTCAAGGTTTTTCTTGTTTGAATCAGCAGCAGTAAGAAGAAAATAAAACTCTTTGTTAGACATAACTTCATACTTTGGCACTGTACGGTCAATTAACGTCTTCATCTGAGCCGACATCGTATAAAAATAGACAGGTGTTGCCATAACAATAACATCACTCTTTAACATCTTATCCAATATCTCTTTCATATCGTCTTTTTGTACGCAATCCCCTTTGCTCTTATAGCATACTTGACAACCTTTACAATAGTTTATCTTCTTGTCTGTAAGATATATCTTCTCTACTTTATTTCCATTTTCTTCTGCTCCTTTGAGAAACTCATCACAAAGCATATCTGAGTTCCCGCCTTTTCTTGGAGATGAAGATAATATTAAAACATTTTTACTCATATTCTTCTTTTCTTTTATTGTTTCTACTTGTTTTGTTATTTATAAGACTCTTTGTATATTTCCACGCAGTCGTTTTCTGTTAGTTGATACCTATCTGCAAGGAAAAGAACGCCCATTGTCTCTTTGGCATTTACTGCCATCTTTCTAAATTCGTCCTCTTTGATACCATAATCGCTCATCTTCAAATTATCTACTCCACATTCTTTTTGCAAAGAGCAAAGAGCTGTAATGAAATCCATAGGTTCTTTTGCGTCTTTCATTCCTAATAGTTGAGCCATCTTAATATAACGTTCAGGACAACAACCTTTTTTGATAAAGAACGTGAAATATGCCTTACTTATCATTATAAGCCCAGCACCGTGAGGAAGATTACTATGATATGCACTCATAGCGTGTTCCATAGAATGTTCACTTGTTGTTGAACAAAGAGTCATCACAACACCTGAAATAGTGTTTGAGAAAGCTACGTGTTCTCTTGCCTCAACATCTTTGCCATTATTTACTGCACGAGAAAGATATTTGCCAATGTTTTCAATAGATGTAGAAGCATACATATCACTCATAAGGTTTGCTCCTTTTGAAACAAAACACTCAACACTATGAAACAAAGCATCAAATCCTTGAAATGCCGTGAAAGTCTTTGGTACTGACAACATAAGATTAGCATCTATTATAGATACTTTTGGAAATAAATCATCAATACCACCAAAGCCTATCTTCTCATTAGTATCTTCATTAGTTATAACTCCATATTGATCTACTTCGCTACCTGTTCCTGCTGTTGTTGTAATAGCAACTATTGGTAGTGGTGTATTTTTTATTGGTTGTTGTTTACCTGTTCCTGAAAAGACATAATCCCAAAGGTCGCCACTATTTGTTGCCATTGTCGCAATAGCTTTTGAACAATCCATAACACTACCTCCTCCAAGAGCAATAATAAAATCACAACTATTATCCTTTGCATATTTTCCTCCTTGCATTGCAGTGTTTTTTGTTGGATTAGCTTCTATCTTATCAAATAAAGAGTAACTAACATTAGCCTTTTTTAATTCTTCTTCAACCTTTGCAAGATAGCCATTAGCCTTTGTACTCTTGCCATTAGATGTTATTATTAAGGCTTTCTTTCCTAATATACCTTCTTTATGTAACACTTCTATTTGTCCTACTCCAAAAAATATTTTTGTAGGTACGTGCATATAAAAATTCTTACTTGTTTCCATATCTTTTATTCTTTGTTTTTATTTATTTTGCTTTATAACTATTATAATCACTATCAGATACTGGCTCTAACCAAACAACACCTCCTTTTTCAACGTTTGTCTCTATTGAAAGATGAGAAAAACAACTATTTGGTGTTGCTCCATGCCAGTGTTTTACATTTGGCTCTATAAGAACCACATCACCTGTCTTTAAAAGTCTTATTTCTTTTCCTTCTTCTTGATAATAGCCTTCGCCACTTGTTACAAGAAGAATCTGTCCTCCAAAATGTTTGTGCCAAGAGTTTCTACAACTAGGTGTAAAGGTAACATTTCCAATAGGACAATTAAAGTCGTTATCTCTATCTACTAACATCTTTAACCATACATCTCCACTAAAATTCTTGTTATTAAACTTTTCTCCAAGAGCAAATATACTCTGATTTTCATTTACTTTATTCGTATTCATTTCTTTGTGCATTTATTTTGTTATTTCTTTCTTTTCCTTCCGTTAGGATAAACTGCTTATCGTTGCTAACGATTGCAAAAGTACTAACATAATATTTATAAGAAAATATCTTAATTACTGAAAAAAATACCTTTTTTACTGCTCTATTTTTTGTTATTAGAACAAGAGGAGAATAAAATCAAAAGACAATAAAATAGTTTTTTATTCTAATAAAATAAATCGCTATTCTATTTTAACGGATTAAAGAGATAAAAAAATAAAACGAAGAAATATTCAATTATTTCTTCGTTTTATTTTATGTACGTTTTAATGCTAATATATAGCCTTAAAATCTTTGTTATTTTATTTTAAGAATGCAAGCAAAACACCTGCTGCAACTGCTGAACCAATAACACCTGCTACGTTTGGTCCCATAGCGTGCATAAGTAGATAATTATTTTTATCATACTCTGCTCCTACTATTTGAGATACACGTGCAGCATCTGGTACAGCACTTACTCCTGCATTTCCAATAAGTGGGTTTATCTTTTTATCGCCTCTTAAGAACAAGTTCATTATCTTAACAAACAAAACGCCACAGAATGTTGCTATTATAAATGAAAAAGCTCCCAAAGCAAAGATACCTACTGACTTACCTGTTAAAAATGTTGTAGCCTGAGTTGAGCAACCAACAGTAAGACCAATTAATGTTGTTGTAACATCAATAATAGTATTAGATGCAGTAACTGCTAAACGTTTTGTAACACCTGATTCTTTCAATAGATTACCAAAGAATAACATTGCCAAAAGAGGAATACCTGATGGTACTATTGTACAAGTCAGAAGCAGTCCCACAATAGGGAACATTATTTTTTCAATTTTAGACACTTGACGAGGTGCTTTCATATGAATAACTCTTTCTTTCTTTGTTGTCAAAAGTCTCATAATAGGAGGTTGAATAACTGGCACAAGAGCCATATAAGAATATGCTGACACTGCAATAGCACCCATAAGATCAGGCGCAAGTTGTGAAGAAAGGAAGATAGCTGTTGGACCGTCAGCGCCACCAATTATACCTATTGCACCTGCTTCATTTGGAGCAAATCCCAAAGCAAGAGCCGCCGTATAAGCACCAAAGATACCAAACTGAGCCGCTGCACCAATAAGAATTAACTTAGGATTGGATAATAGGGCAGAGAAATCTGTCATTGCTCCTATTCCTAAGAATATTAATGGAGGATACCAACCGTTTTGTACACCTTGATACAATGTATTAAGCACTGCTCCATTTTCATGAATACCTATTTGTAATCCTGGATAGAAAGGTATATTACCAACTAACATTCCAAATCCAATAGGTACTAAAAGAAGTGGTTCATATTCTTTTTTGATTCCAAGAAATATGAAGAAACATCCTATTAATATCATTATAATATGACCTATCGTAAAATTCGCATAGGATGTATATTCAAAGAATTGTCCAAGTTGATTTTGGACAAATTCCATAAAGGTCATTTTTGCTGCTAATAACATCATATAATTATTCTCCTATTGTTATTAGTACGTCGCCTTCCATAATAATATCGCCTTTACGTACTTTTACTTCTTTTACTACACCATCTAAGTCAGAATCTATTTGATTTTCCATCTTCATAGCTTCAAGTAAAGCAAGTTTTTGCCCTGTTTTTACTCTATCTCCAACATTTACATATACATCAAGAATAGTTCCTGGAAGAGGTGTCTTTATTGTTCCTATCTTACTACCTGTTGTTGTCTTAACTGTGTTTGGTGTTGAATCTGTTGATGGTACTTGAGCTGCACGAACCAACTTAGGAGTCTTAGGTTGTTTTATTTCTTTATCAACCTCAACTTTATATGGAGTTCCATTTAATTCAAGTTCTATCGTCTGCCCTTCTACATTATTTATATCAACAGAATAACTGTTACCATTTATTTTAAATTTATAGTTTTTCATTATCTTTTTCTTTTTTTAATCTTGTTATCTTCTTCTATAAACATTCATATTATATTGTTTGCTACTCCATGGAGAATATCTTTTTTCTACTTTATCAATAGTTAAGATTGTATTCTCTTCATCGTGAAGTTCATCATTATACATATATATTGCAGCTGCTATAACAGCAAACTCATCTCCACTAATATCTTTAATATTATTAGGTTTTGAGTTTGTTTCTGCATTTTTATCTGCCACTTGTGATTCAGATGCTTTCAATGCTCTTTTTGTTTGAATAGATTTTAATGATTTAGCAAATCCCATCAATAACAAAACTATTAACAATAATGCTAAAAACACTGTACTCATTGCAATAACAGTTAAGCCTAATCCATGAGGGTCATGCTTTGCTATCTCATCTGCTTTCTTTGGTATTTGATAATTAAGTTTTACTGATCTATCTGTTGATACAGAATCCATAACCATATTATGAAAACCTTTTGAAACATCTAATTCAAAAATATTATATCCGCTCTTATTTACTCCTGCAATATAAAGTTTTTTATTTACTTTATCATAAGAGAATGCTGTTGCCGCCCCAAAGAAATGAGCTGATTCGTAAATATTTTCACCTGTCATTGAAAGGACTCTAATATAAGAAGAATCTCTATTTGATGCTAAGAAAACAACATTATTTTCATAAATAGCCACACTTTTAGGTTTATAAATAAAAGCAACATCATGTCGTTTTGCCACAACATCAACTAATATTGATTTTACTTTTACAAAATTCTTACCTTGTCGTTTAAGAATATCTATTGTATTTTCTGATGTATCTGTTACTGCTATTGTCTGAGTCTTACTATCAACAGCAAAATATTGTGGAATAAGAGGATCTTCAAAACCTATTGCCTCAACTTTTTTGCTATCTTGATTATCTGTTGTCGCAATAGTTTTATTTTGAGCAAAACTATTAAAAGACAAAGACAAGACAAAACAAACTACAAATACGTTTATTATATATCTGTTCATTATGTTATCTTATTTTTATAAAGGAATATTATCATGTTTTTTCATTGGGTTATTATCCTTCTTTGTTGCTAATGCTTGCAAAGCTCTAATAACACGAAAACGAGTATTTCTTGGTTCTATAACATCATCTATATAACCATATTTTGCTGCATCATAAGGATTAGCAAACTTATCTGAATATTCTTGTTCTTTTTCTGCAATGAATTTTGTTTTTTCTTCCTCATTCTCTATTTTCTTTAACTCACTACCATAAAGTATTGTTGTTGCTCCACTTGCTCCCATAACTGCTATTTGAGCTGTTGGCCAAGCATAATTAATATCTCCACGAAGTTGTTTGCATGACATAACATCATGTGCTCCACCATAAGATTTTCTAAGCGTTACTGTTACTTTTGGAACTGTTGCTTCTCCATAAGCAAATAAGAACTTAGCTCCATGTATTATTATACCATTATATTCTTGTCCTGTTCCTGGTAAAAATCCTGGTACATCAACAAGAGTTACAATAGGAATATTAAACGCATCACAAAAACGTACAAATCTTGCACCTTTTCTTGAAGCATTAATATCAAGTACGCCTGCCATATAATTTGGTTGATTAGCAACAATACCGACAGACATTCCATTAAAACGTGCAAAACCTACTACAAGATTTGGTGCAAACCTTTCATGTACTTCTAAGAATTCGCCATCATCAACAATTGCTGAAATAACATTCTTTACATCATAAGGTTTATTTGGATTCTCTGGTATGATTGAATTAAGCGTATCTTCTAAACGGTCAATAGGATCGCTACATGAAGTTAATGGTGCTTCTTCAAGATTATTAGAAGGAAGATAAGAAATAAGCTTACGAATTAAAAGTATGCCTTCTTGTTCATTATCTGCAACAAAATGGGCTACTCCACTCTTTGTCGCATGAACATTAGCTCCTCCAAGATTACTTTCTGTTACGTCTTCACCTGTTACTGTTTTTACTACTTTTGGACCTGTAACAAACATATATGAGTTTTCTTTACTCATCATTATGAAGTCAGTTAAAGCAGGAGAATAAACAGCACCTCCCGCACATGGACCAAAGATTGCTGATATTTGAGGTATAACCCCTGATGCTAATATATTCCTTTCAAATATTTCTGCATAACCAGCTAATGAATTAACACCTTCTTGTATTCTTGCCCCACCAGAATCATTAAGTCCTATAACAGGAGCTCCAACTTTCATTGCTTGGTCCATTACCTTGCATATCTTCTTTGCAAAACTTTCAGAAAGACTACCTCCAAAGATTGTGAAATCTTGTGAAAACACATAAACTAATCTTCCATCTATTGTTCCATAACCTGTTACTACACCGTCAGAAAGAAATGTTTTATCTTGCATTCCAAAGTTTGTACAATTGTGTGTTACAAACATATCAAATTCTTCAAAACTTCCTTCATCAAGTAATAAATCTATTCTTTCTCTTGCTGTTAGCTTTCCTTTTGAATGTTGAGAGTCTATTCTTTTTTGACCTCCACCCATTTTAGCTTCTACTCTTTTATCTAGTAGTTGCTTAATCTTTTCTTCGAATGCCATTGTTATTATTTTTTATTTATTATTATTTTTTACAACAAATTTCTGTCAACACTCCTAATGTTGATTTTGGATGCAAGAAACCTATCTCCAAATTTTCTGCTCCTTTTCTTGCTTGTTTATCTATCAAACGAACACCTTTTTCTTGTGCATCTTCTAATGCTTGATTTGTATCTTCTACGGCAAAAGCAATATGATGCATTCCTTGTCCTTTATTCTCTATAAATTTTGCTATTGTACTATCTTCACTCGTTGGCTCCAAAAGTTCTATCTTAACATCGCCTATCTTAAAAAACGCTGTTCTTACTTTTTGATCCTTTACTTCTTCTATGTTATAGCATTTTAACCCCATAACATTTTCCCAATACTTTATAGCTTCATCTAAATTAGATACTGCTATACCAATGTGTTCTATATGTGTTGGTTTCATATTTTTTATTATGTTTTTATTGATTATTTTTATTTAAATTTCCACTTATTCTTATTGCTTATTGCAAAATTACAATCTTTTTTCTTATCTATATTATCTTTTTTAATAATATTTTATTCACCTATCCTATTGAATATTATATACTACCGATTCCAATTGCATAAGAAAATCTCTTTTTTCTTTTCTTGGAGCATACAAAAAGCAATCAATCATTATTAGTTTATTTGTTTTTGTATTTAAGAAACAATAATTAATAAAAGGACCTCCCATAAAATCTCCAAATAATCTCCACAAGCCTCTTGTCTCTACTGCTGTATAGTTACCTATTCTAACACTATCTCTATGTACATCTACTCTTGTTTCTGTTCCCATATAAGAATTTCTAATAGACCCTGGAATATATTGTTTAGATATTTTATCTCTTGTCTCTATTATTTTATCTTGATTAAACAATTTTTCTGATGTATATGGCACTTGATAAATCATAACATTATAACTCTCATTTGTTGTCTCTTTTCTTATCCACATAAAATCTTTATCATTCTTTGCTATATAAAAAGCCGAAGAAAATGTTAATTTAATTCCATATTTCTTATTTATTTTCTCTGTTAAATTTACATTCTCATCTTTTTTGAAAGCAACATACATTCTTTTATGCTCATTTGTTTTAAATTGCTGACGCATCGTTGGAGCATATTGATGTAGAATTGAAAGCAAACTATCTTTGTTATCTACTGATATTCTAAAAACAGATTGAGGATAAACCTTGTCATCAATACCTTTTTTGATTGTATTATTGTTACCTGCCTGCATATCAATGATTATAATATTTCTATGCTTTTTTAATAAATCTGAATTATTAAACTTGCTCGGTGTTAGTTGAACAATATCAAATTCCGGCTCTCTTTGAGGTAAATCTTGACAAGCCTTCTCAAAACATTTGCCTATACTATCTCTTATTTCTGGTGTATAAACATTATCCTCTACAACAAGCACAACTTCTAATGTTTTTCCACAAGAACCAGGAAGCCCTTTTGTAAGAGAAGATGTTGTACTATTATTATCTCCACAACTAATAACAAAAACTGCAATAGATAATAATATTATTAATCCTTTTATTCTCTGTATCATATCTTTCTTTTTATGTAACTTTTATAACGTTTTTTGCATTATTTCATTACGTTTTTAAGTTGCAAATATAAGAAGAAAAAACAAAGAAAAAGCATAAATATAAAAAAAATAAAAAGTTTTTAGTAATTTTGCACTTTCAAATTAAAAATTTCACTTAGTAAAATCAGTATATGTTAGATAAGTTAGAGGCAATAAACAAAAAATATTTAGAAATAAGAGAGAAAATCAATTCTCCTGACGTAATAAATGATATGAAAAACTACGTCAAACTAAATAAAGAATATAAGGATTTGGAACCTGTTATTGAGGCTTACAAAGAATACAAAAACATAATATCAAATATAGACAACGCCAAAGAAGTTCTTTCAAATGAAAAAGACGAAGATTTTAGAGAACTTGCCAAAGAAGAACTTCAAGAATTTCAAGACAAGAAAGATAAACTTGAAGAAGACATTAGACTTATGCTTGTGCCAAAAGATCCACAAGATGATAAGAATGCGGTGTTTGAAATACGTGCAGGAACAGGTGGAGATGAAGCAAGCATATTTGCAGGAGACCTTTACAGAATGTATATGAAATATTTCGAGAAACGAGGTTGGAAAGTTGAGACAGTAGATTTTACTGTTGGAACTGTTGGTGGCTACAAAGAAATAGTATTAAATGTTTCTGGTAAAGACGGTGTTTATGGACAAATGAAATATGAGTCAGGCGTTCATCGTGTTCAAAGAGTACCTCAAACAGAAACACAAGGGAGAGTTCATACTTCTGCTGCGTCTGTTGTAGTATTGCCAGAAGCCGAGGAATTTGATGTTGATTTGAAAATGAGTGATATTAGAAAAGATATTTTTTGTGCATCTGGTCCGGGAGGTCAATCAGTTAATACCACATATTCTGCTATCCGTTTAACACATATTCCAACTGGTATCGTGGTTTCTTGTCAAGACCAAAAATCTCAAATAAAAAACTTTGATAAAGCTTTAACTGTTCTTCGTACTCGTTTGTTTGAAAAAGAGTATAGCAAATATTTAGATGAGATTTCTTCCAAAAGAAAAACTATGGTATCAACTGGCGACAGAAGTGCTAAGATTAGAACATACAATTATCCACAATCAAGAATAACAGACCACAGAATAAATTGGACAAGTTATAATTTGCCAGTATTTATGGACGGCGACATACAAGAACTCCTTGATGCACTTCAATTAGCAGAGAATGCAGAAAGATTAAAAGAAAGCATAGAATAATTAGATTAAGGTTTTATTGAATTATTTCCTTATTCTAAAACAACAGAATGGCATTATATGAATAACATAATGCCATTTTGTTTTCATAGAATGGCATTTTGTTGCAACAGAATGGCATTCTATTATCAACTTAATGCCATTTTGTTTTATTATCTCTTTAAACTAATTAAATAAATAAGCAATAAGAATATGTATTTTGCGTTCATAATTTTATGAAAAAAAGATTATTAGTATTAGCAATATCATTATTATTTTTTTGTGTAAGTCAATCACAAAACACAAGCAACATCGGTATAGGGCAATGGCGCGACCATTTAGGTTATTACTACACTCACGGAGTATCAAAAGTAGAAAACAAAGTATTGGTTGCTTGCAATTCAGCACTATTTTATTACAACACCAAAACTAAAAAAACGGAAAAACTTTCAAAAGTTAATGGTCTGTCAGATGCAGGCGTTGGTGTAACTTCTTACGACAGCATAAGCAAGACAATTATCATCACTTACGACAACTCAAACATTGATATTGTTCAAAATGATAAAGTTTATAATATTCCAGATATAAAAAATAGAAGTATTGAAGGTAGCAAAGACATAAATAGTATTTACTTTTGCAATAACAAAGCCTATCTTGCTTGTGGCTTTGGTATTGTTGTGTTAGATTTAAATAGGCATGAAATTTACGATACTTATTATTTGGGCGTTAATAGTTCTGCACTTAATGTTAATTGCGTGTATATTAACGACACTTCTATCTTTGCTGGGACAGATAAAGGATTAATGTATGCCAACAAAAGAAGCAATGCTTTGGCATCAAGTGAGACTTGGAAGAATAAAAATATTAATGGAAATTCAGAGAACCAAGAGATAAATTATGTTTTGCCATTAAATTCAAAAGAAATATTACTAAATACAAAAATAAAAGGCACCACTTATTCTACTTTAACTCGTTATGATGGGACAAAATTAGATACAATCAATGTAAGTAATTATATTGTTAATATGCGCTCATCACAAGGTAAGATTATATTGATAAGTTATTTAGGCGTAACTGTTTTTGATTCTAACTTTAATCAAGTTTATCATAGAAGTGATCAATGGTATCCAGTAGAAAACATTTCATTAGATTTAAAAGATGCAGTACTTGACGGTGATAATCTTTGGCTTAGCCATCGTTATAGCGGGCTTATTCATATAAACACTAAATATAATAATGTTGAGACAATATTTCCTATTGGCCCAATGACAGATAATGTTTATAATTTAACATTTTCTAAAAGTGGCAAGTTGTTTGTTGCTCCTGGTGGAAAAGATATAACAAGTGCAAACAAATATATAGAAGGTGATGTTTATTCTTTCAATGGAGAATGGTGGAGTACGTTAGTGAAAGATACAAGTTATGGGAAACTAATAGATTTTATTAATATTACGATAGACCCTAATGATGAAAATCATCTTATGGTTGCTTCTTGGTGGAATGGTGTTGTGGAAATAAGAGACAATAAGATTGTTAATGTTTATAATATTAATAATACAGATAGTGTTTTAACTCCATATCTTACTAATTATAGAATTGTTGGTGTTGCTTATGATGCTTCAGGTAATTTAATGATAGGAAACTCTTTGGCAAGTTATGGATTTGCTTTCTTAAACTATCATGGGCAATGGGGCAAGTTTAGAACAAATGATTTCTTTACTTCATTAGTAGATGAGTTGCGTGGATTAACTATTGATAAGATTAATTTCTACAAACTTTTATATACAACCTCAAATAAGATTTTAGTGATTAATAACAATGGAGATATGTTGTTAATAAACCCAAACAACGGTTCATTGCTTTCATCTAATCAAGTGAATTGTATAACACAAGATAAAGATGGGCAGATGTGGATAGGTACAGACAAAGGTATTAAAGTTATTTATGATTTATCTAATGCTTTTTCTTCAAGTTCATCAACAACATCATCTATTGAATGTAATAATATTGTTTATGATGAAAATGGTATAGCACAATACCTATTAAGTTTTGAAAATATAACATGTATTATGGTTGATGGTGCTAATAGAAAATGGGTAGGAACAGAAAGAGATGGTATATATGTATTAAGCGAGAGTGGAGATAAGGAATTATATCATTTTACAAAAGAAAATTCTCCATTATTCTCTGGAAAGATTGTTGCGATGGCTCAAAGTCCAACAACAGGTGAAGTGTTTATTGGAACAGATAGAGGACTTATTTCATATAGAGCAGAAACATTGGAACCAAAAGAAAGTGCTGGCAAACTTACTGCTTATCCTAATCCTGTTAGACCAAGTTATAATGGAACAATAGCAATAAAAGGTTTTGTGAAAGACTCTGACGTTAAAATAACAGATGCTACTGGTAAAATGGTTGCACATCTTAAATCCTTAGGAGGACAAGCTATTTGGGACGGAAAGAACTTTAATGGCAACAAAGTAGGAACAGGTGTATATTTTATATTCTCTTCTGCTAATGAAGGTGCTCAAACAGCTGATGGAAAGATATTAATCATAAGATAAATGATTGAAAAAACATCTGCTATCGTTATCAAAACATATCCTTATAAAGAAACAAGTTCAATAGTTTCTTTGTATTCTGAACGCTTTGGCTTAAAAACATATATCATTAAAGGCGGAAGAAAAAAGAATGCTCCTATTCCTTCTAACGTTTTTCAACCTTTACAAATACTTGATATTATTGTTTATAATAAACCTAAAATAGTTCTTAATCAAATAAAAGAATATGCTTTAACATACAACTTGCAAAACATTTATTGTAACATAATCAAAACAACTCTTGCTATCTTTATAACAGAAATCATTTCTCTTTCTCTTAAAGAAGAGAATCCAAACGATGAAGCTTATATTTTCTTAAAAGATACAATAACAACTCTTAATGATATTGATGATAAATATCTTAAAGACTTTCATTTGTTTTTTATGATTAATTTTGCTTCTCTACTTGGCTTTCAACCTATGAATAATTTTGATGAAGAAAATAAATTTTTTGATATAACAAAAGGTTGTTTTTCTAATAATATATCTACCAATAGTCTTTCATTTGACTTATCTTCTACTCTACATAAATTTCTTATTCAATCTCCAAATATAACTCCAATAACTCAATCCTCAATAGAAAGAAACAATATCCTTAATGCTTTAATCCTTTTTTATCAGGAACATATAACAAATAATAAACCAATAAAATCTCAACAAATTTTAAGTTCTATATTATAGTTTCTTTTATTTGTGCTGTTTGATTAACAAACTGCATAATTGCAATAAAAGATATAAAAGAAATAAAGAACAATATAATTTACTTAAAATATGATACTTAGTTGTAAAGACAGAATATTATAAGAATAAAAAAACATAAAATTTGAAAAAAATAAGCTAATTTAGTCCTATAATACATAAAAAAATAGTAATTTTGAAAGTTAATTTTAATCATATAATAAAAAAATAAAATAAAAGATGAACATTCCAGCAAATTTAAAGTATTCAGAAGACCACGAATGGTTAAGAATAGAAGGAAATGAAGCATATATCGGAATAACAGATTATGCACAACACGAATTAGGTGATATCGTTTATGTTGATGTTGATACAGTTGGTGAAACTCTTGAATCAGGAGAAACTTTCGGTTCAATAGAAGCTGTTAAAACTGTTTCTGATTTATTGATGCCTATTAGTGGCGAAGTATTAGAAGTTAATGCAGCATTAGAAGACAATGCAGCAGCAATAAACAGCGACCCTTATAATGAAGGTTGGATTATAAAAATAAAAATGACTAATCCATCAGAAGCTGATAACCTAAAAGATGCAGCATCTTATTCTAAATTATTAGGATTATAATCATTAATTAGATTTATATAAGAACTTGAAGAGATTTATTTTCAAGTTCTTATTTTTTTGTTTATGAAAAATAAGAAGAGATTTTATTTTATAGGAATTATCTTTTGGATTGTTTTTATGTGTGTATTATTGTTTGCACCAAGTTCTGCTTTTTCAAAAACTCCAAGTTTATTTCACATTCCTAATTCTGACAAGATAGTACATTTTATTATGTTTTTTGTTTTGTCTTTCTTACTTTATAAGAACCTACTTTTCATAAGACATTACCCTCATAAAAAAATATCGACAATAATCCTTTCCTCAATTTTTCTTTTTGGCTTATTAACTGAAACTATTCAGGGTTTAACTTTCAATATACTTAAAAGAAGTTTTAGTTTATATGATTTGCTCGCTGATGTTTTAGCAGCAATAGTAGTAATCATTGTCTTTTATTTCAAAAATAAAGAGATAAAAAAATAATTTTTTATTCTATTTTTTTTATCTCTTTATTCTAATAAAAATGAATTGCTATTCTAATAAAATAGTTCTTCGTTATATTTAAATATCTTTTGATTTTATTTCAATAACTCTTCGTTTTATTTTAACAGTTATAATTGTCTATATTCTATCCAATTAGATTGGTATCTTGTGTTTTGTTTTAAATGTCCAATACTTATTACTTCGTTGTCCTTATTTCTAAGGAAGCCATCACTCCAAGAACCCATATCTAAATATATCGCATATTTTATACCTATCTTTTGCATTGCCCACGCAAAATCTTCTACATTCATTCTATTCTTAGTTTCAACGACCATAGCCTTACCATTATATATTGCTAACGCTCTTCTAAATGTTGGTTTTTGGCAACGAAATATTGTACAAGGAACAGTTTTGCCATCATTTAATAGCATCATCTGTTGAAAATAATAACCTTTTTTTTGCTGTGCTTTGTTGAAATAATAATTCATTGAATCGTTTAGTGGTTTTATTACGACCTTATTGTCATACATAACACAGAAACCTGTCTCCTTATCCGTCTTATTCTCTTTAACAACTCCTTGTTCAATATAATTGCCAACAACATCTCTCAGATTTTGCCCAGTAAAAGCTCCGGCAACTGAAAAGATAATCTTATCGTTATTTGTATCTGGCCTTGTCGTAGTAAAGCATAGATGAGAGTTATGAGGAGTGTAAAAAATCAAAGACCAATCATTTGTATCATTCCTAACATTTATCGTATCTTGTGTTACAAATGAATTATAGTTGTTTTGAGAAAATAGATTATAAGAACAAACAAGACAAATAACTGAAACTGTTAATATTTTCTTATTTATATTCATTTCTATGCTTTGCCCATTGGATTTATTTGATTGTAATCTATGTTTGGTACTGTATCAATTATCTCTCCGTTTTGCATCTCATATTTTGATATATTGTCTTTTAATGCATCAAGAAGTTTCTTTGCATGAACAGGACTCATTATTATCCTACTCTTAACTTGTGCTTTTGGCAAACCTGGCATTATTTGAATAAAATCCAAAACAAACTCTGTTGGAGAATGTTGAATAAGTTGTAAATTACTATATACTCCACTTGCTATTTCTTGTGAAAGTTCAATATCTAATTGTTGATCTTTTTTATTTTCCATATTTTTTTATTTATTAAAAAAGTGTAGTATGAGGTCATTTGTTTATCAAACCTTTCTACTACACTATAAATTTATTATTATTTTTCTCTTTATTTAACCGATGCTTTTCTTCCTCTTTTTACTGGTTGAATTGCTGGTTTATTAAAGTCTTCTAATTGTTCTTTGTTAGCAACGAACACATTATTGTATTCTCTAAGTCCTGTTCCTGCTGGTATCAAATGTCCAACAAGTACATTTTCTTTCATACCAAGTAAGTCATCACGTTTAGCACTTATTGCTGCTTCTGTCAAAACTTTTGTTGTCTCTTGGAATGATGCTGCAGAAAGATAACTCTTAGTTTGTAATGATGCTCTTGTTATACCTTGAAGTATTTGATGTGCAGTTGCAGGTTGTGCATCACGAGCTTGGACTGGTTTCATATCTCTACGAGTAAGAGAAGAATTTTCATCTCTTAAATTTCTTGCAGAAATAATCTGTCCATTTTCATAAGTCTCACTATCGCCTTTATCTTCAATCACTTTCATTCCATAAATATTATCATTTTCTTCTTGGAAATCAATCTTATTTATTGTTTCTCCTTCCAAAAATCTTGTATCTCCTGGATCTTCTATTTCAACTTTACGCATCATTTGACGAACAATAACTTCAAAGTGTTTATCATTAATCTTCACACCTTGTAATCTATAAACCTCTTGAACTTCATTAACAATATATTCTTGAACTTTCATAGGTCCTTTAACTGCCAATATATCGGCTGGAGTTATCTCACCCTCAGAAAGAGGAGTACCTGCCTTAACATAGTCATTTTCCTGAGCAAGAATTTGTTTTGATGTAGGAACAAGATATGTTCTTTGTTCGCCTGTTTTACTTGTTATGATAATCTCTCTATTACCACGTTTTAGTTTTTTATTCAAAGAAACAACACCATCTATTTCAGCAACAACTGCTGGGTCTGACGGATTTCTTGCTTCAAATAATTCCGTAACACGTGGAAGACCTCCTGTGATATCGCCTGCCTTACCAAATGAACGAGGAAGTTTAACTAAACTATCGCCAGCCTTTATTTCTTGTCCATCTTCTACCATAAGGTGAGCTCCTACTGGAATATCATAAGTTTTTATTATCTCTCCATTCTTATCAACAATATTAATAGATGGATTCTTTGATTTTTGACGTGTTTCTATAATTATTCTATCTTGAAGACCTGTTTGATCATCTGATTCTGTTCTAAATGTAACACCTTCTTCTATTGACTCAAAAACAAGTTTACCTGGAACCTCTGATAATATAACTGCATTGTATGGGTCCCATTCTGCTATAACATCATCTTTTTTCAAGATAACATTATTTTCGCGGAATAATTTTGCTCCATAAGGTATATTAGCAGAAGCTAAAACACTCTTTGTATTTGGATCAAGTATTCTCATTTCAGCAGAACGTCCAATAACAACACTAAATGTTACATCATCTTTTGTATAAGGAACAGCTCTTAGTTCATCTATTACTAAAAGTCCATCATATTTTGCTTGAATTTTTGATGTAGCACTAACATTTCCTCCAGCAACACCTCCAACGTGGAATGTTCTAAGAGTAAGCTGTGTCCCTGGTTCTCCAATAGACTGTGCTGCAATTACTCCAACAGCTTCTCCTCTTTGGACCATCTTACCTGTAGCAAGATTTCTACCATAACATTTAGCACAAACACCTCTTTTTGATTCGCAAGTTAAAACAGAACGTATCTCAACTTCTTCTATAGGTGAATCTTCTATCTTTTGACAAATATCTTCTGTTAATTCATCTCCTTCTTTTGCTATTATTTCTCCTGTTTGTGGGTGAATAATATCATGAAGAGTAACACGTCCAAGTATTCTATCATAAAGAGTTTGAACAACCTCATCATTTTTCTTTAATGCTGTTGTAAGAATACCTCTTAGTGTACCACAATCTTCTTCTGTTATAATAACATCATGAGCAACATCAACAAGTCTTCTTGTTAAATATCCAGCATCGGCAGTCTTTAATGCAGTATCTGCCAAACCTTTTCTTGCTCCGTGTGTTGAGATGAAGTATTCCAAGACAGACAAACCTTCCTTAAAGTTTGAAATAATAGGGTTCTCTATAATCTCTGCTCCTGAAGCTCCTGACTTTTGTGGTTTTGCCATAAGTCCTCTCATTCCAGAAAGCTGACGAATTTGCTCTTTACTTCCTCTGGCTCCTGAATCCAACATCATATATACTGAATTGAATCCTTGCTTATCCTCTGAAATATGTTTCATTACAACATTAGTCAAAAGTCTATTAGTATCTGTCCATATATCAATAATTTGATTATAACGCTCATTGTTTGTTATAAGTCCCATTTGATAATTAGCTTTAACTTCTTCAACAGACTCATTTGCTTTTGCTATAAGTTCTACTTTTTCTTCTGGCACTATAACATCTGAAAGGTTAAATGATAGACCTCCTCTAAATGCCATATAATATCCTTTATCTTTTATATCATCAAGAAATTGTACTGTACGAGCAGAGCCACATTTCTTTAAAACATCGCCTATAATATCTCTTAAAATATTTTTCTTTAAAAGTTTATTTATATATCCATATTCTGGTGGTACAAGCATATTAAATAAAGCCCTACCAACAGTAGTCTCTATAATTTCATATTTTGGTTCTGCATCTTCTGTTCTTAATCTTCTTAATTTAATACCAGCATTCAAATCAACTTTCTTTTCATTGTATGCTATTTGTACTTCTTCATAAGAATAGAATGTCATACCCTCTCCTCTTATCTTTAATTCCTCTGTACTTTTTCTCTCTTTTGTCATATAATACAATCCGAGAACCATATCTTGTGATGGTACTGTAATAGGAGAACCATTTGAAGGATTAAGAATATTGTGAGAAGAAAGCATAAGTAATTGAGCTTCCAATACTGCTGCATTTCCAAGTGGAACATGAACAGCCATTTGGTCTCCATCAAAGTCGGCATTAAAACCAGTACAAACAAGTGGGTGAAGTCTTATTGCTTTTCCTTCTACAAGTTTTGGTTGAAATGCTTGAATACCAAGACGGTGAAGTGTCGGAGCTCTGTTTAACATAACAGGATGCCCTTTTACTATATTCTCTAATATTTCTATAACTACTGGATCTTTTCTATCAACAATCTTCTTTGCAGATTTAACCGTTTTAACAAGACCTCTTTCAAGCATCTTACGTATAATAAATGGTTTGAAAAGCTCAGTCGCCATATCTTTAGGTAATCCACATTCATGCATCTTTAAATTTGGGCCTACAACAATAACAGAACGACCTGAATAGTCTACTCTCTTTCCTAATAAGTTTTGACGGAATCTTCCTTGCTTTCCTTTCAAACTATCAGAAAGAGATTTTAATGCTCTATTTGAATCTGATTTAACAGAAGATATTTTTCTTGAATTATCAAACAATGAATCAACAGCCTCTTGTAACATACGTTTTTCATTACGCATAATTACATCTGGAGCCTTAATTTCTATAAGACGCTTTAAACGATTATTCCTTATTATAACTCTACGATAAAGGTCATTAAGATCTGATGTTGCAAATCTTCCTCCATCAAGTGGTACAAGTGGACGTAAATCTGGTGGAATAACTGGGACCACATTAACAATCATCCATTCTGGGCGATTCTCAACTCTTAAATTTGCCTCACGAAATGCTTCAACAACATTTAATCTTTTTAATGCCTCATGTTTTCTTTGTTGAGATGTTTCTTTATGTGCTGCATCTCTTAATTGAAATGACAACTTATCCAAATCTATATCTTTCAACAAATCATACAATGCTTCTGCTCCCATTTTGGCAACAAACTTATTTGGATCATCATCTGGCAAAAGTCTATTTTCTTCTGGAACTGTTTCCATAATATTAAAATAGTCTTCTTCTGCTAAAAAGTCCATCTTGTTTATGCCATCTTGCTCCTTAATACCTGGATTAATTACTATATATTTTTCATAATATATTATCTGATCAAGTTTCTTACTTGGTATTCCCAACAAAGAACCTATCTTATTTGGAAGTGAACGGAAAAACCATATATGAGCAACAGGAACAACTAATTGAATATGTCCCATTCTTTCTCTTCTTACTTTTTTCTCTGTTACCTCAACACCACATCTATCACAAACAATACCTTTATATCTTATTCTTTTGTATTTACCACAATGGCATTCCCAATCTTTTACTGGACCAAATATTCTTTCACAGAACAAACCGTCTCTTTCTGGCTTATATGTTCTGTAATTTATTGTTTCAGGTTTGGTTACTTCACCTCTTGAACGTTGTAATATCGATTCTGGTGAAGCCAAACTAATAGTCATTGAATGAAACGAACTATTAACACTACCTTCTTTATTTATTGTCATCTTTATTTAAAGTAATATTCTTTTTAATAAATTAATCAAATGTTATTTCCAAATTTAGTCCTCGTAATTCATGAATCAATACATTAAATGATTCTGGAATTCCAGGTATTGGCATATTATCTCCTTTAACTATTGCTTCATAAGCCTTAGCTCTTCCAACAACATCATCAGATTTAACAGTTAAAACTTCTTGTAAAACATGAGATGCTCCAAATGCCTCTAATGCCCAAACCTCCATTTCTCCGAAACGTTGACCTCCAAACTGTGCTTTACCACCAAGAGGTTGTTGTGTAATTAATGAATATGGTCCTATACTTCTTGCGTGCATCTTATCATCTATCATATGGTGAAGTTTAAGCATATATACATATCCTACTGTTGCTGGTTGATCAAAACGATCTCCTGTCTCTCCATCATACAAATAACATTTGCCATTTTCTGGAAGTCCTGCTTTTCTCATATATTCATTAACTTGATCTAATGTTGCACCATTAAAAATAGGTGTATGGAATCGTAGATTAAGTTCATGTCCTGCCCAACCTAAAACAGTTTCAAAAATCTGTCCTAAATTCATACGAGAAGGCACTCCTAATGGATTTAATACTATATCCACAGGTTTTCCACTCGCTAAAAACGGCATATCTTCTTCTCTTACTATCTTAGCAACAATACCTTTATTTCCGTGACGACCAGACATCTTATCTCCGACTTTTAATTTACGCTTTTTAGCAATATAAATTTTAGCCATTTGTACAATTCCTGCTGGTAAATCATCGCCTATTGTTTCTGCAAATGTTTTACGAGCTAATGTCCCTTGCAACTCACGATATACTATACTATAATTATTTAATAATTCTTTAATAAGTGTATTCGTTTGGTTATCTGATGTCCAATTATTAAAATTAACATTAGAATAATCAATAGCAGATAATAATTTTTGATTAAATTTGACTTTCTTTGGTATTAATTCTTCCTTATAATTAGAATATACACCTTGTGATGTTTTGCCTGAAAGAAGAATAAACAATTTATCAACTAATTTATTTTTTAATTGAGCAGCATCTTCATCAAACTTATCTTTTAATCGTTTTACTATATCTTTATTCTTAGCTCTTGTATCTTTATCTTTTATAAATCTTGTAAATAGTTTTTTGTCTATAACCACTCCCTCTACTGAAGGTGGAACTTTTAATGATGCGTCTTTAACATCACCAGCTTTATCACCAAAGATTGCACTCAAAAGTTTTTCTTCAGGAGTTGGATCTGATTCTCCCTTTGGAGTTATCTTTCCTACTAATATATCACCTTCTTTTACAGTTGCTCCTATTCTTATCATTCCATTTTCGTCAAGATCTTTTGTTGCTTCAAGACTTACATTTGGAATATCTTTTGTTAATTCCTCTAACCCTCTCTTTGTCTCTCTAACCTCAGTTATAAACTCTTCTATATGTACAGACGTAAATAAATCTTGCTTTACAACTTTTTCAGAAATAACTATTGCGTCCTCATAGTTATATCCTTTCCAAGGCATAAATGCAACATGAAGATTTCTTCCTAAAGAAAGCACCCCATCTTTTGTTGCATAACCTTCGCATAAAACTTGACCTTTATGTACTTTATCTCCTTTTTTAACAATAGGACGAAGATTAACAGCTGTACTTGCATTTGTTCTACGAAATTTAGTAAGAGTATATTTCTTAACATCATCTTCAAAACTTACTAAACGTTCATCTTCATCTCTATCATAATTAATAATAATTTCTTTTGCATCTACAAATTCAACTACGCCATCTCCTTCTGCTTCCAATAATACTCTTGAATCTTGTGCAACATATGGTTCAATACCTGTTCCAACTATTGGTATCTCTGGATTTAATAATGGCATTGCTTGTCTCATCATATTAGATCCCATCAATGCTCTATTAGCATCATCATGTTCCAAGAATGGAATCAAAGAAGCAGCTATTGATGATATTTGATTTGAAGCAACATCCATTAAATCTACTTCTTCAGGTGAAACTATTGGGAAGTCTGCTTGTTGTCTTGCTTTTATTTTTTCATCAAGTATTTTTCCGTCAGGAGCAACTCTTGTTGTTGCTTGAGCTGCAATTTTATCTTCCTCTTCTTCTGCTGTAAGATAAATAGGTGGTTGATTAAATAAAACTCTACCTTTATCTACTTTATAATAAGGAGTTTCAATAAATCCCAAATTATTTATTTTAGCGAACACACTTAATGATGAAATCAAACCAATATTTGGACCTTCTGGTGTCTCTATAGTACATAAACGACCATAGTGAGTATAGTGAACGTCTCTAACTTCAAATCCTGCTCTTTCTCTTGACAAACCACCAGGACCTAAAGCAGATATTCTTCTTTTATGTGTTAGCTCTGCAAGTGGATTTGTCTGATCCATAAATTGAGACAATTGATTAGTTCCAAAGAAAGAATTAATAACAGAAGAAAGTGTTTTTGCATTAATAAGATCTGTTGGAGAAAAGACTTCATTATCTCTTACATTCATTCTTTCACGAATAGTACGAGCCATACGAACTAATCCAACTCCAA
>JAKVOZ010000016.1 GCA_022482545.1 Bacteroidales bacterium
CTCCTGTTTTTAAACCGAAGAACTTTATTTGAGATTGTGAAATATAAACATCATCAGGACTATTTAAATAGTTGTAATCTGATGAACGAAGGAAACCATAACCATCGTTTATTGTTTCTAAAACTCCTTCACCTTCAACTAAACCTTCTGTCTCAAAAACATATACTTTTTTATTGTTTTCTTGTGGTTTATTATTAGAAGTGAAAGGTTTTTGTTGTTCTTTTTTTGTTTCAACGTTATCAACTATTTCAATATTATCAGCTTTCTTAGTAACAGGCTCTTCAAAGTCTTTGTTTTGAGAAAATGTAAGCGCTGGTTCAATATTATTTTTTTGATGAATATTTTTTTGTTGATGATTATTATTACTTGTAGTATGATTATCTTTGAAATTATTTGTCTTTAATGAATTATTTATAGTTGGTGTTGGACGTTTGTTAAGTTGAAAATCTGGAATAGATATTTCTTCTATCAATGGAGCATCTGGAATCTTGCTAACGTTTAAATTTTTTACTATTTGTTGTTTGGCTTCTGCTAATGTTTTATGAATAGGTTTGTTCTCTTCAATATTATTAGTGATATTTTCTTTGTTGGTAGGAGTTTTAATATTAGATTCTGCTATTGGCTTAGGCGTATTCTTGTTCTAACCTTTTTCTCTCTATTATTATTAGATGTTTGTTGTTTTTGTTCGCCTTTGTCTAATACTTTTTTGCTCATTTTCATTGTCTTCTGTTGTTGGACTTAGCAGCTTGAAAATCTAATATCTTGTATACCAATTCTTGTTGAGTAAGACGGCTAATTTTTGTGATTTTCATAGCCTTTGCAATAGATTTTAATTCATCTAATGACTTTGCTTCAAGTTTTGCTTTATTGTACATATTTTAATTATTAGTACTCACAAATGAATGTGTGATTATTTTTGTTCTTTTTTATTGTTATTTCACGGAAAAAATGAGAATTAGACTGTAATTCTCTTTTTAAAACTTGGCAAAATTACAACATATTTTTCAATCAACAATAAAAATTAAGTTTTTTTTTACTATTTTTGCAAATAAATAAAAATGTAAATGATTATGGAAAGGTATATAAAAATATTGAATAACGTTTGGTTTGGGGCACTTATCTTAGATATAATGCTAAATGTTATGAGTTTGTGTATTGTTTTTTTTAAGATTAGTAAGCCAATGATAAATCAAAACAATATGATAATTTTTAGTTTTTTAACAATGGCAGTAATTATTTTTCTTGTTTTCTATGCAGACAAAGTAATAAAAAGAAAAATTAAAAAAATAAGAACAGATAATCTTGTTAATAAACTTATAAACTACAAATCTATTTATCTTCGTCAACTTACTTGTTATATGATAATATCTCTTGTTATATTGATAGTTATAATCTTTTCAATGCAAATAGGGTATATCATTTTTTCTGTTCTTTCAATTTTCCTTATAATCTTTTCTAAGGCAAGAGAAAGTAAAGTAAAATATGATTTGGCTCTTAATCAAGAAGAATTATCACAGTTTAATCATATAAAATTTAAAAAATAAATAATAATGTTCAAAATAATAGAAAAGCAAAAACTTACAGAAAACATATACCTTTTTAAAACAATAGCTCCCTTTATATCACTAAAAGCTCAACCAGGAGAATTTGTGATAGTTATCAATAAAGAAAAAAGTGAAAGAATACCATTAACTATATGTGATTATGATAGACAAGAAAAAACAATAACTATTGTCATTCAATCTGTTGGCGATAGTACAAAAGAGATTTGTGAAAAAGAAGTTGGTGATAGTTTTATGGATATTGTTGGTCCTCTTGGTAATCCTTCCGAATTGATAAGTATGCCAAAAGATGAAATACAAAAGAAAAATATTCTTTTTGTATGCGGAGGTCTTGGCACAGCACCAGTTTATCCACAAGCAAAATGGGCAAAAGAAAATAATGTTCCTCACGATGTTATAATTGGTACTAAAAGCAAATCAACACTTATTTTTGAACAAGAGATGAACGATGTTTGTGATTCATTATATATATGTACTGATGATGGAAGTTATGGAACAAAAGGATTAGTAACAGATAAAATAAAAGAATTAGTAGAAAAACAAAATAAGCATTATGATATTGTTGTAGCAATAGGTCCAATGATAATGATGAAGTTTGTTTCTATGCTAACGAAAGAATTGAATATTAAAACGATAGTAAGTTTAAATAGTCTAATGGTTGATGGAACAGGAATGTGTGGAGCATGTAGAGTAAAGATAGATGGAAAGATTAAATTTACTTGTATTGATGGACCAGAATTTGATGCTCATCAAGTTGATTTTGATGAAGCAATGAAAAGACAAAGAGTTTTCACTAATCATAAGATAGCAACTAATACAGAAAATCATACTTGTAATCTAACTAAATCTGTTGAACAATCGTTAGAAAACATAGATAAGGACAAAAGAGTTAAAGTAAGAGAACAGCAAGCCGATGTTAGAAACAAGAATTTCAATGAAGTAAGTTATGGATATAATGATAAAGAAGCCATAATTGAAGCATCACGTTGTTTGAATTGCAAAAAACCACTTTGTGTTAGTGCTTGCCCAGTAAATATTAATATTCCAGCGTTTATTCATCAAATAACGTTAAATGATAATAAACAAGCATTTATGATTATTAATGAAAGTAGTACATTACCTGCTATTTGCGGAAGAGTTTGTCCTCAAGAAAATCAATGTGAAGGCTCATGTATTAGAGGAAAACAAGGACAACCAATAGCAATAGGTAAGTTGGAGAGGTTCGTGGCAGATTTTGCAAGAGATAATAATATTAAACCTATCGTAAATATAAATAAAAACAATATAAAAGTAGCAATAATTGGTAGCGGTCCTTCAGCATTAGCATGTAGTAGTGATTTGGCAAAGAAAGGGTATGAAGTAACAATATTTGAAGCATTACATAAAAGTGGCGGAGTCTTAACTTATGGCATACCTGAGTTTCGTTTGCCGAAAGAAAAAGTTGTTGATAAAGAAATAGAGAATGTAAAAAGTTTGGGAGTTAATATAATCAATGATGTTGTTATTGGTAAAAGTATAACGATAGATGATTTATTTAATCAAGGATATAAGGCTGTTTATATTGCAAGTGGTGCAGGATTACCAAAGTTTATGAATATTGAAGGGATAAATCTTAATGGAGTATTCTCAGCAAATGAATTTTTAACAAGAGTTAATCTAATGAAAGCCTACAAAGACGATTATCAAACGCCAGTATTTGTTGGTAAAAGAACGGTTGTTGTTGGAGGAGGCAATGTTGCGATGGATGCAGCAAGATGTGCAAAACGTCTTGGAAGTGATGTTGCTATTGTGTATAGAAGAACAGAAAATGAGATGCCAGCAAGAAATGAAGAGATTAATCATGCAAAAGAAGAAGGTATTGTTTTTCACACATTAACTAATCCAACGAAAATATTAGGTAATAAAGATGGTTGGGTAGAAGGTTTATCATGTGTTAAGATGGAACTTGGACAAGAAGATAAAAGCGGAAGAAGAAAACCAATAGAGATAAAAGATAGTGAATTTAAGTTTGATTGCGATTGTGTTATTATGGCTCTTGGAACGCAAGCAAATCGTTTGTTGAGCCAAACAACAAAAGGATTAGAAATAAATGATAAAGGAAATATTGTTGCAGATGACAATCAACAAACATCAAGAGAGGGCGTTTTTGCTGGTGGAGATGTAGTGAGTGGAGCAGCAACAGTTATTCTTGCAATGGGTGCAGGCAAAAAAGCAGCAATAAGTATAGACGAATATATTAAGATGAAAAATGGTGATAAATAAAACGAAGAGTTATTAAATTATTATGAAGAAAAAACAAAATATTTCCTTAAAATAAAAAACAGATAAAAAGAAATTGTTTATATTTGCAAATTCATATAAGAACACACTATGAAAAAGAATAAATACATATTAACATTAATATTAAGTTGCTTGGTCTTTTCCAATATAGCAACAGCACAAAGAGTGAATAGAGCCCCTCAAATTCGTTTTGGAATAAGAGCAGGATTTAATATGAGTGATTTAACGTCAGCAAAAGGATTAGATATTTGGAATGGACTTGCATATTTTAATGATAAAAAAGAATATATAGGTTTTACAGATACAAAACCATTTAAATATGGATTTAATGTTGGTTTTACTGCCCAATCAAATATGACAAATAATTGGTATTGGCAAGCAAGTCTTATCTTTACCACAAAAGGATATAAACTAAATACGCAAAATGTTGAAATAAATGCAACAGCAGGCTATGTTCAACTACCAATAGATATTGTTTATAAGTATGAATTGAATGACAGATGGCGTCTTTTAGGTTCTGCAGGATTATTTGCAGGCGTAGGAATATGTGGTTTTACTACATTTTATGACCATTATGGAGAAGACCATACTCCAAGACTTTATCATCAAAACATACAGAAACCAGTTATAAATGAAGAATTAGGAACGAGCAACTTAATAGGTTGTGATTATACAGTACATAAAGAGAATGTTTATTGGAAAGATAAAGATGATACATTTTCTTCTGATGGAACATATAGAATTGATGCAGGAGCACAGATAGGAATAGGACTTGAATTTTGGAGAATGCAGTTTATGATAAATTATCAATATTCTTTAACTCCATTTTATGATTACAATTACGACTATTCATCAAGATATGTCGGTAAAGGAAATTATAAAAACTCATTTGATTATTTTGATATTAAAACACCTTCATCTCCAAGACAACATGTTATTTCATTTACTTTAACATATTTCTTTGATAATATGAATAACGGCATACGCTGGTAAAGAATATGAAACGAATAATTATCATAATAATATCAACAATTGTAGCCTTTACAACTTTTGCCCAAACAGATAGCGTAGATAAGATAGATAATGGACATCTTACTCTTACAACTATGGCAGGTTTCGGAAAGAATTATAATGATAAAAATGTGTTTGTTAATACGTTTGGAATGGATTATAGCAAACAAATATCAAATAAACTTAATTTTAGAGTGGGAGCAAACATAACAAATGTTGAGGGTGATGTTTTTTGTGAGGATAAAGCACCACGAAAAAGAAAAGATGCAGGAATGTACGTTGGAATAGACTATAAAGTTAATGATAATTTACTTCTTTCGGGCACAGTATTTTATAATACATTTTCTTCCACACTTGGAGCAAATGTAAATATGGAATATAAATTTAATGAAAATACAACATTAGATTTTTCTATGACTTTTGTTGAAAGATTAAACTCTCCTTGCTATCATCAAACCATCTCTAATAGGTAAAATTACATTTTCAAATCTATTATCTTCGGTTATCATTTGATTAAACTTTCTTATTGCTAATGTTTCTTTATCTTTAGCATCAGATATAGCAACCTTTCCATACCAAAGAATATTGTCTGCAACAAGTAATCCACCTTTATTAATTTTATCAGCAACAAGTGAATAATAATTAGGATAGTTTGCTTTGTCTGCATCAATAAAAATCATATCATAACTATTGTTTAACCTTGGAATAACATCTATTGCTTGTCCAAAATGAAGATTAACTTTTTGAGCAAAATTGTTTTCAAGAAAAAGATTTTCAAGAAAAGACTTGTAATCTTCCACAGCCTCAATGGTATCAATAATACAATCACTTTGAGAAGATAAACAAAAACACATAGTAGAATATCCAGAAAAAGTACCTATTTCAAGCACACGTTTAGGATTGACCAATTGTGTAAGAATCTTCAATAATTCGCCTTGCCAAGAGCTACTAATCATATTAGGACGCAAGAACTTTAAATGCGTTGTTCTTTCAAGTTCATTAAGTATTGTTTCTTGCTTAGAATGAAACGTTTGACAATAATCTTCAATCCTCTTATCAACAAAAGGGTGTATTTGTATTTCTTTTTCTTCCATGATTGCAAAGATACAATATTAATCATAATTAGCAAAATAGCACAAAGCAATTGCTGTTTTTACTTATAAATCACATCTATATAATGATTTGTAAATAGAATTTGATTACTTTTGCAAAATAAATTAAAAGATAAAATGAAAAAGATAATTTGCATTGTAGTATTAGTATTTGTTTCAATGATTGTGTTCGCTCAAAAAAATAATAATGAGTTAATTCGTCAAGCAATACAATCACAAATTAATACATATCCCAAAAGTACATTACAAGATATATACAAAAACTTTTTTCAAGATAGTTTTGGATTAGAACATCTTATGGGAGATTCCTTAAAGATGAGAGAATATATTATTGAAGAGACAAAGACTTGCCAAAAGACAAACACTTATTATGAGAAGATAGGGTATAAGAACAATTTTTATAGAGTAAGTCTTTCAGTAATAAAAGACAGCGTGGTTAGTATAGATGTTTTTATGAAAGCATTTATGAAAAGCAAAGATAGTTTCAATCCTGTAACATTAGATAGTTGGAAAAAACAATGGCAAAGCATTGATTCAATAATAAATAGTATGAATTTAAATCTTGATAATTATGAAAATGACAGAAAAAGCATCTTCTCTATGCTAAACAATGGCTCTTATGCAGTTCATCATAGCAAGCAATTCAACAAATATTATCATCCGCATTATCGTATCATAGAAAAGACAGCCTTTGAAACAATGATTTTGCCATATATTCTTAAAGAACAAAAATAACTCTTTAATTCATAAAAATAGTTCTTTATTCCAATAAAATAGAATCAAAAGACAATAAAATAGTTCTTTATTCTATTTTAATGGAATAGCGATTCATTTTATTATCTCTTTATTCCATTTTTTTCGAAAAAGGATATAATAACTTACTTGTATCAAAGCCAAGTTCCTTTGCTCTTAATAAAAGATTGTCCATAGTTTCTTTATCAAGTGTTTTATTACGAGCAAGAATCCAAAGATACTTATTGGAATTAGAACAAACCAAAGCATAGTTGTAGTTCTCTTTGTCTAAGGCTACAATATAATAGTTGGCATAAAACCAAAGAAAGAAACTTACTTTTAGATGTCCAACAGTTTTATCGCCAGCAAACTTTGCTTTTCCTCTTGCTATCTTCTCCTTGCCATCAAAAGAACCTCTAAAACCTTTGTTGGTTACTTTTACTTTGCCGTTTTCTTCTAATACATAGTTGGCAGAACCTCCAACAAGTCCTTTTTCAAAACTATGATTAAAACGTGCGATTTCATACCAAGTGCCTAAGTATTTGTTTATATCAAAATCTTTTACGGCTTGGTCTTCAAAATGAATCTTTTGACTGCAACTTGACATAATAAATGATATTAAAATTAATAAATAAATCTTTCTTTTCATAATATGTTTTTGATATATAAACGAATATGAGAGTTTTTTATTATTTATTATACTTTTAATACATTATCAAAAATAAATTACTATAATAGATAAAAATAAAATAAGAAATGAAACTAAACTAAAACGAAGAAAAAAATTAATAAAATCAAGTTTTATTGAAAAAAAACAAGAAAAAAATAATAATATAAAATCAAAATAATAAGACATTCTTTTCATAATATGTTTTTGATAAAAAACGAATATTCAAGATTTATATTATTTATTAATAATAAATTACTATCTTTGTGGCCAAATATATATATGATAATTATGATAGAGAATGAAGAAAAAGAGAAAAAAGAGAAAAAGAAAGAAGATACAAAAGACACAATATGGGGAATAATAATATTAATAGTTATAGTAGGTATTATCTTTCTAATAATAAGATATGGCTTTGCAATAATATTAGCAATAGGTATAATATTAGCTCTTTTAACAGGAGCATTATAAACTTATAGCGAAAGTATTTTAAATTCTACTCTTCTGTTTTTGGCTCTGCCTTCATCGGTTTTGTTGTCAGCAATAGGTTGTGTAGCACCAAAGCCTTTATATTTAAGACGGTTTTCTTTTATGCCGTTTTCAATAAGATAAGTATAGACTGCTTTGGCACGATTAAGAGAAAGATTCATATTATATTTGTCTTTACCTTTGTTGTCAGTGTGCCCAGATAATTCAATTTTCATATTAGGGTGAGTATTCAATATAGCCAAAAGATTTTTTAATTCAACATAACTCTGTGGCAAAAGAACTGTCTTGTCAAAGTCAAAGAAAATATTTTCAAGTATTATCACTTCGCCAACAGAATATTTAGTTGTATCTTGTTTTTTTGTTATAACAACATCACCATATTGCTGTTTTTCGCCACAAGTTAAACAATATAGTTCAACATCATCAACATAATAATAAGCACCAGGAAGAATATGAGTTAAATATGAATAATCATTAACATTACTTTGTTCAGCAGGGTAGAAGTTGCCGATAGTAAGAAACTTTTCTCCTCCTTGCGCAATAAAATCTCCTTCTACTTTCTGCCATGATTCAACATCAGATAACACTCTATTATAAGGATTAACTACTTGTGGTTTGAGATAAGTAGAAAGATTTTGCTTTATTCCATTATCATGTATAGTAATATTGTTCATTGTAAGCATCTGCCTAGTTGTGTCTTGTATTCGTTTTTGAGTAAATAAACCACCAATTGTTGCTACTGCCGAAGGTGAATATTCGCTTAAACTAACCCAAAAACTTAAATGATATTTCTCTCCTTTAATAAGTTTGTCTTTTAGTTCTGTTTGAAGATATTCCCTATAATCTGTTAATGAAGTATATATTCCAACCATACTTTCTCCTGAATGTGGCATTTGAATACCAAGTTTATTTTTTGGTACTCTGCATTGTCTTCCTCCACAATTGTTATAATAATCTGATGAGCCTCCTGTTGGTTGCCACCATGCAACAACTTCTCCCATATAACCATAAGGATCTATTCTTTGAGGACAAGATATATGTTCTTCAAACGATGGATTAAAGATTAGATTGCTATCATTATCTATTTGAGCAGAAGTGTTGTTGTTGCTAATAAACAATAATATAACTATGGTTAATATGTATCTTTTTGTTTTCATATGTAGTCTATTATATCAATATCTTTATTACTAAGATTAAACCAAAGAGTATTTGTATTCTTCTTAAAATATGTCATCTGCCGTTTAGCAAATTGACGTGTGTGAATTTTAATTTGTTCTATTGCTTCTTCTAAACTAATCTTATTATCAAAACAATCAAACAACTCCTTGTACCCAACAGTATTTAAAGCATTCAAATCTTTATATTTATATAATGATTTTGCTTCCTCAATCAATCCACAATCAATCATTATATCAACTCTTTTATTAATTCTTTCAATGAGTTCATCTCTGTTTCTTTCAATACCTATTGTCTTTATACTAAAATCTCTTTCAATAGGTTTCATTTTTCTAAAATAACTATAAGGACGATTGCTTACTCGTATTACTTCTAATGCTCTTATTAATCTTCTTGGATTTTTTGTATCAACAATATCATAATAATCTTTATCTTTTTCTTCAAGTTCTTTTTGTAATGGAATAATACCTTGATGTTTGTATATATTGTTTAACTCTTGTCGTACTTCAATAGGAATATCCGGCAAATAATCTATACCTTTTCTTATAGCATCAACATAAAGACCACTGCCACCACAAAGAATAAGTGAATCATATTTTTGAAATAGATTATTAATAATTTGCATGCCTTCTTTTTCATAGCGAGCAACATTATAATCATAAAAAATACTCCACGAAGCAATAAGATGATGCTTTGCTTTTTTAAGTTCTTCTACACTTGGACGAGCAACTCCGATATTCATCTGTTGAAATATTTGACGAGAATCTGCTGAAACAATCTCTGTTTTAAGTTTATTGGCAAGATTAATTGCAGATTCTGTTTTTCCAACAGCAGTAGGTCCAACAATAATATAAAGAATCTTATTCATTTTTCTTTTTTAATCCTAATGCTTTCGCTTGTTCATACAAGAAATCCAATGCTTTTTCTCTATCATTCTCTAATTCTCCATCAAGAATAGCATCTTTTATTTTGTCTTTTAATATTCCAACTTGTATGCAAGGAGAAAGACCATATATCTCCATTATATCTTCTCCTGTTACAGGTACTTTAAAATTGCGTATCTTATCTTTCTCTTCAATCTCAATCATTTTTTGCTTAACAATAGCAAGATTTTTAATATATTGTTGCTTTTTGAGCATATTCTTTGATGTTATATCGCTATGACAAAGAATCATCAAATCATCTACATCATCTCCTGCCTCAAACAAAAATCTTCTAACAGCAGAATCTGTTACTTCATCTTCAACCAAAGCAATAGGGCGTAAATGAAGAAAGACAAGTTTTTGAACATATTTCATACTATCATTAAGCGGTAGTTTAAATCTGCGAAAAATATGAACAACCATCTTACTCCCTTTTACTTCATGACCATGAAAAGTAAAACCAAGTCTTGAATCATATCTCTTTGTTAATGGTTTTGCAATATCATGCAAGATAGCAGCCCAGCGAAGGAACAATTTATTGCTTTGCTTACTAACGTTGTCAAGAACTTCAAGCGTATGTTTAAAATTATCTTTATGTGTTCTTTCTCCAACGCTTTCAACACCTTTCAAAGCAACAATTTCCGGAAAAATAATTTCTAATAATCCACATTTATCTAATAAACGAAAAGCATCAGAAGGATGAGAAGAAAGAATCATTTTATTCAATTCTTCGGTTATTCTTTCTTGTGATATAATCTTTATTCTTTCTTTGTTTCTTGTTATAGCATCAAATGTTGAAGGAAGAATAGAAAAATCTAATTGACAGGCAAATCTAATACAACGAAGCATACGAAGAGGGTCGTCAGAAAAAGTAATATCACTATCAAGAGGAGTACGAATTATTTGTCTTTTAATATCATTAACTCCATCAAAAGGGTCAAGTAGAAGTCCAAAAGTTTTCTCATTAAGTGATATTGCCATAGCGTTTATTGTGAAATCTCTACGGTTTTGATCATCTTCTAATGTTCCATCTTCTACTATTGGTTTGCGAGAATCCTTACGATAAGATTCTTTTCTTGCTCCAACAAACTCAATCTGCCAAAGTTTATCATCAATAGTATAATGTATCATTGCTGTGCCAAAGTTTTTGAATACTGTTACTTTGGTTTTATGTGGAATAACGCTGGCAATGTTTTGAGCAAGTTCAATACCACTTCCAATAGTTACTATATCAATATCAGTACTTTTTCTCCCCATTATGCTATCTCTAACAAAACCACCAACAACATAAGTTTCCAAATTCATACTATCGGCAACATTACCTATTATTCTAAAAATATCATTATCTATTTTGTCTTCTAAATTCATCGTTATTTTTTGTTTGTTTTATCTTCTACGTCTAAATTCTTCCCCAATATTTTCTTAAAAACCATTCTCCGCCCAATGATAATGCAATCAACAACCAATACCACCATAAAGATATGAATTTTTTATTTACTATTGTTTGATGAATTATTGGTTTAATTGTTTCATTGTTATTTATCATTTGTTCTAATGAGAGAATATTTTGAGGATAAATCATTTTAGCAGATGTTTTACTTGCTATTGTAAATAAATCATTGTGATTAGCAACAAGGTTTTCTTGTTCAAGTGAAACACTATTAACCACAAAACGCCCTTTAACAACATAAGATTTTTTACCAAGAGTTGTTGTTGCTTGATAAACATATTCTCCTTGAGGAAAAGCACCAACATTAAGATAATAAGCATTAGATGTTTTTCCAAAAACAAAATGATATGCAGATGTTTTGCTATTAATATTTAAACTAACATCAGGAGTATTTACTAATTCATAATTATCATTATAAAGTTCTGCCTGAAATGTTATTGGTTCATTTTGATTATAAATATCTTTGCATTCAACACGAAAACGATTTTTATCTGTTTTGTTTGAAACAAGTTGAATAGTCTTTGAAATTATTTCATCAACTTCATCAAAAGATTGATTAATAAGATAGTTCTGTAATCTCCATTTCCATATATTTTCTCCTGCAATAATCCCTATCTTACTATCTCCATTATTATTGAAAGCAATCAATGGATAAGACGTTGAAACACTACCTATTTTTTGATAAAAAAGTGTTTGTAATGATGAAGAGGCAGTATATTTTCCAATAGGACACAAAAGAGGAGGAAGGTTCTTAATTATGTTTTCAGTGTTAGGAGTTAGAGTAAACATTGAAAAGTTGTTATTATATATTGCTTGTGTTTGATTATTAGATGAAGAATAGGCATTTATTGTTAATCCTGTTTGCAAACTATTAAAATATGCAAAATTTGTTGATTGTCCAACGATAAACAATGATGATATACCTTTATTTAATATATTTTTTATAATATTTACATCAAAACTATTCGTTGGAAGATTATGAAAAATGACCATACTATAATCATTAACATTATTTTTTATATTAGAAATCATTTGAAAATCGCAAGTATAGTTCTTACTTTTATTCATAACACTTCTTAATGCTGCAATATCTGGGTGCGGAGCAGAAGAAAGAATAAGTATTTTCTTTTTATTGTTTAAAACTTCAATAAAAATATCTTTCTTATTATTAAACACATTACTTTCTTTTCCTATTGAAGAAACATAGAATGATATTTTTTCTATACCGCTTTTATGACTTGATGCTTTTATTGGTACTGTTGTTGAATATTCATCACCACTAACTGTAAAATGTTTAAGCATAGTTGTTTTACCATCTTTAACCATATATATAGAAGCATTACTTCCGTTTGCTTTTAGAGCAGAAACAGTAACTTCAAGAGGATATTCATCATCAATAAAAGTTATCTTATTATATTGTACATCTGTTATAGCAATATCTTTTCGTATTGTGGTGTCGCCCATGGCAACTGTGTATATAGGACACTTAATATTTTCACAAACATTAAGAGGATTGTCTCCGCTATTAGTTATTCCATCACTTGCAAGTACAATAGCAGATAAATTTTCATTAGAATAGTTCTCATTAACGTAATCAAACATTGACCCTATGTTAGTTGCAAAATCTTTAAACTTAGAAGATTGTTTGAAAGACTTATCTTCTTTTAATGCAGTAGCGACAGAACCAAAATTTAAACGGACAACATTATATTTATCTTGCAATTTATCACAAAGTTTATCAAGATTTTGCAGATAAGTGTTTTTGTAGTATGATGAATCTTTGGTTAAACCAAGAGAAAGCGTGTTGTCTTGGGCAATAATTATTGTTGGTTTTTCAATATCTTTGTGCTTAATATGTTTTACGGGAGAAAGAAATAAAAATAACAGCAAAAACAGAGCAATAAAACGAAGAGTTAATAAAATATTTCGTTGTTTTAGTGAAAAAAAAGGCTGTTTTTTCCAAAGGTATTGAAAATACGTTCCACCAAAGGCAAGAGCAAGTATTATAGGTAAAAACCAAAGTGAATATTCTGTAAACATTTTTTAACTAAAATTTCTTTCTTTTTTAATGGATTCATATGCTAAGTTAATCTCTTGAAACTTTTGTGTAGCAATTTGTTGTGCTTTTTCACCAAGAGATGCAACTCTATCTGGATGATACTTCAAACATAATCTTTTATATGCTTTCTTTATTTCATCTTCACTTGCGTTTTTATCAACTTGAAGAATAACATAAGAAGAATCATTGTTTTTGTAGTACATCGCTTCTACTGTTTTGTAATCTTGTTCACTTATTCTCATCAAAGATGCAATTAATTCAATAGTCGCTTTTTCTTCCTTAGAACAATCGCCATCAGAAAGTGCTATACCATAAAGAGAATGTAGTAGTTGAACACGAGAAGCATAGTTTAGTGTGAAATTTATTTTTGAACATACTTGATTTAAGTCTATATCTTTTGATAAAAATTCTTTTAATAGTTCAATACGATTTTGTGTATTTTCTTGTCCGAGATTATTATCAAGCCACAAACGAACAAAATCTAACTCACTTCTCATCACTTTGCCGTCAGCTTTCATAACCTTAGCAAACAATAGAAGAAAACTTATAACAAAATCACCTTGTTCTCTTGATACTCCATTATATTCTTTGTTTATTAAGCCATCAATAACACTTCCGATGCCATAACCTATTAATCCGCCAAATATTCCTCCACCAAGCAAAGCTCCAACAATTGTTGCAATCCATTTTATATGCATATCCTATTTTATTTTTTTCTTTATTTATTCTTTGCAAAGATACAACTTTCATTAAAAAAACTTATCTTTGCAAAAAGAAATTAATTTAAAAAACTTTGTAGATGATAATTCTCTCATATTTTTTACTATTTGTAACTGCTATAATAAGTGGATATTTTGTAATACTTTTTCGTAAGAATGAAAGAATAATAAAAGGCATAGAAGTTTTTGGAGGTGCTTTTTTGTTAGCAGTATGTTTTTTAGATTTATTACCTAATATTTATTTAACAATTAATCCAAATATTGATGCCAATAAAGCTATTATTATAGGTATTTTCGTACTTGCTGGCTTTTTCTTGCAACTTATTTTAGAGTTTATGCCTCAAAATAAAAGCAAAAAAAGTAGTGCATTACTTCTTTTGATAGGTGTTTCTATTCATGCTTTCTTTGAAGGATTTGCTTTGGTGATAAACAATAAGTTAAACACATTACTTTTCTTTGGTGTCATTATTCATAATATTCCAATATCAATCATTCTCATTAATTCTTTCTTATCATTAAAGATAAGCAAATCAAAATCTTTTATCTTGTTGAGTTTGTTTGCAATCATGGGAATATTAGGTTCAATAATTAATAATATTATACCTATCTTTTCTCAATATAGTGAATATATCTTAGCATTTGTTGTTGGTATTCTTTTGCATGTTGGAGTATCTATTTTGTTTGATGGCAAGGAAGATAAGAAATATAATTTTTTAAGACTAATCATCGTTATTAGTGCATTCATTATTGTAGCATTGATGCCAAAATAGAAAAAGAAGATGAGATTATCAATAGTAATAGTTAATTATAATGTAGAGCATTTCTTAGAACATTGTTTATATTCTGTTCAAAAAGCATTAAAGGATATAGATGCAGAAATGTTTGTTGTTGATAATAATTCTGTTGATGGTTCTATTGCTATGATAAAAGATAAGTTTCCGCAAGTTAAACTAATAGAAAATAAAGAAAATGTTGGTTTTGCAAAAGCGAATAATCAAGCAATAAGAATTTCAAAAGGTGAATATGTCTTGCTTCTAAATCCAGATACTGTTGTTGAAGAAGATACTTTTGTTAAGTGTTTAGATTTTATGGATTCTCATCAAGATTGTGGTGGATTAGGAGTAAAGATGATTGATGGAAATGGTAAAATACTTAAAGAAAGTAAGCGTGGTTTTCCAACACCTTGGGTATGCTTTTGTAAGATGAGTGGTTTGATAAAGATTTTTCCACATTCAAAACGTTATGCAGGCTATTATATGGGAGATATTTCATATAATCAAACACATCAAGTAGATATTCTTGCAGGAGCGTTTATGTTGATCAGAAAAGTATGCTTAGATAAAGTAGGTTTGCTTGATGAAACGTTCTTTATGTATGGAGAAGATATTGACCTTTCTTATCGTATAACAAAAGGTGGATACAAAAACTATTATTTTGCAGATACAAGAATAATACATTATAAAGGAGAATCAACAAAAAAAGGAAGTCTTAATTATGTTTATACGTTTTATAACGCTATGGACATATTTGCAAAGAAACATCTTTCAAAAAAACAGACTTTTTTCTTCTCACTAATTATAAAGATGGCTATTTGGTTGAGAGCATTTGTTGCTTTCTTTGCAAGAATATTCAAAAAAATACTTTTACCTCTAATAGATTTCATTGTTCTTTATGTTTGTTTTTATTTGTTAGAAAAGTTTTGGGCAACAACATATTGGAACGATGTAGATTATTATCCAAAGCATTATCTTTATTTTGCTATTCCTTGCTACATTGTTATTCTTTTATTCTCAATCTATATAAGTGGAGGATACTCAAAGAAGTTTAAGCCAATGAAAATACTTTCCGGAGTGTTTTTTGGAATGATAACTTTGCTTGTTTTCTATTCTCTTATGCCTGCATCATTAAGATATTCTCGTGCGATGGTTCTTATGGGGTCAATAATGACGTTTTTCACACTTTTAATAGGCAGATATGTTCTTCATTTCATAAAAAAAGGTCATTGGACGATGGAAAATGATGATGAAAATGCGTATGTTATTGTTGGAGACAAACAAGAGACACAACGAGTTACACAATTATTAAGGAATACTAATCTTAAACCAGAATTTATTGGGCTTGTATCTTGTCAAGAGAATGAAGACAGAAATTATTTTCTTGGTAACATTAATCAAATGGAAGATATTCTTAGGATATATAAAATAAATCAAGTTATTTTCTGCTCAAAAAATCTATCACAAAGCAAGATAATAAATATAATGAGCAAACTTTCAAAAACATCTGTTACCTTTACCATTGTTCCAGAAGTTGCTGATTTTATTATTGGTAGTAATAATATAAACACTCCAACAGATATTTATGTGATGAATGTCAATAATATCAATAGTGAAGACAATCGTAGAAAGAAACGTTTGTTTGATTTCACTACATCATTAGTTTTGCTTATTGCTACACCAATATTAATATTTATAGAGAAGAAACCTTTTCGGGCAATAAAGAACAATTTTCTTGTTTTGTTATCAATCAAGACTTATGTTGGCTACAACGATAAAGATGATAATATGAAAGAATTGCCACAACTCAAAAAATCAGTATTTTCAACACAAAACAATATAAAAAACATTACATTAGATAATCAAACACTTCACCGTTTAAATCTTATCTATGCTCGCAATTATTCATTTCTAACAGATTTGGATATCGTCATTAAAAATCTTAGAAACATATAAACATTAAAAAAAATTTAAGTTTTTCTTTGTTTATAATAAAAAATAAACTAAATTTGCTGTCGTAAAAAGAAGACAATAAAAAACGAAGAAATATTTTGTTAAAATAAAGATATATTTCAAAAAAACGAAGAAATAATTTATTAAAACGAAGTTTTTTTTAAGTCGCTTAATAACAAAGAAATAAGACAATGAAACAAAAATATACGAGTTTAATATTATTAGCAGTTATTGCTACTATTTTCTTCTCTTGTAAGGCAAGTAAAGAAAGTAAGTCTTCAATATATTCAGCCAATTAAATTTATAAGGAATAAAATAATTTTATTTCACTAAGTATTTTAGTGGAGAGATATAAATTAAAACATAATTAACATAAAGTAAAATTTACAAATTAAAACAAAAAACGGTATGACAAAATCAGAAGAATTTATGGAGATGGAGCAAAGATATGGTGCTCACAATTACCATCCACTTCCAGTAGTATTAAACAAAGGTAAAGGTGCTTTCGTATGGGACGTTGAGGGAAAACGTTATTTTGATTTCCTATCAGCATATAGCGCAGTAAACCAAGGACACTGCCACCCAAAAATTATTAAGGCTCTTTGCGACCAAGCACAAACATTAACTTTAACTTCACGTGCTTTTTATAATGATTGTTTAGGCCCTTATGAAAAATATGTAACTGAATATTTTGGTTATGATAAAGTACTTCCAATGAATACAGGAGCAGAAGCAGATGAAACAGCAATGAAACTTGCTCGCCGTTGGGGATATAGAGTTAAACATATTCCAGAGAATAAAGCAATAATTATTTGTTGTGAAGGTAATTTTCACGGAAGAACAATATCAATAGTATCAATGTCTGTTGATCCTGATGCATATTTAGATTATGGTCCTTTCACTCCTGGATTTATTAAGATACCTTACAATGATACAAAAGCATTGGCAGAAGTATTAGATAAGTATGGAAAAGATGTTGCAGGTTTTCTTGTTGAGCCAATACAAGGAGAAGCTGGTGTTTATGTACCAGATGATGGTTATTTAAAGACTTGTTATGATCTTTGCAAGAAGCACAACGTTCTTTTCATAGCTGATGAAGTTCAAACAGGTATTGCAAGAACAGGAAAGATGTTGGCTTGCGATTATGAAAACGTTCACCCAGATATATTAATACTTGGAAAAGCAATAAGTGGTGGAGTTATTCCTATCAGTGCAGTATTGGCTGATGATGAGATAATGCTAACGATAGGACCTGGCGAACACGGCTCAACTTATGGTGGTTTCTGTCTTGCAGGTCGTGTTGCAGTAGCAGCTCTTCAAGTAGTAAAAGATGAACACTTAACAGAGAAAGCAGAAAAACTTGGAAAGATATTCCGTGATGAGATAAACAAGATTAAGAGTCCAATGATTGAAAAGGTAAGAGGTAAAGGTCTTTTGAATGCTGTTATCATAAAACCAATGAATGGCAAAGAAGCATGGGACGTTTGCTTAAAGATGAGAGATTTAGGCTTACTTGCTAAACCAACACACAAACATATTATTCGTTTTGCTCCTCCTCTTGTAATAACAGAAGATGAACTAAGAGAAGCAATAGCAATAATTAAAGAGGCTATCCTTTCTTTTGAATAATAAAAAAGAAAAGATAAAATCTAAAATGAGAAAAGTGAGAGGTATAATATACTTCTCACTTTTTTTTATTTATTTGTTTTAATAAAAGATATAACGATTTTTTCTTATTTCTTTGATTAGTTATAAAAATTAATCTTTTTCTTTTTTTATGGAATTAAAATGTCGTTTGACTGTCTTATGAAAACGTCTATGATAAAGAATAGCTGCCGTAAGTAATCCTGCCATAAAACCAGCAAAAACACTCCAAGCACCAAGATTAAACACAAATCCACACACATAAGCAAAAGGAAGAGAAACCAAAGCATAAGATATAAAAGCGTATTTCATTGGTTTAGCAACATCATTTATGCCTCTTAATCCTGCAAGACCTGATACTTGCGAGCCATCAAAGAGTTGAAAGAAACCAGCTACAATAAAAAACTGACTAGCTACTGCAATAACATTTTCATCTTCCGTGAATAGCTCTGCTATATATTTACCAAAAAAAATAAATATAAAGGCAAAGAAAAACATAACAACAAGTACCATACGAAAACCTGCCAAAAAGTTGTGTTTTACTTCTTTTTCGTTGTCAGCACCAAAAGCATGCGAAACCAATACTGTTGTTGCAGAACATATACCAGAAGCTGTAAGAAAGGTGGTGCTAATCATTGTTGAAATAATTTGAAAAGCAGCAAGACAAGTAGCAGAAATCCAACCCATCATTAAAGATATTCCAGATAAAGCTAAAAATTCCAAGAACATCTGTCCTGCTATTGGTAAGCCTATCCTTAAAAGAGATGAATGAAGATATGTTGAAAAATTGCTCCACTTAAAACTCTTTATATAAAACGAGTATTTTTTGCTAAGATATATATAAAGGAAGAAAGCAATAGGAGAGAGTAGACGAGAAACGAATGTAGATACTCCTGCACCAAGTACTCCTAATTGTGGAAAACCAAACTTACCATAAATAAGCAAATAATTTCCTATAATATTTAACACATTAGCAGAAATGGTTATTATCATTGCTGCCTTAGTGTTATCTATTCCTTCCATAAACTGTTTGAAACAAAGGAAGATAAGCATTGGAATAAATGAAAAAGTAACGACAATATAATATGGTTTGCACATATCTATTACTCTTTCATCTTGTCCAAAGTATTGAAGAAAAGGAATAAGACACAAAAGCAAAGCAACGATGATAATAGATATTATAGTGTTGAGCGATAATGAGTTTTGAAACAAAGAAACAACGGTCTTAGTCTTTTTTTGTGCATAGTTTTGCCCAACAAGAGGAGTGAGAGCCATAGCGATACCCATTCCAATGACAAGAGCATTATAAGTAAGCATACCAGCAAAAGCAGTAGCAGCCAAAGGTATTGTTCCTAAATGTCCCACCATAAGAGTATCTACTATTTGCACAAGGTTTTGTCCAAGCGATGAAAGTATGATTGGAATAGCAAGTGAAAGATTTTGCTTATAATATTGTTTTTGTATCATTATTTGTAAAGTCTTTTTTTATACTTTTTTATGTGTTTATTTTATTTATTTAATTAAAAAAAATAAAACGAAGAAATATTTTATTATTTCTTTGTTTTAGTAAAATATCTCTTGATTTTATTTAAATAGATTAAAGAGATATTTTATTACCTCTTTAATCTGTTTTTAGCATTATTTTTTAATCTGTTTTAGATATTAAAAATATTGTTTTTTTATCTTTTAAGATAATTTTTTATGTTATTAATTACTATTTCTATTCTATCATCAAAGCTCTCTCTTGTTGCATAAGCAATATGTGGTACAACAATACAGTTCTTTGCTGTTAGAAGAGGGTGATTTGTAGCAAGCGGTGGCTCTTTTTCAAAAACATCTATTCCTGCTCCAAGAAGTTTTCCTTCGTTTAACATGGTGGCAAGATAAGTGTTATCAATAACATTTCCTCTTGCAGTATTAATAACAATGGCAGAAGGTTTGCAAAGGTCAAGCATCTCTTTGTTTATAAGATGAAATGTCTGCTTTGTTAGTGGTGTATGAACAGAAACAATATCACTTTCTTTCATAAGTGTCTTTAAATCTACATAAGAAATGCCTTTATCAATTAAGTCTTGTTTCTTTGTACGAGAATAGGCAAGGATTTTGCAACCAAAGTTTTGTAAAAGAAGGGCTGTCCTTGTTCCTATTGCACCTGTTCCTACAATACCAACAGTTTTGTTTCTTAATTCAAAACCAAGATAATTGTTTCTTGTTTTTCCTTGTCTTATATCTTCATTCAAAACAGATATATGACGAAGAACATCTATCATTAAACCTATTGCAAGTTCAGAAACACCTTCTGTTGCATAACCACTTGCATTAATTATTTCAATATTTTTTTCTTTGCAAAATTCTTGGTCAATATGGTCAATGCCAGTGAAAGCAACAGCAAGCATTTTTAAGTGTTTGCATTCATTAAGTACGTTCTTTGTTAAAGGAATGTTAGAAATTATTACAATATCTGCATCTTTCATTCTTTCAATCAAAGTTTTTTCGTCTTCTTTTCTGTCATAATACATAAGAAAACTATGCCCCAAACAAGAAAACTCTTTTTTTATTTCTTCTTCTTTTGCTTTACCTATACCAATTGGCTCAACTGCTATAATATTCATCTTATTTTTAATTTTCCACTATCAATTTTTAACTTATTTAATAAATCCTTCTCTTCTTAATAGTGCTTCATTTGTTGGCTCATGACCACGAAATGCTTTGTAAAGTTCCATTGGTTTTTTGCTACCACCTTTTGATAGAATGTTAGTACGGAAAGATTTTGCCACTTCTGGATTAAATATACCTTTTTCTTTAAATGCTTGGAAAGCATCTGCATCAATTACTTCTGCCCACTTGTATCCATAATATCCAGATGCGTATCCGCCTGCAAAGATGTGAGAGAACTGTGTGCTCATACAGCAACCATCAACCATTGGCATAAGTTCTGCACGTTTAGATGCTTGTTTTTCTACTTCAACAACATCACCAGAAAAAGGTTTTTCAATAGAATGCCATTGCATATCAAGAATACCAAAGAAAAGCTGACGAATAGATAACCAACCTGCTTCAAATTGACGTGCAGCAATAAGTTTATCTATCATTTGTTGTGATATTTTTTCTCCTGTCTTATAGTTTACAGCAAACAAGTCAAGAAATTCTTTTTCATAAGCAAAGTTCTCATTAAATTGTGAAGGACATTCTACAAAATCATGAGCAACACTTGTTCCTGAAAGACTTTTATAATGGCATTCTGTAAGTATTCCGTGAAGACAATGACCAAATTCATGCAAAAGAGTTGTTACTTCATCAAATGTAAGTAGGGAAGGAGTCTTCTTTGTTGGCTTAGAAAAGTTAGTAACAAGTTGTATTAATGGACGAATCTCATTACCATTAACGTTGCTTTCTTCTCTAAAACTTGTCATCCAAGCACCTTCTCTTTTGTTACTTCTTGGAAAGAAATCCATATACAAGATAGCCATAAACTTATTGTTGGCTTTGTCCCATACTTCATATACTTTGACGTCCTTATTATAAACAGGTATTTCTTTATTCTCTCTAAATTCCAAACCATATAGCTTTTCTGCCAAAGTGAAAGCACCTTTACGTACATAATCTAAATTAAAATATGGTTTATAATCTTCTGGGTTTATAGAATATTTTTCATTTTTTAGTTTCTCGCTCCAATAAGAAAAATCCCAACGATTAACTTGCCCTTTAAATCCATTATCAGAAGCATATTTCTGAACCATCTCTAAATCTTTTTTAGCATAAGGCATTGACATATTAAGTAATGAAGAAAGAAAATCATTTACTTTTTCTGGGTTTTCTGCCATCTTATCTTCCAAAGCATACTCTGCATAACTCTTATAACCAAGAAGGTTTGCTATCTTTAAACGAAGATTAGCTATATTAACTAATACTTGTTTGTTGTCATTGCTATCTCCATGATTACTCTTTGAATTGAAAGCAATCCACATCTTTTTTCTTAAATCACTATTAGGACAATAACTCATAAATGCTGAATAAGAAGGATAGTCAAGCGTAAAAACATAACCTTTTACTTTTCTTGTCTTTGCTTCTTGCTCTGCCGCATCAATAGCATACTGTGGCATACCTTTCAAATCTTTTTTGTCTGTGATATTAAGAACGAAAGAATTGTTATCATTAAGAACATTTTGATTAAATTTTAATGTTAAAATAGAAAGTTCTTGTGTTGCCTTGCGATATTCTTCTTTATCGTTACCTGTAAGCAATGCTCCACTACGAATAAAACTTTTATAAACATCATCAAGTAACATTCTTTGTTCGGTAGTTAAAGGAATATCATCTCTTTTGTCATAAACCATTTTTATTTTAGCAAAAAGTTGTGCATTCATAGCAACATCGTTAGAGTATTTTGTAATCTCAGGAGAAATTTCTTGTGCTATTTCTTGCATTTGCTTACTTGTATTTGCCTCATTAAGATTAAAAAATACACTTGTTACTCTATCTAACATCTTGCCACTTTGATCATATGCTACAATTACATTCTCAAAATTTGGTTCTTGTGGATTTGAGATTATTGCATTAATATCTTGCTTTGCAAGTTCTAAGGCATAAAGCATTGCTGGTTTGTAATCTGTTATTTTTATAAGGTCAAAAGGAGGTGTTTGATAAGGAGTAACCCATTTCATAACAAGTGGATTAGTTTCTTTAATTGTTTGCATCTCTTGCTTTGACATCTGTGCTGATAATAATGTTGCTGTCATAAGTGAAAGTGTTAATAAAACTGTTTTTTTCATACTATTTTTTTCTATTTATTTTTTAATATATTTTGCAAAAATACACCAAAAAAAATTCATAAGAAAATAAAACCTTATTTTAATAAAAAAACATAAAAATTTTTCTTCTTTTTTATAATGCAAAAACGAAGAAAAAAATCATTAAAACGAAGAGTTAATGAATTTTTGTGAAGAAAAAAAACAAATTGTTTTTCTTGTCAATAAAAATATTGTATATTTGCAAAACTCATAATAAAAATAAATATGAAACATCTAATAAAATACTTTTTAATATTTACTGTCTTCGTTACTTACAACCATAGTATTAAAGCACAGAGTTACAATTTGCCACGATGTCTTGAAGGTGTATCTGGAATGATTTATTACAATAATACATTACTTGCCATAGATGACCATGGCAGTAGTATGATTTATTATATAGATACAACAGGAGATGTTTTTGATAGTGTTGATACTCATATTGCTTTTAAGGATTTAGAAGAAATATCACAAGATAGTCTTTATGTTTATTTAGGAGATTTTGGTAATAATGATACCGGAAATAGAACAGATTTGAAAATATATAAGATACTTAAAAGTTCTTTATCTGGACAATTGAAAATAGATAGTATTTGTTTTTCGTATTCAAATCAAACTGATTTTTCACAACAAGCAAACAATAAAACTGATTTTGATTGTGAGGCAATGATAGTTAAGGATTCTTCAATATACTTATTTAATAAACAATGGATAAGTATGAAGACATCATTGTATAGAATACCTAATACAATTGGTAATCAAACAGCAGAACTTATTTCTACTTATAATATTAATGGTCTTATAACAGGAGCAGATTATATAAAAGAAATTAATAAAATAATGCTGGTTGGATATTCAAAATTGATGATACCTTTCTATATTTGTCTTTCTGGTTTTCAAAATGATAATAATTTTCTTGGATATACAATAGATAAACAAAATTTAATCAATTATAGTTTTCATCAAATAGAATCAATAACGAATAGTGATAACACAACTTTTTATCTTGCCAATGAAAAACTTACATATAATGGAGTAACGATTACTCAACAATTACACAAACTATACATACCTAATTATTCAAATCTAAATAATCTATATTCATCTGAAGATGATGTTATTATTTATCCAGTACCAGTAAGAAATGTTATCAATATTAAATGCAAAAATATTATAAGAGTTTCTATATATAATAACATAGGAGAACAGATTTTTCAGAAAAAATATTCTCCAAGAAATAATTGTAAAATAAATTTAAAGAATTATCAACATGGAGAATATGTTGTTAATATTGAAAAGCAAGATAAAAGCAAAAATAAGTAAGAAAATAGTACTTTAATACTAATTTACAAACAAAGCGTATTGATTGATGAGATATTTTTTACATTTACAATATAACGGAAAAAATTATCACGGTTGGCAAAAACAACCTAATGGAATAACTATTGAGGAAGTTTTAGAAACAGCAATGAGTAATGTTTTAGGTAATGACATAAATCTAATTGGCTGTGGGAGAACAGATACAGGAGTTAATGCAAAAAACTTTTATGCTCATTTTGATTATGATAAATTAGAACAAGAGGATATTGATTTTCTTGTAAATAAACTCAATTCTTATCTTTCTAATGATATAAGAATATTTGATATTTTGCCAGTTAAAGAAAATTGTAATGCACGTTTTGATGCAATTAGTAGAACATATAAATATTACATTTCAAAAACCAAACAACCATTCAATCAAGATTTTTCTTATTTTATACCATATTCATTAGATGTTGAGAAGATGAATACTGCTGCTAAAATACTATATCAATATGATGATTTTTCTTGTTTTTCCAAATCACACACACAAACAAATAATAATAATTGCAAGATAATGTATATTAAATGGGAAGAAAAGAAAGATTATATTATTTTCACAATAAAAGCCAATCGTTTTCTTAGGAATATGGTTAGAGCAATAGTTGGAACACTTCTTGAAGTTGGAAAAGGTAAAATTGAAGTTGAAGATGTAAGTAAAATAATAGAATCCAAAAATAGGAGTGAGGCCGGAATATCAGTGCCAGCAAAAGCTCTTTTTTTAGAAGAAATTGAATATGATAAATCAAATTTTTTAGAAAAATTGTTCATATATTAATAAAAATATGTAAGTTTGCAAAAACTTTAAAAAGTATAATCAAATAAAATAAATAAAATAACAATTCAAAAAATCAAAGAAATGAATAATATAGATTGGTCAAGCCTACCTTTTGGCTACTTTAAAACAGATTACAATGTTCGTTGTTATTTTCGTGATGGAAAATGGGGCGAAATAGAAACATCTTCTTCTGAAGAAATCGTTATGCACATGGCAGCAACTTGTCTTCATTATGGACAAGCAGCATTTGAAGGAATGAAAGCATTTAGAGGTGTAGATGGAAAGATACGTCTTTTCCGTCCAAATGAGAATGCAAAAAGAATGATTTCTTCTGCAAATGGTATTCTTATGGCTCCAGTTCCAGAAGATTTATTTGTTGAAGCATGTAAGAAAGTAGTAAAATTGAATGAAAGATTTGTTCCACCAGCAGGAAGTGGAGCATCATTATATCTTCGTCCAATATTAATAGGAACAGGTGCTCAAGTGGGAGTTCATCCAGCAGATGAATATTTATTTATGATATTTACTTGTCCAGTAGGTCCTTACTTTAAAGAAGGATTTAAACCAGTTAAATTCCAAATAGCAGAAGATTTTGACCGTGCTGCTCCACTTGGAACAGGACGTTATAAAGTTGGTGGAAACTATGCTGCTTCTTTATATTCTGGACAAAGAGCTCATGATGAAGGATATTCTAATTGTATATATTTAGATGCAAAAGAAAAGAAATATATTGACGAGGCAGGTGCAGCAAACTTCTTTGGAATAAAGAATAATACTTATTGCACTCCAAAATCAACTTCTATTTTACCTTCAATAACAAATATGAGTCTTCGTCAACTTGCTTTGGATATGGGAATGAAAGTAGAAGAAAGACAAATCCCTGTTGAAGAACTTTCTACATTTGAAGAAGTTGCAGCATGTGGTACAGCAGCTGTTGTTTCTCCTATCAACCAAATAGAAGATAGAGGAACAGGTAAAGTTTATAAATATGCAGAAAATCCAGGTCCTGTTTGTACTAAACTTTATCATACATTAAAAGGAATTCAAGATGGTTCTGTTAAAGATACTCACAATTGGAATCTTGTAATAGAATAATCTAACGAATAATAATTTACTTAAAAGTAGAGATGATGACAATTTTATTTGTAACATCTCTACTTTTTATTTTTTTTAGTCAAATAAAGTTTAAATATTTTTTATTTATATTATTATGAAGATAGGTTTTGATGGCAAAAGAGCAATGAATAATAATACCGGTTTAGGTAATTATAGTCGTTATGTTATTGAAATGTTAGCAAAATATGATAAAAATAATGAATATCTTATATATTGCTACAACTATAACAAGAATAGTCGCTTGATAAATATTGCAAATAAATATAATAATATACATTTATGCTTGGCTGATAAGAAAATAAACTCTTCTTTATGGCGAAGTTTTTTTATTTCAAACCAATTAAAAAAAGACAATGTTGATTTGTATATTGGTTTAAGTAATGAATTGCCTTTAAATATAAGAAAAAAACATATAAAATCTGCTGTTGTTATACATGATTTAATCTACTTAACTCACAAAGAATGTTATAGTTTCATAGATAGAATAATATATAATTATAAATATAAACATTCATGTCAAAATGCAGATATTATTATTGCGATAAGTGAAAGTACTAAAAAAGATATTATCAAATATTATAATATACCAGAGCAAAAAATAAAAGTAATATATCAAGGTTGTGATGATATTTTCAAAAAAGAATCAACCTTGGAAGAAAAAACAATAGTTAAGAGCAAGTATAATCTTCCGAATAAGTATGTTTTGAATGTTGGAAGTATTGAAAAGAGAAAAAATGCTTTATTGATTGTTAAAGCGATGGTAGATTTACCAAAAGATATTCATCTTGTTATTGTTGGAAAAAGGACAGAATATACAAAAGATATTGAAAGTTTTGCGATGAAGAACAACTTTAATAGTCGCTTGCATATATTAGATAATGTGGAGTTTAATCATTTACCAACAATATATCAAATGGCAGAAGTTTTTGTTTATCCATCGTTTTACGAAGGCTTTGGTATACCAATTTTAGAGGCTATTAATTGTTCAATACCTGTTATTGCAGCAAAAGGTTCATGCCTTAAAGAAGCAGGAGGAGATAATTGTATTTATATTAATCCTAATGATAGTCAAAATTTGAAAGAAATGATTGAAAAAGTAATAAACGACTCTCAATTAAAACAGGAAATGATAATGAAAAGTAAAGATTATATACAAAAATTTTCCCAGGACAATCTTTCAAAATGTTTCTTTGATATGATTAATCAATTACATAAATAGGAGTTTTTTCAACACTGAAAAACAGCAACTTATATTCACATAAAAAAGAGGAAGAAATTTTTTGTTAAATCTTCGTTATATTTGCAAATAATCAAATAATAATAAAGAAAAAATAGCGATTTATTTTAAGATATTTTTACACTATTATATTTTTTCATATCTTTGCAATCTAAATTAAAAAAATAAAAAACATTAGATGTTAAATCGTCATTTTTTAAGAGGTAAGGTACTACAAGAATTGTATGCTTACTACATTTCGCAAGACTGTGATGAAAAACAACATGAGAAAATGTTGCTTGACTGTATCAATAAACTATATAATCTTCAAATATACTTACTTTCTTCTTTATTAGAAATAAGAGATATTGCTGAAAATCAAATAGAAGATGCCAAAAACAAATTCTTTCCAACAGAAGAAGAAAAACAGCCAAATACAAAATTCATACATAATCCTATTTTTAAACTTTTAGAAGAGAACAAAACCTTAGTTGATAGTATCAAAGAAATACATATAAATTGGAGAGAGGAAAGAGATTTATTGAAAAATATTTTTAATAAATTCAAAAAATCAGACTCTTACAATACTTATATGCACAAAGAGAATAGTGATTTTGAAGATGACAAAAAGATAGTATATCAACTTTTCAAGAACTATGTGATAAAAAACGAAAGTTTATATGAACTTTTATGTGAAAAAGAAATATCATGGGAAAGTGATTACGATTATGTATGCCAAGTTGTTCTAAAATATCTAAAATATCTAAAATCAGCAGAGCAAATAGAGCAAATAAAACAAGAAGGACAAGAAGATGCTGACATAAATGAACTACCAAAACCTTTTAATAAAATTAATGACAACCAAATAGAAACAGATGAACAATTTACAAAAAATCTTTTCTATAATACTATTTCTCATAGTGATGAATATGAACCTTTAATAAAAAATAGAATAGAACATTGGGATAGAGATAGACTTGCTTTTTTAGATGTTTTAATAATAAAAATGGCAATGAGTGAGTTTATATATAGTCCAATTATTCCAATAAGAGTTACTTTAAATGAATATATTGAATTATCAAAAGAATTTTCTACTGAAAAAAGTAAATTATTTGTTAATGGTTTATTAGACAAGTTGGTTGTTGATTTAAGAGTTAGCGGAAAAATTCAAAAAATAGAAACAAGCGAAGACAATAGTAATCAAGATAATATAACAGAATAAAATATAGAAATGAAGAAGATTTTATTTGTATTATTAATATCAATAATCGTTTTTTCATGTAATAGTGGAAAGAACAAAGGAGATATAAATATTAATGTAGTAGAAAATATGGCAGGCATTAAATTTGATAATGATGTTATAGATTTCAAGACATTAAATTCCGGAGAAAAAGTAACAGGTAGTTTTAAATTTACAAACACAGGCGACCATGATTTAGTTATTTCAGATGTTAGTGCAAATTGTGGTTGTACTGTTGCAGATTATCCTCATGATGCAATCAAGCCAGGCAAAACAGGATTAATAACAGTTACTTATGATTCTCAAGGAGCAAAAGGATTTAGAATACAGAAAATAGTTACTGTATTGGCTAATACTAATCCTGCAAGAACTAATTTAAAAATAGTGGCTGACGTTCAATAAAATAAAAGAAAATCAAATATTAACCAAATAAAATAAAAGAAAATGGATTTACTAAGTGTAATATTAACAGCAGGTCAACAAGGCAAAGGCGGAAGTGGAATGAGTAGCATAATAATGCTTATTGCTATTATAGCAATATTTTATTTCTTTATGATTCGTCCTCAAACAAAAAAACAAAAAGAAGAAAAAGCTTTTAGAGAACAATTACAAAAGGGACAAGATGTTGTAACTATTGGAGGCGTTCATGGAAAAATAAAAGAAATAAAAGAAAGTACAATTATATTAGAGATTGCTCACGAAGTTACAATAGAGATTGAAAAAAGTGCTATTGTAATGAATATAGTACCTTCTGCAAAAAAATAAAAATGAAAGGTAAGGTCTTATAATTAATGAAGTCTTATCTTAAAACTTTTATTGCATTAATCATCAAAAATAAACAATTTAATTTATTATTATTTTGTTTATTTTTGAGTTTTGCATTATGGTTATCTATCACATATAGTAAAACGTATGAACATATAATAGTTTATCCAATTGCTTTCGTTGATAATAATCATAAAGCAACAATGTATTCTGTTTCTGACAGCACAATAAGCGTAAATGTCAAAGCAAATGGTTTTGAATTTCTTCTCAACCGTGGATATAGCAAACATAACAAAAAAATCATTTTTGATATAAATAAATTACTTATTAATTCAACAAGGAGTTACATTAAAATACCAACCTCTATGTTGAAAGGCAAAATAATTAATGCTATTGGATATAAAAATGTTAATATAGCAGTTTCTCCTGATACGATAACAATAGCATGGATTAAGACATTCTCAAAAAAAGTTCCATTAATAAACAAAACCAATTTTCATTTCAAAAAACCTTATCAAGCATATTCTCCAATAGAATTAATGAATAAATATATTATTATTGAAGGAAGTAAAAAAGATTTAGATAGGATAGATACAATATTTACTGAAAACGTTTCTTTTAATAATATTAATCGCAATTGTATAATGTTTGTCCCATTGGATTTAACAAATATTAGCAAGAATGTAAATATTCCAATGAAACAAGTGTTAGTTAGAATACGTGCTGAAAAATATACAGAGAATATAGTTAAACTTCCAATAAATGTTATTAGATATGAAAGTTATAAGAACATAAAAGTTTTACCAAAAGAAGTTAGAATAAGGTATAGAGTTGCAATAAAAGATTATAAAAAAATCAACACAGCAGATTTTAATGCTTATGTGGTATGCTCTAATGAAAATTTAGCGAAGAAAAATAGATTAAAAGTTTTTATTGGTAATGTTCCTTCATTAGTTAATATTGTAAGTGTTATGCCTGATAAAGTAGAGTACATTTTATTTAAATAAAGAATATGAAAACAAGTCTATCTATTGGATTAACAGGTGGTATAGGGTCTGGTAAAACATTAATAACAAGAGTTTTTTCTCATCTTGGCGTTCCTATATATAAGGCAGACGATATGGCAAAGAATATGTATTCTAAGCAAGAAGTGATAGAACAAATTGTTTCATATTTTGGTCAAGAGGTTATTGTTGATGGAATGATTGATAAAAAGAAGTTAGCAAGCATTGTTTTTAAGAGTCCAAGGCAACTTCGTCTTTTATCTGATATAGTTCATCCATTAGTCAAGGCTGATTACGAATTGTGGAAAAATAAACAAGATAAGCCCTACGTTATTATGGAGAGTGCAATCATATATGAAAGTAATTGGCAAAATATGTTTGATAAAGTTATATGTGTTTTTACTCCAAAAGAAATAGCAATTAAAAGGGTTATCAAAAGAGATAACATTACAAGAGGAGAAGTTTTAGATAGAATGAAAAATCAAAAAAATGAAGGTGATAAAAAGAATTTAAGTGATTATGTGATAGTACACGACAACAACAAAATGTTGATACCTCAAATTCTTTCCATACATCAACAACTTATTGATTTATCACAAAGAAATATATCGCAAAAATAATTTAATAAAATGAAGAAATATTTCAGTAAAATAAAGAAATAATTTTGTAAAACGAAGAAATAAATAAGAGGGAAAAAACAACAAAAAAAATAAAGTATGAAAAAAACATTTCTATTAGTAATTGTATGTATCTTTTTTTCAGTTTGTGGATACAGTCAATTAAGTACAAATCAAAATCCAAGAAGTTTTAGTATTAAAGATTTGGATTTATCAAACATAAATACAATCAAAATGGCAGAGCCTAATCTTGATTATTTTATTGAAGAAGATAGAACAAACGACACAATGTTTAATAAAATAAGAAGAAGTTCTTTGATTATTCCTATTAAAGAAGACTTCTTTGAAAAAGCCACTCATTTGCAAACAAGCGATGCTGATATTTATTTTGTAAAAATTAATATTCCAAACGCACAAGCATTAAATCTTTATTCAAATAATTTCTATATTCCAAAAGGAGGAGAGATGTATATTTACAATGATGATTATTCAAAAGTTATTGGCGGATTTACTTCATTAAACAATCACTCTTCTGGAATGTTTGCTTCGGATTATGTTTATGGAGATAATATGATTATAGAATATTATCAACCAAAAGCAATAAAAGAAAAAGCAAAGATAGAGTTAAGTGAGGTTAGTTATTTTTATAGAGATATAGAGAATTATAAATCATTAACTAAAAATTCAGAAGAATATGGTTCTTCTGGAAGTTGTGAAGTTAATGTAAATTGTAGTGAAGGAGATAATTATAGAAATCAACAACGAGGTGTTTGTAGAATATATTTAAGAGTTAGTTATTATCAAGGTGGTTGGTGTTCAGGAACATTAATAAACAATACAGCAAGAGACAAAAAACCTTATGTTATTTCTGCCGCTCATTGTATTGAAGACGTTTCAAATACAAGTTATTATAATCAATTTGTTTTTTATTTTAATTATGAAACATCTGGTTGTAGCAATCCAGCAACAGAACCAACAACAACAAACACTTTAACTGGTTGTAGTGTTAAGGCTTATGATAATACATTTGCTTCTGGTGGTAGTGATTTTTGGTTAATGTTGTTAAATAATAATGTTCCAGATTCTTACAGACCTTATTATTGTGGTTGGTCAAGAAGTCAAATAGCATCAACAAATGGCGTAGGAATTCACCATCCAGCAGGAGATGTTAAAAAAATATCAACATACACTACATCATTAGTTTCTTCTCAATATCAAACAACAGCACAAACACATTGGAAAGCAGTATGGGCTCAAACAACAAATGGTTATGGAGTTACAGAAGGAGGAAGTAGTGGTAGTGCATTATTTAATAATGAAGGATTAATTGTTGGTACTTTAACAGGAGGTGCTTCTTCATGTAGTGCAGCAACAAGTGCTAAGAATGATTTATATGGTAAATTCTCTTATCATTGGAATAGCAATGGCACAGCAACAGAAAGACAGATTGCAACATTTCTTGACCCAACAAATAGTGGAGTTACTACCTTATCTGGCATGGATTATACTGATACAACACCAACATCATCTATTGCTAATGTAAATCAAGATATTAATTCTTTGATTGTTTATCCTAATCCGGCAAAAGATTATTTTACATTAAGCATTAACAATAATAATAACGCTACAATAAATATTATTGATTATTCTGGTAGAATTATATATTCAACAATATTGCCAAAAAATCAAAACACAATAAAAATAAATACTAATAATATAGAAAAAGGTGTTTATATCGTTAATGTAATTAGTGGTGATAATACTTTTTCTAAAAAACTTGTAATAGAATAATTTTTTATAATGAATAGGACAAAAATAAAATATATAATTGTTGCACTTTCTTTTGTTATGATTTTCGTTTCATGTGCATCTAATAATAGGAACATGATGAGAAAACATAGAAAAGGAAAGTGCAATTGTCCTACATTTTCATATCATAACTCAAACAATGACCAATCAAACGAACAAAGATATATTAGAATCTTTTTTACCAAAGCTTGCTGTTGAAGATGTTGTTAAGATAATAGAAGAAAATAATATATGTTTTAAGATTGTCAATCCAAGAAAAAGAGTTTTGGGTACATGTTCTCGCACAAAAAACATAATAACTATTAATAGTAATCTTAATAAATATAGTTTTCTTTTAGTTTCTTTGCATGAATTTGCTCATTTTTTTGCTATAAAGAAATATGGTAACAAGATAATGCCTCATGGAAAACAATGGAAACAAGAATATAGTAATATTTTAAAACAATTTCTTTATAAAAAGGTGTTTCCCAAAGAATTGGCAGAGGTTGTATTTTCTCAAATAATTAAGCCACGTGCTACTTTTCCACAAGAATTTTCAAAAGCAGTTGATAATTTATCTTAATAATAAAAGAAAAATAATGTTTTTAATTGTTTTTGTTTTGTCAAAGGCAAAAAATTTACTATTTTTGTAAATTCAAATAAAATATTAAATTTAGATATGAATAAGAATAATTATTGTATCATAATGGCAGGAGGAATTGGTAGTAGATTTTGGCCAATGAGTAAGACTAATAAACCAAAGCAATTCCTTGATGTGTTAGGTGTTGGAAAATCATTAATACAAATGACTTTTGACAGATTTTTAAATATTTGTCCAAAAGAAAATATATATATTGTAACAAATGAATCCTATAAAGATTTGGTTAAAGAACAGTTAAATGATATTAGAGATAATCAAATATTAACTGAACCAGCAAGAAGGAATACAGCACCTTGTATTACTTATGCTAACTTTAAAATTATGCAAGAAAATCCTAATGCAAATATTATTGTAGCACCATCAGACCATTTAATCATTGATGAAAAAGGATTTATTAAAACAATAGAAAAGGCTCTTGATGTAACAAAAGATAATGATATTTTAGTAACATTAGGAATAAAGCCTTCTTATCCAAACACTGGTTATGGCTATATTCAATATCAAATAGATAAACCTTTTGAAAAAGATAGTAATATTAAAAAAGTAAAGTTATTTACTGAAAAACCAACATTGGAAATAGCAAAGAAATTTATTGAAAGTGGAGATTTTCTTTGGAATGCTGGTATATTTATTTGGTCATTAAAATCAATAAATAAAGCATTAAAAGAACATTTAAATGAAGTGTTTAGTGTGTTTGAAAAAGGTAATGGAATATATAATACAGAAAAAGAAAAAATATTTATAAATGAAGCATACACTTCTTGTCCTGCAATATCTATTGATTATGGTGTTATGGAAAAAGCAAATAATGTTTATGTAATACCTTCAGAATTTGGTTGGAGTGATGTTGGAACGTGGGCTGCTTTATACAATGTTAGAAAGAAAGACAATAATGGTAATAGTATTATAGGTAAAAATGTGATGACTTACGACACAACAAACTCTATTATAACTATGCCAAAAGATAAACTTGTGATTTTGCAAGGTTTAGATAATTATATTGTTGTTGATTCTGATAATATACTTATGGTATGTAAGAAAGAAGAGGAACAAAGAGTTAAACAATTCCTTACAGATGTTGAAGTAGAAAAAGGTAATGAATACCTTTAAAAGAGAAAAGTGAATAAATAAAAGTGAATAAATAAAAGTGAATAATAAAAAAATAACAATAAAAAGTAAAATATAAAATAATGGATACTATAAAAAGAGAAGAGATAGTTAATCTTTTTAAAGATAATGTTAAAGAATTAATTGGCAGTGATGTTAGAATAAAAGGCTGGGTTAGAACAAAAAGAGGAAACAAGAACGTTTCTTTTATTGCTCTTAATGATGGTAGTACAATAAATAATATTCAAATAGTAGCAGAGTTAACAAACTTTGATGAAACCTTAATGAAAAAGATCACAACAGGTGCTTGTATTAGAGTAGATGGCAAACTTGTTGAGTCAATGGGACAAGGACAAAACGTAGAACTTCAAGCAAAAGAAATAGAACTTTATGGAGAAGCAGACCCTAATACTTATCCTTTACAAAAGAAAGGACATTCATTAGAATTTCTTCGTGAGATAGCACATTTGCGTCCAAGGACAAATACTTTTGGTGCTGTTCTTAGAATAAGACACAATATGGCTTTTGCTATTCATAAGTATTTTAACGATAGAGGTTTCTTTTATTGGAATAGTCCATTAATTACTGCATCTGATTGTGAAGGAGCAGGAGAGATGTTTCAAGTTACAACACTTAATCTTGATAATGTTCCATTGAAAGATGATAAAAAAGCAGATTATAATCAAGACTTTTTTGGTAAAAGTACTTTTTTAACTGTTTCAGGACAATTGGAAGGCGAACTTGGAGCAATGTCTTTGGGTAAGATTTATACTTTTGGACCAACATTTCGTGCAGAAAATTCTAATACACCTCGCCATTTAGCAGAATTTTGGATGATAGAACCAGAAATGGCTTTTTATGATATAACAGATAATATGGATTTGGCTGAAGATTTTATTAAATATCTTGTTCAATATGCCTTAGACAATTGCAAAGATGATATAGAATTTTTAAATAAGATGTATGACAATGAACTTATAAATAGATTACAATTTGTTGTTTCTCATTCTTTTGTACGTCTTCCTTATACAAAAGCTATTGATATATTACTTGAAAGCAAACATAAATTTGATGTGCCAGTTTCTTGGGGTATGGATTTACAATCTGAGCATGAAAGATTTTTGGTTGAACAACATTTCAAATGCCCAGTTATACTAACAGATTATCCAAAAGAAATTAAGGCTTTCTATATGAAACAAAATGAAGATGGAAAGACTGTTCGTGCAATGGACGTCTTGTTCCCAGAAATAGGAGAGATTATAGGAGGAAGTGAAAGGGAAGAAAGTTTTGAGAAACTTACTAAGAGAATGAAAGAACTCGACATGAAAGAAGAGAATTATAGTTGGTATCTTGACACAAGACGTTTTGGTGCTGCACCTCATTCTGGTTTTGGATTAGGTTTTGAAAGACTTCTTTTATTCGTTACAGGTATGGCTAACATTAGAGATGTTATTCCTTTCCCAAGATTTCCTAAAAATGCAACGTTTTAATAAACTAAAAAAATAGAATAAAGAGATAGTAAAATATTTCTTTATTCTATTCAAATATTTCTTCGTTATATTTTGTTAAAACGAAGAAATAATAAAATAAAGTGAAGAAATAATTTTGATTTAATATTAGTATGATTTCTAATTCTTTGACAACAAAAATGCAACAGAAATTTGCACCTGCACAAATTCAATTTATGAAGTTGTTGCAGTTGCCTATGCAATCATTAGACCAAAGAATAAAAGAAGAATTAGAAAAAAATCCCGTCTTGGAAGAGAATGAGGATAAAAACGATGATGAGAATCTGTCCTATAATCAAAAAGACGAGAAAGAAGACAATCAAGAAAATGATAATGTGTTTGATGTATATTTTCAAGATGATGATATTCCTGATTATAGAAGAGAAAAATCTGATAATAGAGTAGACCCTGGTTCATATTATTCAAGCAAAAACACATTGTATGAAGACCTTTCAAATCAATTAGCATTAGAAGAAACAACAGATTTAGAGAAGAAAATTGGAGAAGAGATTATTGGCAACATTAATGATAGCGGATATTTAACGAGAAGTATTGATGCTATTGTTGATGATTTGTTTTTTAGCCAAAACATAGAAGTAAAAAGTAGTGATATTGAAAAAGTATTAAAAAAAATTCAAACATTTGACCCAGCAGGAGTTGGTGCAAGAAACTTACAAGAATGTTTACTATTGCAAATAGATAGATATAAAACAAAAAATAAAGAAACATTCCTTGAAAAACAAATAGTGTCTAATGAAAAACTTTTTGAACTATTTAAAAATAAGCAATATCAAACACTATTACAAAAATTATCTTGTCAAAAAGATGAACTTGAAAAAGCGATTGAAAACATAAAAAATCTTAATCCAAAACCTGCCAGCAATTCAACTAATCTCTTAGACAATATGTATATTGTTCCTGATTTTATTGTTTGGAATAATGACGGAAAAGTAGAGTTTCAACTCAATAAAACTTATGATAAAAGTCTTAAAATAAGCCAATATTACTCAAAGATGCTTGAAAAGATGCAGAAAGATAAAGCAAATACAGAATCAAAACAAGCAATAACTTTTATTAAAGATAAGATAGATTCTGCAAATGAATTTATTATGGCATTAAATAAAAGAGATGAGACTTTAAATAATGTAATGAAAACAATAATTGATTATCAATATGAATATTTTCTTGATGGAGATATTACTAAGATGAAACCTATGAGATTGATTGATATCGCTTTTAAAACAGCAAGCGATGTTTCTACAATATCAAGAGTTGCAAGTAATAAGTATTGTCAAACACATTTTGGTTTTTTTCTTTTAAAGGATTTTTTCTCTAATGCAGTTGAAGATACAAAAGGAAATAAGGTTTCGTCTGATATAATAAAATCAACAATTGTTAAGTATATAGACAAAGAAGATAAGCAAAAACCTTTGACAGATGATAAACTTGTTGAAATATTGAAAGAAGATGGTTATGAGTTGGCAAGAAGAACGGTAGCAAAGTATAGAGAAGCATTAAATATTCCAGTGGCAAGATTAAGAAAACAATTATCATAAAAAGAATTATGAATAAAGAAGAAAAAACAAATAAAATACTATGTATGATTTTTAATCCATTGATTATTCCAACATATGGACTGATTGCAATGGTTTTTCTTATTCCTTATTTTAGATTATTGTTTATTGTCAGCAAAACAATTGTTATTCTTTATTGTCTATCTTTTTTCTTTATGACATTCTTACTTCCTTTTATTACAATATATCTTATGTACAGAAAAAAACTAATAGATAATTTATATATTGAAGATAAAGAACAGAGATATTATCCTTTAATTGTAACACTTGTTTATTATTTGATTTATTTACTATTTTTTTTAATGAAAATAAATAATCCTATCCTCACTATTCTTGTTTTGGTTTCTGTAATAGCAATATGTTTGGCAATATTACTTACATATTTTACTAAAATAAGTTTTTATTCCATAAGTATTGGAACTATCATTGGATTTATTTTTATTCTTCCAACTATGAGAAACATTTATGCTATAATAGTTGTTCTTTTGATTGCAGGAATAATATGTTCTTCTCGTTTAGTACTTAATCGTCATAATATAACTCAAATAGTTTTAGGTTTAATTGTTGGATTTGTTTCAAGTTTTTTGGGACTTTTATTTTAGAATGAATATACTAATGCTACGAAATTTATTAATTACATTTATTACATTACTATATAGTATTACAATAACAGCACAAAATAACAAAACCGATAAAGAAGATACTCGTAGTGCTAATAGACGTTTTGCAGATTCAATGTATGCCGTTCATACATTAAAAAAAACATTTACTAATACAAAAAAAATAGACACTTCTGCAATCAATAAAAAACGAGAGAAAATACCTTCAATTTATATTAAAGATAAAAAAGATTTACCAAGTGCAACACTTTATCAAAATACTTGGTTTAACGATAGAGTTAAAATGAGTAATTTTTCATTAAGAGATGTTCCAGATGAAGTTGTAATACGATTGCTTGGAAAAAATAATAAAGAGAAATTTTGTTTTCCATACAAAGGACATAAAACATCTGGTTATGCTTGGCGATGGGGACGACCTCATACAGGATTAGATATAGGTTTAAATACAGGAGACCCTATTCATGCTGCGTTTGATGGTGTTGTTAGGATTGCAAGATACAATGGTGGTTATGGTAATATGGTTTTAATACGGCATTATAATAATCTTGAAACACTTTATGGGCATATGTCTGAATTGAAAGTTAAGGTTGGACAAGTTGTAAAAGCAGGTGATGTGATAGGTCTTGGTGGTAGTACTGGACATTCAACAGGTCCGCATCTTCATTTTGAATGTAGATGTATGTATGCTTGCTTTGACCCAGAATGGATAGTGGATTTGAATAATTATAAACTTAAAACAAAGATAATAAAACTTAATAAATCATATTTTGGTATTGCTCCATCAGAAGAAATAGCAAATAAAAGGACTCAAATAACTAAGTTGGCAAAAATTAATAGATGTTTAACTGGAACATCATTTGTTTCTAAGAATCAATTAAACAAAATGATTCAAAAAAAAGAAATTGAATCTAATAAGCCTGTAATGATTAACAATAATGATAAAACGACATGGAGATATTATATTGTAAAAAAAGATGATACATTGGAATCCTTGTCTGAAAGATTTAGAGTTACTAAAGAAGATTTAATGAAAATAAACAATTTCAAAGATGCTTCTCAAATCAAAGAAAAAGAAAAAATTAGAATAAGATAAAAAGCAGTAAAATAAAACGATGAAATATTTTGCTAACTTTTGAAAATAATTTAATAAAACGAAGAAATAATTTAGTAAAATAACAATAAAAAAAATTAAGTAAATGTCATCAGAATTAAAAAATCTATCATCGTATAATAAAGACGATGTTCCCTCGGGAGAAAAGTATAGCTTCGGCATAGTAGTAGCTGATTGGAATAGCGATATTACCTATAATCTATTAGATGGAGCAATTAAAACATTAATAGAAAATGGAACAGACGAAAGAGATATTCTTGTTCAACATGTACCTGGAAGTTATGAATTACCATTTGGTGCAGCTATGATGTTTAGTAGAAAAAAGTTTGACGCCATTATATGTCTTGGTTGCATAATTCAAGGAGAAACACGCCATTTTGAATTTATTGCCAATGCTGTTGCTAATGGTATTATGAACGTTAGTTTAAAACAAGAAATACCAGTTATTTTTGGTGTATTAACAGCGAATACACTTTTACAAGCACAAGAAAGAAGTGGTGGAAGATGTGGTAATAAAGGTGTTGAGGCAGCAATAACTGCATTGAAAATGGCTGCACTATAATATAAATAAATGGAAAAGAACTTAAAAATAGTATTTTTCGGCACACCAGAAATAGCAGCTATTGAATTAGAACATATAGTTAAAGAAGGTTTTAATGTAGTAGCTGTTGTAACTAATGTTGATAAGCCACAGGGTAGAGGCAAAAAAATAGGATTTTCTGAGGTTAAAGAAATGGCAATAAAACTTAATCTGCCAATACTTCAACCTAAAAGTATGAAAAGTGATGAATTTTTAACTGAATTAAAACAATATAATGCAGATTTACAAATTGTTGTAGCTTTTCGTATGATGCCAAAAGATGTTTATTCAATGCCACGACTTGGAACATTCAATCTTCATACGTCTCTTTTACCTAAATATAGAGGAGCGGCTCCAATAAACTGGGCTATTATTAATGGAGAAAAACAAACAGGTATTACAACGTTTTTGTTGAACGATAAAATTGATTGTGGAGAAATAATACTTCAAAAAGAAATCACTATTGGAGAAGAAATGACGTTTGAAGAATTATATTATGAGATGGCAGAAAAGGGCAAGAAGCTAATAATTGACACAATTAATTTAATAGAACAAGGCAATTTCACAACAAAAAAACAAGAAGAAATTTCTGATAATCAATGTTTGGCTCCAAAAATTTTCAAAGAAGATACATACATAGATTGGCATCAAAATGGTGATAAAATAGTCAATTTTGTTCGAGGATTATGTCCTATTCCAGCAGCAAAAGCCATTTTTTTTGATTTTAAGACTCAAAAAGACTATGAATTTAAAGTGTTTTCGGTGAAATTTATTAAAAATAACAATAAAAAAGATATTGGTAATTTTTGGATAGAAAACAATAAAGAAATATACGTTCAATGTCTTGATGGAAAAGTACAAATTACTGATTTACAAATGTCTGGTAAAAAGAGAATGAAAACCGAAGAATTAGTAAAAGGTTTGAGAATAGAAGGGGAGATTTCAGAAAAAATTAAAAAAAGTTAATTTTTTTTATAAAATATTGTGTAACAAATAAAAAAGTTATATATTTGCAACGAATCATTAATAAAAAAGAAAAAGATATGACAAAGAAAGAATTTGCAGACAGAATGTCTGAAAAAGCAGGCATCACAAAAGTAGATGCAATGAAAGCTTATGACGCTTTTTTAAATGTAGCTTCTGATTATTTAACTTCAGGAGAAAAAGTTACTTTAATGGGATTTGGTACACTTTCAGTACAAAAGAAAGATGCACGTACAGCAAGAAACCCAAGAACAGGTGCTACAATTAAAGTTCCTGCAAAAAAAGTTGTAAGATTTAAAGCAGGTAGCGAACTAAGCACAAAAGTAGCAAAATAATATTTTGATTACTGTTTAGTTTTATTTAAAGGTGAGAAGGTTATTTAATTTTCTCACCTTTATTTTTGTGATTTTATAATAAAAAGTCTTTTTTGTGATAAATTTTTATTAATTTTGTAACTTTAAAAATAATATTAAGAATAATAATTAAATATAATGGATTTTAGCTTAACACGACAAGAAGAATTATTTTTGCAAATGATTAGAGAATTTGCAGAAAAAGAAGTCAAGCCTTTGGCAGCAGAAATAGATGAGCAAGAACGTTTTCCTATGGAGACAGTTGAAAAAATGCGTAAAATAGGCTTAATGGGAATTCCTGTTCCTAAAGAATATGGCGGACAAGGTGGAACAAATCAAATGTACACAATGGCTGTTGAAGAACTTTCAAGAGTTTGTGCTACAACTGGAGTTGTTGTTTCTGCTCATACATCTTTATGTATGGCACCAATTATGGAAAATGGAACAGAAGAACAAAAACAAAAATATCTTCCAAAACTTGCATCTGGTGAATGGATAGGAGCTTTTGGGCTTACTGAACCAAATGCAGGAACAGACGCAGCAATGCAACAAACAACAGCAGAAGATAAAGGAGATAAATGGATTTTAAACGGAAGTAAGATTTTTATAACTAATGCCGGTTATGCTGATGTTTATATCATAATCGCAATGACAGATAAATCTCTTGGTAATAAAGGTATTTCTGCTTTCATTGTTGAAAAAGGTATGAAAGGTTTTTCTATTGGAAAGAAAGAGAAAAAACTTGGTATTAGAGGTTCAGCAACATGTGAGCTTATATTTGAAAATTGTGAAGTTCCAAAAGAAAATCTTCTTGGCAAGATGGGAAAAGGATTTAATATCGCTATGAAAACTCTTGATGGAGGTAGAATAGGCATAGCATCTCAAGCATTAGGAATAGCACAAGGAGCAATGGACGAAACTGTTAAATATACAAAAGAGAGAAAACAATTTGGTAGATCAATAGCTCAATTCCAAAACACACAATTTCAATTAGCTAATTTAGAAACAAAAATAAATGCAGCTCGTTTTCTTGTTCGTAGTGCAGCATATAAGAAAGATAAAGGATTACCTTATTCAAAAGATGCAGCAATGGCCAAACTTTATGCAGCAGAAACAGCAATGGAAGTTACAACAAAAGCCATTCAATTCCACGGAGGATATGGTTATACGAGAGAATATCCAATTGAAAGAATGTTTAGAGATGCCAAAATAACAGAAATATATGAAGGTACAAGTGAAGTACAACGTATGGTTATTGCAGCTCATTTATTAAAATAATGATTAATAAGAGAAAATAAATATGAAAGTAGTAGTTTGTATAAAACAAGTTCCAGATACAACAGAAGTTAAATTAGACCCAAAAACAGGTACATTGATACGTGAAGGAGTTCCAAGTATAATGAATCCTGATGATAAAGGTGGATTAGAATTAGCTTTACAATTAAAAGATAAGTATAATGCTCATGTTACTGTAATAACAATGGGCCCTCCACAAGCAGATGCAATTCTTAGAGAAGCTTTTGCGATGGGAGTAGATAGAGCTATATTATTAACAGATAGAAAATTTGCAGGAGCAGATACACTTGCAACATCAAACGCTTTGGCAGGAGCATTACGTTGTATTGATTACGATTTAATAATTACTGGTCGTCAAGCAATAGATGGAGATAC
>JAKVOZ010000017.1 GCA_022482545.1 Bacteroidales bacterium
ATAATTAAAGAACTATTATTTATGATATTAATAATTTATTCAATGAATTTATTAGGTCAAAAAAGTTATGATAATTATAAATTAATAATATATCAAGCAGATAATAATGAAAGTGTTATTGGAGAACCTTGTCAATTTGATGATTATTTTATAAGAATAAATTATAATACAAAAGTGGAATCAATAGATGTTTATTATATTCAATTGTTTGATAAAATAATTAGAGAAGAGAAAACTGAATTAAAAAGTTCTATTTATAATATAAGATATTTTCAGCCCAAAATAATTATTGATATTATTAAAAATAATAAAATAAAAGAAAGTGTTTCTATTGATTATAATGGTTTTATGAAGATTAATGATGCTATATATTTACCTAATAAAAATTTAATTTTTAATTTAGAACATATGCTTGGTTTTATTAATTTTAATAATTCAATAGATTATGATAAAGATCCTATATTAAAAAAATAATTTATTAGGTTATTATATTGTGTGATTTTTCTGATATAAATTATAATAATGGATGTAATAAAAAATATGAATCCAATGGAGAATAATAATAGAAAACAATTATATCAAAGCAATGATAAACAAAAAGATAATAATTAGTATTATTATAGTTAGTATTTCGTTTACATGTTTATCACAAATAAAAAATAATGTAAATGGAATTATTGATCTGTATAAAGAAGTAGAAGATTTGAATAATGTAGATGAAGATATATATGTTCCTATAGTAAATCTGTTATCTGATAAGGAGTATAAAAAAGAACACAATGGTATTTTTTCTGTTCGATCTTTTGTTACTCATACATATATTTATATTGTAATAATAGAAAATAATAAAATTGATTTTCTAGAAAAAACAGATAAAGAATATGTGATTGCAAAGATTAATAATTATTGTAGTAGAAATAACATATCATTAAAAAATAGAGAAAAATATGTAAAGAAATATTTAGAAATAGCTGAGTATAATGAATCTATGTCTACGTCGATTGAAAATTCGGGTTTAGAAGAATTTAAAGAATACAGAATTGATTCTTTATTTCATTAAATAGAATAAAGAAGGAATAAAATACATTGCTAATGTACTGGCAGTACATCGCAAAAAGAAAATAGATGTACTGGATTTCCGTAGTTTGTTTTCTATAATCAAATCAAAATAAAAGAATAATTATTTCTTTTAAATAAAAATAAATAATTATCTTTGTGGCAAAGAAATATGACCATAGTAAATTGTATGGAAAGATGAGACAAAGTGGTTTAGATAAATAAAAAATATATAAATATGTTAAAAAAATATTTATTTCTATTTAAGTATTATTTTTATGGGTGTTCTTATTTTATTAAGAAATATGATAAATTATGGGACGTAGGAGAAACTTATTATGTTTTTGGAGCGGGACACATTGGAATACTTGTATATGCTTATATAATGGATATAGTTTTCCTTGTAGGTATTATCTTTTTTTATAAAGATATGACTTTTTATCTTGAAAGTATTTCTATTTATACAAAATATTTATCAGCAATTACTTTTGTATTATCTATATTATATTTTAAATATAAGAATAGACATGAAAAAATATATAATGAAGTGAAATCTTTAAAAGGCAAAAAAAAGAAGATATATAAAATATTAAATATAATACATGTACTAGTTATTTATGTGTTGCTTTTTTTATTATTAACAATTGTAAGAAATTTAAGATCGCAATAATGTATAATATTTTGTAAAAGTTTATTTTAACGTGAGTTAAATGTAATACATATTGATAACAAATGTATTGTGATTTTATAGTTAAATTCTTTATCTATTCTTCTCAATAATTACTTTTAATCTTTTTATTTATATATAAAAGATATTATGGAGTGTTAAAACTCTTTGATAAATGCTGGACAATGTTTATCAATTACTTATAAGTATTTTCTTGTATAGAATTTACGTTATAATAATGTTAATTGCTTGTTTTAAATAAAAAGTTGTATCTTTGCGAGATAAAATAATATAAGAAAATTATGTCAATAGCGAATCAAATAAATGATAAACAAGTAACAGTACATACGCTTGAGAATATGGCTCTCAAAGGAGAAAAGATATCTATGATAACAGCGTATGATTATTCTATGGCAAAACTTGTAGATAGTGCAAATATTGACGTAATATTAGTTGGCGATAGTGCTGCTAATGTTATGGCTGGTTATCAAACTACTCTTCCAATAACATTAAACGAAATGATTTATCATGCTGCTTCTGTTGTTAGAGGAACAAAAAGAGCGTTGGTTGTAGTAGATATGCCTTTTGGAACATATCAAGGAAATAGTAAAGAAGCATTAAATTCTGCTGTACGAATTATGAAAGAAACAGCAGCAAATGCAGTTAAACTTGAAGGAGGACAAGAGATATTAGAAAGTATTTCACGTATTTTGTCTGCTGGTATTCCTGTTATGGGACATCTTGGACTAACGCCACAGTCAATAAATAAGTTTGGCACTTATGCAGTTAGAGCAACTACGACAAGCGAGGCAGATAAAATAATTGCAGATGCTCATGCTTTAGAAGATGCAGGTTGTTTTGCCTTAGTGTTAGAAAAAATACCAGCATCATTAGCACAAAAAGTTGCCCAAGAACTTACAATACCAGTTATTGGAATAGGAGCAGGAGGATATGTTGATGGACAAGTACTTGTTTTACATGATATGCTTGGAATAACGCAAGAATTCTCTCCACGTTTTCTTAGACGTTATCTGTCTTTGGGTGATGAAATAAAAAGTGCTGTTCAACAATATGTTTCAGATGTTAAAACTTCTGATTTTCCTAATGAAAAAGAACAATATTAATAATAGTTGTATTAAAATATTGTCTTAAAATCTTCATTGGCTTTTTCATAATCTTGCACAATACCAATATCTATGAAATAACTATTGAAAACAAAACCATAAATAACATTATCATTTACTTTCTTTTCTAAGAAATCTTTTTCAAAAGAAAACTTCTTGGCAAAAGAAAGTAAATTTGTTTTATTCTTATCAATTAAATACACTCCACCATTAATCAAGCCTTCTTTACAAAAACATTTTTCTTTAAAAGCAGTTACTATATTATTGTTTATTTCAACTTTGCCATATCTATCGAAATCATACATCTGTTTTAATGCTATAGAAACGTTTGCTTTTGTTTGAGAGTGATAAGAATAAAAAACATCAATATCAATATCAAAGAAAGTATCACCATTAAGGATTAAAACATCATTGCTTAAAGTTTTTGTTAATGCTAATTTAATTCCACCTCCAGTCAAAAGAGGTTCTTTTTCTACAACATAATCAATATTAAAAGAATAATTGTTTATATTGTCTTTAAGCCAAGAAATAACAAAATCACTTTTATATCCCAAAGAAAGAATAACATTATTTATTAATTTAAATTTATTAAGGTAGAAAAAAAGATAACCAAGAAAAGGCTTGTTATTTACATTTGCCATACATTTAGGTCTATCATTTACAACACTTGAAAGTCTTGTTCCTAAACCTCCTGCTAAAATTATAACGTCCATAATAATTTATGTTTTCTTTCATTGTTAATAAATAGTCCAGCCATGAGTACCTTCATCGTTAAATTGAAAAGGAATAATATCGCCAGGTAATTGTTTTAAGGCACTACTTAGTTGGTATTTGTTTTTAGGATCAACAACAAGAGTTATAAATCCACCACCACCAGCACCAGAAACTTTTCCTGCAATAGCACCAGAAGAGTAAGCAAGAGAAAGAACTTGTTCTATCATTGGATTGGAAATGGAAGAAGCAAGTTGTTTTTTATCTTCCCAAGCATCTCTAAGTATTGAGGCAAAACCATTAATATCGCCAACTAATAAACAACGTTTCATATCTATTGCACTTTGTTTTATCTTATGTAAAGATTCTATTGTAGTTGTGTTACCTTTTTGTGTGTTGTTTTTTTGTTCATTAATAATCTTTGCAGAAGAACGTGATGCACCTGTATAATATAATAACATTGAAGATTCTAATTCATCAACAATCCAACGTTTCATTTTTAATGGATTGACAATAACCATATCGTTTTTCAAAAATTCCATAAAATTAAAACCACCAAAAGCCGCAGCATATTGGTCTTGTTTGCCACCAGAGAGATTTAAATCTAATCTTTCTATCTCATAAGCCAAACGAGCAAGTTCATAATCACCCATTGGTAGTTTTTTCCATTCAATAAATGCCTTTAAAATACAGACAACCATTGTAGAAGAAGAACCTAACCCACTACCAGCAGGCGCATCTGAATATGTGATTATTCTAAACGACATTGCATCAAGATTATAATCTTTCACAATTCTATTATATACGCCTTTATGCAAATCATTTGTTCCATTAATTGGCAAGGATTTGCTCTTAGGAAAAACTTCTCTTTTGTTTAAATCGGCAGCAATGATTTCTATCTTATCATCATTAGTTTCTTCTATTGTACAATAAGCATAAAGATTAATTGTGGCATTTAGTACTAATCCACCATAAGTATCACTATAAGGAGAAACGTCAGTTCCTCCGCCAGCAAGTCCAAGTCTTAAAGGTGCTTTGCTTCTTATTATCATTCTGTATTGTTTTTGTTCTTTAATTCTTTGCAAAGTAACACAAAAAAAATAAGACAAAGAAATAAAAAATGGGAAAAATTTAAGACTTTGTTAGTTGTTGAAAAATAAGATATAGTTTCTCTGTTGAGTTAATCCAAGAAAAATTATTTCTAACATATTCTTTACCATTCATACTAAGAGTTGAGTAGAGATGAGAATCATTTAATAAAGATAAGATACAAGAGGCAAGTTCTTCTTTATTATTTCCAATAAGAATATCTTTATTGTTTTGAGCCATGAGAGATTTGTTGGCAAGGGAAGTTGTGATAGAAGGTAAGTTCATTGCCATTGCCTCTAAAAGTTTGTTTTGCAAACCTGTTCCTATTTGCATGGGAGCAATAAATATTTTGCTTTTAGCATAATATTCTTTCATATCATTTACCCAACCAGTAACAATAACATTCTTGTTTTCAAGGTTTGTTACTTCTTTTTTTGGATTGCTTCCACAAATAACAACTTTGATATTTGGTTTATCTTTCCAAACAATGGGCATAATATCTTTAACAAGAAAGTTTGCTGCTAAAACATTTGGAGCATAAGACATATTGCCAGAGAAAATAATATCATATTCTTTTTCTTGCTCGTAGTTATAGTTAATAAAACTATTATCAACACCATTGGTTATTATTTCTATCTCATTTTTTCTTTCACTTTGTATGCCATCTCTATCATTAGATGCAATAATAGTGCATTTAGAAAAAATGTTAAACATAAGATTTTCGTATTTTGTTAAACGTTTTGCTTCTAAATGAAAGATGTATTTGAATAGACCTTTGCTTACATTGCTTCTTCGCTCCATATTCAAAGATAAACAATCTTGAAAATCTAATACTTTAATTCCTTGAATACTTTTTGCATATTCTGCTGTTCTAACGAATTGAAAATATGATATTTTAGGATTAATATTATTGTAAAAATCTTCAAAAGATTTTATGATTCTCTTTTTAGTATAAAAAGCAACTTGCAAAGGGAGAGAAGAAAATATTGCTTTAAAGACAGAAAATATGCTACTAAATAAAGAAATGTTTTCTACTTTTATTTCCTTGCAATAATTTTTTAATATATTTAGACCTTGTTTATTTGCTTTTTTATTATTTAAACAGAAAAGATATATATCATTATTTTTTGATAGTTCTTTTATTTGATAAAAAGCCCTCAATTTATCTCCCTTGTTTAGTGGATAAGGTATGCGAGAAAGACAAACAATTATTTTCATATCTTTTCTTTATTGTAATAAATTATTATAATGATTAATTAATTCTTTTGCAATTTTGTTTATATTATATTTAGTATGTATAAGTTCATAAGCATTATTTCCTATGGTTGTTAAAAGTTCTTTATCATTAACAAGCCTTTCTATGGCAAGAGCAAATTCGTTAGCAGTGTTAGCGATTATTATATTTTTACCATCTTCATACATTATGCCTTCTGCAGCAATACTTGTTGCAATAATAGGTTTGCCAATACTCATTGCCTCTAATATTTTTATTCTTATTCCGCTACCTGATAATAAAGGTACAACCATAATTTCTTTACTGCACATAAAATGAATACTATCATCAACTTCTCCGACAATATTAACACCTTCCCATTGTTTGTTAGTTATCCATAATGGCATATTACGCCCTGCAAAATATGCTTTAACTTGTGGAGTCTTTTCATGAATTTTTTGCCAAACGTTATCAAGAAACCATTTAATTCCTTGTTCGTTAGGAAAATAATTCATACTGCCAATATGAAAGATAGTATTTTCTTGTGGCAAAATATTAGATATTTTTTCTGTTGAATCAAATCCTATAGGTAATCCAATACAAAGACGCCTGCATCCATTATCTTTAAAATATTGTGCATCAATATCTGTTGTTGGAAAAATAGCATCAAAATCATTTATGTGTTCAAGTTCATAAACTTTTAATGCTAAGGCAGTCTTTTTTAAGTACCATTTCTTGAATATGTTTTTAGTGCTTTTATAAATCCTTTCCCAAATAAGATGTTCAACATTAGGACAATGAAAGGTAATTTTACTGTTTTTTGAAAATTTTCTAATAATAGGAATATAAGGAACAAGCATAAGAGATTCTAATTGAATGATATCAAAATCATTTTCAAGAAGTGTTTTCTTTAAAAGTTGTTTCATTTTATTAGAAATAAATCTTTTAACTACATAACTTTCTCCTAAAAGAAGGCATACAAGAGCATCACTTATGTGAGGTTTTAAATCAACAAAAACACCTTCAATTTGAGTTTTGTCTATGTAAGAGGCTGGTAAGGAATTTTTATCAAATGGATTTTTGTAAGAATAAAAAGTAAGTATTTTTACAGATACATTATTATTAATTAATCCTTCTGAAATACTATTCATTCCTATTGTTCCACCATCAACAGCAGGATATGGCGGTTTATAGCAAAATTGTAATATTTTCATTTCTTTGATTTTGTTATTTCTTTGATTTTGTTTAATAATATATTTATTTTTCTAATCCATATTTCTCCACTAAACATTTTTGCGTCAGAAGTTGCTTTAAGAGTTAAGAACAATCCAATAGGAAGAAATATTAAGGAAGAAAGCCACATGCCAAATAATGTAGAAATGCTACCACTTCTTGCAGACATTTCTCCAAGAGTTCCTATCATATAATATATTATGAATGCAATTATACTAACAACAACAGGTAAACCAAGCCCACCTTTTCTTATTATTGCTCCAAGAGGTGCTCCAATAAAAAATAAAATAAAACAAGCAGCAGAAAGAGTAAATTTGCGATAGAATTCTATTTCATGCCTGCGAATGAGCTCACTATCAACTTTGTTCTTGCTTTGTAAATAAACATAATCACTACTATTTTGATTTGAAATCAATTTAGATACTTTATCTACCGTTTGTTTATTTTCAAGACTAAGATTCTTGTAGTCGTTATAGAAATTATATGTTATATTGTTGTTTTGATTTGATTTAGGAAAAGGATTAGAATTGAGATAAATATTATTAATAATAGATTGATTAAAAAGTTTGTTTTCATTATTTAATGCGTTCATATTAGTTCTTAGTTGAGATAAATTCAAGACTCTGAAATCTGTTTTGTAACGGTCTTTGTCAACTTTTTGTATTGAGAAATCACTAACATCAAAACGAATGACTTGTTCTTTGAAATCAATGCGAGTTAATGGTCTTTTAAAATAATCTCCTCCTTCTATTGATTCATTAAAACTTTCGCCACTAAATAATCTAAATATTAAAGTGTTTCCATTATCGGTTGAATACATTAAACCACTATCAGACTTTGTTACACTTATATTTCCTTGGTCTTTGCTATGGTCGTAAATGATAATGTTCTTTAAACTTTTTCCATCTTTTGCTTTTGCTCCAATACGAATAACATACGAATTTATATCATAATAGAACTCATTAGGACGTATATTAAGAGCAGGTTTTTTTGTTTTAATCTCATAAACCATAAGTTTAACTTTCATATTAGCATCTGGCATTATGTTGTTAGAGAAATAAAAAGCCACAATAGACAATAAGAAAGAGACAATGATTAATGGACGTAATATTCTCCAAAGAGATATGCCTGCACTTTTCATAGAAACAAGTTCATATCTTTCTCCAAAATTGCCCATGGTCATAATAGATGCTAAAAGTATTGAAAGAGGCAATGCCATAGGAACAAGAGTTGCGCAAGCATAGCAAAGAAGTTTAAAGATAGTGAAAGCATCTAATCCTTTGCCAACTAAAACAACTATCTTAGCCCAAAGAAATTGTAATAAAAGAACAAACATTGAGATGGAAAACGTTAATCCCAATGGTCCTAAATATGACTTCAATATTAGTTTATCAAGTTTCTTCAAAATGCTTTTTATTCAATTATTTTACAAAATTACAATTTTTATTCTTATTTTTGCCATTAAATAATAAAAGAAAACATAAAATGGAGAAAAAAGATTTATTTCAATATACGATAGATGAGTTTTATGATTGTAAGGTTATGAAATATCAAGTTCCAATGTGGGAGAAATTAACTATTAATCAGAAACAATATCTCTATTACTTATCACAAGCGGCCTTATGGGGAAGAGATATATACTTTGACCAAAACTACAAAAACAATATTATGATTAGAAAAGTGTTGGAAATAGTATTAGAAACTTATGATGGAGATAAATATTGCAATGATTGGCATTTGTTTGAGAACTATTGCAAGCGGTTTTTCTTTTCAAATGGCATTCATCATCATTATGGAGAAAAGAAGTTTTTGCCGGAATGTTCAAAGGAATATTTTCTTAGTATTTTAAAACGAAGTAATTTTTCAATAAAACGAAGTAATTTTTTAAAAAAACGAAGAAAAAACGAAATAAGTCTTGATAATTTTTTTACGCTTATTATAAATGAAGTTTTTAATCCAAATATTGCACCAATAAGAAGAAGCAATGATACTAAAAATGATATAGTTAAAGCATCTTCTGTAAATTTTTATGAGAATATTTCAAGACAAGAAGCACAAGAGTTTTATTCTAAACAAAATATACCTAACGAACAAGAGCCTATTTCGCTTGGACTTAATTCTAAACTTGTGAAAGAAGAAGGTGAGATAAAGGAAGAGGTTTATAAGATAGACGGAAAGTATGGGAAAGAAATAGAAAAAATAGTTTATTATTTGAATAAGGCACAAGAATTTGCTGAAAACGATAAACAAAAAGCATACACAAAAGAATTAATTGAGTTTTACAAGACAGGAGATTTAACGACGTGGGATAAATATAATATACTTTGGTGTCAAGATGATGAAAGTGTATGCGATTATGTTAATGGATTTGTAGAAACGTATAATGACCCACTTGGAATGAAAGCAACATGGGAGAGTGTTGTAGATTTTAAGGATATAGAACAAACCAAAAGGACAAAAACTCTTTGTGTTAATGCACAATGGTTTGAAGACAATAGTCCAATTAATCCTGTTTATAGAAAGAAACAAGTAAAAGGTGTTTCAGCAAAAGTTATTAATGCAGTTATTCTTGCAGGTGATTGTTATCCAACGCCACCTATTGGAATAAACTTGCCTAATGCCGACTGGATAAGAAAAGAATATGGTTCAAAAAGTGTAACTATTTCTAATCTTACTGATGCTTATTTCTTTGCTTCAATGGAAAAAAAGAATAGTGCTTTGAATGAATTTGCTTATAGTGAGAAGGAGAAAGAGAGAGCAAAGACTTATGGCAGACTTGCAGATAATTTGCATACAGATATGCACGAATGTCTTGGTCATGGTAGCGGACAATTATTACCAAACACATCGTCAAATGCGTTAAAAGAATATTCATCAACGCTTGAAGAAGCAAGAGCAGACCTTTTTGCTCTTTACTATCTTATGGATAAAAAACTATTGGAGTTAAACCTTATGCCAAGTATGGAAACCGGCAAAGCACAATATGATAGTTATATAAGGAATGGACTAATGGTTCAACTTGCAAGAATACCTTTGAATGAAAAGATAACAGAAGCACATATGCAAGATAGAGCTCTTATAGCTAATTACGCATTGCTTAATGGCAATTGTATAAAAAAAGAAATTAAAGATAAAAAGACTTATTTCACTATTACAGATTATGAAAAATTAAGAGAGTGTTTTGGTCATTTGCTTTTTATTATTCAAGATATTAAATCAAGAGGAGATTATGAAAAAGGCAAGGAGCTTGTTGAAAAATATGGAGTAAATATTGATAAAGACCTTCACAAAGAGCTTGTTGAAAGATATAATAAACTATCATTAAAACCTTATGGTGGCTTTGTTAATCCTGATTATAGTTTAGTAAAAGATGAAAAAGGAAATGTTGTTGATGTTAAAATATCTTATTCTTCTTCGTTTTTGGAACAAGAGATAAAGTATGGTAAAGAATATTCAATAGATGAATAAGAGAAAGACTATGAAAGAATCAACTTATATAAAGGGGAGAAAAGGGGAGAACTTGGCAACAGAATATCTTATGCAAAAAGGCTATCGTATTATGCAGAGAAACGTTACTTTTAAAAAGAATGAGATAGATATTATAGCGATAGATAAAAATGAGATAGTATTTGTTGAGGTAAAAGAAAGAGCAACGGATGTTTTTGGTTCGCCTTATGAAAAAGTAGATAGGAAAAAACAAGAACTTATTATTAAGGTGGCAGATAATTACATAATAAGAAACAATATAAACCTTGAAGCAAGATTTGATATTGTTTCAATAGTTGATATAGATAGCGAAGAACCAAAGATAGAACATATAATTGATGCTTTTTCTCCTTGTGATTTTATATAAGAAATATACTTTTAACTATTTTACTGGGTCTTTGTTTCATTTTTGTGAATTCAAATAATAATATTATATTTGCAAAATAGATTTAAATAAAGGTGATAAGATGAAAAGAATAACTATAATATTATTTGTTTTGTGCTTTATTCCAATAGCAAAAGGGCAAATAAAAAATAAAAATCCTTATTCCGATATTGTGGGCAAATGGTTTATTCCACACATTGCCGACATAAATATTATATTTTATAAAGATACTACTTTTTTATTTAAGGATTACAATGAGAAGTTAGATAAGGAAGAACAACTTCAAGGAAAATTTGAATTGAAAGGAGATAAACTTACGCTGTATTATTATGATAGAAAGCCACAAGTATTTCATTATTCAAAGAGAGGAACAGATCATGTTAATTATTATATAACCAAAGGAAATAATTATTATTTTGTTAAAAGCGATATTGATTCTGTTTTACAGAAGAAAGAGATTAAATGAAATTGTTTTTGAAAGTAGCGGGATCGAGAATTGAACTCGAGACCTCCGGGTTATGAATCCGACGCTCTAACCAACTGAGCTACCCCGCCATATTTTTGAGATTGCAAAATTATAAAAACTTTACAACTTAACAAAATATAATTATGAAAAACTTTCTTTTTTTCTTATTTCTTCTTGTCTTTAAATAGTTTATATGATTTTATAAAATAATGAAATACATTTTTAATATGGTTTATTTTAATTCATCTTTTAAAAACTCACCAATGCTATTGTTTTTGTTTTTTATCATATCTTCAGGTGTTCCACAATAAGCAATCATTCCGCCTTCTCTTCCGCTTTTATTACCCATATCAATAATATAATCAGCAACTTTTATCACATCAAGATTATGCTCAATAACAATCATAGAGTTCCCTTTATTTACTAACTCTTGAAGAACATTAAGAAGAATACGAATATCTTCAAAATGCAGTCCTGTTGTTGGTTCGTCAAGTATATAAAGTGTTTTGCCAGTATCTCTTCTTGCTAATTCTGTTGATAGTTTTATTCTTTGAGCTTCTCCACCAGAAAGTGTGGTTGAGGATTGTCCAAGAGTGATGTAGCCTAATCCAACTTTATTTACTATTGAAAGCTTTTGTACAATGTTGGGATAGTTTTCAAAGAACTTAACAGCTTCCGAAAAAGACATATTTAGAACATCATTAATGCTTAATCCTTTGTATCTTACTTCTAATGTTTCTCTATTATATCTTTTTCCTTGACAATCATCACAAGTAACATAAACATCAGGAAGGAAGTTCATCTCTAATGTTTTAACACCTGCTCCTTGGCAAGACTCACATCTGCCCCCTTTTACATTAAAAGAAAATCTTCCAGGTTTATATCCTCGTATCTTTGCTGTTGGCAAAGAGGCAAAAAGAGCACGAATATCATCAAAAACTCCTATATATGTTGCTGGATTGCTTCTCGGCGTACGTCCTATTGGAGATTGATCTATTTCAATAACTTTATCTATGTTTTCTACTCCGCTAATTTTTTTGTATGGTAAAGGTTTTCTTTCGCTACGATAAAAAAGATGAGAAAGAATAGGCTGAAGAGTATCATTAATCAAAGAACTTTTACCACTACCGCTTACACCTGTTAAACAAACAAACATTCCAAGAGGTATTTTAACAGTAACGTCTTTTAAATTGTTTCCGCTTGCTCCACTAAGAGTGAGAAAATTTCCATTACCTTTCCTTCTTTCTTGTGGTACTTCTATCTTTTTTCTTCCTTTAAGATAATCACATGTGATAGAGTTTTGTTGTAATATTTCTTTTGGCGTTCCTTTTGCAACAATTTTTCCTCCATTAACTCCTGCACCAGGCCCCATATCAATAATATAATCAGAACTCATCATCATATCTTTATCGTGTTCAACAACAATAACACTATTACCTTTATCTCTAAGTTTTTGTAGAGAGGAAATAAGTTTGATGTTGTCTTTTTGATGTAATCCTATGCTTGGTTCATCAAGAATGTAAAGTACATTAACAAGTTCGCTCCCTATTTGAGTAGCAAGACGTATTCTTTGAGCCTCTCCACCAGAAAGTGATGCTGTTCTTTGATTTAATCGTAGATAACCAAGTCCAACATCAATAAGAAAATTAAGTTTTGTTTTTAATTCTTTAATTATTTCTTGACCTATTGTTTTGTTTCTATTGTTGAGCGTTCCTTCTAATGAAATACACCAAGAATAAATATCTCTTATATCCATATCAGCAATATCTGCTATATTCTTATCGCCAATCTTAAAACAAAGACTTTCTTTCTTTAATCTTTTTCCTTCACATTCTGGACAAGGTATTTCACTCATAAAACTGTTAGCCCATTTCATTATAGCATAAGGAGCATTTTCACCAATTTGAGATTGAATAATGTTGGCAATACCTTTGTATTTTGACATATCTATCAATTCATCGAAATCATCATTTTCTCCATAAAGCAAAACATTAAGTGCTTGTTCGCTAAAATTCTTTAATGGTGTTGAAAGAGTAAAATCATATTTTTCGCCAAGAGCAATTAATGATTTAGTAATCCAAGAATTTTTTGTTGGTTTTCCAAGAGCAATTATGCCACCATCATTAATACTATGGTTAAAGTTAGGTATTAGTTTTTTTATATCAATACTATTTATTATGCCAAGACCATTACAACGAGGACAAGCACCATAAGGAGAATTGAAAGAGAAAGTGTTTGGTTCAGGATCTTCATATGATATGCCAGTTGTTGGACACATAAGATGCTGGGAGTAATGCTTAACTTCATTTGTCTTTGTGTCAATGACAATAAGATTACTTTTACCGTGAGAGAATGCTGTTTGAATAGATTTTTTTAAACGATTATGATTTTTCTCATTTACAGTTATTGTATCTATAACAATATCAATGTCGTGAATTTTATACCTATTAAGTTTCATATCTCTTGTTATAGGCACAATCTCTTTATCTACTCTAACTTTAAGAAACCCTTTTTTTGCTATTTGAACAAAAAGTTCTCTATAATGTCCTTTTCTCCCTTTAATTATTGGCGAAAGAATAGTTATTGTTTTATTATTATATTTTTCTTCAATGTTATCAAGTATTTGTGTTTCGGTATATTTAACCATTTTCTCACCGGTTGCAATAGAATAAGCATCAGCAATTCTTGCATATAATAATCTAAGTAAATCATATATCTCAGTAACCGTTCCAACAGTAGAGCGAGGATTTTTATTCGTTGATTTTTGTTCAATAGAAATAACAGGAGATAAACCATTTATTTTTTCAACGTTAGGCCTTTCCATATTGCCTATATAGTTTCTTATGTAGGCTGAAAAAGTTTCTAAATATCGTCTTTGTCCTTCGGCATATATAGTATCAAAAGCAAGAGAACTTTTTCCACATCCACTAAGTCCTGTAATAGTTACAAGACTGTTTCTTGGTATGGCAACAGAAATGTTTTGTAGGTTGTGAGCTTTGGCACCAATTATTTCTAATTTTTTATCATTCATAACATCTTTAATAATAATATCTTAAAAGAGTACGAAAAAAACGAAGAAATATTTTGTTAAAATAATGAGATAATTGCAAAAAACGAAGAAATAATTTGTTGAGAAGTTATTTTTTTTATAGCTTTGCAAAATAAATAAAATAATATAGTAATATGAAAAAGACATTAGTAGTGTTATCATCAGTTGTGTTGTTTATGATGATGTCTTGCACTAACAAACAAGAACAAAAAATGAGAGAACAACACCTACAAGATTCTTTTAGTGCCTTGTTGAATACGAAAACCGCTCAGGTTGAAACAATGTTTAGTCAATTGAATGATATTGACAAATCATTAGCAGAGATAACAGATCAATATCAAAGCATTTCTAAGCAGACAGCAACAAACAATGAAATAGGAAAAGATGCAGCATCTAATATTAAGTCAAGAGTTGAGAAGATAAATCAAATATTACAACAAAATAAAGAAAAAATAAATGCTATAAAAAGTAAACTTGGTAAAAATCAAAAAGAGAACAAAGAACTTAGAGCGTTTGTTGATAATCTTAATAAAAGAATAGCAGAACAAGAAGAACAAATACAAAATCTTACAAAAGAATTGCAAAAGAAAAATATTCAAATAGACAATCTTAATAATGATGTAGCAAGATTAACTAATGAATCAAAAAACAAAGATGTAAAAATAAGTAAGATAGAAGATGAAAAGAATGTTGCTTATTTTATTGTTGGAACAAAAGCAGAGCTTCTTTCTCGTGGTATAATAAATAATAAAGGAGGCTTTATTGGATTAGGAAAATCAACTGTTGCAGCAAATAATATAGATGTTTCAGTTATGACAAAAATAGATATAAGAAATGTAAGTGAAATACCATTAACAGGAAAGAAAATAAAGATTATTTCATCTCATCCAACAACATCTTATGAATTAGAAGGTAATCAAAAAACGCCAGCATCATTAAGAATAACTAATTCAGAATTGTTTTGGAGAACAAGCAGATGTTTAATCATTATGACAAAATAATAGATAAGACATAAATTTATAAAATATATAAAATTAAGTAAAAAAATGAAAAAATTAATCGTTTTAGCAAGTGCTTGTATGCTTTTAACAAGTGGAGTTTATGCTCAAAGTGTAAAACATGCAATTAAAAAAGAAGCAAACAAAGAGTATAGCAGTGCTAAGAAATAAGCTATCAAAGAAAATAACAAGACTAAGAATGCCATCAAAAAAGACATCAATGCCAAGAAAAAAGCTTCACAAAAAGAATATGCTAATGCTAAGGATGCAGTAAGAAATGATGTTGCTGCAAAACAAACAGCACTTCAAAAGAGGATTCAACAAGACTCAATAAGAAGAGTTAATGCTGAAAAAACAGCAGTGAAGGATACAAAGAAAAGCATAAACAAAAGAGCTAAAAAATTTGCAAAACAAATAGATGATGCTACTAAATAAACATTAATATTTAGTAGACCATTTAAAAGAAAAAAATAGTTGTAGAAAAGACTCTACAACTATTTTTTTTACTATTTATAATCTATTATAGAAAGTCATAAGGATTATCAAGTTTATTTATTAAACTTTTCCAAGATAAAGATTCTTGTGTAGGTATTTTCAAAGTATATTGTTTCTTTTCTTTGTTTGTAAGTTTTTTTGCTTGAAGTTCTGGATTAGCAAAGCGGAAATACTTGTAAGGAATATTAATTTGTTTACAAAAAGAATAGAAATTATTTATAGAAGAGTCAATAGTTATTGTTGTGTAATTAAGAGGTTGATAGCAATCTAATTTACGTATGTAAAAACCATAAAGTTTGGGATTCTCCATTATTATCTTGTATGCAATTATACGATAAACATAGCGAGCCGTTTCGCTGTTTAATTGAAGAGACCAATAATTGTCGCAAGATTGTTCTTCCATTCTATCTTTTACTCCTCTTTCTCCACAATTGTAAGAAGCACAAGTTAAAGCCCAATCTTTTAGTCTTGAATAACCTCCTCTAAGATATTTACATGCAGCAAAAGTAGATTTTTTAACATCGTATCTTTCATCATATTCATCATTGACTGTTAAACCAAATTCTCTTGCAGTAACAGGCATAAACTGCCAAAATCCTTCTGCTTTAACAGGAGAGACAGCATTGTTTAACGCACTTTCAGCAACAGCAAGAAATTTTAAATCTTCTGGGACATTATTCTCTCTTAATATTGGTTCTATTTCAGGAAAATAACGAAAAGCACGTTTAAGAACAATGAATGTTGAGGCATGTTGATAAGTTAGATAAGTTAGTTCTCTATCCAAACTCTCTCTAACAAAAACATTATCCATAGGAACTTCTTCTCCACAAAAAGATACTTTATCAGGAATGTAGGCAGAAAAGTTTTGGTAATGTTGTTTAATCATTTCTTGATATTGTTCATCAGGAGATTCATTGTCTTTTGCAAAAACAAATATCTGCATAAAGATGGTTGAAATAGATAATACGATTGCAATTGAACTAATAATTAAGGTAATGTTTTTTTTATTCATAGTTATTTAGTGTTTTTATTTTGCAAAGTTACGATATTAAAAACTTCTATTCTTAAAATTTATCTTAACTTTGCCAACGAAATAAATAAAAATATAAAAAATATGAAGAAGAACAAAAAAATATTTGTGTTTTTTGCTTTATTGATAGCTACAATAACGGTTAATTGTCAGGTTATATCTAATCAGCAGAAGAAAGATTTGATGACTAAGTATGACAAACAAATAAAAACAATCTCAACCATTTCTTCCGACAATGTTGATATGTTGCCTGTCTATAATTATCAAATATCTAATGCGGAATTGTTTTTGAAAGATAATGAGAAATATAATACGGATAATGAATTGTTTGCAAAGTATATTGAATTAAAGAGTGTTTTATCACACAACAAAGACTTGATAACATTTATTACGCCAAGAGTATCTGATATGTATTATTGCAAAGCGATGAGTGCTTTAAGTAATAATAAGAAAACAGATGCTTATACTTATCTCCAAAAATCTGTTTCTGCACAAAAAGATAATATTATGGCTAATTATGAATTGAGTAAAATAAGTTTGGATAGCGGACAGATAGTAAAAACAACTACTCGTTTAACTAATATTCTTTCAACGATGAAACCAAACGAGGAACAAAAACTTCTTTGTCAAAATCTCATAGCATATTCTTACGATAAGAACCTTTTGAAAAGTATGGCTTTCATTAAAGAAGGTAAATATGCTTATGCTTATGATATACTTAATGAATTAAATGCTTATTGTGAAAAAGATATTTATGGAATATGCAATAAAAACCTTGTGAACAAGAATCTTAAACAATGCCAACAAGGAATATATGATAACCATATTGATGTTACTAAACGAGCAATAGATATGGGGCAGATGAATGTTGCGGGAGATTTTGTTGTTAATACGTATGATTATTTTCAAAGGAACAGGCAAGCAATAAGTGATACAGCATCTTTTGATAATGTTGTTAATACTGTCGTTTCAAGTTATCTTAATCAAGCCAAACAAATCAACGAAGCAAAGAATAATGAAGCAAGAGTAGATCTTCTTCGTAAAGCAAAAGATTTAGCAGCAATGGTAGGAGGCAAGTTTGAGGAAAATACATTAAGACAAATTGCTCTTTTGCAGGGAACATCGTTGCCAAGTGATACAAAACTTGATTCAATAGAAAATAACTCTAAAAACAATGGCTACACAATTGATTATGCTAACTATATTAAAGATACTATTTCCGATGCACAAGAGAATGTAAGTAAGATAGAAAAAGATTATATTGCAAGTTCTGACAACAAGACTCCAAAGAAAAGTGTTGAGGTTGCGATAAATTCAGTAAATACTATTGACAAAGCAGTTGATGATAAGTTTTTTGAGACGCGTTCTTTTCTCAAAGTAAATAATTATGAGAAAGCGTTGGAAGTTTTGGAAAAAGCCAATCGTTTAGCAAAGATGGAAGGGGATAAGAAAGAGGTAGATAAGATGTATATTAAGGCAATAAGAGAGATTACTGCCAAAAGAATGTCGCAAGCAGAATATGCAATTTTTCAAGGAGATGTAAAAAAAGCAGATAGTTTGGTTGCAAAGACTGACGACTTGATAAAAGCATATAAAATGGAGAAAGATACAGCGATAGTAAATATTATGAATTCTTATCTTCGTGCGATAGATGATAAAGTATGCCAAAAGAAGCAAGAAGAAATAAATGTTATGGTTTATGATATTTTGGAGAGTATTCGTAAGAATGATTTCTACACAGCCGATGCCTACATAACAAAAGCAATGCAAATCAAAGGAAGTAATGAATGCCGTTTGGATAAATCAAGAGTAAGAAGTCTTAAACGTCAAATAGAAGAGCCTTTGGAATATGTTAAGATGAAAGAAGATGCGATGAGTTTGTTGGCAAATGGAGACACGACTAAGTTTTTTATTAAATACTCAGAATTAGAGCGTTTTTACAATGTGCATAAGTTAAACGAGATGAGTGTTGTTCATCAACCATTAAGAGATATAATGACAGCAACGGGTAATGATAATCTGGCAATAAAAACAACCGAGGATTTGATTAAATATAAACAATATGAAGGAGCAGTAGAGAGCCTTGGAGCATTGAAAAACTTCGGTTATAAAGCACGACACACAAAGAAAGTGCAAAAACGTCTTGGACAAATGATGTCTTTGGAAGATATGAAACGACAAGACAAAATAGATGAGTCTTATCGTATCACGGATAAATATGCAAATGATAAATGGTTTAAATACTTTTTGAAATCATATAAAAAGAACCTAATCAAATGGCAAAAACAAGAAGAATAAAAAATAATAATATTTAATTAAGAATAACAGCCTCTTATGTTAATTGATTTAATGTAAGAGGTTTTTTTTATGTAATAAAGAATTAATTTAATACATCGCTGTTGTACTGACAGTACATTGCTGTTGTACTGACAGTACATCGCTGTTGTACTGACAGTACATTGCTGATGTATTGACATTGTACAAGAAAATAGAAAATCATCTTTTTGTTTGGGTCAAATAGAACAAAAAAATGATTTAACGAATTAAAGAAATAGTATGGCGGAAGTAAAAAGAATAATAAAAAATGAAAAAAATATTAAAAAAAACTTGCATAATGAAAAACCTTTTATTATTTTTGCAATCATATATATGAAAAAGAACGTTTAATTAAAAAATAAATATTATGAACAAAACAATTAAAAATTATTTAAATCAAAGCAAAAAGGTATTAATTTTAATTTTATTTGTCTTCTTTTGTGGAAGTGCTTTTTCTCAAATAGCAAGTACAACATTAGGTTTGAGTGGAAGTGGAACAAAAGAAGATCCGTATCAAATCACATCAACAGCAGATTTGTTGAAATTGTCAGGTTATTGTTTAGCAGGGCAAGGAAATAATACGAGTGGTAAATATTTTAAATTAACACAAGATATTACTTTCTCAACAGATAGACCATCATATAAATTAGATACAACAGACAAAACTCTTAAAAGTAATTTTGTGCCAATAGGAGGACTTACAGAAGAAACAATAAATGGACAACATTTCTATAAATCAAATCCAACCAATCCAGATGATAATACGTTTCAAGGCATATTTGATGGCAATGGACATTTTATTAAAAACTTAATAATAAGAAGGTCTATAACATCGGCAAATAATGATTATCAACGTTATTGTGGCTTTTTTGGTAGAATTAAGAATGCGAAGATAAAAAATCTTATTGTAAAAGATGGTGTTTTTGAAGGACTACGTTGTGTTGGAGCAATAGTTGGTACTGTTTATAATGGAACAAATACTGGTGATACAAATTATATAGACAATTGTGCATCAGTAAATAATAAAATAACAGCATTGGGACAATGTGGTTATATTGTTGGTAGTGGAGGAAAGAGCAAACCTACTTGTTATATTACGAATTGTTATGTACAGTGTTCGGATACGACACAAATAAATAGAAATTATACAGATAGTACTAAAATAAATGATAGTTATAAGTCTCAAGTTGGACCTATATATGGAAATAATGGTAGTAATGATCATTTCACATATTGGAGAACTGCTAATAATGTTTTTGCTTCTAATTGGAAAGGTTCACATATAGATACTTATTATCATGAAAACGGAGGAACTGCCGAAAATGAAGCTTCTTTATCAAATGTTAAAGGTGATTGGGTAGAAGATTTTGATAATATAAATAATGGGTATCCAGTACCTGGCAAATATATTAAATCTAATGAAAAAGTTGTTGTAACATCAGTAGCAGATATGCCTTCTCAATATGTGCATATAGAACAAAACGGTTCTTTTGTTAATAATACAACGACAGCATTTAAAGGAAATGCTAAAAGAAGAGTTGTACCATTGGCTTGGAATATGTTTGGTAAATGTATGACAGATGATATTCAAACAGGAGTGTTAAATATTAATAAGAGTGCTAATGGTAATGAATTAGATATGGCAGCATTGTATTGGGATTATGCAGCAAACAATTGGTCTAATAATTATTTATTAACAGATTATTCAATACAACAAGGCAATTCTATTTTAGTTTATCCAATGGATTCAACATATAGTATTGTCAATGGATATACAGGGCATGCAAAAGATAATTCAGCATACACAGATGTAACAATGGAAGGAACGTTTAATAATCAAACCTCATATACATTTCCTTTCGTTTGTACTTCTTCATCTACTTCACAAGGAGGAACAACATATACACCTGGTTATTGGGCAATGCTTGCTAATCCTTATCCTGCTACATTGTATTTAGATAAGTTTATGGCAGATAATGTAGGTAAAATACAAGGCAATTGTGTTTATGTTTTAAGACCTAAATACAAAGATAAAAAATCATCTGTTTTCCAAATAGTTCTTAAAGATAAGAAAGATTCAGTATCATTGAGTGATGGATTTGTTGTTAATATGCCAAGTGCAAATCATGAATACAGATATATTTTACAAAAGACACAACTAACACAAGCAACAGGCAAGAAAACATCATTGGATAATATGATAACATGTGTTACAAAAACAGATGATAGAGAAATAGAGGCATACCTTAATATAAACAATCAAGCAACAAATGATTTTGATATATGGGACGCTTATATTATAGCCAACTCTGATGCTGAAATAGTTACTCCTTATTTCGTTGTTGATAATAGGCAGATACTAAAAAATGAAATCAAAACATTGCCATATTCAACAGGAATAAACTTCCAATCAATGCAAACTAACAATTTTGATTTCTATGTAAAGAACATACCAGAAGGAGTCTCTGTTTCATTGATAGATACTGTTAATAACATAGAAACATCATTAAATAATGGTAATATTTGTCATCTAATTGCTAATGCAGGAGAAAATGACCATAAATACATTATTCAATTTAAGGGAGAGTTATCAATAGAAAATCAAGCAGACAATCAAGAGGATTTAGTTATGAGTTTGTATCCTAATCCAGCAGTTGAATCAACAAAATTAACAATAAGTGGTTTAACTACCGATGCAGATATTCTTCTAACAGATATTCAGGGCAGAGAACTAAAACAATATAAGATAAATAGAAATGATAGTAGCGTTGAAATAAAAACAAATGATTTATCATCTGGAATATATTATGTAAAAATAATAACAGAAAAGAACACACACTGTCAAAAACTTGTGGTTAAATAAATAAAATAAAGAGAATTTGTTTTTCATTTTTAGACGACTACGAACAAAATAGTAGTCGTCTTTTTTTGTGTTTGTTCTTTTTATCTTTTAATAGTGGGAGAAATATGAAGTTTCATCGTTTCATTAGTTGATAAGTCAATAGTGAATAAAGTATCTTTTAGTATTTCGCCTTTATTAGTTATCATTTTTATTGCTTCATTAACTTCCATTGAGCCAACAATTGCAGGCAAAACGCCCATAACTCCTTTATTAACATTACCTCTTTGTTCTAATTCTTTTTGATTAGGAAACAAATCTCTATAACAAGAAGGATTTTCGCCATAATTAAATACTGCTAACTGTCCTTTGGTGTCGCCAATAGAACCATAAATGAAAGGTTTATTAAGGTTGAGACAAGTATCATTGATAAGGTATCTTGTTTGATAGTTGTCTGTGGCATCAATCACAATATCAAAATCTTTTATTATATCTTTGGCATTGCTTTTGTCAAGAAAACAATTGAATGGTAATATTTTAACGTTAGAGTTTAGCCTATTAAGAGTTTGTTTTGCTTGATTTAACTTACTTAATCCAACTTCATCTTCGCGATAAAGTACTTGCCGTTGCAAATTAGAAATAGAAACAACATCTTTATCAACTAAACCAACAACACCAACGCCAGACGCAACAAGATAAAGACTTATTATGCTTCCCAATCCTCCAACACCAATAACAATAACTTTTGCTTTCTTTATCTTTTCTTGACTTTCTTGTCCAAAATCAGGTATGATTATCTGTCTATTATATCTTTCTTTTTCTTGTTCGCTTAACATAATTTTTCTTTCTTTTTCTTTTTTTCTCTTATTTCTTTAATACATAAAATTAGAATGAACAATCATTGAAATAGTTCTTTATTCCATTAAAATAAAATAAAGAACTATTTTATTATCTTTTGATTCTATTTCAGTAGAATGAAGAACTAATTTTTTCTTTCTTCATTCTAATTTAATATCACTAAAATCCATAGAAATTAATGTTTTCTATTTGTTTTTAGTTTAATATTCTATCCCAGTCTTTGTAAATAACATCATAACCTTGTTCTCTAACCATTTTCTCCATTTCTTTTGGAGTACGGTCATCGTTGATATGAAATTGTTCCAAATTAGTATCTGGGTGAGCATATCCACCTGGGTCTGTATGAGAGCCTGCACTAATAGAAGTTATTCCAAGAGTGATGAAATGGTTTCTCATATTCATTGTTTCTCTTGTACTCATACATATCTCCACATCATTATCAAAAAGACGAAAAGCCCAAAGTGTTTGAGCAAATTCTTTCTCACTCATAAGGAAGTTAGGTTGGTAGCCTCCCGCAGCAGGACGCATTCGAGGAAAAGCAACACAATATTTTTGTTTCCAATAGTTCTTTGTCATAAAACTAAGATGCATTGCAAGATAAACCATCTCTGTTCGCCATTCTTCCAAACCAATCAAAGCTCCCATGCCAATACGATGAATACCTGCTTGTGCTAAACGTTCCGGTGTGCCAAGACGCCATTTGTAATGACTCTTCATTCCTTTTGGATGATAAAACTTATATCTGTTTTCATTAAAAGTCTCTTGATAAACATAAACCGAGTTGGCTCCGGCTGCAATAAGTTTTTCATAATTCTCTACCCCCATAGGGAAAACTTCAAGATTGATGGCAGAGAAATAAGGACGACAAAGTTTTATTGCATTTTCAATATAACTAACGCCTGCAACTCTTGGAAATTCTCCAGTAAGAAGAAGAACGTTATCGTATCCCATACTTTTTATTACTTTTATCTCTTCAAGTATTTCTTCATCGGTTAGAGTTTTTCTTTTTATATCGTTGTTGTGATTAAATCCGCAATAAATACAATGATTACTGCAAGCATTTGAAAGATAAAGCGGTATATAGAAAAGCATAACCTTGCCAAAACGTCTTTGAGTTATCTCACGACTTTTTTCTGCCATATATTCCAAATACCTATCTGCCTCAGGAGAAATTAAAGCCTTGAAATCCTCAATATCAGGGTTGGTCTTACTTAAAGCACGCTCAACATCATTAATTGTTTTGCTGTAAATACTTTCTGTTACTTCTTCCCAAACAAGGTCTTTTATTGTATCATAAAATGTTGGTATCATTTTTTTTCTTCCTTTCTTATTCTGTTATTTTACCTTTGTTAGAAACTTCTCTTGAAATACGCATAGCACAGAAGTTTGGTCCGCACATAGTACAGAAAGGAGTTTCTTTGATTTTTTCTACACCATAATATTCCATAGCACGTTCTGGGTCAATAGAAAGATTAAACTGGTCAAGCCAACGAAACTCAAATCTTGCCTTGCTAAGAGCGTTATCTCTTTCCATTGCAGAAGGGTGATTCTTTGCAATATCAGCAGCATGAGCAGCAATCTTATAAGCCATTATACCATTTCTTACATCTTCTTTATTAGGTAATCCAAGATGTTCTTTTGGTGTTACATAGCAAAGCATAGCCGTTCCAAGCCAACCTATCATTGCTGCACCAATAGCAGATGTTATATGGTCATATCCAGGAGCAATATCTGTTGTTAGAGGTCCAAGAGTATAGAAAGGTGCATTGTGGCATTCTGTTATCTCTTTCTCCATATTTGCTTTAATCTTATGCAATGGCACATGACCAGGACCTTCTATTAATACTTGAACATTATGTTGCCAAGCCTTTTTGCAAAGCATTCCCATTGTTTCAAGTTCTCCAAATTGAGCATCATCGTTGGCATCGTGAATACTTCCAGGACGCAAACCATCACCAATAGAAACAGCAACATCATATTGAGAAAGTATATCGCAAATATCATCAAAATGAGTGTAAAGGAAGTTCTCTTGATTGTTTTCTTTCATCCATTTAGCCATAATAGAACCTCCACGAGATACAATACCAGTAAGACGTTTATCTACCATAGGAATATGTTTTTTTAATAGTCCTGCATGAATAGTGAAATAGTCAACTCCTTGTTCGCATTGTTCAATAAGAGTGTCTTTATACATATCCCATGTAAGGTTTTCTGCAATACCATTGACTTTTTCCAACGCTTGATAAATAGGAACACTTCCCATAGGTACAGGACAATTTCTTATTATCCATTCTCTTGTTTGGTGAATATGCTTTCCTGTTGAAAGGTCCATAAGAGTATCTCCACCCCAACGACTACTCCAAACACTTTTTTCTACTTCTTTTTCAATATCACTACCAAGAGCGGAATTGCCTATGTTAGTATTTATTTTTACAAGAAACTTATTTCCAATTATCATTGGTTCTGCTTCTGGGTGATTAGGATTGCAAGGAATAACTGCTCGTCCATTTGCAACTTCTTCTCTAACAAATTCAGGAGTTATATAAGTTTTTGAATAGTCATTAGAAAGGTTTTCTCTAATTGCTACATATTCCATCTCAGGAGTAATTATGCCTTTTTTAGCAAGAGCCATTTGAGTGATTTCTTTGCCTTTCTTAGCACGCTTTGGCATATTTATTATAGGAAAACGAAACTCTTTCAATGATTTATCTTCTAATTGCTCATTGCTATATTTAGAAGTAAAAGAAGAAAGTGTATCAAAATTGTCATCATCTTTATGCCAAGATTCTCTTAATCGTGGTAAGCCCTTCTTAATATCAATCTCAACATTAGAATCTGTGAAAAATCCACTTGTATCATAAATATTAATACTTCCATTGCTTATTCGTTTGCCTTCAATTACAGTATCAGTAAGCTTGACTTGACGCATACCTACTTTAATCTTATGTTGTTTGCCTTCAATATAGATTTTCTTTGAAGCATTGAAAGCCTTGCATATATATTTATTATTTTCCATTATTATTTTCTGTTTTTATAATTTATCAACGTTTTTTTGTTCCTCATCTAAGAAGGCAGTTAAAGGAGAAGTTGCTCTTGCAAAACTACTTTGATTAGCAAGTCCAGAAAGATATGCTAAACGACCAGCTTCTACTGCTTTATTGAATGCTTCTGCCATTGCTATTGGATTAGATGCTATTGATATTGCAGTATTGACAAGCACAGCACTTGCTCCTAATTCCATAGCTTTTGCAGCATCAGAAGGAGAACCTAAACCAGCATCAATAACAACAGGCACATTGCTTTGACTAATGATGATTTCTAATAATTCTTTGTTCCTTATTCCTTGATTTGTCCCAATAGGAGAGGCAAGAGGCATAACAGTTGCTGCACCAGCTTGTTCAAGTTGCTTGCATGCTATTGGGTCTGCTTGAACAAAAGGAAGAACAATAAAACCAAGTTTAACAAGTTCTTCTGTTGCTTTAATTGTTTCTGTTGTGTCTGGAAGAAGATGCTTAGGGTCTGGATGTATTTCAAGTTTAATCCAATTGGTTCCAAGAGCAGCCTTACTCATCTTTGCTGCAAAAATAGCCTCCTCTGCTGTTCTGACTCCAGATGTATTAGGCAAAAGAACAACTTTATCTCTTGGAATATAACGAAGCATATCGTCTTCTTTGCTGTTTTCAACGTCAATCCTCTTTAATGCAGTCGTTACCATCTGTGTTCCACTTGAAAGAATGGCTTGTCCCATTATTCTATTTGAAGGAAATTTTCCTGTTCCAATAAAAAGTCTTGAAGAAAACTCTTTATCTGCTATTACTAATTTATCCATTGTTTATTTGTTATTTATAAATATTTATAATCTCTTTAATTGTTTGTTTAGTATTGCTTGAATTAAGTATTACAGAAGAAAGAGCAACGCCAAAAACTCCTATATCTTTCATCTGTTGCAAATCTTTTACTTCTATTCCACCTATTGCATATATAGGAATAGATATGTTTTTTTGATTTATTGCTTTTAATATTTTTTCGTAACCTTCAAAGCCTAATATTGTGCTAAGGTTTTTCTTTGTTGTAGTAAAACGAAAAGGGCCAAGACCTATATAATCAGCTCCATCATTATACGCATTAACAATATCTTCTATCGTATTTGCAGTACAGCCAAGAATATATTTATCTTTTGTTATTTGTTTTGCTTTAAGTGTTGGTATATCTTGTTTGCCTATATGAACACCGTCAAAAAGATTTGTTTGAAGAAGATGTATCCTATCATCAATAGTTAATATTGCATTGTGTTTATCACATTCAACTCTTAATCTTTTTGCAATTGAAATAACGTCTTTATCACTTGCACCTTTCATTCTTAATTGAATAAACTTTAATCCACATTCTAAGGCTTCAATTGCAGAAGAATAATAAGAATATCTATCGTTTTGATGAGTTATAAACTGAACTCTTGCTAGTGATTTATTTTGCATTCTTTTCTTTTTTATTTATTCCATAACTCAGATAACATCGCACAAGAAGAAAATCCAATATCTTTAAGAATAGAAAATCTTTCTTTTGTTACTCCTCCAAGAGCTACTACTTTATTGTCAAGAGTATTATTAAGAAAAAGTTGCTTTAATTCTTTTAAATCAAAATTGCTTTTATAACCTTGCTTGCTTATTGAATCAAAGATAGGAGATAGAAAACAATAATTTAAATTTTCTTTATTCTCAACAACCTCTTTTATACTATGACAAGATTTTGAAATTCTTTTATTCTCTAATCCATTCAACACATTAGGATTGTTTTTATTAAGATGAATACCACCAATATTCATTTGCTTACTAAGATGATGAAAAGAATGAAGAGATAGTTTTTCTCTAACATCATAAGGAAAGAAAGATAAATAATCTATCATTGTTTTCTCATCAAAAGAAGGCTTACGAATATGAATAAATTCAACTTCTTTATTGCGAATAAGACTAATAATCTTTTCTTGTTCTTGCTTAATATCACAATCTTCTTGCGTTATGCCAATTATCCGCCACATGTTGCTCTAATAAGTGTTACTTTGTCGCCTTCTTTTAATATGGTATTGCTCCATCTCTCTTTGTCAATAACCTCCATTTCAATAGCGATTGCAACAGATTCATCTTTTTTTATTCCAAGTATTTCAGTTAATGTTTCAACAGAACAACCAACTGGTACTATTTTGTCTTTCTTATTTACAAATACTTTCATTTTATTATTAATTTTTGAGGACAGAACAAATGATTAAGACTTCCATGCCCATGTCCTGTGTTTAATTCCTTACTATTATCAATTGCATTAGTAACATATTCTTTTGCTTTGCTTACAGATGTTTCTATGTTGTTATCATTCAAACAACAAAAACATGCTATTGCAGAAGAAAGAGTACAACCTGTTCCATGAGTGTTGTTGCTATTTATTTTCTTGTGATTAAACATCTTTACACTCATATCATTCATAACAAGAACATCTGTCATATCAACATTTTCAAGATGCCCGCCTTTAATAAGTACATTCTTTGCTTTATAGGATTTTATTATTTCTTTACCTGCTTCAATCATAGAATCAATATCTTTTATTTTTTTGCCAACAATTGCTTCTGCTTCTGAAAGATTGGGCGTTATTAATTGACTGATTGGAAAGAGTTCTTGCTTTATACTAAACAGAAGTTCTTTTGTTGCAAGATTACTGCCAGAAGTTGCAACAAGGACAGGGTCTAAGATTATGCTTTTAGAAAAATTGTTTCTTAAAAGACTATTTTTTATTGCAAAAACATTATCTTTATTGTAAATCATTCCTATTTTTATTGCAGATACATCAAAATCTTCAAGCACACAATCAATCTGACTTTCCACAATATTAGAAGGAACAGCAAAAATATCTTTTACTTGTTTAGTGTTTTGAGAGGTTACAGCTGTTATTGCACAGCAAGCATACAAACCAAGACTACTTATTGTTTTTAAGTCAGCCTCAATGCCAGCACCTCCACAAGAATCACTGCCAGCAATAGACAACACACTTATTATTTGTTTCATATCTATTTTTCTTTTAATTAAAACTTTGGGATAATAATCTTTTAAATTATTTGAGAAGATAAGGTTTTTCTTTGTTCGCATTACCGAACAAGTCAAAGGGTATAATCTCAGCCTACAAAAAAGTAAGCACCCCAATAGTTTATACAATAAAACTATTTTGTTTGCGTTTAAAAACTAATGCAAAGATAAGAATATTTTATTAAATACACGTTATTTTAAAAATAAATATTACTTTTGCTGAAAATTTAATAAAAATAATTAATTAGAATTAAATAAAAACAACAATTAATAAAAAAAGTAAAGTTATGAGAAACGTTTTGTTATCAATAGGGCTTATATCATTAGTCTTATTCGCTTCTTGCGGAAAAAAAGAATTAGAACAAAAACTTGTTAATCAAAAAGCAGTTAAAGACTCAGTACAAGCAGCATTAAACGCTAAAAATGGCGAAGTGGAAGGATTATTCCAACAATTAAATGAAATAGAGGACAATCTTAATACAGTAACATCAAAATATTCTGATGTGGAGAAGGTAAAGAATCGTTCTGGTGAAATAAATCAAGATGCTCGTTCAAGAATATCTTCACAAATTCAAGACATTAATGAAATACTTAATCAAAATAAACAAAAAGTAGCAGCATTAAGTACTAAATTGAAGAAAACACAAAACAATAACAAACAATTAACTGCATTTATTGATAAACTTCAATCAAGAATATCAGAACAAGAAGAAGAAATTCAACTTCTTACAACAGAATTACAGAAGAAAAATATTGTTATAAGTAATTTAAATAAGAATCTTGATGAACTTTCTAAGCAAAATCAACAAAAAGATGAGCATATAATGAGAGTGGAAGAAGAAAAGAATACAGCATATTATATTGTTGGAACTAAGAAAGAATTGAAGGCAAAAGGTATAATAAGTAGTACTGGTGGTTTTCTTGGTATGGGGAAAAGAAGTTATGTAAGCAGTGATTCTGATTTAGGTAAATACAACAAGATTGATGCAAGAAAATTAAAAACTATCGCATTACCTGGCAGAAAAATAAAAATACTTACAGCACATTCTTCATCTTCTTATAAATTAAATGGAAGTAAGGACAAACCAACATCATTACAAATTGAGGACGCAAATAGTTTTTGGGCAAAGAGTAAGTTCTTAGTAATCGTTGTGGATTAGAAAAATAATAGATTTATTATTAAATAATTTGGAAGCAGAGGTTTTTTTAATCTCTGCTTCTTTTTTTGCAATCTATTTTAATTAAGAGCAATTTATTTCTTTAATTTATTTTAATAGAATCAAGAAATAATAAAATATAATCAAAAGATAATAAAATAGAATCAAGAACTATTTTGTTGTGGCTGAAATATTAGGTAAGACAACAATATTTAATAGGAATAAAAAAAGGTAGGACGTTTAAATCCCACCTATTAATAATTATGAAAAAAATTATTATATTATTTTTTTTATTAAAATCTGTCGCTGTTCCTATTTATATTCATAGGATGAGTGTGCTCTGTATTGTTAGAATGGTTGTGGTCATTATTACGATGTTCATTGTTACCTCTTCTATTGTTATCGCTTCTTCTTTCAAAAGGTTTATGTTCTGGTTCAACATATCCTTCTGGTTTAGGAGTTAATACCTTATGAGAAAGTTTAAACTTGCCAGTCTTACTATCAATACCTATAAGTTTAACTCTTATTTCATCACCTTCTTTTAATACATCTTCGACGTTCTCTATACGTTTCCAATCTATTTCAGTAACATGTAAAAGACCATCTTTGTTAGGAAGGAACTCAACAAAAGCACCATAAGGCATAATGCTTTTAACTTTTCCATCATAAACTTCTCCTACTTCAGGAACAGTAATTATTGCTTTTATTCTTGCAACTGCTGTATCTAAGCCTTCTTTGTTTGCAGAAACAATATCAACAACACCAAAGTCGCCTTTATCATCAATAACGATAGTTGTGCTTGTCTCTTTTTGAAGGTCTTGAATATTCTTTCCTTGTGGTCCAATGATAGCGCCAATAAATTCTTTTGGTATTTGCATTTTAACAATACGAGGAACTTGTGGTTTATAGTCTTCTCTTGGTGCAGGTATCGTCTCTTCTATAATATTAAGGATATGTTCTCTACCACGTTTTGCTTGAGCAAGAGCCTGAGCAAGAATATCGTAAGAAAGACCCTCACATTTAATATCCATTTGGCATGCAGTAATACCATCTCTTGTTCCAGTAACTTTAAAGTCCATGTCTCCAAGATGGTCTTCATCTCCAAGAATATCTGAAAGCACTGCCCATTTACCATTCTTCTCAATAAGGCCCATAGCAATACCAGAAACCGGTTTTCTTATCTTAACACCAGCGTCCATAAGAGCAAGACAACCTGCACAAACAGTAGCCATAGATGAAGAACCGTTGCTTTCAAGTATATCAGAAACAACTCTTATTGTGTAAGGACAATCTTCCTCAGATGGAAGAACTTCTTTTAATGCTCTCATAGCAAGATTACCATGACCTATCTCACGTCTACTTGTTGATTTGTTTCCTTTAACTTCGCCTGTTGCAAATCCAGGGAAATTATAATGAAGAATAAAACGATTGCTTCCTTCAACCATAGCACCATCAACGCTTTGTTCATCAAGTTTTGTGCCTAATGTACAAGTAGAAAGAGATTGCGTCTCACCACGAGTAAAGATAGCAGAGCCGTGAGGAGAAGGCAAATAACCAACTTCTGCCCAAATAGGACGAATCTCTTCAAGTTGTCTTCCATCTAAACGTACTCTTTCATTTAAAACCATATCTCTCATAGCCTCTTTTTCAGTGTTAGAGAAATAGCGGTTAAGCATTACTGAATGTTCTGTTTGATAATCTTGATCAAGAGTAGCCAAAAAGTCTTGTTTTATTTGTTCAAAGCCATCTTCTCTTTGATGTTTGCTTTTTATTCCTTGTCTTGCTAAATCATAGCATTTTTGATAGCAGAAATCATGAAGTTTTTGCTTAACATCTTCATCATCTTCTTCATGACAATATTCTCTTTTTTCAGTTTTGCCAACCATCTCAGTTAATTCACTAAGGGCTTGGCAATGAATCTTGATTGAATTGTGAGCAACTTTTAAAGCTTCCAACATTGTGTCTTCAGAAACTTCTTTCATTTCACCTTCAACCATCATTATATTATCTTTTGTTGCAGCAACGATAAGGTCTAATTCTGCACCTTCCATTTCTTCATAGTTAGGATTTACACAGAACTCTCCATTAATTAAAGCAACTCTACATTCAGATACTGGGCCATCAAAAGGAATATCACTTACAGCTAATGCGGAACTTGCAGCCAAAGCAGCTAATGCATCAGGTGGGTTTTTTTGGTCGCCAGAAATAAGAGTTATTTGAACTTGCACTTCTGCGTGATAATTACTTGGAAATAATGGTCTAAGAGCTCTATCTACTAATCTTGATATTAATATTTCGTATTCACTTGGACGAGCTTCTCTTTTGAAGAATCCGCCTGGGAACTTACCACTTGCAGCATATTTTTCTTGATAATCTACTGATAGAGGTAAGAAATCTACATCTTCACCTGCTTCTTTTTTTGCACATACAGTAGCAATAAGCATAGTGTCGCCCATTCTAACTACTGCACTACCATCTGCTTGTTTGGCTAATTTGCCTGTTTCAATTTCAATTTGTCTTCCATCTTCTAAGGTGAAGACTTTTTTAATTCCTGTCATCTTTTTCTTTTTTATTTATACATCTTTATCCAACGAGAGTTTGAATTGGAGTAATAATTATTTCTTTTTTTTAAATTCATTCATTTATTTTTGCATCTTAACTCTCTATACATACAAAAAAAGGCAATTGTTTTAGAATTGCCTTCCATTTTATAAAGTTACAAATTACTTTCTTATTATTTTCTAAGATTAAGCTCTTTTACAATAGCACGATATCTGTTAATATCTGTTTCTTTTAAGTAGTCAAGTAATCTTCTTCTTTTTCCTACTAAATCAACTAATGCTCTTTTTGTGAATTTATCCTTATGATTACTTTTTGTAAATTCAGTAAGGTGTTGAATTCTAAATGAGAATAATGCTATTTGGCCTTCTGCTGAGCCTGTGTCTTTTTCATTCTTGCCAAATTGGCTGAATATTTCTTTCTTTTTTTCGCTTGTTAAATACATATTGTTTTACTTCTTAACTAAATTCTTAACGCTTTTTTTCTTAATTTCAGTTTGCAAAAATACAAACTTTTTTTAATTCAACAAAATTATTTGAATTTAAATTAATTATTTGTTTCCACCAGATACTATTTCTACCATCTCAATATCAAAAATCAAAAGACTTCCTGCTGGTAAATCTGGAGAATCTTGTATACCATAACCAAGTTTAGGATGAACCCAAACAGAATAACGAGAACCTTTATTCATTAATTGTAATGCTTCAACAATTCCAGGTATTCCATTATCAAGACCCATTAAATGTGGTTCTGTTTTAGGATTATCAAAATCAGATGTAAGTTTCTTTATATTACCATTAGCATCTAATGTTGATAAAGAGTATAATATTTTAACTCTATCATTTAATTTTGGAGTAGCTCCTGTACCTTTTTTAATTATCTTATATTGCAAACCATCGCTTGTAGTAATTACTCCACTTTGATTTTTGTTTGCTGCTAAGAATTTTTCAGCTCTTGCTATGTTTGGCTTTGCTTTTTCCATAGCTTGCTTCTGTTGTTTTTCCTGAGATTGTCTGCTATATTTCTCAATAACGTTTTGCATTTGCTCTTGAGATAAAACACCTGTTGTGTCATTGTTATATCCTTGTCTAAAAGCTTTTGCGAATATTTCAGGATTGATTTCTACTTGTTGTTGATGTGCTTGCATTCCGTTAGAATAACCAAGTACATAAGAAGCAGAATCTTTTAAATCTTTAAGTTCTCCTAAATCTACGTGAGATTTCTTTTGAGAACATGCTGTCATAATTCCACATATAAATGGAATAGCAAATACTGATGCTAAAATAATGCTTTTTTTCATTATTATATAATTTTTCTTTTATTAATTGTTTTTATAAAAAATTTTTCTCTTAAAAAAGAATTGCAAAATTATGAAATATTATTCTATTGAAGAGATAAAAAACCAAAAAAATGAATAATTTGTGCTAATTTTCTTTGTTTTATTGAATAGTGAATTGATTTTATTCCTATATTTGCAAATTATTTTAAATCTAAACTATTTAGATTGTGAAATAAAATATTAAGTAATTAACTTAAAATAAAATAAATAAAACAATGAAGAATAAATACATTGATCTTATTGACCAAACTTTTGAGTTTCCGCAAGATGAATTTAGAGTAGAAGAAGATGAACTACTTTTTCATGATATACCTTTATTAGATATTATTAAACAATATGGAACACCGTTGAAAATTACATATTTACCTAAGATAACTTCCCAAATCCAAAGAGCAAAACGATTGTTTAATGTTGCAATTGCAAAGATAGATTATAAAGGGACATACAACTATTGTTATTGTACAAAGAGTTCGCATTTTTCTTTCGTTCTTGATGAAGCATTGAAAAATGAAGTTAATCTTGAAACATCTTCGGCTTTTGATATAAATATAATAGAAGAACTTTATAATCAAGGTAAGTTAGATAAGGACCAATTTATAATATGTAATGGATTTAAACGACCTCAATATATTGAAAACATCGCACGTTTAGTTGAAGGTGGTTTTCATAATGTTATACCTATAATAGATAATATTGAAGAAATAGATGTTTTAAAATCACAAGTAAATTCTCATTGTAATGTAGGTATTCGTATTGCATCAGAAGAAGAACCAATGTTTGACTTCTACACGTCACGTCTTGGTATAAGATATAATAATATTATTGATTTCTATAAAGAAAAAGTAATGAATGATAAGAGATTTTCTTTAAAGATGTTACACTTTTTTATTAATACTGGAATAAAAGATACTGCATATTATTGGAATGAATTGCAAAAATGTGTTAATATATATTGTGATTTAAAGAAGATAGCACCAACATTAAACTCATTAAATATAGGAGGAGGCTTTCCAATAAAAAATTCTCTTGGTTTTTCGTATGATTATGAGTATATGGCAGAAGAAATACTTGCTCAAATAAAAGAAATATGCAATAAACAAGGAGTAGAAGAGCCTAATATATTCACAGAGTTTGGTTCTTTCACGGTGGGAGAGGCTGGCTGTATTTTATATTCTATTATAGACCAGAAACGTCAAAATGATAGAGAACTTTGGTATATGATTGACTCGTCTTTCATAACAACTCTTCCAGATACATGGGGTATAGGACAAAGGTTTATTATGTTGCCGGTAAATAAATGGGGAAATGAATATCAAAGAGTATTTTTGGGAGGATTAACTTGCGATAGTCAGGATTATTATTCAGCAGAAACGCATTCGAATGCAGTCTTTCTTCCAAAATATAATAATAGCGATGATGAGCCTTTATATATAGGATTCTTTCATACAGGAGCATATCAAGAAAGTCTTGCAGGTTATGGTGGCATACAACATTGCCTTATACCACAACCAAAACATGTTATTCTTGATAAAGATGAAAATGGAGAATGGACAACCAAACTTTTTGCCAAAGAGCAAAGTCATAAATCAATGTTAAAAATACTTGGTTATTAGTTTTAAATTATTTCACTATCTTTTTATCCTATTTTACTGGAATAAAGAGATTGTGAAATAGTTCTTTATTCTAATAAAATGGATTGCTATTCTAATAAAATGGATTGCTATTCTAATAAAATGGAATCAAAAGACAATAAAATAGTTCTTTATTCTATTTTAATGAAATAAGGAAAGAATTTAATAAAACGAAGAGTTGGAAAGATGTCGTTTGGGCATAAAAAAAGATAACTCAACATTGCTGTCAAGTTATCCGAAAACATCATAAACAAAGTGACTAATCTGGGATTCGAACCCAGGACCCCATCCTTAAAAGGGATGTGCTCTACCGGCTGAGCTAATTAGTCATTTGCGATTTGCGTTTGCAAAGGTACTGCTTTTTTTAATACTGCCAAACTTTTTTTAATCTTTTTTCATTACCAATATTTTAAAAATCTAAATATCAGTAAAATAAATTTATTTAATAATTGCTCTTTTATTTGAAATATATCTATAATATAATCATTTCTTTATTTATGTTTTGCATAAAGGAAATAGAAGATTATTTCTTTTTTACGGTTTTAAGTGTTAATAGGTTCATTGGATTGGAATGCAAACCATATATGTTCTTTTGAGTAAAACGAAGTACTTGGTCATAATATAATACAACAATAGGGGCTTGCTCTATTATTATATCATTCATCTGTTTATATAAAGCATAACGTTTGTCTTTTGAGGTTTCTTTACTGGCTTTTTGATAAAGATTATCAAAGCGTTTATTAGAGAAATGCGTATAGTTTGGACCTTTTGGAGCAAAGTTCTTAGAATAAAACAAAGATAAATAGTTTTCTGCATCAGGATAATCTGCTATCCAAGACCCACGAAAGAAACTACTTTTGCCTTGTGCTATCTGTTCGCGTAATGCTCCTGGAGGATTAACATCTACTTTTATATTCATACCAAGAAGAATAAGTTGTCCTTGAATATATTTACAAAGGTCAAGATAGGCAGATGTTGTTGCAAGAGTTATTGTTGGAGATTTCTTTGATGAAAAATAACCTGCATCAATAAGAAGTTGTTTGGCTTTTTGAGGATTATATGAATATTTGTTTCCATTGCTATCAAAACCACCTAAACCTTGCGGAATGATACCATAAATACCTGCTTTGCCAATATTGTTTCTTAGATACTTTATCATCTTCTCTCTGTCAAATCCATAGTTGATTGCTTGACGAATACGTTTATCTAAAAGAATATTATTGTTTTTGTTGTCTTTTGAATCAAGATAGAAACCAAGATATTCTGTATTAAGATAAGGCAAAGTAGAAAGATTAATCTTATTCTTATATTTATCTTGCAAAGTACCTTTTCTTGTAAGAATTTCATCTTTATAGTTTGGGTCAATGCCAGAAATGAAGTCAATGTTGCCTTTAATAAATTCCAAAAACACTGATTGCTTATCCACAATGAAACTAATATTAACCGCATCAAGATAAGGTAGTCTTGTACCAAGAGAATCTTTTTCAAAATAATTTTCATTCTTAATAAGAACAAGTTTTACGCCTTCTTTCCAAAACTTAAACTTGAAAGGACCAGTGCCTATTGGGTGTTTGCGAAAATCATCTTTATAATAATTTACAACTTCTTTTGGAACAACGTAGCAATAAGGCATAGACAATAGTTGTAAGAAAGGAGAAAAAGGTTCTTTTAATGTTATTTGAAGCGTTGAATCATTTATGGCAGAAAAACAATAAATATGATTGTTTTGTTTTACTTTGTCAAAAACCCATGCCCCTGGTGAGGCAAGTTTATTATCAACAATACGATTGAAACTAAATACAAAATCATTAGCAACAACTTTTCTTTTCTTACCATTAAACAAAGGGCTATCGTGAAAGAAAACATCATTGCGAAGATGAAATGTATAAGTTAGTTTATCTTCACTTATTTGATAACTTTTAGCGATACATGGTTGAACATTAAGAGAAGAGTCTAATTGAAGTAAGCCATTAAATATTTGATTATCTGCCCATATCATTGCTTGATCTTTTGCAAACGCAGGGTCAAGAGAAGATATGTTTGCAGATTCATTATAACGAAATATCTTTTTGTTTTTTGATGAGTCGTCTTTTTTACAAGAAACTACAACCAAACAACAAAAAGATATTAAAAGTAAAACAATGATGTTTTTACTTTTCATTTGTATTTATTTTTTTAGAGTGTCAAAATTCTTTCCAAACACACCTTCCGTTTTGCTAACAGATATGAAAGCATCTGGGTCAATGGTTTTGATAAGTCGCATAATAGCAACTTTGTCTGTTCTTTGAGCAATGACAAGTAATACTTTTTGGTCTTTCTTTGTATACCAGCCCCAACCTTCCAAAAGAGTTACTCCTCTTCTTATTTGATTGCCTATCGCATCTGCTATCTCCGCATTCTTTTGAGAAAATACTGTTATTTGATATGATTGTTTTCTTCCTTCAATAACAAAGTCAATAGTGTAGGTATAAACACCTAAAACAATGAAACCATAAACAAGTTCAGCAAATCCATTTTTTGGAATGATAAGAGAAGAAAAGATAACTGCTGCATCAACAACAGATATTACTCTTCCAGGATTAACGTTGTAGTATTTATTAACTATTAAAGCAATTATATCACTGCCACCAGAGTTTCCTCCATTAGTAAAGCAAAGACCTATTCCAACACCAGACATCATTGCTCCAATAATAGCACTCATAAAAGGATCAAATTTGCTTGAATCAATAATGTCTTGAATGCCGATAACTTGTTGTAATAAAATGAAAGAAAGAGAAGAAGCAACAATACCAAAGATAGTGTTGATACCAAAACGTCCTCCAAGAATTTTGAATCCGACTAATAGTAATATTGCATTAAGAACAAGATTGCTTATACCGACAGGAAAACCTGTAAGAATATAAATTACTGATGATACACCAACAACACCTCCGCCTATGATATGCTTAGGTATTAGAAATACACTACAAGCAAAACAATACATCATAATGCCTATAAGTATTACAATATATTGACCTATAACTTTTGCTGTTGAAGTCTTTGTAATTGAATTTAATGTGTTTGTCATATTGTTATTGTTTTTTTTATTTACTTATTAAATTAATTATTGCATCTGTTGAAAGATTTCTTCCTA
>JAKVOZ010000018.1 GCA_022482545.1 Bacteroidales bacterium
CTTTTAAGCTTTTTTATTATCTCTAATATCACTATTAGTTTAAGCTTTTTGAAATAGATTCAATATCTATTATTGAACCTATCTATTACGGTATTTCAAAAAATCTACATTTTCTTGTCCCAAATTTGGGAGTGCAAAATTACTGCTTTTTTTTGAATCTACAATATTTTTTTCGTAGTTTTTTTAACTTTTTTTTATTCTTCTGTTGTTGCTAATGGTTTTACATTAACAAAAGAACGGTCATATCTACGTTTTTTGAACTCTACAACTCCATCTGTTAATGCGTATAATGTATGATCTTTTCCAATACCTACATTTTCTCCTGGATTATGTACTGTTCCTCTTTGACGTACGATTATATTACCAGCGATACATTTCTGTCCGCCATATATCTTTACTCCTAATCTTTTACTCTCGGATTCACGACCATTACTTGAACTTCCGACACCTTTTTTATGAGCCATTTCTGTATCCTTTTTTAATAATTATTAATCTATTTAACTTTTTTATCTTACCTTATTTGATTTCTTTTATAAGAATTTGTGTAAGATATGGACGATGACCATTCATCTTTTGATAACCTTTTCTTCTTTTCTTATGGAATACTAAGACTTTATCGCCTTTGATATGTTTGATGATGGTTGCACTTACGCTTGCTCCACTTACTGTTGGATTACCAACTGAGATTTTACCATCTTCGTCCTTTAACATTACGGTGTCAAAACTAACATCTGCACCTTCTTCTTGATGAAGACGGTTGACAAATATCTTTTGATCTTTTTCTACCTTGAATTGCTGACCTGCTATTTCTACTATTGCGTACATTTTTTTTGTTATTTTTCTTTACGTTTTCAAAAATGAGTTGCAAAATTACTAAGATTTTCTCTTCTGACAAAGAAAAATAACAAAAAAATGTTGAAAATTTTTATTTTTCCTTTTTTATTGCTCTATTTTATACTCAAATATTATATCAGGATTTAAATGTTTTTTAACTTTGCAAACTTTCAAATTTGCAATTAGTGCATTTTGTTTATCCATTGGAAAAGAATTACCTACATGTACTGTAATGACAACTTTATTTAACATACCATGATCGTCAAATTCACAATCTTGATTCAAATATGCTCCGTCCAATGACAAATTATATTTCTTATAAAACATTTTCATAAACACTCCACCACATGTTCCTATTGCTGTTAAAAATGTTTGGAATGGATTTAATGCTGAATCTTCCCCACCTTGTTCTATGGGTTCATCTGTAACAACTCTATGATTAAGATATGTTGCCACTACTTTTTCCTTTGGTTCAAATGTTATTTTCATTTTCGTTTTTTGTTTTAATTTAGTTCATTTATAACGTATCAATTATATACAATATTATTATGTTAATATTTCATAATATTACTATTTTGATAAGTGTTGTCATTTTCGTCAAGATATGTAAATATTTTTTATGTATCAAAGTGAATAAATTTATTATATTTAATAATATATATTGTATAAATCAAAAATTAATATACGTGTTGATACGTTCCAACACGATTAATACGTGATTGGATACATATCAAACGTCGTAGATATTAAAAATATTGTGTTATTGACAAGAAAAAATTTATTTATTGATATGATAGAATTTACATTATTTGATAATCAGTTATTTATATCTCAATAAAATAACAAACTATTTTGATGTTTCTTTATTCCATTTTATATTTGATAAAAACTTTGTTATTCTATTGTTTTTAATTATCTTTGCATTAATTAAAATTACTGAAATTATGAAAAACAAAAGAAATCTATACTTTATAATCATTTTAATTGTGTTGTATATCGCAAATGGTGTGTTATTTTTTTACAACAAAACTGACAACAAAAATATAAATAAAAGATTTGAAAAACAGATTAATGAAACGTTTAACGACATAACAACATTAGGTAATAAATTTGTTTTCTCTGGTGATAGTCTAATTTATTGGCAAACGAACACAATACCTGTGGATTCTTCTGTATTAAAAAACAAGAGAAATATTATTGAATTGAAAAATGGCCATTACCTACAAAAAATGATACAAAACAATGACACAACAACAGTGTTCCTTTATCTTATCAAAAACAATTACTCTATAACAAACAAATATCTTGACAATTCTTTTAATGAACCTTTTACTCTAAACAAAAACATAAATATATCTTTTGTCAAAACTAATTATCCAATAAAGATAGCAAACAATGTGGTCTGTTATCTTGATACTTCTCATTATTCTCTTAATTTATCACAAACAGATTTCTTTATTTTTCATTTATCTATCCTAATTACTATATTCTTCACAATTGTCTTCTTCATTTCTCTTATAAAGAAAAACAAACTACGACCTATTGTATCAATTTTTCTTTTGATACTAATTTATGTTTTATATTGCTCTTTGATTATATGTTTATGTACAAAATTCCAAAACATAATATTTTGTACAAATAAATACAATATATTATTTTTCATAATCATTAGTTTGAGTGGATTCTTAGTTTATTTGCTTACAATCAAGATAAGTAATATTAACAAAGAAAACCGTTATTTTTTATCTAAGAAACTATTGATTATTCTTTGTATCTCTATTCTTTGTGGAACGATAATAGAATGCTTTGCTTACAAATCTCTTCAACAAAGAGTAGAAAACAAAGCAAATACTTTATCAAAACAAAGAAATATTTTATTAGAACAAAGATTTAGTAAATTATCTCTTCGTTTTAATTCTGACAAACAATTAAAACAAATTATTAAAACAAATTATAGCCAAAAAATAGAAAAATATATAACCAATAAATATTTTCCAAAACTAAAAGACACTTATCATATAGGAGTACTTGTATTTAATGATAATGAAATTATGGTCGTTCAACCAAACAACTATGTAACTAATACATTAGATTATGTAGCAAATAGATTAAAGAATGTTAGTCGGTTTTGCAAAGATACTTGTTGTTTTGTTGAAAATAGCGAAATTGATGACAGTAAAACATATATGTATTTTTCAAAACTTGATAATAAAAACATATTTATTGAGTGTTTGAAAAAGAAAGAATCAAAAAATATGAATTACTCTTTGTTGTTGGGCAATGATAGTGATGATAATTTTGATAATCTTTCTTATGCTAAATACTATAAAAACAATTTGGTTTATTCTTATGGAGAAAGAAATTTTGATTTAACAAAAAGCAAACAGATAAAAGGTTGGTTTAAAGAAAAAACTTACAATAATTATTACGTAAATAATGATAAAGAAAAAACAATATGGGTAGTTAGTTATAAAAATGAATTTATTTATAATCTATTAAATATTATTTCTCTTTTCTTTTTCACACTAACAGTAATGATAAGTATAGAATATATAATTAATATAATACCACATCTTTCTACCTTATCTTTAACAATAAGAAGCAGTATATTGCTTTCACTTATTGGTGCTTTTATAATAAGTTCTTTAATATTAGGTTTTTTTGGAATAAGCAGTATAAGAAGTTTAAACAAAAAAAATAATATAGATATACTAAAAGAAAAAACTCAAAGCGTTCAAATAGAATTAGAAAAGAACTTATATAATAACAATAAACTTAAATTATCAAATTCTTCCTTAACATCTCTTTCTAATTCTTTTTTAACAGATATAAATTTGTTTGACACAAATGGAGTTTTAATTTCTTCTTCCCAAAAAACAATATTTGAGAAAGGGTACCTTTTAAATATGATTGACAATAAAGCATTAAATAAATTGAAAAAAGGCAATACTACCATGTTTTATCAACAAGAAAAGATAGGCAATAGAATATTTCTTGCTTCTTATTGTCCAATAATGAATGAAAAAGGTATTACAGTTGCATATCTTAACATACCTTTTATTAACCAACAAAAAACAATGGAAGACAACATAAATAATATGGTTAATAACTTCATCAACATATTTTTGTTTTGGATAAGTATTAGTGTTATCATATTTATCTTTCTTAGTAATATCATCACCAAGCCTTTATCTATGCTAAAAGACAAACTAAATAGATTGAATATTGACAAAAAGAATGAAAAAATAGTTTGGAATAGACAAGATGAGATAGGAGAACTTATTATAGCATATAATCTTATGGTAGATAAAATAGAAGAAAGTTCATATTTATTAAAACAAAACGAAAGAGAATCTTCATGGAGAGAACTTGCTAAACAAGTAGCCCACGATATAAAGAATCCTCTTACTCCTATGAAGTTGTCTATTCAGTATTTGCAAAAACTTTATGATGAAGACAAGACATTATTTAGTGAAAAGTTCAAAGAAATATCGCCTTCGCTAATCAATCAGATTGATACAATAAGCAATATTGCAAGTGAATTAAGTGATTATAGTAAGAACAAAAATATAACTAATGAAAAAGTTGATATAGATGCGTGTATTAAAGATGCCATCAATTTATTTAACAATCAAGAAAATATAACGATAGAATATACTACACCTATCTTTGCTCCTATTTATGTTAATGGCGACAAACAACTTTTTATTCGTTTGATGAATAACCTTATCAAAAATTCTTCACAAGCTTTATATAAAAATAAAGATGATGGCAAAATCGTTATCAGCATTGATAAAAACGAAGATAAATACACAATAAATATTAAAGATAATGGTTGTGGAATAAAGCAGGAAGATAGAGATAAAATATTTAATACTCATTTTTCCACAAAGAGTGAAGGAAATGGTATAGGTCTTTCAATAGTTAAAAGCATTTTAGATAACTATAATGGACAGATAAGTTTCTCTTCAAAAGAAAATGAAGGCACTATATTTTTCATAACTTTGAATGCTTTTAAAGAAAAATAAATAATTTTATATTAAAGAATGAAAAAGAACAAAAAAATATTTGTATCTTTGTAACTTTAAAATAATATGTAAAAAATTATAATAATATGAATATCAAACGAATTGTTTTCTTATTACTAATAAGTTTAAGTTTTGGGTGTTTTGCACAGAAACAAAGTTTGACAGAGAAAGCTGATGATGCTTTTAATGCAAAACAATATGTGATAGCTGTTGATTTATATTCTAAGTCTTATTCTAAGGTCAAAGCAAATAGACAAGAAAAAGATAGAATATTGTTTCAACAATCTGAATGTTATAGATACTTGGACGACAAAGAAAGAGCTATAAAAACATATAAAAGATTAGTTAAAGCAAAATATTATACTGTTCAACCGAAGATATATCTTTATATGGCAGACTTTCAAAGATTTCTTTCTGATTGGGATAATGCAGAATATAATTATAAAGAATATTTAAAACTTGTACCTAATGATGAGTTAGCAAAAAGAAGATTAGAGAGTATTCCATTAGCAAAAAAATGGATGGCTAATCCTACTCATCATGATATAAAAGAAGAGAAAGCTCTTAATACAGAATGGAATGATTGGAAACCTACATTTGATGACAATAAAGAATGTAATACAATAACATTTTCTTCTTCAAGACCTAACGAAGAAAGCAAGGATAAAGATGCTTGGACAGGTGAATATTTTTCTGATATATTTTCTGCTGGCAAACTAAAAACAGGACTATTTGGTGAGCCTTCTAATTTTAGCGTTAGTGGTGTAAATACTGATGCTAATGAAGGAGAACTTATAAAAATAACTAATGGCAAAACAACTCATTATTATTTTTCAAGATGTAACATAAAAAAGAACATGCAACTAAATTGTGCTATATATTCTAATCCAATAGAACCTCCAAAAACAAAAGGTAAGAAAACAACTTCCTCAACAAAAAACACAGACAATAAAGATAAAAATAATAAGAACAATAAGAACGGTAAGAACGGTAAAAATAATAATGATGCAACAGAACAATTTGCAATGTTAAATTTAGGTGATACTGCATATAATTATTTTCACCCAGCAGTAACAAGTGATGAACTTACTATTTATTTCTCATCTAATCGTCCAGGAGGAGAAGGAGATTATGATATTTGGAAAGCAACAAGAAGCAATGTTAATGAACAATTTTCTAATGTTACTAATCTTGGCAAACAAATAAACACAGAAGGTAAAGAAGAGTTTCCTGCTCTTAGAGATGACAATCATCTTTATTATTCTTCTGATGGATTACCTGGACTTGGAGGCTATGATATATTTTCAACAGAACTTGTTAATGGAGAATGGACTGAACCTCAAAATCTAAAATATCCTATAAATACTCCTTTTGATGAAATAGGTATTATCTTTAATTATAATGAAGATAGAAGTATGGCAGCAGAAGAAAGTGGATATTTTTCATCTAATCGTGAAGGTGGAACAGGTGGTTATGATATATATTCATTCTATCGTGCTCCTATGTTATTTACTTTATCTGGTAAGGTTAAAGATGATAAAAGCATGCAAGCAATACCAAATGCAAAAGTAAAACTTATTGGTGATGATAAAACTCAAATAGAAACACGTACTAATAGTAATGGTGAATATGCTTTCAACAAAGACCAAGTAAAATATAACGTAAATTATAAGATTCAAGTTAGTCAAATAGATTATATGAACAACGAAGGTAAAGAAACAACGGTTGGACTTACAACAAGCAAAGATATGGTTCATAACTTTATGCTTACTCCTATTCCAAAAGAGCCTGTTGTTTTACCTGAAATAAGATACGATTTAGCCAAATGGGATTTAAAAGACCAATATCAAGATTCTCTTTCAGACCTTCTTGTTATACTTGTTAATAATCCAACTTATGTAATAGAACTTGCTTCTCATACAGACTCTCGTCCTTTTCCAAAAGTTACTAATGATACTCTTAGTCAAAGAAGAGCCGAAAGCGTAGTAGAGTTTCTTCATGCTCGTGGAATAGAAAGAGAAAGAATGGTAGCAAAAGGTTATGGCGATAGAATACCAAGAACATTAATGAGAGAATGCGTTGTTGTTTATGGTAAGAAAACATATAAGTTTCCAAAAGGTATAACACTTACTGATGCTTATATTAATGGTCTTAAAACAAAAGGAGAAAAAGAAGCCGCACATCAATTAAATCGTAGAACAGAATTTAAAGTTCTTCGTACTGATTATGTACCACAAGAAGTTAAAGATTCTTTGCAAGATGTTGCTTTGAAGAGTAAGGTCGTTGATATGGTAAGCGGACAAAAGCCAGTACCTGTTAATGATATTCCTATAATATATACTGACAATCACATTAAGATAACAATGATTGATGGCGATAAATCTCAAATATATATCATATTAAATGGTGCTGCTGTACCTGCAATATATGATGAAAGATACAAAGATGCTGCCGTTTTGGATTGGGACCAAGCAACAAAATTCCTTCTTACTGGAAGAATAACAAAAGATGATTTCAAAAACAAAGAAAAAGCTTTTGATGATAATGGAAATATTCTTGATAATTCTGTTTTAACATTTAAGAATGCAAATATTGGTAAATACACAGCCGAGAAATATGAAGTTATTGTAAAGAAGGGTATGGAATATCCTATGATTGTTAATAAGAATGGATTAAAAGATTTTGGTTCTTTCACTTATAGCAGTCAAACAGGTGAGATTATTTTTGACAGATAAACATACATAAATAAATAAAATCTTTAATACTATGGACAATTTCACATTTCAAAATCCAACAAAATTAGTTTTTGGAAAAGGTGAGGTAAAACAATTATCTACCCTAATACCAAAAGACAAAAAAATAATGATAACTTACGGCGGAGGAAGCATCAAAAAGAATGGTGTTTATGATAGTGTTATCAACGCATTAAAAGGTTATAATATTACTGAATTTGGAGGAATACCTGCCAATCCTGAATACGAAGTTTTAAAAGAAGCTATAAACAAATGCAAAGCAGAAAAGATTGATTTTGTTCTTGCTGTTGGTGGCGGTAGTGTTATTGATGGTACAAAATTTATTGTTGCCGGAGCAAAATATGAAGGCGATGCTTGGGATTTTATTTCAGGCAAAGCTACCGTTAAAGATGCTTTGGACTTTGCAACAGTATTAACTCTTCCAGCAACTGGTAGCGAGATGAATTGTGGTGCTGTCATTTCAAGGAGAGAAACAAAAGAAAAATATGCTTTTTCTTCTACTCATTGCTTTCCTTTATTCTCTGTTTTAGATCCTGAAAATATTTATTCTTTACCTCAAAGGCAAATAACTAATGGTATTGTTGATACATTTATTCATACAATGGAACAATATCTTACTTTTGATAACAAGACTTATCTTATGGATCGTTTTGCAGAAGGCATACTTTCAACTCTTATCAACATTGCTCCAGACTTAACAAGTGGCAAAAAAGACTATCAGACTTATGCTAACTTTATGATTTGTGCAACAATGGGATTAAACAATTTTATTTCTATGGGAGTTGTTCAAGATTGGGCTACTCATATGATTGGACACGAGATAACTGCTCTTTGTGGTTTAGACCACGGGCAAACACTTGCTATTGTTTTTCCTGGAACTATGGACATAATGCGTAAAGAGAAAAAAGATAAATTATTAATGTATGCTAAGAATGTTTGGCATATAGATACTACTGACCAAAACAAGGCTATTGACTTAGTAATTGAAAAAACAGAGAACTTCTTTAAGAGTATTGGTATGAAGATAAGACTTAGCGACTACGACATTAAAAAAGATGTTATAAATACTATCGTCTCTCGTTTTGAGCAAAGACATTGGAATGTTGGCGAAAATGGAATAGTAACACCAAACAAAGTACGTCTTATTCTTGAAAGAGTATATTAATATTAAAACAAACATTTATTAGGATAAAGAACCATTTGAATATAACGAAGAGATAAAAAAATATCTCTTCATTTTATTCAAATATCTCTTCATTTCATTTTTTTATCTTTTCATTATGCTCAAATAAGACAAATCATAAAACAACTTATTCTAATATATTCTTACTTTTTTGCTTTTTTCATTTGTATATTAAAATAATTTTGTAGTTTTGCAATTGAGAAAAGTATTTAATAAATGTATGGGGGTCTTTTGGGGATCAATACTATGTTAAGTACTTTTCTTTATTTATTATAAATAAGCGATATATCTTTGCCAACTTTTCAATATAAAAAATTATCTCTTCGTTTGATTAACACATTAATCCTTAAACAATTCTTCTGTATATAGTTTAAGTAAGTTGTCTTTTTCAATAGCCCAATTATATTTTTCTTTCACTGCCTTATATCCATTAATGCCCATATTCATTGCTTGTTGTGGATTTTTCATTAAATACTTTATCGCCATAGATGTTTGCTCTATATCATCAGGCTCAACAACTATACCACATTGCGTTTGCTTTGTTATCTGCTTACAAAAATTAATATAACTTGTTGTAACAACTGGCAACATCGCATTCATATATTCCAATTGTTTAATAGGTATTGCATCTCTATGATTTGGGGCATCAAGCAAAAGATTTAATCCTATTGTTGCCTTATCATATACTTTTTCTTTAAGTTCATTATGAGGCAAACGCCCTAAATACTCAACATTTTTCCACCCACTAAGAGTTTGCATCTGTTGGAAATATGTTGCATCATCAAATGGTCCTACAAGAATAAGCGGAATATTTGCTTTTTCACAACTATTTATCATCTGCTCAACTCCTCTTATCTTTGTTAAACCACCAACATAACATGCTTTTGGCTCTCTTTCTATTAATGGCAAAGATTTATGACTATTAATTGTTTTATCTTCTTGATTAAAATCTATTATAGGATAATTTTTTACTGTAACAACATTCTTAACGCCATAAGAAACAAACTTATCTTTTATCTTATCAGTTGCTGTTACAATAGCATCAATCTTTTTGGCTGTTGTTTTCTCAGTGTGTTTTGCATAAAGAAAGAATATTTTTCTTAAATAGATAGGAATGTATGGTCTTTGATACATAAGTATTGGAAAATCTTCATGAGAATCAAAGACAACTTTATTCGTTTTTGATTTAAGTGAGCGAATAGCAATCAAAAGGTCTGGGTCATGAAAATGAAAAATATCACCGCCTATCTCTTTTGCTTTCTTTATTGCTTTCTTACTTGAAAACAATAATCTTTTTATTCTACTACTATATATCCCTATATCATATATTTTTATGCCTTGTTTTATCTCATCTCCTTTTCCGTCTGCAACAATCAAAGCAACATCAAAACCATTATCTTTTAAAGAAACACATTCTTTGGAAAATATTCTTGCATCATCTCTTTGATGAACTGTCGTAATATGAACAACTTTCATTTTTTTAAATATCCCTCTTATTCTCTTTTAAATTCTTTATCAAAAATACTATAAAACTTTTCTCTATTCTTTTCTTTACTGCCATAATTTTCTACAATATTTTTATTTATCTTCACAACAGAATCATAATCTAAATCTAATGCAACAGAAAAGAAATCTTCTTCAAGATTATTTGCTATTATTCCATTTTCTTTATTATTAATCCACTCGTGCATTGTTGGCAAATCACTAACAATAGGAATACATTCGCCTGCCATTGCTTCCATTAATGAAATAGGTGTGCAATCACTTTCTGGAATAGAAACCCATATCTTAGAAATAGCATAATAATTGTTATTCTCATCACTATTTAACCAGCCAACAAACTTAACTTTATCTTCAATATGCAATTGTTTTACCAAATTTTTAAGATTTTGTTCATCACCATTTGCTGCAACAACTAATGTCCAATCATTATGCTTTTTAACAAAGATAGCAAAACTCCTTATTATTTTATCTATTCTATACAAAGGCTTATGCAAACGATTACTATAAATAATGTTTTGTTTTTGTTTTGGTACAATATTACTATTAAACCCAAAATTAGCAACAACAACATCTACGTCTTTTTTTATTATTTCTTGCATTTTCTTAGCAACATATCTTGCTCCTGTGTTGTAATATTTATTATTATTCAACACATATTTTGCCATAAACTTATAAAGACAGTTCTTTTTGGGTGTAATAAGAATATCACTTCCCATTCCAATAATAAGTGATGGTATATGTTCTCTATTGGCTATCGTTGTAAAAAAAGCTGCTGTATCAACTTGTAATATAACAATAAAATCTGGTTTATAATTTTTTATTATTCTTCTTATCTTTATTGTTGAAGATAGAAGATGTGAAGGATTTTTTAATGAAAATGCAACAGGTATCTGTTTAACATCTTTATGCAAAGGATTAAAAGCATCTGTTATTAATAGACTCTCATCAAAATAATCTTGTATTAATGCTAAAAGGTTAAAGGTATGAACGGATTTGCTACCTCCAACAAACAATAGTTTTTTTTCTTTCATCACTTATTTATCAAGTTGCTCAAATTTACTATTATTTGATTTAAATGTTTTAACTATTTGTTTTATATTCCTTACTATATTCATCTCTTGCTGTTCTAAAAAATCTTTATCTTGTGAAGTTTGATTAAGTATTGTCTTTAAGGACTCAATACTCTTATTTACCTCATCAACATTAACTTCTTCTGTTTTAGCAATAAATATTTTTTGATGATATGTAGGTAATATATTTTCTTTCTTTGTCAATAATTCTTCATAAAGTTTTTCTCCTGGACGCAACCCAACATACTCTATCTTTATATCTTTTTGTGGTTCTAATCCAGAAAGTTTAATCATTCTTTCTGCTAAATCTTTTATCTTTACGGGTTTGCCCATATCAAAAAGAAATATCTCGCCACCTTCTCCCATAGTAACTGCTTCAAGTACTAAACGAGATGCTTCTGGTATTGTCATAAAATAACGAGTTATCTCTGGATGAGTAACTGTTAGTGGTCCTCCTTGTTGTATCTGTTGTTTAAATCGTGGAATAACAGAACCATTGCTTCCAAGTACATTACCAAAACGTGTGATTATAAATTTAGTGTGATTATCTTTATTGTTCTTTAAACTTTCAACATACATCTCTGCATATCTTTTTGTTGCTCCCATAACATTTGTTGGATTTACTGCCTTGTCTGTTGAAATCATTATAAATCTTTCAGCGTTATATTTCATTGAAAGGTCTGCAACATTTTTTGTTCCAATTACATTTGTAAATGTTGCTTCATAAGGCGATGTTTCCATCATTGGAACATGTTTATATGCAGCTGCATGAAAAACTATCTGTGGTTGAAAAAGTGAAAATATCTCTTCTAAATGCTTTTTATCATTAATAGATGCTATTGTTATTATTTTATTTAATTTAGGATAATCATCATTAAGTTCATTTTGTATGTAGAAAAGTGGTGTCTCTGCTTGGTCTAATAACATAATAGTTGGAGAATATTTTGTTAATTGTCTAACGATTTCACTACCAATACTACCTGCCGCCCCAGTAACAAGTATTCTTTTCCCTCCTAATGCTTGTTGTATAAGTGGTTGGTTTGGTTTAATCTCTTTCCTTCCTAACAATTCTTCTATATGAATTTCTCTTATTTGATTTTCTTGCAACTTGCCACCAATCCAATTCTTTACAGGTGGAACAGTAAGCACTTTTATATTATTTTGATGACAAATGTCAAAAATCTTATTCTTCCTTTCTATACTTACTCTATTGGTTGCTATTATCAATTGGTCAATATCTTTATATTTAAGAATGTAATCTTCTTTGTCGCTCCCCCATACCTTAAATCCCATAATCGTTTTACCTGAAAGATTTTTGTCATCATCAATAAATCCTTTTATATAATATTTCTTATTGGTATTCATTAAAGCATTTGCTGTTGCAATACCTGTATGACCTGCTCCAAAAATTATTATCTTTATTGTGAATTTTGCATCTATTCCACTATGATATGCTTTTTCAAACAACCATCGAATAAACATTCTAAACATAAACAAAAGTATGTATGTAACAAAAAAGTTTAAAAACAAAAGTTGTTTAGGTATGAAATCATCTTCCCCATTAAGTACCGCATATTTGTAAATATAATTAATGATAAACAATATTACATTACTTGCAAACAATGCTCCCATTATCCTTATCATATCAGAAAATGAAGAGTATCTTATTATGGAATGATGTATTTTAAATAATCGTATATTTATTGCAGTAACAACAAGAGTCAATACAATAAACCGTAAAGAATATATATCATAAGGAAAGTGAAGCCATGTTTCTTTCATTCCTAATATTGCACCTGAAAGAAGTATGGACACAAGAACAAGGAACAAATCTATCATAGCAATAATCCATGGTGAAATATATCTTTTATACATCACCTTATTGATTACTCTTAACATTCTATGATATAATTTATTCATAATGTTTAAAGTTTATTTCAAAGAAATATAATTGTGTTTATTTGTTCATCTTCAAAAATGCCACCTCTTGTTCTGATAAGAAACGATACTTTCCTCTTAAAAGATTTTTCTTTGTAAGTCCTGCAAAATAAACTCTATCCAATTTAACAACATCATATCCTATTGCCTCAAACATTCTTCTTATTATTCTATTTTTACCAGAATGTATACTTACTCCTACTTTCTTTTTGTCTGGTGGATTACAATTTGTATAAGATATGTTATCAACATTTGCCAAACCATCTTCTAATTCAACACCATTTAATAGTTTTTCCATATCTTCTTTATTTATTGCTTTATCCAATTCAACATTATATACTTTTGCTGCTCCAAATGAAGGATGAGTAAGTTTCTTTGTAAGTTCGCCATCGTTTGTAAAAAGCAATAATCCTGTAGTATTTCTATCTAATCTTCCAACTGGATAAACTCTTTCTTTGCAAGCATCATCAATCAATGCCATAACTGTTCTACGATTTTGAGGATCATCAGATGTTGTTATAAAATCTTTTGGTTTATTTAGTAATATATATACTTTCTTCTCATTCTTTAATGTTCTTCCATCATATTTAACAATATCATCTGGCGATACTTTATATCCAAGTTCTGTTATTATTTCTCCATTAACAGAAATAACACCTGTCGTTATCAACACATCAGCCTCTCGTCTTGAACAAATACCAGCATTAGATATGTATTTATTTAATCTTATCTTCTCTTTACTGCCTTCTTGTTGTATTGGTATATTTTCAAAATCTTCTGCCTTTGTTTGATAATCCTCTTTCTTTCTTGAAGTATATTTACGTGCATCTATATGCCTTCTACCTGTTCTTTCAGAAAATCTTTCTTCTCTACGTTCATCTCCCCTATCAAATCTTCTTCTATTATCATCTCTTCTATCGTCTCTCCTTCCTTCAAATCTTCTACCTCCGCCTCTTCTATCGTCATTGTTATTTCTTCTGTCGTCTCTCCTGTCATCAAATCTTCTACCTCCGCCTCTTCTATCGTCATTATTATTTCTTCTGTCATCTCTTCTGTCATCATCAAATCTTCTACCACCACCTCTTCTATCGTCATTGTTATTTCTTCTATCGTCTCTTCTTTGATATGTTCTTTTACCAGAAAAACCACCTCTCTTCTCCTGTGAACCGTTCTCTCTTCTTCTATCTTGGAACATATTATCTCTATCTTCTGAATTGTCGTCTTTTCTACTTCTTCTTTCTCTACCACCAGATCTATCGTCTCTGCTATTTCTTCTATCTCTTGATTGTGATTGTCTTCCGTTTCTATCACTTCTTCTCTCCGAAGACCTATCATTTCTGTTCCAATCGTGGTTATTACTCTCGTTTCTTCTCATTGTTCTTTTGTATGTTTTATGTTAAATGTGCAAAGTTATGATTTTATTTTAACTTATTAACTATTAATTCTCAAAAAACTTTATTTTCTTACTTTATTTCGCTATGTTTTTTCACTAACTCTTCAAGAAAAATTAAAAAAACTTCGTTATTTTAGTACTTATTTCATTAAAAGTTTATATCTTTGAAAATTATTTTACACTTATATTTAGATACATTAAATAAATTTTATTATGAAACCATTAGTTAGTATTATTATGGGTAGTTCTTCTGACTTTGAAGTGATGCAAAAAGCTGCCATATTTTTAAATGATAATGAGATTCCTTTTGAAATCAATGCTTTATCTGCACATAGAACACCAAAAGAAGTAGAAGAATTTGCTATGAATTGTGAAAAAAGAGGTATAAAAGTTATTATTGCTGGGGCTGGAATGGCTGCTGCTCTTCCCGGAGTTATTGCTGCTATGACAACTATACCAGTAATTGGAGTACCAATAAAATCTTCTCTTGATGGTTTAGACGCTGTTTTATCTATGCTTCAAATGCCTCCTGGAATACCAGTTGCAACAGTTGCTATCAACGGTTCTATGAATGCTGCTATCTTAGCTCTTCAAATCTTAGCTTTATCTGATATTCAAATGAATAAGAAAATTCATAATCATAAAGACGGATTAAAGAACAAGATAATTAAAGCTAATGAAGAGTTAAGTAAAATAGAATTTAAGTTTAGAGTTAAATAATTTTTAGTTTTATTATGTTAGTTATCGGTATTACTGGCTCTATTGGAGCTGGAAAAGGTTCTATTGTAAATGTATTAAAGAAAAGTGGATTTGTTCATTTCTCTGCAAGAGAATTTTTAGTTGAGAAAATAAAAGAACTTGGTTTAGATGTTAATAGAGATACTATGACATTAGTTGCTAACAGACTTAGAAGCGACCAAGGAAATGATTTTATTGCAAGAGGTTTGCTTGAAAAAGCTAAGAAAGAAAACAATAATTGTGTGATTGAAAGTATTAGAAATGTTAAAGAGATTGACTATCTAAAAGAAAATACTCAATTCATTCTTTTCTCTATTGATGCTGACATTAAAACAAGATATAAAAGAATAAAGGCAAGAAAAAGCGAGACAGACAACGTTGATTTCAAAACATTTGTTGCAAACGACCAACGAGAGATGGACTCCAAAGATGAAAACAAACAAAACATTAGAAGTTGTATGGAAAGGGCTGATTTTACTTTCTTAAACAATGGAACAATGGAAGATTTAGATGAAGAAGTGAAAAAAGTATTGGCTATCATTCAGCATAAAGAAAGACCTTCTTGGGATAAGTATTTTTTGGAGATTGTTAGCGTTGTGGCAAAGAGAGCAACATGCAATAGAGGTAGAAGTGGTTGTGTTATTGTTAAAGATAAACAAATACTTGTTACTGGTTATGTTGGCAGTCCTAATGGATTACCTCATTGTGATGAAGTAGGACACTTATTCAAAAAAATGATTGATGACGATGGTAATGTTAGTAATCATTGTGTAAGAACAGTACATGCAGAACAAAATGCTATCTGTCAAGCAGCAAAAAGAGGTATTGCTCTTGATGGTGCAACTCTTTATTGTACTATGACACCATGTAGAACATGTGCTATGATGATAATAAACTGCGGAATAAAGCGTGTGGTGTGCCAAAACAAATATCACTCTGGTAGCGAAACAGAACAATTGTTTAAAGACTCTAAAATTGTTCTTGACTTTGTTTGTAATGATGTTCTAAAATATGATAATCAATAAAAAAAATATATTATACATATTCTCTTTCTTAATAATATGTTTATCTTTCACATCTTGCAATAAAGATAAACTTATGCCGTATTGTTTTCTTGATAAGACTCAATACGGACACTCTTGTTCTTGGTATGAAAACAGAAATATTGCTGGATTGAAAGATGTTGATGTTTTTTATATTGCTCCAACATGTATCTGGTCTTGGTTTGATGACAAAGACAGAAGAAACGATTTTATGGACGTTAATAATATTAATCAAAAGAAATCTGTTGCCCTTAGTATTGATATTGCTAAGAATATTTTTGGTGATAGTTGCAATTTCTATTCTCCTTATTACCGTCAAATATCTATGAATTGTTGGTTCGAAGGCAATACTTCTATTGAAAAAAACTTTAAGGTGGCAATGGAAGATATTACTAATGCTTTTGATTATTATTTAAAACATATCAACAAAAACCGTCCTTTCATTTTGGCTGGACATAGTCAAGGTGGCAAAGCTGTAATTGAATTGTTAAAACATCATATTGATAAAAAAACTTATAAAAGACTTATTGCTTCTTATGTTATTGGTTATTGTATAACTAATGATGAAGTAAAAAATTATCCTTATTTAGTTCCTGCCAAAGATAGCGTTGATATTGGTAAAGTTATTTGTTTTAATAGTGTAGCAAACGTTAATGCAATCTCTCCTTTACTAAAAAACAACAAAGTTTGTATTAATCCTATTTCATGGAAAGATGATACAATGAAAGTTATGGGCGTTATGTTTCACAACAACACTAACAACGATACTTTTTATGTTCATCTTAACAAAGAAAAAAATGTTTTAATTGTTGATAGTTTAAATAAGCAATCATATTATCAGCCATTGCTTGAAAAGATTTTCCCATTAGGTAATTATCATATTGAAGAACCTTATCTTTATTTTTATGCCTTAAAGAAAAATATCCTTCAAAGAATTCATTTCTATAAGTTCAAAAACGAGTTCAATTCCAGTAAAAAGTAATCGGCTGAAATGAATTAAAGAACTATTTTTTACTTTATTATTATTTTATTCAAATTAATATTGTCTGTCTTTGAATATATTGTTGTTAATGGTGGGTCTATCTTATAGATTTTGTATGGATTTTTTTCTGTACTATATTTCATCAATATTTTAATCTGCTCCTTAGCAACAATTGATGAACGAGATATTGTCTTACTATCCTTAGGTTGATAAGCATCTGTGATTATAGTTTTCTTAGTTTTAAGTAACATATCAATATCATTTTGTTTTATTCTTATGATATAAATAGATTGTGGCAAAGGTTGATGATACCTATACATATATTCATTCTCTATTGGTGGCAAATCTTTAAGCAGATAAATATTATTAGGATTATTATGAATATATGTTACAAGTGAAGTATTTGTATTTAAGTTTTTTTGATTGTATGGAATTAATGCAAAAATAATATTCCACAAAAGAAAACCATAACCAAGATAAGCCATAAAAGAATTATCTTTATAGTAATATACTCCAATGATAGTTAATAGAAATGGCAGAAGAACCATAAACTCACTATTTCCATTACTTAAAAGAGCAAAACACAAATTAGCAATAAATGTTACCCATATTGTTCTAATGAAACGGCGTTGATGAAAAAGAGTTAGTTCTTGTTTTTTACTAATCAATAAATGTCTAATACCCATAATGAAGAAGAAAAGACAGATTACGATGATTGATATAGAGAGAATAGGCATATGCTTAATGATATTAAACATATAACCATGAACTTGAATAAACGTGCGAACAAAACTTACAAAACCAAGAATAACAACTTGTTTAATAATAGGAGATTCAGCATAACCATAATAATAATCGTGAGTAATAAAATGAAACAAAGCAATAAGAGAAAAAGTATGATTTTGTGTTATGGATATTATCCAATAAGTTAGTGGTACAATAAGAGAAAGAAGAGTGTATGTTATAACATATTTTTTGTTCTTATTAAAACAAAGAAAAACAAAGATAGACAACAATGTTATTATAACTATTTGATGAAACAATGTTCCAACAACTAATGCCAAAGCCATCTTTACTAAACGTTGCATATTGTTTTCTCTTAAAAAACTTTGTAGGTAATAAATACCCAACATAGTGAAAAACAATGGTATGATGTAACATTCATTATCTGTTGCAAAGCGAAGAAAACTAAACGTAGAAGCACAAAAGACTATTGAATAAGCAATATATTTTTCATTAGGATTTTGTCTTTTCACTATACGGCGGATAAGCAAAAGAGTAAAAACAGAGAACATTGCATTAACAACTTGAAGTATAGCAAGAGAAGACCATGTTGAAGGGAAAACACTAAGAACTATATATCCAAAAAAAGAATATAGTAAATGATGAGCAGAAAAATACGATGGAGTTGTTTGAGAAAGATATGTATTAGCAAAACTATCTCCTGAGGGATTATTAGAAAGAAAACTTAGATATAAAAGTCCAAAGATAATAATGATAAGATATGAGTAATGATTTCGTATATAGTTTGTCTTTTTCATTTTTTGTGGATTTACTTTATTCTTATATGCAATTCATTTGCAATAAGATTTCTTAATTTAGTAATATCTCTTAATTGACTAAGAAATATTAATGAATCTTCTTGACTTGTGCTTTGTTTTATTTCTTTATAAATAGAAGTAAGTTTATGCTCTATTTTATGTAATTTAAGATGTAAAAGAGTTTGATTTATTTGTTGGTCAATTATGTTTTGATTATCTGGTAATGGTGTATGAATATGATATTTATCTTCCCACAATGCTGATATTTGATATGGATTTACAATTAACCGAGAAACAAGTTGTGGTATTTCTGGATTAGAATGATGAAGTAATTGATGTAATGGAAGTATGTCTTGATTGTTTTGATAATAGTCAATGTAAAGGGTGAGTATTTGTTGATAGAGTGGATTATTGAATGTTATATTGTCTTGAAGCAACTCATTGATGATATATTGTTGTGAAGGCATCTCTATTGTCTCTATCTTATTCTCTGTATTTATTATATTTTGATGCGTTGTTGTTTCATAATTATTAACAATCAAACTAATAACTGCCAACTCTTGTGATTCATCATCTTGATTTGCTATTGGTGTTTGTTCGTTATCAATAATAGGTTGCTCCGTTGGTATTTCCGTTGTTGGATTAGGAGTTGTTGTAGGTTGTTGTGCTTGATGTTGAGTTTGAAAATTATTATGTATTATTTGCTTTGTTAGTTCATTTGTTAGTATCTCTTCTTTTATTTCTAACAATTTTGCAGTTTGTTGAATATATGTTGAACGCTCTATTATATCTGGAATTAAAGAAATAGAATGTAGAATATCTTTAGTAAGCGTTGATTTCTTTATAGGGTCATCTTGTGCTTGCGAAAGAAGAAGATTTGTTTTGTATGTTATGAAATCTTGTGCGTTAGTATGTAAAAATTCTTGGAACTCATCTTGTGTATGTTTTCTTGCATAAGAATCTGGGTCATCATTATCTGGAAAGAGAATAATCTTTATTTTTAATCCTTGTTGTAGGAACATATCTGTTGCTCTTATTGCAGCATGAACGCCAGCCGCATCACCATCATAAAGAATAACAATGTTAGTTGTATATCTTTTTATCAATAATATTTGGTCATTAGTTAATGCTGTTCCTGATGTTGCAACAACGTTCTTCACTTCATTTTGATACATCATTATTGCATCAACATTACCTTCAACTAAATAACATAAGTCATTCTTAACAATATCATTCTTTGCAAAGTTTAATCCAAACAAAACCTTACCTTTTGTATATATTGGGCTTTCTGGACTATTAACATATTTTGCTTTTGTTTTCTCTTTTGTTAATATACGTGCCGAAAAACCAAGAACACGATTGCCGATATTATATATAGGAAACGTTACTCTTCCATGAAATCTATCATAAAGACTATTTGTTTTCTCACTTTTTATTGTTAGACCAGATTTAATTAAAAGGTCTTCTGTGTATCCATGTTTTAGAGCATATTTTGTAAAATCATCATAATTACTTTTACAATAACCTAAGCCCCATGTATCTATTGTTTTTTGATTAATCTCTCTTTCATTGAAATATGACAGACCAACACTCTTACCTTCTTCATCATTTAACAAAACTTGATTAAAATATTTCTGTGCAAATTCATTAATGTTATATAGTTGGTCTTTTTCATCTTGTTCTTGTTTCTCTTGTTGGGTAAGCTCTTTTTCTTCTATCTCTATTCCGTAACGATTAGCAAGCCAACGAAGAGCCTCAGGATAAGTATAGTGTTGATATTTCATCAAAAAACTAACACTATCTCCACCTTCGCCACAACCAAAACATTTAAATATACCTCGTGAAGGATTAACATTAAAAGAAGGTGTTTTTTCATTATGAAAAGGACAAAGACCAATGTAGTTCGCTCCTCTTTTTTTTAGTGGAATAAACGCACTAACTACATCATATATCTGTGTTGCTTGCAGTATCTTGTCTTTGTCTTGCTGAGAAATCATTTTTTCAACGCCTCTTTTAACAATGTTTGATCAACTTCAAGTATTGTGTGTGTTTTCTGCTCACAAGATGAATCTAATACATTTGTTTTACCACACATACAATTCATTCTTTCTCCTGTATATGGATCTATGCTTGAACATTGACGTTTAAACTCTCCATGTTTTTTAAGAATTATTTTAACTGCTAACCCTAAAAGACATAATGCTAAAACAACTGCTGTTACTATAAACACTAACAAAAATGTTGTCATATTTATTCTCCTTTTCTTTCTTATTCTTTTAACTTACTATCTATTATTATCGTAACAGGTCCATCATTTATTATCTCTACTTCCATATCTGCTCCAAACTTACCTGTTGGAATTGTTTTGCCTAACTTATTTTGCAAAGATATAATAAATTTCTCATACATTGGAATAGATATTTCAGGTTTTGATGCTTTTAAATATGATGGACGATTGCCTTTCTTTGTTGATGCGTATAATGTAAATTGACTGACAACTAAAATATCTTGATTAACTTCTTTGACATTTAAATTCATAACCTTATTGCTATCATCAAAAATACGAAGATTAATTATTTTGTTTGTAATCCATTCAATATCTTCTTGATTATCCCTATCTTCAATTGCAACAAGTATAGTCATACCTTTATCTATCTTGCCAACAACAACGTTATCTATCTTTACACTTGATTTTTTTACTCTTTGAACAACTACTCTCATAATATTTATCTTTTATTATAATATCCATAAATAATTACTCACTCATATCATCACAATCCAACATCTTCAAATAGTTTTTATATCTTTCCTCTGAAATAATACCCTCTTCTACTGCTTGTTTAATTGCACAATGAGGCTCATGAGTATGTGTACAATTATAATATTTGCAATCTTTTAAAAGACTTTTCATCTCTGGAAAATATAATGCAAGTTCTTCTTTCTTGAAATCAACCATACCAAAAGATTTTATACCTGGTGTATCTATTATATGAATATCATCAAGTTCTATCATCTGAGCAAATGTTGTTGTATGCTTACCTGTTAGATGTGATTGAGAAACTTCTTCTGTCTTTAATTTAGCATCAGGACAAAGAACATTAATAAGCGTACTTTTGCCTACTCCACTATTACCTGCAAACAAAACAACCTTATCTTTCATCTCTTGTTTAATACTTTCTATTCCTATGTTGTCTTTTGCAGAAATACTAATACATTTATATCCTATCTTATGATAAATATCAATCAACTCTTGGGCATAATCTTTATCTTGTTTCTGATAAATATCTATTTTGTTAAGAACAATTGTTGCAGGTACGTTATATGCGTTTGCTGTTACTAAGAAACGGTCAATAAACATTGTTGAAGTTTTTGGCAAGCACGCACAAACAATAAGAAAAACCTCATCAAGATTAGATGCAATGATATGAGTTTGTTTGCTTAATTTAGTAGCCTTACGTATTATGTAGTTCTTTCTTTCAAAGATTTTTGTTATCAATCCATATTCATTCTTTTTATCAAACATAAACTCAACCTTATCTCCAATAGCAATAGGATTAGTTGTCTTTATTCCTTTAATACGAAAATTACCTTTAATGAAACATGGATACAAACAATTATCAGTAGTCTTAACTATATAAGAACTACCTGTTGTTTTAATAACTATTCCTTGATTGTTTGTTGTTGCCACTTATTTAATTAGTAGTGAATAGTGCTTTTCACTTTTATTGAGTAGCGGGGGCAGGACTCGAACCTACGACCTTTGGGTTATGAGCCCAATGAGCTACCTCTGCTCCACCCCGCATCTTATTTTCAGTTTGCAAAAGTATAACTTTTTTCTCATTCCACCAAATTATTCTGCAATATTTTGATTTATTTTATTATTTATTCCATTATTTATTTGTTTCTTTTACTTATTATTAATACTTTTGCAAAAGTTAAACTAATAAAAAATAAAGTTATGAATACACAAGAAAAACAATTCAATGGATTTAAGATGTCAGGGTTTTTGATGCTTTTGATTCAATTACTCTTGATTGTAGTTGCTGTGTGGAATGTACTAACACAAAGCGAAGAAATGGCAATAATGCTTTGTGCTATTGATTTTGTAGTTCTCATATTTCTATCAATAGGTTACTTTATCATAGAGCCTAATGAAGTGAGAGTTATGTTGTTCTTTGGCAAATATAAAGGTACAATGAAATCAAATGGTTTCTTTTGGGCAAATCCTTTCTATTTAAAAAAGAAACTTATAATTAGAGCAAGAAATTTAGATGTTGAACCAATAAAGGTAAATGATAAGACAGGCAATCCAATTATGATAGGATTAGTATTAGTGTGGAAGATTAAAGACACATATAAGGTTATGTTTGATATAGATAACAAAACTATGTCTTCTGCTTCTTCAGTAAGTATTGGTGGAGACTTAAATCAAAGAATGAATACTTATCAAAACTTTGTTGCCATACAGTCTGATGCTGCTCTAAGAAACATTGCAGGCAAATATGCTTATGATAACAATGACAATAATGAAGAATTAACTCTTAGAAGTGGCGGAGAAGAGATAAATGATAAGTTAGAAGTGGAATTAAACACAAGATTAGATATTGCAGGTATAGAAATAGTTGAAGCAAGGATTAATTATTTAGCTTATGCTCCTGAGATAGCCGCAGTAATGTTAAGAAGACAACAAGCATCTGCTATCATTGCTGCAAGAGAAAAGATTGTAGAAGGTGCAGTATCTATGGTGGAGATGGCATTGGATAAATTAGAAAAAGAAAAGGTCGTAAAACTTGATGAAGACAAGAAAGCATCTATGGTAAGTAATCTTCTTGTTGTTCTTTGTGCTGATGAACAAGCAACACCTATTGTTAATACTTCTGCAAATAATTAATAAAAAAATATAGTGTAAAAAAGAACTAAAATAAAACGAAGAAATATTTTATTAGATCTTCGTTTTATTGAATTATTTCTTCGTTTTATTTTTGTCATTGCTTTATTCTAAAAAACAAATAATTATAACACCAAATTAAATAAGTATCCGGAAAGAATAATAAACAGAGTTATTACACCAAAGAATATACCTATTAATTTCCAAGTCATAACTTTTTTAAGCAAGGTAGCTTCTGGCAAAGATAAGCCAACAGTTGCCATCATAAAAGCTATTGCAGTACCCATTGGAACACCTTTTGCAACAAATACTTCAATAAGAGGTACTATTCCTGCTGCATTAGAATAGAGTGGAACACCAAAGATTACTGCCAAAGGTACAGCAAAAAAGTTTCCTTTTGAAATATAGTTTTCAAAAAAGCCTTCTGGAACATAGCCATGCATTGCTGCTCCTATTGCTATTCCTATAATAACATACAAAAGCACTCCTTTAACAATATCCCAACTATCACTTATTATTGCAGGCAAACGTTTTATGAATTTAGTATTATCTTTTTGCCACTGACTTGTCTCTTTATTGGAAGATGATTGAATGTTTTTAACCCATGAGGTAAGGTATCTGTCAAGATTCATCTTACCTAGTACAAATCCTCCAACAATTCCAAGCACTATACCTGAAATAACATAAATCACAGTAACTTTTATGCCGAAACTTCCAAGGAACATAGCCACTGCAACTTCATTTACCAAAGGTGATGTGATAAGAAAAGCAAATGTAACCCCAAGAGGTATGCCTCCTTTTACAAATCCAATGAACAAAGGTACAGAAGAACAAGAACAAAACGGCGTTATCGCACCAAAGAATGAGGCTAAGACATATTGCAAACCATATAATTTATGAGTAGAAAGATAGTTTTTAAGTCTTTCAATAGGAAAGTATGCGTTTATTATGCCCATTAAAGAACTTATGACAAAGAGTAAAAGAAGTATCTTAATAGTATCATAAACAAAGAAGTTGAGTGATATGCCTAAACGAGAGGTCTGCTCAATAGAAAACAAACCATAGATTAACCAATCTGCAAATTTTTGTATCATAATCTTATCTTGTTATTTTTATTTATTAAAAGAAAAATATAATTAAGTAATAAACGCCTATTGCAACAAACAAAACACCAACAATTATCCTAATCCATTTTTCAATAACAGTCATCTTATTGTAGAATTTGCCAATAGAAGATATACTAAAAGCGAGTAGGAATGCCACAATAATAACAGGTAAAGCAGTTGCAATAGAAAAAACTATTGGAAGCAAATAACCAGTCTTTGCAACAACAGACATCGGCACTAACATACCAAAAAAGAATACTCCACTTGAAGGACAAAATGCCAAAGCAAACAAAAATCCAAGTATTAAGACTGAAAGATAGTTTTTCTTTTTCATCTTTTCTTGCTTTATACTTAGTCCAAACTTTGGTAAATGGATATATTTTGAGAAAAGCATAAAAAGACCTATCAATAAAAGTATAGGAGCAAGTATCATCTCACCATACCTTGCCACAACTTTCTCTACCTTAAATATACTTTCACCTTCTTTGAGCAAGGCAATAAGAATCCATGCCAAAACAGTGTAAGTAATCATTCTTCCTAAGGTATAAAACAATCCATTATAAAGAACTTTTTTCTTGTTTTCTACATCTTTTGATATAAAGCCTATTGCAGTTATATTTGTTGCCAAAGGACAAGGACTTATAGCTGTAAGAAGCCCAAGAATAAAAGCACTAAGAAGTGGAAAGTTGGAATTGTTTAATATTTCTTGCAAGAAGTTCATAGTTTTTATTTATTATTTAAAAGTGAATCAATCTTTGTTTTTAATCCGTCTTTAAATTCTTTTTCTTGTTCTTTAGCTGTTGAGAAAGCAAAGTCAGTCATATCTGTTACACTCTCTTTTCCATTAATATGTTTTATTAATAAAAGAGAAGAAAACGTTATTTGATATTTATCTGCTATCTTCTCGCCTTCTTTGGTTGAGAAATCAACGGTCTTAAAGTTTATTTCACCATTGTTTTCTTGTGTCTTATAAATACTATTTATTAATTCCTTAGAGTATTGTTCTATATGACGACAAGTAATGCAACGATTCTTTCCGTAGAAACAAACAACATCAATACTATTACTTTTTTCGTTTGCAGTTATCGTTGTTGTATTTGTCTCTGTCGTCTTGTCTTTTGCTACATTATTCTTGTTACACGACACAAATATGCCAAGCAAAGCAACGATTAAAAGGACTTTTTTCATTTTATTTCTTTGTTTATTAGTTCTTTTACTTGACTTACGTTTAACTTTTTGCCTGCAGCAACTACCTTTTCATCAATTACCAAACCAGGAGTACTCATTATGTTGTAACTCATAATCTTTTCCAAGTCTTGTTCTTCAATAACCTGTGCATCAATCTGCATCTCTTTTACTGCTTGCTCTACATTCTTATAAAGAGCCTTACAAGAAGCACAACCTGTGCCTAAAATCTTAATTTCCATTTTGTTTGAATTTTATTTTATTGTTATTTTAATTAATATTTTTTCTTAATCTTTTTTACAGCAACAACTTTTCTCTTGTTCTATATCAGAGAAAAAATCATTAAAAACTTCTTTTGCCTTTTGCCATTCTTTCTTGTTGATACAGTATTTTACTTTTGGCATTTCTATTTCGCCTTGTATTAAGCCAGATGTTTTCAATTCTTTCAAATGTTGTGAAACTGTGGCTTTGGCAATAGGTAACTCATCATTTATTGCCCCAAAATAACACTCTTTTCTCTTGGCAAGAAATTTCAAAATCTCTATTCTTGTAGGGTGTCCCATAGCTTTGGCATAACGAGCTAAAAGTTCCATATTTTTTTCTTTTATTGTTTCTTCTTTCATTATAAAACTTATTTGTTTGTTGTTCGCAAAATTACAAACAATATCTTAACTGACAAAATTTTTTAGAAGAAAAATATATATCATTTGCACCAAAAATCTCTTCAATAATCATTATCTTAAAATAGTTCTTTATTCTAAAAAAATGAATCGCTATTCTAATAAAATAGAATCAAAAGATAATAAAATAGTTCTTGATTCTATTTTATTGGATTAAAGAACTATTTTCACAAAACAAGAATACACAAAAAAAGGGTGGCAATATATAATCACCACCCTTTACTTATTTATTCTTTAAGAATTATTTGATTATCAATTTCTCTGTGCGAGTTTGATTATCTGTTATAACTCTTACATAATATACTCCTGCTCTTAGGTTATTTCTGCTTATTGTCAATGTCTTTTGTCCTGCTGTCATTGCTTGACTGCTAACTACTCGCCCTTGTACATCTGTCATTATAACCTTTGCATTCTCTTTCAATCCTTCTATTGATAATGTTGTATTACCTTCTGTCGGATTTGGATAGATTGTTACTTTCATTCTGTTGTTATCTACTTCTAACAAACCACTCTTTGTCGTAAATGTCTTGCTTACTCCATATGTTGTCGTACCATTATTTGTTATATATGCACGATAGAAATATGCTGTTGCTGACTGTAATCCACTTGCTGTATAGTTGAATGTTGTCATTCCGTCTGTATACGTTACTGGATTATTTATTACTCCGGCTGTCGTTAGTTCTGGATCGTTTTGAGTTGATAGTACAAATCCAACTGTTACATTGCTTACTGTACTTCCCATTCTCTCTATCTTTCCATTTAATGTTGCTGTCGTTGCTTCTACATTGCTTGCTTCTTGTGTTGATATACTATCTGTTACTATTACAACATCATTAAGAGTTGTGAATGAAAACAGAAGCCCAATCAGAATATGTTGTATCACTACATTTTGATCTAACATAAGCAATATAATTAGTTCCAGCAGTTAGATTGTTGAATGTGTAGTTAGTAACATTTGTATCAATAACACTACCATTATCTCCAAGTTTTACTTGCCAAGAAGATGCACTTGCACTTGAAGTCCAAGAAATCTTAGCAGATGTTTGTGTTATTTCACTTGATGTTACGTTAGTTGGAGCAATACATGGCATTGAAACTAATGTTAATGAAAGGTCATCTATTGATGCATACCATGGTTCACCATCTCCTTCACAATAAATACCAATATAATAAACATCATCACTTCCAACAGTAAATGTACCATTGTATTCTTGATAAGTAGTATTAGTAAAAGTATCTACTTGTATACCTATTGTTGATACTGTATCTGCTGATGTTTGTCCAGAGCAAAGTCTTGCTGCAAGAGGACCAAAACCATCTTTTCCATCTGCCTTATAATAGAATGAGAAATTATATGTTGCACCTGCTACAAGTTGGAAACCTGGTGTAAATAAATAATCATCAGCATCCCATTTGAATGCAGCGAACTTACTTCCTGTTCTTGCACTACGATTATAAGTAGTTGATGCTAAATATGTTTCAACTCCACTACTTGTTTTAGACATACAAGGAGGTAATTCGTTTGCAGAAGTTATTCCTTCAAAACCTTCATTCCAAGGTAATGTTGTTATTGGCAAACAACTTGTTGTAAATGTTACTACATTAGACTTAGCTGATGTATCATTACTGCTACAAATATTTCTTGTATAAACATTATATGCTGTAGAAGCATCAAGTGTAGTAATTGAAAATGTATTAGAAGTTGTAGCAACTGCTGTATAAGTGCTATCTGTTGCTTTCTTATAATATACAATATAATTACCAGCATCACTTGTCCAAGTTAAATCAACACTATTTGCAGTTATATTATTTGTTGCTAAATCTGCTGAAGCACTACATGAAATAGGAGTAATAGAGATATTATCTATTGCTATTGGATGTTGTGTTCCAAAACTTCCATCGTTTTTCCATACAAATGAAACGTTTAAATGTGTTTTGTTGCATCTCCTTGTGAAGGAATTACAATAGAATGATGAATAACAGTATCTGGTTTGCTTACATTATTATAATAATAATTTCCATTAGCAAATTGTAATGCTCCATCTTGAGAATATGAACTACCAGCAAATGTTGGAATTGTTGTACTACCATTCATTAAAGTATTATTAACAAATATTTTTAAGTAGTCATAAGAACTTTCTCCACCAACTCTTGTATCAAATGATAATGTATAACTACCAGCTCCAGAAGAAGCTATTTTTCTTGTTGCTACAACTACTGATGTAGAACTAATATCATAATTATTAGAAACACCATTGTCATTAGAAACATACATAGAATTTCCAGTTATAGGACTTGCATCTACTGCTGTTCCAAATGACCATCTGTTCTTACATGTGCTATTTGATAAACGCCATGAGTATCTCTCAGCAGTGTTTTCAAAATCACAAGTATAAGGCATTGGTGCAGGAGTATTGCTATATGTATTTACTGTTACAATATTACTCCAAGCTCCATAATTACTTCCTGTACATATCTTACGAACAGATATTGAATAATTAGTTGCCTCAGTAAGACCTCCTATTGAATAAGGAGAATTTTGTACTGTTACTTGTGTTCCGTTATCAGGAGTGAATCCATCAGCCAAACCATAAGAAACCACATATCCTTGACCTCCATTGTTTGTTGTATCCCAAGCAATTGGTTATACTATCAGACGTTGAATTAACAACTGATAAATCATAAGTATTAGGACAAGCTGGTGTTGTATTTATTGCAAAATCATCAACATATCCTGTAACAGATGTACTTGTTCCTATATGTTTTATATGCTATATAAGAAGCACCTTGACCAGTGTATGAGTTAAGGAATATCTTTGAATACCATGTACTTGTTGTTGAATTAATAATAGTATCCAAAGGTACAAAAGTACTTGCATTTGT
>JAKVOZ010000019.1 GCA_022482545.1 Bacteroidales bacterium
TGTAATTATTCCAAATAGTATTTCATCTCTTAATGCTAATGCGGTTTTCACATATTGTACTAGATTAACATCTATAATAAATATGAATACAATTCCACAAGCGATAACAACATTAGGCAATTCTGCAACTTTTTATGATGTCCCAAATAATGTTAATGTTTATGTTCCTTGCTCTTCTCTATCTGCATATCAAAATAGTTCTTGGGGGAATAAATTTAATAATATTAAAGGATTTTCTTCAGATACAATAATATCAGCTCATATTAATATCGGGAATACATATACATTAAATGGATTTAATGTAGATTCTACAGGTCTATATATAAATGCCATTCAAAATAGCTTTGGATGTTATGATTTAAAAATACTTAATCTCCACGTTGACATGAATAGGATACTAAATGTAACAATCTGTGAAGGTGATTGCTTTACTATTAATGGTGTTTCTTATAATCAACCAGGAAATTATATCATTGACTCATTCACTATTAATAATAATATATGCAAAACAATATTAAATCTATCAATTAATAGTTCTATAAATGAAGTAAATAACGATAATATATCTGTACTTGTTTATCCTAATCCAACAAACAATAAGGCAACATTAGATATTGAAGGATTGAATGAAAAAGCAACATTGTTTATTTATGATTTGCAAGGTAGAGAGATGATGAGAAAAGAATTAAATGTAGGAGAAAAAGATATAGAATTAAATGTAAAAGGTTTTAGTAAAGGTGTTTATAATGTTAGAATAGTAAATAACAAAGACAACATAACAAAGAAACTTATTATTCAATAAAAGAAATAAATAACTTTTTGAACACGTGGTGTTGCTTGAAAAATCTGAAAGTTATTGATAATGAATGCTGGTGCATTGGAACATACCCCTTAGTACACTGTTACAGTGCACCAGTTAATAGGAGTATAAGTAACAATATATACTTTAGTATATAATATTGTTACATATCCTCCTCTGCTATTAAAAATAAATTATCTCTTTGTTTCAAAGCAAAAATTAGTTCTTTGATTCATTTCACTGGATCTTTGATCTATTTGATTAGTTCTTTGATTCAGTAAAATATATCTTTTTCTTCTTCCGTAGAGGATTTGTAATCCGTTTTTATGATTAAGAAAAAATAATTAATTAATTTTTAATATGGAAATAAATAAATTAAAATGGATTGCAAACCACTGTAACGAAATTTGGCATAATCAACGTTATTGAACAAAAAAGCAATGGCAAGATAAACATAAGCGACTACAACGGACTCTACAAAACTAATCCTCATTTAGCAATTGGACTTACTTTTGCTTTGTTTTCATTGGCAGGAATACCACCTTTTGCAGGATTTTTTAGTAAGTTCTTCATTTTTGCTGGTGCTTTCAAGAGTGGCTTTTGGGTTGTTGATTTAGTAGCATTAATAAACACTGTAATATCTCTTTACTATTATCTTTTAATTGTTAAAGCAATGTTTATCAATCAAAACGATAATCCAATAGAGTCTTTTAAAAGCGATTGGCATACTAAAATAAGTCTTATCGTTTGTCTTGGCGGTGTGCTTGGTCTTGGAATATTCAGTATGATTTACAAATACATTAACACTTTTGCTTACGGAATGTAAGTGAGATAAAATATATTAATGATTAATTGCCATTTCATTTGTTTGAGATGGCAATTAATTGTTTTTAGACGAAACACTATTTTTCTTAGTATTCACTTTTTGACAATATGTCCTCACAAAATTTTAGTGCTTTTAGGAGATATTTTACTCTTTTTTGACCCTGTTGAAATGAAACGAAGAGATATTTTATTATCTTTTGATTCCATTGAAATAGTTCTTCGTTTCATTTCATTAGATTAGCAAAAGATTTTAGTAAGAAAACTATTGATTTTTGTCCTTTTAGAACAATTTTTGCCCAAATATCATATAATTATAGGAAAAATAGAACAATTTTAACTCTGTATGCTTTCAAAAATCACGAACAGATGATAGGTGGCTTGCATTTTTTGAACGTATGAGGCGTTATCGCAGTTTGATTTTTAGACAAACAAGCAACATTCTTTGTTTTCGTTATTTTCTTAATCTTTTTGATAACTCTGATGTATTCTTTATTCATCTTGGTCTCATTTTTCATAAAAATATCATCTTAAAGCAAATAATGTTATTAGAAATGAGCCAAATATTCAAGTTTTTTTGTATTTTTGCTTTTTAATTGTAAGAATCTTATGAAGAATATCTTTATCAGCATAATTTTATTATTGTTTTGCATCAATCTAAACGCTCAAAGTGAATTAACCAAAGCAAAATCTATCCTTGAAAATAAAGGAGAAGTGAAAATATTAGTTGATACGAAAAACAATTCTCTAACATCGCTTTCTCGTATTGTTTGTTTGGCAAAAAAAACTTCTGATAGCACATGGTTGGCTTTTGCTAACAAGAAACAGTTAGATAGAGTTGTTGATAGCAATATTCAATTTAAAGTATTCAATGAAAACACTTTGAAAAGCATTCTTGTTGCTACTGATACTTCTCAAATGAGTTCTTGGAACAGATACCCTACTTATTCTACTTATTTAACGATGATGAAATCTTTTGCCAACAACTACCCTAATATTTGTAGATTAGATACAATTGGATACACGGTTAATAATAGATTGCTCTTATGTCTTATCATCTCAAACAACCCTAACGTTAATCAAGATAAGCCTAAATTCTTTTATTCTTCATCAATACATGGCAATGAATTAACAGGAGCAATGCTTTTGCTTCATTTGGTAGATTATATTTTAAAAAACCAAACAAATAGTGAAGTAAGCCAAGTATTAAACAATATTCAACTTTATGTTTGTCCGCTTGCCAATCCAGACGGAACTTATTCTGGAGGAAACAATGATGTAAGCCAAGCAACAAGATATAATGCAAACTATGTTGATATTAATCGTAACTTCCCAGATTTTGTGCAAGGCACTCACCCTGACGGAGAACAGACTCAAATAGAAACACAAGCCTTTATTAATTACGCAACAAATAATAAGTTTAATATGAGTTGCAATCTTCATACAGGCAGTGAGGTTTTCAATTACCCTTTTGATTGCTACACAAGTTCAACAAAAACTCACGCAGATAAATCTTGGTTCAATAATCTTGGCAATGCTTTTGTGGATTCAATATCTTCGTCTGCTCCAAGTTCATATTTCACTTCTGTTAATAACTCTGGTATTGTTGATGGTGGCGATTGGTATGTTGTTTATGGCGGAAGACAAGACTATCATACATATTTCCTTCATTGTAGAGAAGTAACGGTTGAAGTAAGTGATGATTTTATGCCACAAAGTAGTAATCTACCAAACTATTGGACTTATTTGAAATCCTCTTTATTTACTTTTCTTTCATGGTGTAATAAAGGATTTGACGGCGTTTGCTATGATAGTTTAACAAATGAAAGACTCTATGATGTGAAAATAGAAATAATTAATCACGATAGAGATAATAGTGAGGTTTATTCTAACAATAATGGTTATTATTTTCGTCCTATTGAAAATGGAACGTACAATGTTAGTTTTTCTAAGCAAGGTTATCTTAGCAAAACGATGACAATTAATTATTCTAATAGCAATATGCTTCATCAAAATGTCTTTTTAACAAAAGCCTCTTCTAATAATACAATAAGTAAGACAAACAATGATGTATTTATTTATCCAACATTGTGCAAGAATACTCTTAACATTAAAACATATTGTAAAAGTAAGTATGAAATATTTGATCTTCAAGGTAGAAAAATAATTAAAGGCAATTTGAATAATAATGATAACATAATAGATTTAAGCAATTTGAATAAAGGACAATACATAATAAAGGTTATTAATGCTGATAAACAATATACTAAACAAATATCTGTTATAAAATAAAAATAAAATAGAATGAACAAACATTTAAAGATAATATTTATTGTTGCTATTTTTGTTTTTCCTCTTGTATGTTTTTCGCAAGAAGATGATAAAGGGACGAAAATAGTAGGTAATGACACAACAATAAGCACCCCTTTCTTTGCAGGAGCAGGAGGTTGGACGTTTCCTTTTGGAGATATGGGCAAACAATACAAGTCTTTCTTTAATATAGACGCTAATCTTGGCTGGAAAACAAAGAGCAATTGGTTGTATATGCTTGATTTTGCTTTTCAATTTGGCTCAAACAACGTTAAAAACATTGACGGCATATTATCAACACTTGAAACAGATGATCAAAACTCTTTCATTGTTTCTCAAGATGGTACTGATGCAGGTGTTGTTGGCTATAACAGAAACTTATCTTTATCTTTTGGTATAGGAAAATTAATACCTCTTTGGTTCTCTAATCCTAATTCTGGATTATTTATTACTTTAAATGGAGGTTATATTCAACATCAAATAATATATCAAGCAACTCTTGGCAAAGTTCCTCAATTGGAGGGAGATTATGCTTATGGTTATGATAGGCAAATGCGAGGACCTATGGTTAGTTCAATGATTGGTTATATGCACATAAGTAAGAAGTCTTATGCTAATTGGTATGTTGGAGCTCAATTCTATGCTGCTTTTACTAAGATGTCAAGAAAATATCAGTTTGACTTAATGAGCGGTGATAATACTTTGCATCACGATTATATGTTATCGCTTAAACTCGGTTGGATGTTCCCTTTCTTTGGACGAAGTGCTGACAAGATATATTTTTATTAGAAACCAAAAGAATTAAATAATGCATATATTATATTGCTTAGCCATATATCTATTAGAACTAATTTGTTATTGTTTTTATCTTTTCAATAAAAAGATAAGAACAATGATTAAAGGACAAAAACAATGTTTTGACGTTCTAAGAAAGATAAAAAAAGATGATGATATAATTTGGTTTCATTGTTCTTCGCTTGGAGAGTTTGAGCAAGCAAGAAACCTCATCGAAAAACATAAATCAATTTATCCTAATAACAAAATACTACTTTCTTTCTTCTCTCCTTCGGGTTATGAAATAAGAAAAAACTATTCTTATGCTGATTTTGTAGTTTATCTTCCTTTTGATACAATAAGAAATGCTAAAAAATTCCTACAATTAAGCCACCCAAAGAAAGTTTTTTTCATTAAATATGAATTTTGGTACAACTATATAAGACAAATGAAAGATATTCCATTGTTTCAAGTATCATTAATTCTTAGAGATAATCACTATTTATTATCATGGTATAGCAAATGGTTTGACAAACAATTGAAAAACTTTAATTATTTCTTTGTTCAAGACAAAAAAACTCAAAATATATTAAATCAATTAGGCTATACAAATAGTATAATTAGCGGAGATACAAGATTTGATAGAGTATTCCAGATGAAAGAAGAAGGAAAACGCTTTGATTTAATAGAAAAGTTTTGTGATAATAAAAAGATATTTGTTTGTGGAAGCACTTGGAAAGAAGATGAATTGATGATAAGCAAATCTATAAACAACACAAAGATGAAACTTATCATTGCTCCACATCTTATAGATAAAACTCACATTGATTTTATTTTAAATCTGTTTCCTCATTCTATTACATACTCATCACTTAATGAAAATAACGCAAAAGATTATGATGTTCTAATTGTTGATTGCATTGGAATATTGTCCTATCTCTACAATTACGCACATTGTTGCTATATTGGTGGAGGATTTGGTGAAGGAATACATAATGTTTTGGAAGCAGCAGTATTTGGCAAACCTATTGCATTCGGTCCTAATCACAAGAAATTTAAAGAAGCAAATGATTTGTTAGATAAAGGTGGCGCAACAATGACAGAAAACGAAGATATTTTGAAAGATTACTTGAATATAAATGAAAATAACGAAGAAAAATATCAAGAAAGATGTCGCATTTGCAAAGAGTATGTTCAAAACAATGTTGGTGCTACTCAAACAATAATAGATTTAACTAAAAAGTATTAAATATGAAGATAAAAACATTAGCCATCTATTTTTTATATGTCTGTGTATTAATGTTTGTATGTTATGCTTGTTCACCAACAAAACATATAAGCAAAGATGGTTATCTTTTATCTAAGAACAAAATAATCCTAAATAGTAATAATTCCAATATAAGCAAAAGTTCTATTAGACCATTAATTAAACAAGACCCCAACAATAAGTTTCTTGGAGTTAAAATAGGAATGTATATTTATTCTATTTCAAGAAACGTTGCTGATAGTAATTGTAATTTTTTTGAAAAGTATCTTTTTCGAGCAGTAGGCGATAGACCAGTAGAGTTAAGCGAAGATATATCTAATCTTTCTTGCAAAAACATAAAGACTTATCTTAATTCTCATGGTTGTTTCTCTGTTTCAGTAAAAGATTCTATTAGTAGATTGCGCCGTCCTTATTTACCTTGGACTTTTTATAAAAGAAGAGTTGTAGAGAATTATATAATCAATATTCCAAATCGTGCTATTATTGATAGTTTTATAATAACTGTCAAAGATACTTCGCTACAAAAAACAATATCTCAACTAACAAAAAATATTCCTATTAAAAAAGGAGATTATTATAATGAAGATATTTTAAGTGATATTCGTAATGATATTGCATCTAATCTTAGAGATAACGGATATTATTCTTTTACTAACAAATATATCTTTTTTGAAGTAGATACAAGTAAAGGAATAGAAAGAACAAATATTAATATGGTAATAAATAATCCAACAATAACCATAGGCGATAGTGTTGTTGCTTCAAGATTTAAGCCATACAAAATAAATAAAATCTACATTGACCCTAATTATATACCTATCACATCTTCTGATTACTTACCTGCAATAGATACAATGCTATATTATCATAAACAAAAGCATAATTTGGCAGTAACTCCTTTATATTTCATTCACAATACCACTAAACCAATCATTAAAGAGAAACCAATAATGAGATGTATTCTCGTTCAAAAAGATAATATCTTCTCTTCCAAGATAGCAAAGAATACCTATGATGCTTTGTTTCAACTAAGAAATTTCAAATACATTGACATATCCTATACCGAACTGCCTCCTTGGGATAAGGATACATTAGATTTAGCATGCTTTGTTCGTTTGTCTATGAACAAGCCTATCAATCTATCATCATCTTTTGAATTCAATTATTCTGCAAGCAACAATGGTGTTAATGAAGCAAATTCTTCCAACTTTGGAGTTGAAGGTAATCTAAGTTTTGAAAACAAAAACATATTCCATGGAGCAGAGATATTTACAACTAACGTTAAACTTGCATCAGAAATAAGTAGTAATATATTCAAGAAAGATAACACTAAGAACGGTTGGGATATTTTTAATGCTTTTGAAGCAGGTATTGATTTTTCTCTTGAATTGCCTCGTTTTTTTGCTCCTTTTTCTACAAAGTTTTATTCAATGGAGTTTCACCCTCATACTTCTATCAAAGCAGGTTATAACATTCAAAAACGTTCTTATTATGACCGCTCAATCTTTAATCTTAATTATGGTTATAGTTGGCAAAAGACTGAAAAGAAAGTATATTATTTTACACCAGCAGAAATAAACTATGTTAAGATTAATATAACTGACCAAAATTATTCTGACCTTATTAACAGAATGGATAAGAGAATACAATACCAAATGTCAAATCACCTTGTTATGGCGATGAGATATAGTTACATCTTCAACGGACAAAACATTAAAACAAAGACTGACTTCAATTATTTCTCATTTAACTCCGAGATTGCTGGCAATGTATTAGATGCTTATAGTAATCTTTTTAATAAAAGCAAGAACACTGACGGCAACTACACATTATTTAATATTCCTTTTTCTCAATACGCAAGGACAGACTTAAATTACATACATTATAATTACAAAGGGCAAAACAGTACTCTTGTTTATAGAGTTTTTGGTGGTATAGGCGTGGCTTATGGTAACGCTCAAGCTCTTCCGTATGAAAAGAGTTTCTTTGGTGGAGGAGCAAACAATTTACGTGCTTGGCAAATGAGAGGATTAGGACCAGGACATAGCAAAGTGGCTTCTAATATGAAATATGACCGTGCAGGAGATATTGCCTTTGGTGCTAATATTGAATATCGTTTTCCTATTGCTGGATTCTTGGAAGGAGCAACTTTCTTAGACTTTGGAAACATCTGGACATTAAAAAATGAAAAAGGCTTAGAGGGAGGACAATTTAAGTTTGACAGTTTTTATAAAGAGATTGCAACAGGAGCAGGCTTTGGACTAAGAATAAATGCTAAATTCATAATAATAAGATTTGATTTTGCAGCAAAAGTATGGGACCCAGCACAAGATTTAGAAGATAGATTTGTTCTTAACAACACTTCATTGTCTGATATAATGGTTCAATTTGGTATTGGTTATCCATTCTAAAATCCTTATTTTAAAAAAAAGAAAAAACATATTCTTCTTATCGCTTATCACTTTGTATAAAAAACACTTGTTTGTCTAAAAATGAAACTGCGATAACGCCTCATACGTTCAATCTTTGCAACAACTTATAACTATTACGTGATTTTTGAAAGCATACAGAGTTGAAATTGTTCTATTTTTCCTATAATTATACGATATTTGGGCAAAAAGTGTTCTAAAAGGACAAAAATCAATGGTTTTCTTACCAAAATCTTTTGCTAATCTAATGAAATGGAATAAAGAACTATTTCAATGGAATCAAAAGACAATAAAATATCTCTTCGTTTCATTTTAATATGGTCAAAAAAGAGTAAAATATCTCCTAAAAGCACTAAAATTTTGTGAGCACTTATCATCAAAAAGTGAATACTAAGAAAAGTGATAGTTAGTCTAAAAAATATGAAAAAAGTATCAAAAAAAATATATCATCAAGATTAAAAATGGAAAATAGTAAAGGTTGTTACATTTAAAATTAGTAATTTTGCAAAAAAATAAAAACATATTAGATATGGATATAAGTGAATTAGAGATAATGTCGCCAGTAGGCAGTTATGAGAGTTTAATGGCAGCAATTGATAGTGGAGCAAACAGCGTTTATTTTGGGATAGGCAAACTTAATATGAGGAGTTCGTCTGCTGCTAACTTTGATATTGAGGATATGAAAAACATTGTATCCATTTGCCACGAGCATTCATTGAAAGCCTACCTTACTATGAACACTGTTGTTTATGATGATGAGATTGAATATATGAACCAAGTGTTAGACCAAGCAAAGATGAATAAGATTGATGCTATCATTGCTTCTGATATGGCTGTTATAAGTGCTTGCAAACAAAAAAATATTGAAGTTCATCTTTCTACTCAATGTAATGTATCTAATATTGAAGCAATAAGATATTATAGCAGGTATTGCGATGTAGTTGTTTTGGCAAGAGAGTTGAGTTTGGACAAAGTAAAAAAGATAACAACAAAAATAAAAGAAGAGAATATATGTGGAGTTAATGGCAAACCAATACGAATAGAGATGTTTGTTCATGGGGCTTTGTGTATGGCAATAAGCGGAAAATGTTATTTGAGTTTAGACAATGCCAACAGAAGTGCTAACAGAGGAGAATGCTTACAATATTGTCGCCGACCATATAAGGTAACAGATATGGACGGAGGAACAGAACTTATGGTAGATAATAAATACATAATGTCGCCTAAGGATTTGAAGACGCTGGATTTTCTTGATAAGATAATAGATGCAGGAGTTAAGGTTTTTAAGATTGAAGGTAGAGGACGAAGTGGAGAATATGTTAAAACAGTTACAAATGTTTATCGTCAAGCAGCAGAGAGTTATTGTAAGGGAGAATTTACTGAGGATAAGATAAAAGCGTGGAATGAGGATTTAAAGAAAGTATATAATAGAGGGTTTTGGAATGGTTATTATCTTGGACAAACATTAGGACAGTGGAGCAATAAGTATGGCTCGCAAGCAACAACAACAAAGATTTATGTGGGCAAGGTTACTAACTTTTTCTCAAAACTTATGGTTGCAGAAATAAAGATGGAAACCGGAGAAATAAGCGTTGGTGATGAAATATATATTATGGGAGAAACAACGGGAGTTTATCAAGATAAGATAAAAGAAATAAGGGTAGATTTAAAAAATGTTAGTACCACAACAAAAGGAGAACTTTGCTCTATGCCAACAAATAAGATTGTAAGAAGAAATGATAAAGTTTATAAGATTGTTAAGAAGGAGGAAAATGAATAATGGACAAATTTAATTTTCATAGTCATTCAACGTTTTGTGATGGAAAAAGTACTCTTGAAGAAATGGTTGTGAGTGCTATTGAAAAAGGATTAAAATATTATGGATTCTCTTCTCATGCTTGCGTACCTTTTGAAAATCATTTTGCGTTAAAAAAAGATGAAATAAAAGATTACTTAACGCAGACTCATTATTTGAAAGAAAAATATAAAGATAAGATTAAACTATTTACTTCAATGGAGTTTGATTATATAACAGACATCATGGAGGATAACAGAAAGCAAGCAGAAGAATTTGGATTAGATTATTTTATTAGCAGTGTTCATGAAGTTAAAGAACACAATGATTCAAAAGATATGTGGTTTATTGATGGGCATGATAGCAAGATTTATGACGATGGGCTAAGAGATATATTTGATAATGATATAAAAAGAGGGGTAACAAGGTTCTATCTTCAAGAACAAGAAATGATAGAGAAGAATCGTCCTGATGTTATAGGTCATTTTGATAAGATAAATATGCATAATAAAAACAGATATTTTAATATTAATGATGCTTGGTATGAAGAACTTGTTAGGAGTACGATAGATGTTATGAAGAAATACGATACTATATGCGAAATAAACACAAGAGGAGTTTATAAGCACAGGTCAGATGATTTTTTCCCTAATAAGAAATGGATAAAAATTTTATTAGAGAAAAATGTTCCAATAACAATAAGTACAGATTGCCATAAAGCAGATGAAGTTGATTTGTTGTTTAATCAAGCAATAGATATTGTTAAAGAGATAGGGGTTAAAGAAGTAATGTATTTTGATAATCAATGGAAAAAGATGCAAATAGTTTAATTTTTTTGCAAAAAATGTTAATTAATTAAAATTTATGTATCTTTGCAACCATTTTTAATGCGGATTAAAATTATTGTATAATGTCAATTAATAGTAAAACACAAGAATTAAAGAAAAGAATGCAAGTTGTTCTGCAAGGTGGTGGAGAGAAAGCAGTAGAGAAGCAGAAGTCAATAGGCAAACTTACAGCAAGAGAAAGAATATTAGAATTATTGGATCAAGATTCTTTTCATGAATATGATTTATTTGTTCAACATTCAGGAAAAGATTTTGACATGGACAAGAAGATACTACCAGGAGATGGAGTAGTTACAGGGACAGGAACAATAAATGGGTATCCAGTTTGTATATATGCACAAGACTTTACTGTTGCAGGAGGCTCGTTAGGTTTCATGCACGCAAAGAAGATATGCAAAATTATGGATCATGCCTTAGCTTTGAAAACACCAATTATTGGTATAAACGATTCTGGTGGTGCAAGAATACAAGAAGGTGTTAATGCGCTAGCTGGATATGGAGATATATTTTTTAGAAATACAATGGCATCAGGAGTTATTCCTCAAATATCTGTAATATTAGGTCCTTGCGCAGGAGGTGCTGTATATTCACCTGCATTAACAGATTTTGTTTTTGTGGTTGATAAAATATCTAATATGTTCATCACAGGTCCTGATGTTATTAAGACTGTGCTTGGTGAAGAAATATCAAAAGAAGATTTAGGTGGAGCAAGAGTTCATGCTGAGATTGCTGGCAATGCTCATTTCTTTGCTGAAAGTGAACAAGAATGCTTTGAACAAATAAAAGATTTATTTACTTATATCCCTTGGAACAATACTAAAAAAGCAGAACCATTTCCATCTAAAAGTCCTAAAATAAGAGAATATAAAATAAGTTCTGTCTTTCCAACTGATCCTGCTAAACCTTATGATGTTAGAAGTGTAATAAAAAGTATAGTAGATAACTCTGATTTTTTAGAGATTCAAGAATTGTTTGCTCCTAATATTGTTATAGGATTTGCAAGAATGAATGGGGATACTTGCGGATTTGTTGCTAATCAACCTAACGCCTTAGCCGGTGTTTTAGATTGCAATTCTTCTGATAAGGCAGCAAGATTTATTCGTTTTTGTGATGCCTTCAATATTCCAATTATAACATTAGTCGATTTACCTGGATACTTACCTGGAATAGATCAAGAACATGCAGGAGTTATTCGTCATGGTGCTAAAATTCTTTATGCATATTCTGAGGCAACAGTACCAAAGATTACAGTTATTCTTCGTAAGGCTTATGGTGGAGGATATATTGCTATGTGTTCAAGCCATTTAAAAGCAGATTTTGTATTTGCTTGGCCAACAGCAGAAATAGCAGTTATGGGACCAGAAGGTGCTGCTAATATTATATTTAGAAAAGAAATAACATCTTCTGATAATCCTGAACAAACTCGTAAAGAAAAGATTGAGGAATATAAACAAAAATTTGCTAATCCTTATGTAGCTGCTTCTTATGGCTATGTTGATGCTGTTATTCAACCTAATGACACTCGTTCTTACATCAATCATGCCTTAGAAATAACTAAAAACAAAGTTCAAGTTAATCCATACAAGAAACACGGTTTGCCTCCATTCTAAAAAAAGAATATTGGGTAAATCATTTTATTATTAATTTAAAAGAAAATAACGGATTATGTCAGATAATAAAACAGAATTAAGAAAACATTACAGACAATTATATGTTCAAGTAGAACCAGGTGAAATATTTGCTTTCATTCCAGGAACTATTATGGAAATATTTGTTAAAAAAGGTGATATTGTTAAAAAAGGTACTCCTCTTTGTTCTTTACATGCAATGAAGATGGATAACAATATCTGTTCTACAATTGATGGTGTTGTAAAAGATATTAATATCAAAACAGGACAATCTGTAAGTAAGAATGATGTGTTAATTAAAATTGAACATCAAACAGAAGAACAAGAACAGATGTAAATAAAAAAAAACGATAAAACACATTCATTAAAATAAAGAAAAAATTGCAAAAAACGAAGAAAAATTAAAATAAGTCTTCGTTTTTTTTATACCTTTGCAAACTATAAAAATTATCACATAATTAATTATGTTTAAAAGACCTATCATACTACCTTTATTAATTTTAATATTATCAATAATATTAGTAGATGCTTTTTTGCCTACATTCTTTTTTAAAAACCACTACTCAAAACATCTTGAAGAATCATCTTGCTTCAAATATCTTATATTAAATAGTGGTAAAAAAACAGACCATGGCACAAACTATACAGCTAAAGTTATTGACTATTATGATTATGATAACAGACTATGGAAGAGTACGTGCGGAAAAGTTAAGCTATTCGTTCCAAACAAAATACAACAAAAATTCGTTTATGGTGATGTAGTAGTTTCTACTGATAAACTAAAAAGCATAGAAAATTATAGCTCACATTTTAACTATAAAAGATATATGCGACATCAAAGAATATATCATCAAGTTTATATCAACTCTTTTCGTAGAATTCAACAAAATAAAGGTAACTTCATAATACGTATTGCTCAAAGAACTAATGATTATTTAAAAGAAAGAATGGAATATTCAGGACTTAGTAAAGACGAATCATCTTTGGCAATAGCGATGTTACTTGGAGATAAAAATGAAATGAATCCAGAGATTCGTTCTGCTTTTAATGTATCTGGAATAGCACATATTCTTTGTGTTTCTGGATTACATATAATGCTAATATTAATGTCTTTAAACTGGTTGCTCAAAATATTCTTACACAATAGTCTAAAATCTTTTAATATAAGGATTTATTCTTTGGTAATATTATCTTGGATTATTGCTCTTATTGTTGGATTAACTCCTTCTGCAATGAGAGTTGCTTTTATGCTTTCAATCCTGCTCCTTTGCAAAAAAACACCTCTAACAAGCGATAAACTAAATACTCTTTTGGTCGTTGGCTTCTTTTTATTAGTCTTAGACCCTTTGTCTTTATTTAATATTAGTTTTCAATTATCTTTTCTTTCATTGTTAGGTATAATATTATTCAAACCTATTATAAGCAATTGGATATTCAGATTCAATATTTCAAAACACAATATTTATAAGAAATTTGTTGGCAATATTTCTACAACAACTGCCGCCCAATGTTTCTGCTTACCTATTATTTTAATAGATTTCAATCGTTTTCCTGTATTTTTCTTAATTACTAATCTAATCGTTATCCCACTAATGCAAATTATACTTATTTCATTGATAGTGTTTTTAATCTTTGTTGATGTGCCACTATTAAACACTGCATTATCATTTATTGTAGGCATTGAGATGGACTTTTTAATATTTATTGCCAAAGGTGCAGACGCCTTAACTACACTTATATTTTAAGTTATTTTTAATTTATCCTATTGTAAAAATCAAATATCTCAGCTTCTTTTTCAATTTACTCAATGAGTTTTAGGTCAAAAAACGCCCTTTTTTACCTGAAAAAACGCCCTTTTTCCACCTAAAAACGCCCTTTTTTGGTATAAAACACAGTGTGTAAAATAAAAAACTGAACGTGTTATTTAATTTTTGTGGCGTCTTTTTAAAATTCCATAAGGTATGCCTTAATAAAACCTTCTAATCCTCCATCAAGAACATCGTTTGTGTCTGTGGATTCAAAAGAAGTTCGCAAATCCTTAACAAGATGATACGGATGAAGAATATAAGAACGTATTTGAGAGCCCCATTCTACACGTTTCTTTGTGCTTTCTATCTCGGCAATCTTCTCTCTTTTCTTCCTTAACTCTTGTTCATAGAGCTGACTCTTCAACATCTGCATTGCTTTCTCACGATTTTGAAGTTGAGAACGCGTCTGTTGGCATTCTATTATTATGTTATCTGGCTTATAATGAAGTCTTACAGCTGTTTCAACCTTATTTACGTTTTGCCCACCAGGACCTCCACTACGAAAAGTGTCCCATTCTATATCGGCAGGATTAATATTTATTTCAATATTGTCATCAACTATTGGATAAACATAAACAGATGCAAAAGACGTGTGGCGTTTGTTGGCAGCATCAAAAGGTGAAAGACGCACTAAACGATGAACTCCATTCTCACCTTTAAGATAACCATAAGCATAGTTGCCTGTGATTTCCAAAGTAACGTTCTTTAATCCTGCAACATCTCCTTCTTGACTACTAACCTCTTCTACTTTAAAACCACTTCTTTCTGCAAAACGAATATACATACGCATAAGCATAGAAACCCAATCACAACTCTCCGTTCCTCCTGCTCCAGAATTAATAGTTAGCATAACATCTAATTTATCTTCTTCATTACCAAGCATCTTCTTCTCTTCCAAATCTTCTATCTTTTTCTTAGTTTGTTGTAAATGAAGATTAAATTCCTCTTCTGTGGCTTCATTACTATCAAAGAACTCTTTTAATACTTTTAAGTCTTCAAAACTATTATTTACTTCATTAAAAGCATCTACTATATCTTTTACTCCTGCAATTTCTTTTAATAGTTTTTCGGCTTTCTTACTATCATTCCAAAAATCGCTCTTTTGTGTTTGCTCTTGTTTCTCTTCTATTTCTTGTTGTTTCTTATCAATGTCAAAGACACCTCCTCAAATCTTGAACTCTTTGCTCAAAATCTTTAATCATTTCTTCATTTGTCATAATCTTTCTATACCTTTATTTATGTATATATTAATATTCTATTTTATTTTTACTTTCTTGCCAAAGTTCAAAAGGTCTTTTTCCTTCTGTTTCACATAATCTTTCTTCAACAATCTTCCTCTTATCTATATCAAGAGTCATCTCCTTATATATAAAAGAATCATCAAACCCTGCTTGTGCTGCATCAATACAGTTGGCAGAATAATATATTTTATCTATCCTTGCCCAATAGATAGCACTTAAACACATAGGACAAGGTTCACAAGAAGAATAGATAACACAACCTTCAAGAGAAAACGTTTTTAATACTTTACATGCCAAACGAATTGCATTAATTTCTGCATGAGCTGTTGGATCATTATCTTTTGTTACTGTGTTAACTGCTTGTGCTATAATTTTATCATCTTTAACAATTATTGCACCAAAAGGACCTCCACATCCTTTTCTCACATTCTCTTGTGCTAAAAGTATAGCCTTTAATATATAATATTCATTAACCATATTCTTATTATTTATTTTCTTTTACAACTTTTTCAATAACTTTTGGATAATATTCTTTCTCTAAAAGATGGATTTTTGCTGCCACATCATCTGCACTATCTTTTGCTTCAATCTTACATTTTGCTTGAAAGATTATATCTCCACTGTCATATTTTTCATTAACATAATGAATTGTTATTCCACTTTCTTTTTCTTTGTGTAAGACTATAGCCTCATGAACATTATGCCCATACATACCTTTACCACCATATTTAGGTAAAAGTGCTGGATGAATATTTATTATTTTATTGTTGTACTTCATCAAAAGATTATTAGGAATAAGCCAAAGAAAACCTGCAAGGATAATATAATCTATTTCATTTTCTTTCATTAAATCTAATACCTTATCAGATTCATAAAAATCTTTTCTATTAAAATAATAACAAGGAATATTTAAATTTTTTGCTCTTTCAATAACATAGCAATTCTTTTTATTTACAACAACACATGATACTTTGACATCATTATTATTTGCAAAATATTCACTTATTTGTTGGACATTTGTTCCATTTCCAGAAGCAAATAACGCTAATTTTTTCATAAAGTTTTTATTTATAACTAAAAAATAGGCTAAAAAATTTTAATAAGCATAAAAAAAATACAAAAATTGTTATTTTTTGACAAAATAATTTAATAAAAATGGTAAAAAATACAAAAAAAACTAAAACTATATAAATTTGATTTTCAGTTAAATAAAATATTTCAACTTGAATTTAATGTAAATTTTCTTGTCTAATTCAATTAAAATGTGTTTCTTTGCAATCCAATTTAAAAATTTAAAAAAAATTAAGAATATGTCTGAAATTGCAAAAAAAGTAATAGCTATCGTAGTAGATAAGTTAGGTGTAGAAGAGAGTCAAGTTACTCCAGAAGCTAATTTTACAAATGATTTAGGAGCTGATTCTTTAGATACAGTAGAATTGATTATGGAACTTGAAAAAGAATTTAACTTATCAATTCCAGATGATCAAGCAGAAAAAATTGCAACAGTAGGCGATGCTATTGCTTACATTGAGAACGCAACAAAAAAATAATTCATTTCAAAGAAATGGAAATGAAACGTGTTGTCATTACAGGTTTAGGCGCACTTACTCCAATAGGAAATAATGTCGAAGATTTTTGGCAAAGTTTAATTAATGGAGTAAGTGGAGCTGCACCTATAACGCATTTTGATGCTTCTAATGCAAAAACTCAGTTTGCTTGTGAAGTAAAAAATTTTGATGGTGGTCAATATTTTGATAGAAAAGAAATCAGAAAATATGATAGGTTTTCTCAATTTGGTATTGTAGCCGCAGAAGAAGCTATAGCTGATAGCAAAATAAACATTGAAAATTTAGATAAAGATAATTCAGGAGTTATTTGGGCTTCAGGTATTGGTGGTATTCAATCATTTGAAGATGAAATAACAGATTTTGTTAAAGGAGATGGGTCTTTAAGATTTAGTCCATTTTTTATTCCGAAAATGATACCTGATATTTGTGCTGGTCATATATCTATTAAATATGGTTTGCGTGGGCCAAATTTTGCTACTGTTTCGGCATGTGCTTCTTCAGCACACGCAATAGCAGAAGCATTTATGCTCATCAAGACAGGAAAAGCTACAATGATGGTTTGTGGAGGCAGTGAAGCTGCTGTTACTCACGCAGGAATTGGTGGTTTTAGTTCAATGAAAGCTATTTCTCAAAGAAATAATGATCCAAAAACAGCTTCTCGTCCTTTTGATAAAGATAGAGATGGTTTTGTACTTGGAGAAGGTGCTGGTGCTTTAATTCTTGAAGAATTAGAAGTTGCAAAAAAACGTGGGGCTAAAATATACGCTGAATTAGTGGGTAGTGGTTTAACGGCTGATGCTTATCATATGACTGCTCCTCATCCTGAAGGAATAGGTGCAATGAGAGCAATGAAAATTGCTATGGAAGAAGGTGGTTTGAAATTAACTGATGTTCAACATATAAATACTCATGGTACTTCAACTCCAATAGGAGACAAAGCAGAAACTCTTGCAATAGTTAATCTTTTTGGAGAACATGCAAAAGATATAAACATAAATTCAACTAAATCTATGACAGGACATCTTCTTGGAGCAACTGGTGCTGTTGAGTCAGTAGCAACAATACTTGCTATAAAGAATAGTATCGTTCCTCCAACAATCAATCACTTCACAGATGATGATGAATTACCTAAATTAAATTATACATTTAATAAAGCACAAAAAAGAGACATTACAGCCGCTCTTAGTAACACTTTTGGCTTTGGTGGACATAATGCTTGCTTAGCTTTTAAAAAGTTTAATGATTAAAATGTTCTTATTTTTAGAGCATAAAAATAAAAAAGATAAGGAATTATTAAGATTTTTTAAGAATATTCTTGGGTTAAGACCTAAGAATATTTTTATTTATAAAGTAGCATTGATTCACAAATCCCGCTCTCATAAAGATTCAAAAGGTCATAAAATTAATAATGAACGTTTAGAATATCTTGGAGATACTGTACTAAGTACAATTGTTGGAGATTTTTTATTTAAAAAATATCCATTGCAAGGCGAAGGCTTTTTAACAGAGATGAGAAGTAAGCTTGTTAGTCGTGTAAGTCTTAACAAACTTGCTCAAAGGATAGGCCTTTCTAAATTCATTGAATATAGTAAAGATAGCTCTTCTCAATTTATTTCCATGGATGGTGATGCCTTTGAAGCAATAGTTGGTGCTTTATATATTGACAAAGGGTATAATTACACATACAAAGTTCTTGTTAATAGAATATTAAACGTTTATCTTGACATTGACAGTATGGAAAATACTGAATGGAATTATAAAAGTAAGATAATTGACTGGGGACAAAAAACAAAAAGAAAAGTAAGCTTTCAGGTTATTGAAACAATTGAAACCTATTTTAGAAAACAATATAAAGTTCAAGTATTTGTTGATGATCAAGCCCAAGAAATTGGAATAGATTTCTCAATAAAATCTGCTGAACAACTCGCAGCTGAAAAAACATATAAGAAACTTCAAGAAGAAGGCGTTATATTAGCAGAAATATCAAATAAATAGTTTATGAATTCTAACGAAAGAAAACCATCTTGGTTGAAAATTTCTCTTGAAAACGGAGAAAACTATACAAAAGTTAAGAAGATAGTAGAGATGAATAAACTTCATACAATCTGTTCTTCTGGTCATTGTCCAAATGTCAGCAAATGTTGGGGGATTGGAACAGCAACTTTTATGATTGCAGGTGATATTTGCACACGTTCTTGTAAGTTTTGTGCCACTAATACTGGTCGTCCTCTTGCTTTGGATAATGATGAACCAACAAAGATTGCAGAAAGTATTTCGTTAATGAAACTAAATCATTGTGTAATCACTTCTGTTGATAGAGATGATTTAGAAGATAAGGGCGCTAATCATTGGAAAAAAACTATTGAACAAATAAGAGCAAAAAATCCAAAAACTACAATAGAGATACTCACTCCCGATTTTGATGGCAGAGAAGATTTATTAGATATTGTTTTATCAGCTAAACCAGATGTTTTTTCTCATAACATTGAAACAGTTGAAAGACTTTCCAATCAAACACGTTCAAGAGCTAAATATGATGTTAGTTTAAAAGTATTAGAATATTGTTCTAAGAAAGATTTTATAACAAAGACTGGAATTATGGTTGGTTTAGGCGAAACGGAACAAGAAGTCATTAAAACGATGGAAGATGTTAGAAAGATGGGAGTAAAACTTTTCACTATTGGACAATATCTTCAACCTACGAAGAAACATCTTGAAGTAGAAGAATATGTTACTCCTGAACAGTTTAAAAAATATCATGATATAGGAATGAATATGGGCTTTTCTAATGTTGAGAGTGGCCCTCTTGTTCGTTCATCTTATATGGCAGAGAAAAGCTTTATTGAAAGCAAAATATCATTAAAGAAATAAAATAGATATAAAAATTAATCTTTGTCTTAGTTTTAAAATTCTTAATAAGATAAGGAATAGGAGCAATATAAGAAATATCTTCTATCTCTTCATTAGATATAAAGATAATATTAGATTAATTTTTTCATTTAAACCATAATATCTATTAAAAGCAATATTTTATTTCTTGCTTTTTTGTTAGTAATTGAAAATATTTGTACCTTTGCAGTGTTTAGTAATTATTTTAAATTAAAAAAAATTAGAAAAATGAAAAAACTATTATTATTTACAACCTTTGCGTTATTTGCTACAATATCTTATTGTCAAAGCAATAAAGAAAATTATAAAACAGTAAATATAGAGAATATAGGCAATTTGAGAATAGGAACAGTATTAGATATACTAAATAATACTTATACTATTGAGGATAATGACGATTATCTAAAAAGCACTACGGATTTTTATAATAAAAATGGTTATATTACTCAAAAACAATATGACGTTTTAACTGATTATATTTCAACATCAAAAGCTTTTAATTTAATTACTAAAAAAGATCCAAATAAACTAACCGTTAATGAATTGATGAGTGATAATAATACCTATCAAAAACAAATTTCTAAATCATTAAGGAATATTGCAATATGTACAAGCATTACAACAACGACTTTAATGGTGGGAATATTGGCTGGGATTATTTACGCAAGTACATATACAAATAAATAACAAATGAAAAAAGCAAAAGATTTTATATTAAATAATACATTAATTAATATAACAATTAAAAAATCATAAAAAAATGATTAAGAGTAGGAAATAAAAAATCTTACTCTTTTTCTTTTTTATAAAAATATTAATGAGATAAAAAACTAAAACTTGTTTAGCAAACGTAGTCAAAAACGTAGTCTGTGATTTATAACTTGTTGAATTTTAATTAATGGAAGTGATCTAAGAAAGATTCGAACCTAATGAACAAACCTGAACAAAAATGTATATTTTATTACTGTTTTACAATATATTAAAAAATGAAAAATACATAAGAATTCAAATTTATTTAAAAAAATAGCACCTAAAATAGCACCTAAAATATATTTTTTTATCTTTGCAAAATAATTTTTTTTAAAATATAAAAATATGACAATAAATTATCATCTACAAGGTACTAAAGAGCCTAAAAGGATTATGATTATAATACGATACGGCACACAAAGATTCAAACTGTCAACGCCATATAAGATAGATAGTATCTATTGGTCGGAGAAAAAACAAGACTTTAAGAATACATACATCAATATCAATAAAATAGAACAATTAAATTATTTGAATGGGTTAAAAACAAAAATCAAGGAATATTGTTCTAATGATACTAATATTAATATGCGAAAATTAAAGGTTTTTGTCAAAAATTATATACATAATGGTGATTACAAAGAAATAGCAACATTTTTTGATTATATAGATGACTATATAGATAAGTGTGATACTAGATTATCAAAACATTCCGAGAATAAATTAAGTGCAAATGTAAAAGTTAGGGCGAAAGAATTAAAAGCCAAATTACAAGAATTTGACGATTCTATCGATTTTGACTCTATTGATAATAAATTTTATGATAATTTTATTATTTTTCTAAGGGACAATAAAAAATTCAAAAATAATACAATTGGTGGATATATTAAGACACTTAAAACTATTCTATATGCAGCTGAAAATGATAAGATTAAAGTAAATACAGATTTTAAGAAATTCCATGTATTAAAAGAAGATGTGCAAAATGTTTATCTTAATGAAGAAGAATTAGATAGAATAAAACAGTTGAAATTATCAAATGAATTATCCAATTCAAGAAATATTTTTATAATTGGGTGCTATACTGGTTTAAGATATAGTGATTTTTCAAGGTTGACTATGAAAAATGTAGATGAGCAAAACAACATAATAATGATAAAACAACAAAAAACAGGTGCTCAAGTCACTATACCTATTCTTTATAACGATTTAATAACTTTAATAAAAAATAAAGAAAAATATCAAGTAGTTAGGGAACAAGTCCTGAATAGAAACATAAAAAAAATATGCGAACTAGCACAAATATGTAACAATTTTATGAAAAATAGGAAGACTTACAAGAAATATGAATTATGCAGTACCCATACAGCACGTAGATCATTTTGCAGTAACTTGTACAAAAGAAATATTCCAGTTAAATCAATAATGGCAATATCTGGGCATAAGACAGAAAATTCGTTTTATAAATACATAAAAATATCGCAGGAAGAAAATGTCGAATTAGTTAGCAGATTATATAATGGAAGTTCAAAAATAAATTTAGACAACATTTCAGAAGCAAAAAGAAAAAAAATATTAGAAATAATTAATAATTAATTATTTTTATATAAATTTGCAATATTAAATAAAAAAGAAATAGAACATGAAAGAAGAAGAAATGGAAGAGAGGGAAATTGAAGAGGAGGAAGAAGAGATAGAACTAGATGATGAAGAATTCTCCTATAATAAAAAAGATTATATAACTAAAAATTCTTTCAGTATTAATAGGAATATATCTTTTTGCGATTTCATTTATTGTTTTATCAATCATCCTTTTTTTAATTACGTTAATTTAAAAATTAAGAATAATAAAATAAATATATTATTTTCAAAAGATAAAAAAATAAATAAATCTACTCCAGCCTTATTTATCACTGATATTGCTATAGAAGATTATTTTTATAACAAATTTCCAAAAGATTTTTCTTTATTATTTAATTCTAATTCTAATGTAGAAGATAGTGATTATTTTAAATTTATTAAAAATATTCAAAATCATTATGGCTCCACAAAATAATATCATAGTAATAAATAGCAAAGAAGATTTTTACCAATATTTTGAAGAAATTATCGAAATAAAAGTTAAAAATGCCGTGGCTGAAATTTTTAATAATATACCAACTAATACTGAATTTATAAATATAAAAGAAGCCGAGGAACTCTTACACGTACAAAGGACTACAATATATAATTATGTGAAGAATAATTATTTTTCAGCATACAAAGTAGGAGGTAAAAAAATGTTCAAAAAAGCTGAAATCTTGTCATATATGAATAAACAAAAAATTGAAAATATTATTAATTAATGTTTATGTTTTTTCCAAACTATCATCTTATCTTGTTTTATTTCTACTTTAAACATATTGATAAGTGATTCCATCATAGTCCAACGAATAAAACACACCTTTATAATTGTTATTTAAAAAATATTCATGTGCTCCTAAAGTTTATTTTTTATAATTCATGATATTATATTAACGTGAATTAGATGTAAAAATGTGAAAATAGATAGAAAAAGTATAAAAAATAAAGTAAAATTTGTAGTTAATTTACTGATAAATAACATAAAACTCTATATTCCGTAATAACAAAATTGTAAGTATTCTTCTTACATATGAGTTATATTTATTTCTGTGTCTTCAATAAAAAATTTCATAAAAGAAAAGAAACAAATATTAGCATAATATATAACTGATATTAGTTCCTCATATTATTTGAAAATTGGTTTAAATGGTCAATGGCTATATTAATATATTTTTCATCAGAAAATAATTCTCCTTTTCTTTTATTCCAATTCAATAAAGCCTCTTTGATTGCTTGTTCATCTTGTTTATTCTCTGTCGTTCTTAAATAATCAACAGAAGATAATAACTCTAATGAAAAGTTTGAATAATAGCCATTAAAGAACTCTTTTGTTTTGTTCGTTATATCAAGATATTCTTTATTCTCTCCTTTATTAAGATAAGTATTTATGACTTCTTCAGTATCCATTATTGGTGATAAATGTTCAAATGCTTTTTTATCCATTGAGCTATACCCCATTATATAACTACCATTAAGACTATAAAGAAGATATTTTACTGAATTTGAATAAGGCCCATATATATATGGCTTGAATTGTAATTTTAAACTATCTTTTGCTCCAAAACGTTGTAAAAAATAAGCTACTTTTACTGCTGAGAACTCTGATATAAATTCATCATTATGTACAAGATCAAACAAAACAGACAAAAGCATTGCACGTGCTGGTGTTAGTTTTACTCTTTCTTTTTTCATCTGTTCTTGTATTTGATGGTTTGGCTCAAAGACAACAATATCACAATCCAAATCTCCTAAATACTTATTTATTATTTGTTTTACTTTTCCCCAATCTAATCCTCCATTACCAGAGCCAAGCGGTGGCAATGCGATAGAATGTATCTTTGCTTCAATGATATACTCCCTAAGTTTCTCTAATCCTTTTTCTATATATTCATATTCCGATGGTTTTCGCCAGTCTTTTTTTGTAGGGAAGTTTATTATGATTTTTTCTCCATTAAGATTGTTCTCTTTAAAGATAAGTAATTTTCCTATATCAAAAGCATTGTTTTTGCAAACCTTAACATAGTTCTTGTAGTTTAAAGGGAAAACTCGTTTAAATTGCAAAGCCACTCCTTTACCCATAACACCAACAGTATTAACGGTATTAACCAAAGCCTCTGCCTCACTATCTATAATATTACCTACCTTATAAGTTATCATAATAATATCTTTTTCTTATAGCAATCATTTCTCCTTTAACGCCAAAACCTAATAATTTATTTTTTGCTTGTTCATCATAAACTACAAATCCTCTTATACAACTAAAAGGAATATCACCATTAACTAAAAACTCTGCTTCTTTTCTTCTTTTTCTATCTGTTGCCTCTTCTGTATCTGCCCAATAATCAGCCTTTATTATTTCCCAATCTATAATATCCTGTAATCTTTTAGTATCTTCTTGTTTATATATTTTAGTTATCTTATTCAATATATGTCCATCAGAAAATATAAAGAAGTTTTTGTTGTCTATTATCTTTTGGATACTGCTAACACAATAAACTATATTTGTTGGCTCTATCTTTTTAATATCATATCCTGTTTGTATTCTTAATAGCATTGGTGTTCTAAATGCAAAATAAAAAGGTATAAAATCTCCTATTTTATAATTATCTATCAATTCTATATCATTCCTACTATTTATTATCTTTCTATCACCTATATCAACATAATTCTTGTTAGCATTCTTTGACAATCTATGAGTAATACCGTATTTAAGGATATGTGGTATATTCCCTATATGCACCATTCTGTACAAACTAAACTTTGATAAATCAATATCACTCATAACCTTATTAAATTTTATTTTGCAAATATAGAATAAATTTTCTATTATTAAACTATTTCCATGAAATTTCTTATCTAACACAAAGATAAATTCATTAATAACCTTCTATAAAAATATTAAATATAAAATGAATGTAAATAATTTATTTATAGGAGGGTTTTATTACATAATTTTATAAGTTTATCAATTACTATATTTTCTCCTTAAACTGCATACATATTAATGAGCAATATTTTTTTGTTATTTACAAAAAAGTAATGAACTAAAATTGTAGGAATATTCTATTATTCTGGTTATAAACAGTTTTGTAAATCAATGTTTTGCATATTTTTGTGGTAAATTTGTAGTAAATACCATTTATCTTCTTCATTTTTATCATATAATTATTGTTTAATTTTATTAAGCAATAATATAAATTATTTTTGATATATAATTAATAATTTAAAACTTTTTTATTTTTTCAAATATAATAATCATACTTAAAAATTAAAAAAATGTATGATACTTTATATTTTACTTTAAAGAGAAAGGATTGTATTTGCTTGAATGATTGTCAAAGATTATTTTGTAAAGAGAATTATTATAAGGATAACACTTTTTGTGATAGTATATTACAATATATTCATAATATTAAAGAACAGTATAATACTGATGATGGAGCAGTATATTATTCTGGGCAATTATCCAATCTTTCTATTTTTGTTAATGATGATACTATTTATATAAAGAATAGCCTAGCAAAATATTATTATGGTAATAATATTAAAACCCTTAATATCACAGATACAAAAATGCGATTGAACGATTAGGCGATGAGCTTCATCTTCCAATGCAACGAGCGACAATTACACGAATAGATTTTGGAACTAACTTCATTATGGATTGTAAACCATCTATTTATTTTAATCATTTTGGTAATCTATCTAGGTTTAAACGTTCTAATATTGAGAAAGATACCTTATATTATAAGCAAAACAATAAATGCCTTTGTTTTTATGATAAGATAAAAGAGTCAAAGTTATATAGTATTCCAATAGAGTATAAAGATAAAAATATATTAAGGTATGAATTAAGATTTACGGGAAGATTGCAAGATGCATTTAACATTAATAAACTAACTGCATCATTATTGTATGATAATAATTTCTATAATCAATTAATACAACAATATAAATATTATTATTCTTCTATTGATAAGTTGGATAACAATATACTTGATATTAATAATATAAAGACAAAGAAAGATTTATATAAAATGGGGATTAATAACTTAATAGAAATGTTGGGAGAAAACAATTTAATAAGAAATATAGATGAGAGAAAAGACAAAAAAGAATTGACACCAAAACAATCTCATGATTTAAAACAAGTAATAAAACAATCAGTCAAAGCCTCATCTATTAAATCAAATTCTATTATTGAAGAATTAACAAAAAAGATAAATAATAAGATGTAAAAAATTACCAAATTAGTAATTACCAAAAAATAGTTATTAAAAGAATTGTATTTATGTTTTATTTTATAAATTATTCTCTTTTACAAAATTAGTTACTGTTGCACGATTAACTTTTAATATTCTTGCTATAGCCGAATAAGACACTCTATCTTCTCTTAATTTTTTTATTTTTATTTCAAGTCCTGTAAGTTTCTTTTTGCTTGACTTTCTTCCCTTTGGTCTTCCAAGGATTACTCCTTCTGCTTTTTTTCTTGCAAGAGCTTCTTTTGTTCTCTGGCTTATAAGATTTCTTTCTATTTCTGCACTCAATCCAAAAGCAAATGCTAATACCTTTGAATTTATATCACTTCCCAATCTATAATTATCTTTTATTGTCCATACTTGAATATCATTTTTCATACATTCATTCAATATGCCCATTATCATCAAAAGATTTCTTCCTAACCTTGATAATTCGCTACAAATTAACACGTCATCTTTTCGCATTCTTTTTAGTAATTTGCCGAGTTTTCTTTCATTTACATCTTTTGTCCCTGAAATAGTTTCTTCAATCCATTTATCAATAAACATTTCCTTGTTATGGCAGAAATTATTTATTTCAAATCTTTGGTTTTCAACCGTCTGCTTGTCGCTGCTTACTCTTATATATCCGTATATCATAATTTTATGTTTTTTTTATACCAAAATTAATAATTTTATTTGACCTATTTTACGTGGCAGAGATATAAAAAGATATTCTTATGATTGGGCAAATTTGTACTTAATTAATACACATAATGATATCAAAGAAAAAGGTATAAACCCAATAGATATAAGCGATTAT
>JAKVOZ010000020.1 GCA_022482545.1 Bacteroidales bacterium
AAGCAGACACTAATATCAAAACTCAAAGAACATCTTTCATTGAGGACTATCAACTTTCTTTCAATGATAAAAGACAAGTAACAGAAAGAATAAACTATATCAATGGTAAAGAAGATAGGCATATTAAATTTGAATATGACAACAAACGACATTTGATTAAAGAAACTCTTACTGAGAATGATAATAAAATTGTTTCAATAACAAATTATACTTATAATAATATAGGACGATTAGCCACTGCCAAAGAAATTGAATATCCTCAAAGCAGAGGTGGTGCCAATAAAGTTGTTCGTGATGAAGTTTATACATACAATGAAAAAGGACTATTAATTGAAAAAAACATTAATAGCGATAATAGTTACAACAACAAAAATATTAAATATTACTACGGCCCACAAGATAGTATCATCTCAACTGTAACAACTTATGGTTATAACAAAAACGTTGATAAAGTTGAATATAAGAGAGCATTCAATAATATGACTATTGAACAAACATTCATTCGCAATGACAAAATGACAAGAAGAGAAACATATCAATGGAATGATAAATTTCTTTTAGAAAGTAAAGATGTTTACAACAATAAGAATAAAAAAATCTTAACATATACTTATACATATGATGTTCATAACAATATGCTTTCAGAAGTTGCTGTTGATGATAAAGATGTTAAGACTATTGAATATTACTATAAATACGAAAAAGATAAATTCTTCAATTGGACAAAACGAACAATGTATGATGTTTGGAATGTTAAATACACAGAAATCCGCAAGATTGATTATTTTGACAAAGACCATTTCTATGAAGATTTAAAAGACCAAGCAACAGGTAGAGTTATTAAAGATACAAGAGAATAGTTTTTATAAATTAAGCAGAGTCTTTGCATTTGCTATTGCTTCTTTTGTTATCGTATCGTTTGATAACATCTTTGCAATCTCTTCTATTCTTTGCTCTTTTGTTAATAAACAAATATTAGATTCTGTTTGTTTATCTACAATATGTTTATAAACTTTATATTGATTAGTTGCTTTTGCTGCCATTTGAATAAGGTGAGTGATTACAATAACTTGATGATTTTTACCAATATTTTGCATAATATCTGCAACCTTTGATGCAATATCTCCACTTATACCAGTATCTATTTCATCAAAAACCATTGTTGGTAAAGCAAACCTTTGTGCAATCACAGCCTTAATAGCAAGCATAAGCCGTGAAAGTTCTCCACCAGAAACCACTTTTGAAAGTTCTTTTAAGTTATTGTCTTTTGTTTTGTTAGCATTGAAAAGAAACATTACGCTATCGCTACCATTCTCCATCAACTCACTACTCTTTTCCACCTCTATCTTCAATTCACTATCTTTCATTGCCATCTCGCTCAAAAGAGGTTTCACTTTCTTTTCTATTTCTTTACTTGATGCTACTCTATTATTATGAATAACATTAGATAAATCTTTTAATTGCTTAATATATTTATCTTTAAGTATATTATTCTCTTGTATTTTTTCTGTTATATTATTATTTACTGAAAGTTTTTCCTTTAATTGCTGTTCTATATCCAACAATTCTTTAATCGTTTGAACATTATGCTTTTTCTCCAAATTATAAATCAAATCCAAACGATTATTATCATTTTCTAATTGCTCGGCATTAAAATTTATATTATCATTAAACGATGACAATTCATTAGAAATATCTTTTAATTCAATATAAGATGAGTTTAAACGTGAAAAAAGATTTGATAATTCCTCATTATGAGAAGACACTTTATTAAGCATATTTATTACATTAGTTAAACTACTTAAAATATTGTCTTCGTTTTCATTATCAATAACAAAAAGCGATGAAGATATTGCTTGTTTTATTTCCTCACTATTAGAAATCAATTCAACTTCTTGTTCTAATTCTTCTTGTTCTTCTTCTTTAAGATTAGCCTTTTCAAGTTCCTGATAAAGAAATTCATAATAAGATTTGTCTTTTAAAAAATTTGCTTCTTGTTCTTCTAACTCACTGATAGTCTTTAAAAGAGATTTATATTTATGATAAAGAGTCTTATAATCATTTACCACATTCTTATCTTCAATAAAATCATCTACCAAAGACAATTGAAACGATTTTTCTTTCAAATCAACGGTAGAAGACTGTGAATGAATATCAATTAAACGAATAGCAAACAACTTCATAACAGCAAGTTGCACTGGGGTATCATTAATAAATGCTCTCGATTTACCTTGTGGAGTTATCTCTCTGCGAAATATTGATTCTTTTTCATATTCTAAATCATTCTCAATAAAAATATTCTTCAAACTATCTTCAACTGTAAAAACTGCCTCAACAATACATTTTTTGTCTTTGTCCAACAACACTTGACTATCTGCTCTCTGTCCAAGAACTAAACCTAATGCTCCAAGAAGAATACTCTTGCCTGCTCCTGTTTCTCCTGTTATTGATGAAAAGCCACTAACAAAAGAAATATCACATTCTTTTATTAAAGCATAATTCTCTATTTTTAAAGATGTTAGCATAATTAACTTATTTACTAAATTATCTCTTCGTTTTATTCAAATATTTCTTCGTTTTATTCAAATATCTCTTGATTCTAATAAAATAGTTCTTTAATCTATTTTATGTTGCAAACTAGTACTTTTTCTCCTTCCAAAAAACCTTCCAACCTATCACCTATCTCAATCTCTCCAACACCACTTGGCGTACCTGTAAAAATCAAATCTCCAATTTTCAACGTCATATATTTTGACACATACTCTATTATCTTATCTACCGTATTAATCATTTGATTTGTATTGGCTTGTTGAACAATCACATCATTCTTTTTTAATTGAAAATTAATATCTTGTATATTCTTATCCATATTCTTCAATGAAAAGAAATGACTTATTGGAGCAGAATAATCAAAACCTTTACTCAATGTCCAAGGCAATCCTTTTTCTTTTGCTATTTGTTGTTTATCTCTTAAAGTTAAATCTAATCCAAGAGCTATTTCATCATAATAATTTTTAGCATAATCACTTGGAATACACTTTCCTAAACGGTTTATCTTAACAACAATCTCACATTCATAATCAATCTTTTTTGAAAAGTCTGGATAATAAAAATCTTCTCCATTTCTAAGTATTGCAGAGTCTGGTTTCAAGAAAAAAACTATTTCTTTTGGTGTTTCATTACCAAGCTCCTCTATATGTTTTTGATAATTTCTACCAACACAAACTATTTTCATAAAAGAGTTTTCTTTAAATCCATTTTATCTTTAATGTTCTTTATAACTTTTTTTGTACTTAAAGGAAAATCTGCTTTCATCATCCAATCATAATACGAAGGTTCCTTTGTGAAAACATCTTCAACTGTCAATCCTTTGTGCTTTCCAAAATTAAAACATTCAACACATTGGTCATTATAATATATATGTCCTACCAAATCTGCCCAATTATTAACCTTAGTAAATTCACTTAATTTTTTCACATCATTAACAACCGGCACGCTTTTATTACCATCAAAATCTGAATACTCAACTCCATTATATTTATCAAGTTGTGATTTCAATACTTCAAGTGTTGCTCTTGTATCTGCATTGGCTGTATGAGCATCATTTAAGTTCTTGTTACAATAGAATTTATAAGCACCAACTAATGTTCTTGGTTCCATCTTATGAAAAATATTTTGCACATCAACAAAACGTCTTCCTGATAAAGGAAAATCTATCCCTACTCTCAAAAATTCTTCTTCCAAAAGAGGTATATCAAATTTATTTGAGTTGTATCCTGCCAAATCACTATCACCAATAAAGTCTTTTATTTCATTTGCCAACATATCAAACGTTGGACAAAAAGCAACATCAGCATCTGTTATTCCATTTATCCTTGTACTTTCTTGCGGTATATGCATCTTAGGATTTATTTTATATGTTTTTTCTTGTTCGCTACCGTCTGGCATAACTTTTATCATACTTATCTCTATGATTTTATCCTTACCAACATTCACTCCTGTCGTTTCTAAGTCAAAAAATACTAATGGCTTGCTTAAATTTAATTCCATATCAATTTATTTTTATTTATCTATTACCTTATTTTTTCTTTGTTGTTGCTTTCTTTGCTTTAACTTGTTTTTTATTTTGAGCATTTTTTTGTGTTGTTACTTTTGGAGTAACTTTTATTTGAGGAGCATTCTTTTGTAGTTGTGGTTGTTGTGGTAATGGTTCGCCTTTATGAAAATCAACCATCTCAATAGTAAATAACAACGGAGAATATGGAGGAATATCTCCAACTCTTCTGCCACCATAAGCAAGAGATGAAGGTAAAAGAACTATTGCTTTACCACCTTTTTTTAATTGTTTGGCTGCAATCTCAAATCCTTTTATCATCTGACCTGCTCCTATTTGAAATGTTAATGGTTCATATTTTCTTCCCATTTGATTAATGTTGTTTGCCTTTGCAACAGAATCAATAGATGAATCAAAAACTTTTCCATTTAACAATTGGCCTGTATAATTTATACTAACAACATCTAAACTATCTGCTTGTTTTCCTTGTCCTGCAACTAATTCGTGATAATATATTCCTTCTCTATTAATATCGCTCCAATGATTTGCTTTCAAATAGTCAAGTATTATATCTCTTTCTGCCAATTGAAGACTATCTGCAAGTTTTTTTTCTTCACGCATCTTTGCTTCTTGTTCTTTTTGCATTATATCCATCGTTGAAATAGAATCTATTGCAACTTTATAAAATACATATTCTCCACTTTTCATTGTTTCTGGTAATCTTTGTACTCTTGTCATTGAATCTTTTGGAAAAGCAAATGTACATATATCACCTTGATGTAGTAATAATAGTCCGTCCATCAAATCTCCTTGAAATGCTTTATTTCGTTGTGTTACTGCAAAGCATGGTTGTGGCTCTTGTGTTAATCCATTGAATGCTAAACTATCTCCAAAATATACTGCAAATCTTCCTATTACTACATCTCCTTCTTTTAACAATTGCCCTTTTGGATTACTTTTTTCCATCTTATATTTAATACCATCTTTTGTTGTAAAGTCTTTTAGATTATTTTGTGAAAATAATGCTGTTGCTATTGACACACAACCAATAAATATTAATATCTTTTTCATCTTTTTTTTATTTTTTTATGTTTGTATTATTTTTATTTCTTTTTTTTATTTTTTTTTGTTTCTGCTTATTGTTGTTCTTTAACTTGCTTAACCAGATATATATCAAAAATCAATGGAGTGTATGGTGGAATATGTCCAAACCCCATTTCTCCATAAGCCAATCTTGATGGAATAACAAGTTTGCTATGCCCACCAACTCGCATATATGATATACCTTCTGTCCAACCTGCAATAAGAGCATCATCACCCAATATAAAATCAAATGGTTTATACTCTATCTGTGGTCTATATATTCCATTCTTTTGTGCTAAATCTTTTATATTAGTATCATAAACCTTTCCATTTGTATCTGTTACATAATAATTAACAAAAACTCTATTTCCAAAAACAGCCTTTTCTCCGTTACCTTCCATTATATTAAGGTAAAACAATCCACTCTGTTTTCTTTCTGCACGAGAAAATTTTCTTAAAACAAAATCTGTCAATAACGACTCTTCTTCTTTTTGTTTATCAGACACTTCTTTTTCATGACCTGTTAATTCTTGATGCGATATTATTTGAGTAACCGTTAAATAAAAATATATCTTATCATTAGGTTTTGCCTCTATTCCTGCAATATATTTTGTTACACTATCTGCCGGAGCAACCATAATAGCAGAATCTCCAACATGTAGTGTCATAAGAAATTCATCTATACTACCAACTCTTGGATTCTTTGATATACGAAACAATCTATCTGGCTTACCATAATTTGTTGATAATATTTTTTTGTTATTTAACATTATCCTTAATTCTCCAAAAATAATATCACCTTCTTTTGCTTTTGGCGTAGTTGCGTGAGTTGTACAATGTTTAAAAGAAAAACCTAATTCTGTATTGACAAAATCATTATCTTTCTTGCCACATGAACAAATAATTATACTCATTAAAACTGTTATTACAACTAAACTTTTTTTCATCTCTTTTTTATTTAACTTCAATAACTTTAACTTTATATACTATTGGATTTGATGCTGGTATTTTTTCTCCATCACCATTCATTCCATAAGCAAGATTACTTGGAATTATGATGTTTGCTTGGCTTGATTTGTTTAATAATTTCATTGCAATCATAAGTCCTTTTTCAACTTGTGTATCTCCTCCAACACGAAAAACTTTTTTACCATTATCCTTTGATGAATAAACATTATCTCCATTTAACAAACCACATTCATATTCAATCGTTACTGTATTCTTATCATTAATCATTGGTCCTTGTCCTCGTTTTGTAATCTGAACAAAAACTCCTGAATAATTTTGCATCTTCCATCCTCTTCTTGACATGTAAGCATTTATTCTGTTTATTTCTTTCTGCATCATAACTTCATTAACTTTCATTAACGAAGTATCTATCTTTGCTTGCTGTTCTTTCTCTTGATTTTCTTTATCGTTCTTTCCAACAGCATAATCTTCATTGTATCCTTTTGAACACGAAGCAAAAACAACAACAATCAATATATATAATATCTTTTTCATTTGTTTTTATCCCTAATCCTTACTTATAAAATCCATATTCTTTATTTGTTGTTCTAATTTTTCTCTTACCTCATTCATAGATTCAAAACCCTTACCACCAGAAGCCATAACATGCCCACCACCATTCCAATATTTATTTGCAAACTTATTAACATCTATCTTTTCATCTGTTGAACGAAAAGACATCTTTATTTTATTATCTCTCTCACTCAACAATGCACAAAAATCTATTCCGTCTAATTTTAAACAATAATTAACAACACCTTCCAAATCTCCTGGTTGATAATGATAATAATCTAATTCCTTTTTGTCTAAATATATATATGCTGCTCTTTGTTGTTCAAATATTTTTAATTTTTTACTTATCGCATAACCAAGTAGATGCAAACGATTCTTGCTATAAGTATTAAATATTTCATTATGTATTTTATTTACTTTTATTCCTGTTTTCAACAAAGAGGCAACTGCTGTATATACCTCAGAATGATTACATGAATAACTAAAAGAACCTGTATCTGTACTTATACCTGAATACAATGCAGTGGCAATATCTTTATTAAATATTTTTTCGCCAGAAAGTTTTTTTAATATATAAAATACAACCTCACATGTACTTGACACATCTGGATAAGAAAAACTTACATTATATTTATCTGGATTAACATGATGATCTATCAACACTTTGTTTGAATTCATTTCTGTTATCGTTTTCCCCATTGTATCTCCACTTCTATTATCGTTATTCATATCCATAACAAATATTAAATCACTGTTAATAAATGTTTGCTTAGCTTGCTTTACATTCTCTTCAAACACAATATGATTTACATTCTTTAATAAAAAATTAAGATTACTTGGAGCATTGTTTGGTATAATAATTGTAATATTTTTTGATAATAAATTCAAATAATGATATAATCCGCAACAAGACCCTATTGCATCTCCATCTGGATTAATATGTGTAGCTATTGTTATGTTTTTAGCATTATTAATAAGCTTTTGTAGTTCTGTTATATCTTTGTTTTTCAATATCATATTAATTTATCTTATTATTATTTTTCAATATGCAAAGGTATAGATAATTTTAGAGAAAAAAAACGTTTTTCTAAAATAAGTTTTTAACTATTTAACGCCAAAAATCTATTCTTTCTTAACATTTTGTAAAACAATGAAAATCAATAATCAATAACACAATAAAATAACTCTTCGTTTTTTGCAATTATATTGAAGAAATAATTGCAAAAAACGAAGAGTTAATAAAACTAAAACGATGATTAATTTTGTATCGTTAAATCAAAATCACAACACTTTATTTCTTTACTAATTCATCAAAAGTATTATCATCATAAAAAACAATGATTTTTTCTATTTTTTTATTACCAAACGGTTGTAATACAGTTTTTTGCTCCTCTTTTTTTTCTTTTTCATCAAAATCAACATCTTTCTTTTCTATTGGTTTTTCTTCATATGTTGATTTTTTAATAGTTTGAGGTTGCTCTTTTAATGTTGGTTTTTCTTCTTTTATAGGTTCAACAATTTCATTATTAGTGTTTTCCTCGCCAAAGAGAGACAATTCTTGATTATTAGTATTATTCTCAAAAGATTTTTCACTATTTATTGCCATATCTTTTAATTTAAACATACTACCTTTGCCCATAACAAGCCACATATAATCAATATCAGGAAAACTTTTCAAAAGTTTGGTAACAAAATCTAAACTTGGCTTGTTTCTTCCTGATAAAATATGAGAAATACTTGAAGGTTGAACGCCTAATTTGTCCGCAAACTGACCGGCATTTAAACCATAATTTGTCATTATCTGTAATATTCTTTCCTGTATCATTATTTCACTTTTGTAATTTTATTATTCGTTGTTTTACTTTTGTAATTTACTAAAATATTTTATTATGTAATTTTATTTATTTTACAATTGTACTTATATTAACGAAAATTTTATTATAATGTTACACAATAATTAAATTTATTATTAATATCTATAACAATATATTAAAATATAATACTATATTATTAGTTAGATTTTCAATCTTTTTTATTATAAATGATAAATTAATAGATAATTAAAATATTTTTATTATCTGAGTTTTACGTATTTAATTATAAATATTTTACTATAAAAACAAATCCTATCTTTTACTATTCATTTACTTTTGTGAATAGACTATTATTTTACAAAAGTATTTTATTATTTAATTTTATTTTTGTAATCTCATACTATTTTACATTATTAACTTAACTTTTGTAAATACAATTGTAATCATATTTTTATTCATTCTACCCTATTTTAATCAATATTAAATCTACCTTTTCTTTCTTGTCTATCACAAAAACTTTGTTTATTGAGAAGATTTTATTAATTTTGCAACATAATTTAGTATATATATTAAGTTATATATATGTCTTAACACGAAAAAATAAAAACACTTTTATATAAAAATGAGAAAAAGTAAATTAGGATTAGATTTCAAGAAGGTAGATTATGCAAAACATCTTGCTAAGAAAATATCTGATGAAGTAGAATCTTTTGCATCTAACTACTCTACTGTTACTTGTGAGAGAACTATTTGTCGTTTGCTTGGTATTGATGGAATTGACAAAAATGGTGTGCCTCTTCCAAATGTTATGGTAGACTTTGTAAAAGAGAAAGGCTTACTAAACAATGGTATTATGTTTGTTTTAGGTAATGCTGTTCTACAAACAAAACTATCGCCGAACGAAATAGCACAACAAACAGCTGAAGGCAAACTTGATATTACTACATTGCCTATGGGTGATGTAGAAAAAGCAAAACAAGCTCTTCAACCTTATGTTGAGGCATCTATTAATAAAATAATTAATAGACGCCGCCGTAGAGAAAACTATATAGATACAATAGGAGAAGGCAGTAAACCATACCTATATATAATAGTTGCAACAGGAAATATTTATGAAGACGTTGTACAAGCACAAGCTGGTGCAAGACAAGGAGCTGATATTATAGCTGTCATTCGTACTACTGGTCAATCTCTTCTTGATTATGTTCCTTATGGAGCTACAACAGAAGGCTTTGGTGGTACTTTTGCAACACAAGAAAACTTCCGTATAATGAGAAAAGCTCTTGATGAAGTGGGAGAAGAAGTAGGCAGATATATTCGTCTTTGCAATTATTGTTCAGGCTTATGTATGCCAGAAATAGCTGCAATGGGTGCAATGGAAGGCTTAGATGTTATGCTTAATGATGCTCTTTATGGAATCTTATTTAGAGATATTAATATGAAGCGTACTCTTATTGACCAGTTCTTTTCAAGGATTATCAACGGTTATGCAGGTATAATAATAAATACAGGAGAAGATAACTATTTAACAACAGCAGATGCTTTTGAACAAGCTCATACTGTTCTTGCTTCTGACCTTATAAACGAACAACTTGCCTTTGCTGCAGGACTTCCAGAAGAACAAATGGGACTTGGACATGCTTTTGAAATGGATCCTAAACTAAAAAATGGTTTTCTTTATGAACTCGCACAAGCTCAAATGATAAGAGAGATATTTCCTAATGCTCCTATAAAGTATATGCCTCCTACTAAGTTTATGACAGGTAACATATTTCGCGGACAAGTACAAGATGCTTTGTTTAATGAAGTGGCTATAATGACCAATCAAGGTATTCAATTACTTGGTATGCTGACAGAAGCTATTCACACACCTTTTATGAGTGATAGGTATCTTTCTATTGAAAATGCACAATATATCTTCAACAATATGAGAGATTTTGGCAGTGAAATAGAATTTAAACAAGACGGTATCATACAACAAAGAGCAAAGAAAGTATTAGATGATGCTACAACTTTACTTGAAAATATGACAAAAGAAGGACTATTCTCTGCATTGGAGAAAGGCATATTTGCAGATATAAAACGTCCAAGAGATGGTGGCAAAGGACTTAATGGTGTCTTTGAAAAAGGCGAACACTATTATAATCCATTTATAGATTTAATGAAAGGAAAAGGAGGAAAAGAGTAATGAGTGCAGGTTTATATTCAATGGATAAAAGAGATTTTGATACGAATCTCGACCTAAAAAAAGTAAAACCTTATGGAGATACAATGAACGATGGCAAAACACAAGTTAGTTTTACTTTGCCTGTCCCTTGTGGAGATGAGGCTATTGAAGCAGCTAAACAACTAATGAAGAAGATGGGATTTGAGAACCCTATTGTTGTATATTATAAAGAACTAACAAAAGGATTTACGTTCGTTAATTGCTATGGTTCTTGTACGCACACGGTAGATTTCACCTCTATTCACGTACCAAAAGTGGAAAGTCACGTTATGGATATGAAGACAACTGACCAATATATTAAAGATAATGTGGGGAGAAAGATTGTCGTTATTGGTGCAAGTACGGGAACAGATGCTCATACTGTTGGCATTGATGCTATAATGAATATGAAAGGTTATGCTGGTCATTATGGATTGGAACGTTATGAGATGTTTGAAGCACTTAATATGGGCTCCCAAGTACCTAATGAAGAATTTATCGCAAAGGCAATTGAGATGAAAGCTGATGCTCTTTTGGTTTCTCAAACAGTTACACAAAAAGATATTCATATAAAGAATCTAACAGAACTTGTTGAAATGCTTGAAGCTGAGGGTTTACGTGATAAAGTAATACTTTGTTGTGGCGGAGCAAGAATAAGCCATGAACTTGCAAAAGAACTTGGTTACGATGCAGGCTTTGGTATGAATTCTTATGCAGATGATGTGGCATCTTTCATTGCAGAAGAGATGGCAAAAAGGGTCAGTAAGCACTGACAAATAGTCCTAACGGAAGTCAATATTAAATAACTTAATATAAAAAACTAAAAGACAGTACCTATTTAATTAAGATACTGTCTTTTTTCTTTATCATTTATTTTGTGATTTCTGCTTTTTCTATTTCTTTTCTTTTAATTGGAAGTTGGCAGTACCACATTGTTTAAATTTATATTTAGCCTTAACATCTAAACTATTTGTCTTTGCAAATTCTTTTAAACTATTTTCAAATTCTTTTTTTGTTTTCTTGTCAGCAAGTGGTGATTCTTTGGATTGAGGATTATAAAAAATGTAATCTACCTTGCCTTTTTCATCAAAATACACACGTAAAAACACTTTTTCGTTAAATTTACAACCACTTTTTGCAAGGAAATCTCCCATTTTTTGAAGATAAGAATACCATTGATTAATCAAATTCTGCACATCTTCTTCGTTTTCAAAAGCCACCTTAGTCTTTTCATCTCCAAAAGAAGCACAATAATTGGTGTCTTTCTCTAATTCATTAAAGATTTGTTTAGATTTTTCATCTTTTAAGCAATAAACCTTTTGGCTATATGCACTAATAGATATAAAAGTAGCCATTATACCAAATGCAATTAATAATAAATTTTTCTTTTTCATGATTTTTTTCTTTTTTATCCTATTTTATTATTTGCAAATATATAAAAAAAATAAACATTTTACAATAACACAATAGAAAATATTTTATTAAAAATAAACATTCTTACTATGATGTTGCTTCTTTCATTGCAGAAGAAATGGCAAAGAGGTTAGCAAGCACTAACAAATAGTCCTAACGGAAGTCAATATTAAATAATTTAATATATAAAACAAAAGGCAGTGTCTATTTATGATTCTGCCTTTTTTTATTTATTTTAACAAAACTGAAAGGTTAGTTACGATTAATTTAACACTCATGGCGAGCAATATAACGCCAAAGAATTTTCTTAATATATATATTCCAGCCTTGCCTAACACCTTTTCAACAAAATAAACTTTCTTTATCACAAAATAAACTACTATCATATTCAACGCAATAGCAATTATTACGTTGATTGTACTGCATTCTGCTCTTAATGAAAGCGTTGTGGTAAGCGTACCTGCCCCTGCTATTAAAGGGAATACCATTGGCACTATTGTTGAATGTCCTGCTGGTCCATCGTTTTTAAATATCTCTATATTAAAAGTCATCTCCACTGCCAAGGCTATTAATATTATGGCACCGGCAATAGCAAACGATGCAATATCTACTCCATACAACGCCAAAAGTCCTTCTCCTGCAAACAAGAATACAACCATTAAGATAAAAGAAACTATTGCCGCCTTACCTGCTTGTGGTTTGTTACCTTTTGAATTTAAATCCATTATGATAGGAATGGAACCCGTAATATCTATAACAGCAAAAAGTACCATAAATGCTGTTAATATCTGCTTAATACTAAATGTTAAATCTATGTGCATTCTATTTATTATAATTTTTCCTTAAAAGAACAACGCATGTTTTTATTATTTATTTCTATTGGTTCGTATTTTTAATTTATTATTATTTTTTAATATTTTTCATTAAAGATATGGAGGCAATAGATTAAGGAAAAAACAATTATAAATCAATGATTTATAAAATTATAATAATGATTAAGAAAATCATCTTTTGATAAAAGAAGTAATAGAATGCCATTATGTTGAAGATAGAATGCCATTATGTTTTGATAGAATGCCATTATGTTTTGATAGAATGGCATTATGTTACTCATAGAATGCCATTATGTTTGATTAGAATAAAGAAACAATTTAGTATTACTTGAAAAGAATTTAATAATATTTGAAAAGAATTTAATATTGCTTAAATACATACAAACAAAAAAAACTGCTACCATAATGATGATAACAGTTTTTAAATAAAAACATTGTATTAATTATTTTTTTAAAGATAATATCTTTTTTGCACAATCAGTAGCCACAATAAGTCCGCCTGCCATCATTATAATATCTTTTATTACTAAACGCCCTGCTCCTGATAGATAAGGGAAACCGTGATTAGGCGTCGGCAAATCTCCTCCAAGATTAGGCACCCACGCTTCTGGTGTTGTGATAAGAAAAGACAGCGTAACGATAGACATACCAAACGTAAGCAATCCTCCTATCATTCCTATCCTTTTATACCAAATGCCAAGCAAAGTAAGTGTGCCTATAACAACTATCATTAAGCCTAAACCATAAGCAAAAATATAAGTACCATTTTCTTTATGCCAAGCAATGTTTTTAGTAACCATCTTGCCTTCTGGGTTCTTGTATTGTTTGTAATCAGGAGCCGACTTTTGGTAAAGAAAACTCATAAATGGACTATTAGCAACAAATGGCACTATTCCGTCTGCTTCGTATTGGCAAACCTTCAATCCGCCTATCCATGCCATTACTATAAAAATTGCTATCCTCATAAAATTTATCCATTTCTTTTCACTATTTACAAGGATTTTACTAATAAGATTGATTAATTTATTCATATTATAATGTATTTTGATTATTCTATAATTTCTTTGTTTTTTATTTAACGCAAGAATAATAAAATGTATTTGATAGTTTTTTTCTATATTAATATTTGTCAATCCAATAACATAATGTGAGACTAAACTATTATTAATTAGAGAAAGTTTATAACCATTTAATATTATTTCAAACATTTATTAAGTTAGTTTAAATAATTAGTTGTAATTTTGCAAAAGATTTAATAATTCAAAAAAAAGAATAGTCCTTATGAAGAAGAAAGATTTAGGTTTCATTGTTTGTGTTTTAGCGTTTGTTTCAATATTTATTTTTATTCAACCTATCAATGAATGGTTTATGATGTGGTCAAGTGCAAAAGATTTAAGATATTTTGTTCTTGCTTTTTTTAAGTTTGCTGTTCTTGCAACGATGGGAGAATGTATTGGATTAAGGATAAGTCAAGGTTGTTATAATAAAAAAGGCTTCGGCATAATACCAAGAGCCATCGTTTGGGGAGTGCTTGGTGTTTGTATAAGTATTGCTATGGGAATATTTGCTGGCGGAACATTTGGTTTCTTACATTATTTTGGTTTAGATATTAATCCAACAAATATTAATAGTCAATGTTTTGGAACTAAACTATTATATGCTTTTTCTGTATCTATACTTATGAATAGTTTCTTTGCTCCTGTGTTTATGACTATTCACAAGATAACTGACACACATATTATAAATACAAAAGGGACTCTTAAAGGTTTCTTTTCTCCAATGCCAGTAGGAAAGATAATAAAAAATCTTAATTGGGACGTTCAATGGAATTTTGTTATAAAGAAAACAATACCTTTCTTCTGGTATCCTGCCCATACAATAACATTTCTTCTTCCTAATGAGTATAGAGTATTGTGTGCAGCATTGCTTGGTGTTGCATTAGGAATAATTCTTTCTATTGCTAACTTAAAAAAGAAATAAAAAAGGTTTTCTTTTATTTAGTAAAAAGTTTTAAAGCAAAGAATATCGTACGAGGTTGTATTGGACCGTAGATATATTCAGAATCTCTATCAACTCCACTATCAAAATCATTTTGGTATGAATTAAATATATTCTTCACTCCACCGCTTAATTGCAAAACAACATTGTTTGTTAGATTAAAATCATAAGAAGAAACTATATTACAATCAAAGAAACGTTGGCTTGTTGTTAAAGTATTAGTTGTTAAATGTGGTATCTTCATCTTTCCTGTGTATGTACCAGTAGCAGATAATGAGAATTTATTATTTGGTTCAATTAAAAGAGAAAGAAAACCATAATCATTAGGAGTACGAAGCATTGTCTTAGTACCTTCAATGTTTTCATCAGTCCAATATTGTATTTCTTTATATTTTGACTGTTGCAATGTATAGCCAAGAGTAAGAGTATATTTAGCAAGATATGATATTTTGGCAGTAAGACTTGCTCCATATATCTTTGCTCCTTTTGCATTGTACTTTTCTTCTATTGTAAGGCTATCACCTTGCTTTGTTTCTCTATAAGCAAAAGCATCTTTTAAGTTAGTATAAAAACTTTCAAAAAGAAGATTTGTCTGCAAGTCTTCATTTATCCTTGTATAAAAGTCTGTTGAAAAAGAGATACTATTAGAATATTCTGGTTTAAGATTAGGCACAAGGCTAATAATTAAAGACTCTCCTCCTACTTGTGCTGCATGAAGGTCTTCGTTATAAGTTTGCGGTGCCTTGTATCCTGTTGAATAAGAAAGACGCATTTGAAGATTTTCATTAGGTTTATACATAAGATTAACTCTTGGTGAAACAATAGCATTATCAATAAGATTATGTTTATCTAATCTTGCTCCAAGAAGAACATTAAAGTCGTTTATCTTCCATTCACTTTGAAAGAAACCTCCAAAGATATAAGTTGTTTGATTTAAATGACGATTATATGAAACATATTTATCATTTAATTCATCTCTATTGTATTCCACTCCATAAACTATTGTTGAAGGAAAGAATAGAAACTTATCTAATTGATTGCTTCCTTGAAAGCCAGACACAAGAGTAATGTCTTTTGTTTTTCCATAAGCAGAATCTTCTTGATGAGAACCAAAATAAGAATCTCTATCAACATATTGCAAAGATGAATAAAGGTTATAATGATTTTTTCCATTAAGAGATACATAATCATAATTACCTCCAAGAGAATGTATTTTATAATTAGTCATTTCACAAAGGTCTGCTTCGTGTGGAGGCTTATCAAAAGCGTTTCCTCCTCTTCTTTGTTCATTTACTGTATGGTATTCAAAAGAGAGTTTTTGAGTATTAGAAATCTTATAATAAGTATTAGTACCAAAAGAGAAAGCATCAAGTTTGCCTATCTCTGAAAAGCCATCGCCATTATCATCATAAGGATTTCTTTTTCTAAAACTCTGATAAAAAGAAGCACCAGCCTTTCCGTCTTTACTTAGTATGGCAGCATTAGCATTATAATATTGAGAAAACAACTTATCTTTTATCACTTCACTGCTTTCTCCTATTGAAAACATATTATAAAGTGGTTCTTTTGTTATTATATTTACTACTCCTGCTATTGCATTTGAGCCATAAAGACAAGAGCCTCCTCCTTTTATTACTTCAACTCTATCAACCATATTAGTTGGTATCTGTTCCAATCCATAAAGAGAAACCAAAGAAGACATAACCGGGCGAGAATTAACAAGAAGTTGCGTATAAGAACCTTCCAATCCATTAATTCTTACTTGCGGTACCCCACAGTTTTGACAACTATATTCTACTCTTACTCCACTTTGATAAGGAAGACTCTGCAAAATGTTTTCACTTGACGTCTTTTCAAAACTTTTATTATTGATTACATTAACAATAACCGAAGCATCTTTACGATTTGTCTCTACTTTACTTGCCGAAACCACTACTTCATCTAAATTTACTTGTGTTGGTTTCATATCTATATGTGCATGATGAGTTTGATTTTTTGTTACATCAATATTATATTCTTGTTTTTCATAACCAATAACTGAAACAACCAAAGTATATTTGCCTTCTTTCAAATTACGAAATATAAAATCACCATCTTTATCGCTAAGTGTTCCATTAGTTGTTCCTTTTATTATAACATTTGCATAAGGTATTGGCTCTTCGTTTGTTTTGTCCAAAACGTGTCCTTCAATACTTGCTTTATCTACTACGTTCTGTGAAAACATTGATAGACCTAAAAAAATAAACATTAACAAACTTAAAATCTTTTTCATCTTCTATTACTTATTTATATCTATTGTACTTACACATCTTATTCTCATCTTTCCTTATCTTCTGTCTTGTTTTTGCCAAAGAATAACCAAGAGTAATTAATAAAGGTACGCGTTTCTTATCATCAATATTCAAAATCTTTTTTACTTTTTTCTCGTCAAACCAACCTAACACGCATGTTCCTAATCCTAAATCAGCCGCTTGCAAACAAAAATATGATGCCGAAAAACCTATATCTATTAGTGGAAAGTCTTTATCTTTCATCACTCCACCTATCTTTGCCGTAAAATTAGCCTTCTCCATAACTATTGCAATAATAACAGGACAATGTTTTGCAAAGGTATTCATTCCTAAATTTGCTGCTGCTTTTGATAATTGTTCTACAATAGTCTTATCATCTGCAACAACAAATGTCCATGGTTGAGAATTGCAGGCAGAAGGTGCAAGACGCGATGCTTCAATACATTGATTTATCTTTTCTTTTTCTACAATCTTATTTTCATCATATTTCCTATCACTCTGACGATAAAGAACTAAATCTTTGAAATCCATAATATTTTTATTTAATTCATTAAAAAAAAGCTCTATACTATTAATTATAAGTATAGAGCTATAAAATTAAAAATTACAATTAATTATTAGATTGATGCAGAAATAAATTCAGCATCAGCCTTTACTTTTTTTACTAAACCTTGAAGAACATTACCTGGACCAACTTCAATAAATGTTGTTGCTCCATCTTTTACCATATTTTGAGAAATCTGTGTCCAAAGAACAGGTGATGTTAATTGTTTTATAAGGTTTTCTTTGATAAGATTATTATCTGTCATTGGTTGTGCATTAACATTTTGATATATTGGACAAATAGGATTATGTATATCTGTCTTTTCTATTGCTTGTGCTAATTCTTTACGAGCACTTTCCATAAGTGGAGAATGAAAAGCACCACCTACTTTAAGTTTTAATGCACGTTTAGCTCCTTTTTCTTTTAATATCTCGCAAGCTCTATCAATACCACTATTTGTTCCTGATATTACTAATTGACCAGGACAATTATAATTTGCAGGTACAACAACTTCATCTGTTATTGATTTACAAACATCTTCAACTGTCTTATCATCAAGTCCAATGATTGCAGCCATAGTACTTGGATTTTGTTCACAAGCTTTTTGCATTCCATTAGCACGAGCAGCAACAAGTTTTAATCCATCTTCAAACTTCATTGCCTTTGCTGCAACAAGAGCAGAAAACTCTCCCAACGAATGACCTGCAACCATATCTGGTTGAAAATCTTTTCCAAGAGCATGTGCTAATATCGTTGAATGAAGAAATATTGCTGGTTGAGTAACTTTTGTTTGTTTTAAATCTTCTTCTGTTCCTGAAAACATTATATCTGTTATTGAGAAACCTAATATCTCATTAGCTTTTTCAAACATTTCTTTACATTCTTTATTAGCATCGTAAATATCTTTTCCCATACCAATAAATTGTGCTCCTTGTCCAGGAAATATGTATGCCTTTTTCATATTGTTATTGTTTATTTATTTGTTATAAAATTAAATCATAAAAAAGATTATAATTATCTTAAATGCTCAGAAGAACGAACAAGTTGTTCATCTTTTTTTATAGCATTTCTTGCAAATACAAAGCAAAGTATTTGTCCTATTGGAAAATAAGTTGCAAGTCCATAAGTTGTTTTAGGTTCAGAATACATTTTTGCTATATCTTTTGCTAAGCCATCTACTTTAAAAAGAAATAATATAATTATGTATATAGCTAAAAGCATAAAAGCAACTGCTATCATCTTTATTTGTAATGGACGATTTTTGTAAAGCATAATAGACAATAAAGTAATCAATCCTATCATTGATTGAAAGATAATTAAACTCCATGCAGGCGAACCTTGAACGATATTATTCATATCTGCACTTGCTTTTTCTGGCAAAAAACCATAAACCATTCCTGTATGAACTCCTTTTATATCAAAAGAAAATATAGCAACAGGAAAGAAGAAACTTGCTATTGCTAATCCTACTACTATTGCCAACCATAACGTTTGTATTCTTTGTATCATTTTATTTAATTGTTTTTATTAAAAAGCCGAAAGCCATTTATTTATTATAACGGCTCTCGGTTTTGTTTAATTGTTTTTAAAAGATTATTTTTTAAATAAATCTTTCATTATCTATTAATACATTCCTGGCATTCCACCTTGTGGCATTGCTGGCATTGCTGGTTCTTTTTCTTTTATTTCAGAAAGAACACATTCTGTTGTAAGAATCATACTTGCTATACTTGCTGCATTCTCAATAGCTACTCTTGCTACCTTTGTTGGGTCAATAACACCTGCTTTGTGAAGATCTTCATAAACTTCTGTTCTTGCGTTGTAACCTTCATCTGCTTTCATACCTTTTACTTTATTTACAACTACACTACCTTCAAGTCCTGCGTTTTCAACTATTTGACGAAGTGGTTCTTCAAGAGCACGTCTTACTATTTGAATACCTGTTTTTTCATCTTCTGTCTCTCCTTGAAGATTATCTAAAGCTGGTATTGCTCTTATGTAAGCTACACCACCGCCAGGTATTATTCCTTCTTCAAGAGCTGCACGTGTCGCATGAAGAGCATCATCAAAACGGTCTTTCTTTTCTTTCATTTCAACTTCACTTGCTGCACCAACATAAATCACTGCAACACCACCTGCTAATTTAGCAAGTCTTTCTTGAAGTTTCTCTTTATCATAATCAGATGTTGTCTTTTCTATTTGTGCTTTGATTTGATTTACTCTTGCCTTAATGTTTTCTTTGTCGCCATTGCCAGAAACTATTGTTGTGTTATCTTTATCAACAGTTATCTTAGCACTTGTTCCAAGCATTTCCAAAGTAGCATCTTCAAGTTTATAACCTTTTTCTTCTGAGATAACAGTACCACCAGTAAGAATAGCTATATCTTCAAGCATTTCTTTTCTTCTATCACCAAAACCAGGAGCTTTAACAGCAACTATCTTTAATGAACCTCTTAAACGATTAACAACAAGTGTTGCAAGAGCTTCTCCGTCTATATCTTCTGATATGATAAGCAATGGACGACCTGTTTGAACAACTTTCTCTAATATAGGAAGAAATTCTTTCATATTAGAAATCTTCTTGTCATATATTAATATGTATGGCTCTTCATAAACTGTTTCCATCTTTTCTGTATCTGTTACAAAGTATGGAGAAAGATAACCTCTATCAAATTGCATTCCTTCAACAACTTTAACTGTTGTATCCAAACCTTTTGCTTCTTCAATAGTTATAACGCCTTCTTTTTTAACCTTGCTCATAGCTTCTGCAATCATCTTTCCAATAAACTTATCGTTATTAGCAGAAACTGTTGCTACTTGCTCTACTTTCTCTTGAGAAGTACCTATCTCTCTTGAACGAGATTTTAAATCTTTTATAACTTCTGCAACTGCTTTATCTATACCACGTTTTAAGTCCATTGGATTTGCGCCTGCTGCAACGTTCTTTAAGCCTGTATTAACAATAACTTGTGCAAGTACTGTTGCTGTTGTTGTTCCATCACCTGCTTGGTCATTTGTTTTAGATGCTACTTCTTTTACAAGTTGTGCACCCATATTTTGAATATTATCTTCAAGGTCTATTTCTTTTGCAACGCTTACTCCATCTTTTGTTATATGTGGAGCACCAAACTTTTTATCTATTATAACATTTCTACCTTTTGGTCCTAATGTTACCTTAACTGCATTTGCCAAAGCATCTACTCCTAAACGTAGTTGCTCTCTTGCTTCTGTATTAAATTTTATTTCTTTTGCCATTTCTTTGTTTTGTTTTAAAAGTTAAACTACTACTTGTTTTAGTTAAATTAGATTATTGCGTAAATATCACTCTCTCTCATAATTAAATATTGAACATTGTCAATATTTATTTCTGTTCCTGAATATTTACCATAAAGAACTTTATCACCTACTTTAACTGTCATAGGTTCGTCTTTTTTACCATTACCTACTGCTACTATTTCGCCTTCCATAGGTTTTTCTTTTGCTGTATCTGGAATAATAATTCCTGATTGTGTTTTTTCTTCTGCTTCTTTTGGCTTGATAAGAACTCTATCTGCCAATGGTCTTACATTTAATTTTGTCATAACTATAAATGTTTTTTTATTTTATTATTTATTATTATTTTTTTACACTTGTTATTATGCGAATAGTATGCCAAAGATTATTTTCTGACAAAATGGCATAATTTCATTAAAATAAAAAAAGCTGACAGTTATTTTGTGTCAGCTTTTATCTCTTTATTATAATAAATACCAATTGTTTTTATTTTCCTACTGGCATTGTTGTTGTATTTTGTGGAGTTGTTGGAGTTTGAGGAACAGTCGTTGTGGTTTTAGTATTAACATCTAAGCCACTTTTTGATGAATCCTGAGCAACTGTTTTTGGTGTTAATGCTGATGATATTAAGCATAAAAGAACCATAACTGCTGCTAATGTCCATGTTGCTTTCTCTAAGAAATCTGTTGTTTTTCTAACTCCCATCACTTGGTTTTGTGATGCAAAATTGGCTGCTAATCCACCACCTTTACCATTTTGAACCAATACTACTAAGGCTAATAACAAAGCCACTATCATAATTAATACTGTAACTAATACAAACATCTCTTTTTTCTTTTTTTATTTTGTTTATTTTTAATTATTATTTTTCAAATTCTCAATTTGATTTGCAAAGTAAATACTTTTTTTTGGATTATTCGCCATTAATCGCTGATAAATTTTAATTGCCTTTTCTTTATTGCCCTGTTTAGCATAAATTTTAGCCATTGTTTCAGTAACCATTTTAAATTCATCTGAAGCACTTTGCTTTATTATCTTATCTATGTTCTCGTCTTTTTCTGACTCTTTATTTTCATATTTTTTCGTCTTAACGTCTTCTATATCCAAAAACTTATCTATCAACTCTTGTTTTGTAGGATTATCTGAAAGATTTTTCTCTTGATATGAATTTATCTCTGACAAAATATCATTGTTCTTCTTAATAATCTTTAATTTTTCTTCTCTCTTTTTAGTTAAATCAATATTGTCAATAATCTCTTTAAGATGTTTTCTGTCAGAAACATAAATAGATGCCTTATTTAGCCAAGAATTTTTATTGAAATTATTTAATATTGTTGCAAACCTTGCTCCCTCAACATAAAATACTGCACAATATGGATATTTTATGGTCATTCTTTCCATAAGAACCAAATCCTGCATACTCACAATGCTATCTTCCATTGCCAATATTTCGTTAAGCCTAATTTTATCCATTAAATATTTTTATAAAAATTCAATCTTTAAGATTGCAAAGGTACAAAAAAAACAAATATCAACAAAAAATTATTCTGTATTGACCATTTTATTTTTCATTTTATTGTCAGATAGTTTCTAATTACTCTTTCTATATAATAATATAAGGAGTCCTATCAGAGCAAGTTTGAAAGAGAATAAAATTGCTTGTTTGTCTAAAAATCAAACTGCGATAACGCCTCATACGTTCAAAATTTGCAAGCCACTTGTCATCTGTTCGTGATTTTTGAAAGCATACAGAGTTGAAATTGTTCTATTTTTCCTATAATTATACGATATTTGGGCAAAAAGTGTTCTAAAAGGACAAAAATCAATAGTTTTATCACTAAAATCTTTTGCTAATCTAATGAAATGAAACGAAGAACTATTTCAATGGAATCAAAAGATAATAAAATATCTCTTCGTTTCATTTCAACATGGTCAAAAAAGAGTAAAATATCTCCTAAAAGCACTGAAATTTTGTGATAACATATCATCAAAAAGTGAATACTAAGAAAAGTAATAGTTTGTCTAAATTAAATATATCAACTAATTAGAACCATATATTTTGTTGTCCCAGAAAAAATAACTTAATAAATTAAGATTTTTTATTGAAAACTATTGTTAAATAAAAAAAACTTTGTATCTTTGCAACCTCAAAAATAACGAAAAATTTATAAGAAAATGAAGAGAACATATCAACCATCACGTAGAAAAAGAATTAATAAACACGGATTTAGACTTAGAATGTCAACAACAAGCGGAAGAAAGATTTTAGCAAATCGTCGTCGTCACGGAAGAAAAAAATTAACTGTTTCTGCTGAATAAGAATTAACGATAAATTAATTTATTGTAATTAAGAAGCATTGTGATAAAATTATTGCGATGCTTCTTTTTGTTGTTTATTGAAAAAAAAGAATGAAATTGAGAAAAAAGAAAGAAAAAGTTATCCTTACAGATGTTGAGATTACGGATTTTGCTGCCGAAGGTAACGCAATAGCAAAGACAGATGATAAAGTAATTTTTGTTCCTTATGTTGTACCGGGTGATGTTGTAGATTTAGAGATTTACAAACAAAAAAAATCATTCTGTATGGCAAAAGTATTAAAGATTAATAAGTATTCAGACAAAAGAGTTGAGGTTAAATGTAATCATTTCACTCGTTGTGGTGGCTGTTCGTGGCAAATGCTTAACTACGATTGGCAACTAAAATATAAACAACAACAAGTTGTTGATGCCTTAGAAAGAATAGGTAAAGTGGATTGCAAAGACATCTCTCCTATTCTTGGTTCTGACAAAATTTATTATTATAGAAATAAACTTGAATTTACTTTTAGTAGCAAATCTTGGCAAGAAAATTATGACAAAGAGCAAGATGATATTCCTGCTTTGGGTTTTCATTGCGGTGGATTCTTTGATAAAGTTTTACCGATTGATAATTGCGTTTTACAAAAAGAGCCTTCCAATAAGATACGTAACTTCATAAGAGAATATTCTATTGAGAACTCATTACCTTATTATAATATAAGAGAACATACTGGCTTTTTAAGAAATCTAATCATTAGAACAACCGAAAATGACGACCTTATGGTTATTGTTGTCTTTAATGAAGATGACAGAATGGACGATTTAAACAAGATGATGAATGCAATAAGTGAAAAATTTCCAGAGATAAGTTCTTTGATGTATTGCATAAACAAGAAATTCAATGATTCGCTTTCAGATCAAGAGTTCATACTTTTCAAAGGTAAGGATTACATTATGGAATATATGCCAAGATTTAATGCAAAATTAGAAGTGAATAGTGAAAAGGTAGATTCTCCTTTAAGATTTAAAATAAGACCAAAAACATTTTATCAAACTAATGCTTTGCAAGCATACAAACTTTATTCAAAAGCAGCAGAGTTTGCAGGAATAACAAAAGATGATACTGTTTATGACCTTTATACTGGAACTGGAACAATAGCAAATTTTGTTGCAAACAATGCTAAAAAAGTTGTAGGAATAGAATATGTTGAAGATGCTATTGTTGATGCCAGACTTAACAGCAAAGAAAACAACATAAACAACACTATATTTTTCTCTGGTGATATGGCAGATGTGTTAAATGATGATTTTGTGAAAGAGAATGACAAACCAGATATAATTATTACTGACCCACCACGAAATGGTATGGCAAAAAAAGTTGTAGATGAATTATTAAATATATCTGCTAAGCGTATTGTTTATATTTCTTGCAATCCTGCTACGCAAGCAAGAGATATTCTTCTTATGTCTAATGAATATCAAGTAAAGAAAATTCAACCTGTGGATATGTTTCCTCACACTCATCATATAGAAAACATAGTGCTTTTAGAGAAAAAACAAGACTAAAAAATAAATCATCGTTTTTTTATCACAAAAACAGCGAAATATTTTACTAAAACGAAGAGATAATCAAAAATTTCTTCGTTTTTTTTGTGTATTTATAAACTATTGTGTATCTTTGCTAAATAAATAAAAAAGATTATCAGTAATGAACATTAATATAACATTATCACAAAACGACCTTTCTTCTATTAAGGAGAAAGAAAAGATGAAAGAAAAAGTGGAGAAAGCATACTCTACCCTGCTAAACAAAAACGGACTTGGCAATGACTTTCTTGGTTGGATTGATTTGCCAATAAACATTAGCGAAAAAGAAATATTAGATATTGAGAACACGGCAAAGATGATAAGAAAGCAAGCAGAGATTTTTGTCGTTATTGGTATTGGTGGCTCATATCTTGGAGCAAGGGCTGTCATTGAAAGTTTAAAAAATAATTTTGATTACATTAACAAAAAAGATTCTTGCCCTATCGTTGTTTATGCAGGTAACACTATGTCGGAAGATTATCTTAGCGATTTAATTGAAATGCTTGACAAAAAAGATTATTGTCTTACTGTCATCTCTAAAAGTGGAACAACAACCGAACCGGCTATTTCTTTTCGTATCATAAGGGAACACTTGGAGAAAAAGTATGGAAAACAACAAGCAAAACAAAGAATAATTGCAATAACTGATAAAGAAAAAGGAGTATTGAAAGAATTGGCTAACGAACAAGGATACAAAACTTTCGTTGTTCCTGATGATATTGGCGGAAGATATTCTGTTCTTACACCGGTTGGCTTACTTCCTATTGCTGTTGCTGGCTTTGACATACGAAAACTTATTCTTGGAGCAAAGCAAATAAGAGAACAACTTGTTAATGAAAATCATATTGACAAAAATATTGCTCTTCAATATGTTTTAGCAAGAAATCTGTTATATAAAAGGAAGAAATCTGTTGAACTTTTAGTGAATTATCAACCTAATTTAGTGTATATTAGTGAATGGTGGAAACAACTATTTGGCGAAAGTGAAGGAAAAGAAGGAAAAGGTTTGTTTGTGGCATCAGTTAGCAACACAACAGATTTGCATTCTATGGGACAATATGTTCAAGAAGGCTCTCGCATAATGTTTGAGACGGTTTTGCATGTTAATAATAGCAACAAATCAATCAAAATACCAATGTTGGAGAACGATAATGATAAACTAAATTATTTACTTAAATATTCTTTAACAGAAATCAATCATAAGGCAGAAGAAGCAACAAGACTTGCTCATCTTGAAGGTGATGTATCTCAAATAATGATAACTATTGATAAAGTAGATGAAGAAAATATTGGGCAATTACTTTATTTCTTTGAATTTGCTTGCGGTGTTAGTGGTTACACATTAGGAGTTAATCCTTTCAATCAGCCAGGTGTTGAAAACTATAAAAAGAAAATGTTTTCTCTTTTAGGTAAAAAATAAAAGATTAATAAGACAAATAACTATAAAACAAAAAACTAAAAGACTTAATCCTTACAGATTAGGTCTTTTTCTTTACAACAACATCCTTCTATTTCAAATTCCAAAGTAGAATGTTGTATATTATTATGAATAAGATGATGTTTTATTTCTGTTTTTATTGACTCCATATTATTTATATCATTAATAAATATATGAGCAGTTAATGCGTTTTCAGTAGTACTTATTGCCCAAATATGAATATGATGAATATCTATTATGCCTTCTATTGTTTTCATCTCTTTAACAACATTATCATAATCTACATTCTTTGGAACGCCGTCCATTGATAAACGAATACTATCATTAAGTAAATTAAACGTAGAATAGATTATTATTACAGAAACCAACAATCCTATTATACCATCAATAAAATACCAACCAGTAAAAGAAATAATAAATCCAGAGACAACAACTCCAACAGAAACCAAACAATCTGCTGCCATATGAAGATATGCTCCTTTAATATTAAGGTCTTTTTCTTTATCTTTCATAAACAAATATGCAGTTAATCCATTAACTACAACACCAACAATTGCAGTAATAGAGATAATGTTGCCACTAACTGCTATTGGGTGAATAAATTTTTGAATACTCTCATATATAATAAAACAAATAGCAACTAAAAGTATAACTGCATTAAATAAAGATACAAGAATAGTAGATTTTTTGTAACCATAAGTATATTTTGAAGAAGAATTAATTTTTGCAATCTTAAAAGCAAGCATAGCAAGAATAAGACTTGCAACATCTGTTAAGTTATGCCCAGCATCAGAAATAAGTCCTACCGAAGAATTAATAAATCCTATTGTAAATTCTACTACAACAAATAAAGAATTAAGAATAATTCCTAAAACAAAAGCAGTATTAAGACTTGTTATCTGTGCTGAATGATGATGGTGATGATGTTCTTCTGTCATTGTTATTGATTTTTAATTTAACATATTGCAAAATTAGTCTTTTTTTTTGTATTTTTGCATCTTAATAAAAAAGAATAGATAAAATAAGTATAAAACTCATGGAATATAATTTTATTGAAATTGAAAAGAAATGGCAACAATATTGGAAAGAACACAAGACTTTCAAAAGTGAAATAAATATAAATA
>JAKVOZ010000021.1 GCA_022482545.1 Bacteroidales bacterium
CATGTCGTCTTCTTTGGAGCAAAATAACAGAACAATATAAAGGAGCAAGTGATAAATCAGCCTTAGTTCATATACATACAGACAATTCAATGTACAATAAGACAGTTTTTGACCCTTATGTTAATATGTTAAGAACGACAACAGAAACAATGTCAGCAGCAGTTGCTGGTGCTGATTCAATATCTGTTTATCCTTTTGATGCAGCATTTAAAGAAAGCGATGAATTTTCAAGACGTATAGCAACAAATCAACAAATACTTTTAAAGGAAGAAGCATATTTGGATAAAATAGTTGATCCTGCTGCTGGTTCTTATTATATAGAAAACTTAACAAATGCAATTGCTGAAAAGGCATGGGATATTTTTAAAACAATAGAAAGTAAAGGCGGGTTTGTTAGTGCAATAAAAGCAAATTATATTCAAGATGAAATAATGAATATGAATGCAAAAAGAGAAGCAGATGTTGCAAAACGTAAGACGGTTATCGTTGGAACAAACCAATACCCTAATATGACAGAAGCAAAAGCAGAGATAACAAAAAAATGTTGTTGTAATTGCCATAAGGAAGAAGGAGAATTTAAGACATTGAAATGTAATCGTCAAGCAAAACCTTTTGAAAAATTGCGTTTAGAAGTAAGTAATATGGCAAATAAGCCAAAAGTATTTCTTTTAACTTACGGTAATCTTGCAATGCGAAATGCAAGAGCAGGTTTTGCAACAAATTTCTTTGGAGTAGCAGGATATGATATAATCAATAATCAAGGTTTTGAAACAGGAGAGCAAGGAGCAAAGAAAGCAATTGAAGATAAAGCAGATATATTAGTTTTATGTTCTTCTGATGATGAGTATCAAGAATTAGTAAAACAAGTAATGCCAATAGTTAAAGGCAAAATAAAACATATTGTCATTGCTGGAAATCCTGTTGATAATATTGAAGAATTTAATAATGAAGGAGTAACAGATTATATACATGTTAAAGTCAATGTTTTAGAGTCTTTACAAAAATATAATTCTTTGTTAGTAAAATAAGTTCAAAATCAATTGAAAATCAATTAAAAGAGATATTGAAATAAAACGAAGAGATATTTCAATAAATTAAAGAGATAAAAAAATAAAACGAAGAAAAAAAGTCCAAAGTATGAATAATAATTTTGGACTTTTTTTTAAAGATAATGAGAAAAGAAATATTATTCATATTAATGATTGTTTTGGCATTTAATGTTAAAAGTCAAGAATATAAAATTGACACAAACAATAAAGGTTTGTTGACATTAGATGCAGATGTTTATTGTTTCTATAAAGATAATGAATATATAGGTTACACTGCTTATGGATACACACTACCAGGGGTAAGATTAAATCCAAGTATTTCTTTTCAGGCAACAAAAAATCTAAAATTGAGTGTTGGTTTTAGTGCTTTAAAATATTGGGGAGCAAATGTTTATCCAGCATATAATTATGTTTCTGTACCAAAATATAGCAACGATAATACACAAAAAGATTTTCATTATATGCCAACATTTAGTGTTAATTGGCAAATAAATAAAAACCTTAATTTTATTATGGGTAATATTTACCATTATTCATATCATCTTCTTAATGAACCATTATTTAATAGAGAACTTGAATATACAGAAGATAATGAAGAGGGTTTGCAGTTGTTGTATAATGGTAAGTTGTTTAAAAGTGATGTTTGGCTAAATTGGCAGAATTTTAATTTTTATGATGATGTAGATAGAGAGCAGTTCCTTTTTGGATTTAGTTCTAAGATTATTCCTATTGATAAAACATTTGGCTTTGATATTCCATTATCTTTTATGTGGCAACATCATGGAGGAGAATTAGATACTATTGATGCACCATTAGATCATTGGAGTAATGGAAGTGTTGGCTTGGATTTGTTTTATAAACCTAATACAAAATATTTAAATAAAATAACAGCAAGTATAAATTATTATTTTTCTAAGGATCTGAAGAATAATACTTGGAGATTTAAATCAGGATACGCATTTTGTCCAAGTATAAGGTTGGAAAATAAAAACAATGATTTAACTTTTGGGTATTATAGTAGTGAAAAAATGATAAGTTTCTATGGTTCAGCATTTTTTTCTAATCTTGCACAACGAGATACTAATATAATATATCCTAAAAACAATGTATTTTTTCTTTCCTATTATTATAATATGAATTTGGGAAAGAATTATGATATAAGTTTTCAAACAGAATGGTTTTATAAAGAGAAAACGACAATAAATAAGATTGATGTAAAGGAAACAGAAAGAGCAAAAATAAGTTTTTCTTTTGGAGTTGTTTTGAAAGCTAAGCCAAAGATTAAACTAAATAAAGTTAAGAATTTGGAATATGAATAAAATAAAATATATATTAATATTATTTTTAACAATAAGTTGTTGTTGTGTTTATGGACAAGGCTATGATGCTAATTTTTCTAAGCCAATAACAACAGAAAATGGCAAATTTGTTTATTACGAATTGCCACCAATCAAAACGGAAGCAGGTATATTGATTTTTCTTGATAGAAATCTTGGAGCAACATCGTCATCTATGGAGACAAGTGATTCATGGGGCGATTTATATCAGTGGGGTAGAGCAACAGACGGGCATGAAAAAAGATTGTCTGATACAACTTTTTTAATATCTAATACTTATGATGTGGGAAATAATAAGTTTATTATAGACGAGCATAGAGCTAATGATTGGATAGAAACACCAGATGATGACTTATGGAATGGAGACGCTAAGAGAAATAATCCTTGTCCTTGTGGATATCGTGTTCCTACGCAAAAAGAATGGCGAGCTGTTATGGATTTAGGGTATCAAGTTAAGACATCAAGTAGCGGATACTATTATTTAAGTATAAACAATACTCAATTAATACTTCCTTCGGCTGGATTGAGAAATGCTTATACTGGAAATTTTCAATATCTTGGCACAAGAGGGTATTATTGGGCACAAGATGTTATTTCTCATGGGTTATCTGGTTGTATTGATTTTAATAAAAACGATATAACAACAAATGTTACTGTTTATGGATTTAGAGCATTTGGCCGTAGTGTTAGATGTGTTAAAGATAAATAAAGAAAATAAGATATGGAAGAGATATTAAAAGTAAATAGAGTAAGTAAAACATATTCAGCAAAGAAAGCATTAGATAAGGTTAGTTTGACAGTAGAAAAGGGAGATGTCTTTGGACTTTTGGGACCTAATGGAGCAGGTAAGACAACTCTTATTAGAATGATTAATCAAATAACAGCACCAGACGAAGGAGAAATATTGTTTGAGGGAGAACCTTTGAATAGAAATCATATCAAGAATGTGGGATACTTGCCAGAAGAGAGAGGTTTGTATAAGAAGATGAAAGTTGGTGAAGAAGCAGTTTATCTTGCACAACTGAAAGGTTTAAGTAAGAGTGAGGCAAAGAAAAGACTTAATACTTGGTTTGAAAAATTTGAAATAAGTTCTTGGTGGAATAAGAAAGTAGAAGAATTAAGTAAGGGTATGCAACAAAAAGTGCAATTTATTACAACGGTATTACATGAACCTAAATTACTTATTTTTGATGAACCTTTTAGTGGTTTTGACCCATTAAATGCAAATCTATTAAAAAATGAAATACTTTCTCTTAGAGATAAAGGTGCAACAATAATATTTTCTACTCATAATATGGAATCTGTCGAACAGATATGTGATAAAATTGTCCTTATTAATTCATCTCATAATATTTTGGAAGGTAGAGTAAATGAAATTAGACAACGTTTTAAGAAGAATCAGTTTGAAATCATAACAAATAAAGAAAATATTGAGCAATGTCTCATTGAAGGAACAACAATAGTTAGTAAGAAAACAAATAAAGATAATATAACGACATCTTTATTGAAAATAGAAAAAGGAAGAAATGCAGATTTTTTAAGTAATATATTGAAGGATATGGATATTATTTCATATAAAGAGGTGTTGCCATCAATGAATGAAATATTTATAGAAACAGTTAAAGAAAATAATAATGAATAAGATAAAGATAATAATACAAAGAGAATATTTGACAAAAATAAAAAAGAAGTCATTTTTTGTTATGACTATTTTAGGTCCAATACTTATGACTTTGTTGATAGTTTTGCCGGTAACACTAAAAAATACAACAGAGCAAGCATCACGAATTATTGTTGTAGATAATGTTCCTAAAACAATAATAGGTCAAGATACAGTATGTTTTTTCAAAAATAAATATAAGAGCAATGAAAAAGTAGTCTTCACATATATGAATGATATAGATAAGGCACAAGATTTATTAATTAAAGATTCTTGTGATGGAGTTTTGGAAGTGGCAAATACCAACGATAATCCACCAATAAAAGCTTTTCTTTATTATTCAAGTAATGCTCCCGGAATTGATTCAAAGGAAGAGATACAAACACAAACAAAACAAATACTTAAAAATTCTATGCTTAGAGTTAATTATGAAATGACAGAGCAAGATATAAAACAAGTAAATAATCCACAAATAGATTTTTATACAAAGGACGTTCGCACGGGAGAAAATTCTTATGGAGAGGTTAAAACAATACTTGGGACATTGCTTTCTTTCATTATTTATTTCTTTATCTTTATGTTTGGTTCACAGATTATGCGTAGTGTTAGTGAAGAGAAGACAAATAGGATAGTAGAAGTATTAGTATCAAGCGTGAAACCAATAGAACTTTTGTTTGGTAAAATAATTGCAGTGGCTCTTGTTGGACTTACGCAGGTCGGATTATGGATTGTTTTCACACTTTTGCTTGTAGGTGGAGTCAAAGTAGCATCACCTGATATTTTTAAGGCACCACAACAAGAAAGTATTCAATTGAATCAAAGAGTTGTAAGTGTTGATAAATTAAATGGTCTTTCAGATAAAAGTACAGCCTCAAATGAGGCAATACAAGGGCTTATGGCTATTAATTTTCCTCTTGTTATAAGTATGTTTGTCGTGTTTTTCTTATTGGGGTATCTTTTTTATGGTTCATTGTTTGGAGCAGCGGGGGCTTTAATTGATAATGATACAGATAGTAGTCAATTTACTCTGCCAATGACAATACCTCTTATTTTTGCTATGATATGTATTCCAATGGTTATGAACAATCCAACAGGTAATATTTCTTTTTGGTTATCTATCATACCGCTAACATCTCCTGTTATTATGCTTATACGTGTACCTTTTGGACTTCCATTGTGGCAACTTTGGCTTTCAATAGGATTGTTAATCGTTACAATAATATTAAATATGTATTTAGCAGCAAAAATATATAGAACAGGTATTCTTATGTATGGCAAAAATATAACATATTCTGAAATCTGGAAATGGTTAAGGCATAAAGATTAACAAATATGGCGACAAAATGAATTTATATAGATAAGTAAATATATTTAGATAGTGGAAAATATAAAAAGAATATCTTTTTATATTTAAAATGAAGATGTTTTAAAAAAAATATATATATTTGCAAAAGTTAAATATTAATAAAAACATTGTGTATGAAGAAATTCTTATTTTTTATTATTACCATTCTTTCTATGATAGTAATAGTAACTTCGTGCGTTGACGAAGACGATTTTGATACAAATCGTATATCACAAACAACAATTAATCCAAGTTTTGGAGCAAATCTATTAAATGTTGAGTTTAATTTATCGGATTTTATGAATTTTGATTCAATAGCAGATTCAACACAAGGTATTGATTTGGTTACAATAAATGATGCTAATGGAGATTATATGCAACTTGAAGTAACCAAAGATTTTTATTTAGGTGTAGATAAAATAGATGAGTTTAATAAAATATTACCAGTAGAACCGGTAGATTTTAATTTGGCTGATGTTTTTATTCCATCTATGGGTGGTATATCAGGATATTATACAATTGTTCCTCAAACAGATATCTCAATACCTGTTTCTCCACTTGAACCTATTGAACAACATAGAAAAATAGATAGTTTGATTTTGTCTTCTGGATTAATGAATATAAATACAGAATCACAATTACCATGTAATGTTAAACTTGTTTTATCTTCAGAAAGTTTGATTGATAGAAATACAAATAAACCATATAGAGATACAATAACGATTACAAATAATACTCAAACAAATAGTTTGGATTTAACTAATTATAAGATAGCATTAACAAATAAAGCAGGACATGGAGATACAACATATATAGATGTTCAATATAGTATTCTTGCAGTATTACAAGGTTCAACACCAAGTGGTAACTATCATTTTGATGTAAGTTTTGGTTTTACTCAATGCAATATAGATTTGGCTTATGGAAAGGTTGGAAGTACTCAAATACCAATAAATGATTCTGTTACTTTTAATTATCTTACTAATTCTGATTTTGCTGAAATTGTTAAACCAAATAATATTGATTTAGAAAATATTCGTATGGATGTTGGAGTGAAAACAAATATAGGTTTGCGTTCAGAAATTGACCTTTCTAATGTAACAACGCTTTCTTCTGCATTGCGTTCTCGTAGGGTAAGACTATTCCCAGAACATAAGATAATATCATTGAATAGGGCAACATCTCCAACAACAGAAGGTCAAACAACAATACAATTAAATGATATAAACACTAAGGCAATAGAACTTTTACCAAATAAAATATTTTATAATATAAGTTGTAATCTTTATGACGATGATATTGCTCCAAGTTTTGTTTATCCTAATAATTCTCACATAAGTTTGACAACAAAGACAACAATACCAATTAAAGCTATTATTGATAGTTTGGAAACAAGTAAAAGAATAACAGATTTTGATTTCATAACAGATACAACAGATAATTCAATTGGAGAATATGTTAAGTCAGCACAACTAAATGTTCAATTAACAAATGGTTTTCCAGCAGAGATGAGGCTTAACTTTGAGTTAAAAGATGAAAAAGGAGATAAGATTGACAATTTGCTTGATTCTCCGATACATATTAATTCTGCACCTGTAGATAATAATGGTAAGGTTTTAGCACCAGTAACACAAAAATTGCAGGTGGAAATACCTGAATATAAATATGAAGAACTTAGAAAAGCAAAGAAAGTTTATATTTCAGTAGTGTTAAAAACAGGAAAATCAACAGATGGACAGCGTCATTATATAAGATTTGAAAAAGATGCTAAGTTGAAAATGAAATTAGGTATTAAAGCAAGAACGAACATCACATTTTAACTTAAAAAAGAAAAATCATGAAAAAAAATTATATAATAATAGTAATATTGTTCTTTATTGGTGTTCAAACAATAAAAGCACAAAGAAATGATGCATTGTATTTTGCAACTAATACTCCACAATCATCATTTTATAATCCAGCAAAACAAAGTGATTTGAATATGTATATATCTTTACCAATAATAAGTAATTTCGGTGTTGATTTTCATACATCTGGTTTCTGTTGGAAAGATATTGTAAATAAGAATCCGCAATATCCTGATTCTTTAAGATTAGATATTGATGGATTTTCAAAAAAACTTAATGATAATAATTATTTTGATGTTAGTTTTAATACAGATATTCTTGGTTTTGGTTTTCGCTTTAAAGAAAAGAATTATTTATCGTTTAGCATTATGATGAATGTTGATGCAAGATTAAATTTTTCAAAAGGTTTGTTTGATTTAATGGTTTATGGAACAGATTATCCACAACATTCAATACAAGTTTTTGATGGTAAGTTAATGGATGCAACAGGTTATATCGCTCCAACAATAGCATATTCTCGTGTTATTGATAGTAATTTAACAGTAGGGGCAAGACTTAAATTTTATAACGGTATATATAATGTTCATACAAACAACAGCGATGTAACGATGCACTTTAATGATGATAACATAACAGCAACAAGCGATATTGATATAAGAACATCAAATGCTTTTATGGAAACAAAAATTAATAGTGTTACAGATGAAGATAGCATAACAACATCTGATGATATGAGTAATATGGTTAGTAATATGTTAAAAAACAAAGGGCTTGGAATTGATGTAGGAGCAACATATAAGATAAGACCAGATATGGAGATAAGCGCATCTATTGTTGATTTGGGTTTTATTAAATGGAAATCTCATGCACAAAACATTAAATCAAAACATCCAGGACGTGAAGTTAATTTTTCTGGTGTTAATACAAACTATGATAGTATAAGTAATGATGTTGATGATTATCTTGATGATATGACTGATAGCATAAAGCACTCATTTGATTTAGAATCAAAAGATATGAATAGTTATACCACATTAATGCCAACAAAAATATATTTAGGTTATTCATGGAACTTCTCTGGTGTTAATTATTTACAGGCTTTGTATAAGGGAAGATTTATTGGTGGAACTTATGAAAATTCTTTAATGGTTGCTTATGCTTGTAAATTAAAGTATTTTTATGCTTCTATTGGAAACACAATTGCTTCTAAGTTCTTTAATCCTAATTTTATGGTGTCATTTAGTGGCTTTGGGATAAATTTATACCTTGGTGCAACAATAAATTCATCATTAAATGTAGCAAGTATGAATGGTTTTAGTATGTATGGAGGTTTTAATATAGCACTTGGCAATAGGGACAATAACAAAAAAGATACGGAAAGACAAATTATTAATATAGAGACGAATATTGAGCAATAATAGAAGTTTATTTATAGAGTTAATATATAAAGATCTTATCACACCACGTTGTTGCTTGGTTTTATTATTAAATTAAACAAAAAAACTCTCTTTTTGTTTTAGTGAAATAGAATGAAGAGATAGCAAAATAGTTCTTTAATCCAGTAAAATAGAATAAAAAACTATTTTATTAGAATCAAAAGACAATAAAATAGTTCTTTATTTCATTTTAATTGTTTTTGAATAGATTAAAATCAAGTTTTAGTATTAACAATAAAAATAAAGAAGTATAAAAAAAAGAGTCAAAACTTAATAAATCTTGACTCTTTTCTTTTAATAAATCTTGCTTAAAGATTAGCTTCTTGCTCTCTTTTCAGACATGATTGCATTGTTAAGACGAGTTTTGTACTCAGGTTTTCCAACACATTCTTTAACTTTAGCTTCTTCTGCTGGAGCTTGTTTAACTAAATCAGCATAAGCTTTTAATGCTTTTGCACCAGTAGCTTTGTTTTTCTTAGCTGCGTTGATTTGATCAACAAAACCTTCAAATGCTTTTACTTTAGCTTCACAAGGATCAACCTTAGCTGTTTCTTTTTTAGCTTCTTTTTTAGCTTTTGGAGCCTTAGTTGTCTTTGTTTCTTTTGCTGGAGTAGCAGCAGGTTTTTCAGCTGGAGCAGCTTGTTCTGCTGGAGTTTCAGCTGGAGTAGCTGTAGCTGTTTCTGTTGCAACTGGAGTTTCAGTTGGAGTTTCAGTTGGTTGTGCTTTCTTTCCGCAAGCTGCCATTAAAGCAACGATTGCAATTCCTAATAATAAATGTTTTACTTTCATCTTTTTTACTTTTTAAATTAATAAATTAATGATTTTATTTCAATTGGCAAATATACAACAAAAATAAAAAATTGTCATTTATTTTGCCAAAAAAATGTCATTCTTTTTTATAATTATTTGATTTATTGATTATTGAATTTTGTGTTTTTATTGATTCTTGATGTATTATTTCATAGATTTCTTTCATAAAGTCTTTTGTTAAACCTTGTTTTTCACCATTTAATAATATTTTCTCCAATATTTCTTGCCATCTTTTAGGTTGAAAGACAGTTAGGTTGTTTTCTTCTTTTATTGATGCAATTTCTTTTGATATGTTCATACGTTTTGCAAGAGAGTTTATAATGATATTATCTATTTCATTTATTTCTTGTCTTAAAACATTAAGAGAAGCATTATTTATAGTATCATTTCTTTGAGGAACAATCAAATTATTAATTAAATGAATAAAATCATAAGGTGTTATTTGTTGTAAGGCATCTGTTTTTGCTTCATTAGGATTGTTATGAACTTCAATCATCAAACCGTCAAACCCAATATTCATAGCCATTTGCGATAATTCTAATATATATTCTCTTTTTCCAGCGATATGGCTTGGATCACAAATGATTTTTAGTTCAGGGAATTCTCTTTTTAATTCAACAGGTATTTTCCAAAGGGGAGTTTGTCTATATTTGCCGTTATCATATAATGAAAAACCTCTATGAATGGCAACAATATTATTTATTCCTGCTTTTTTTAATCTTTTAATAGCACCAATCCAAAGTTTAATATCTGGATTTAGAGGATTTTTGACAAATATTGTTTTTTCAACACCTTTTAAACTTTCAGCAATATCTTGCATAGAAAATGGATTAGATGTTGTTCTTGCACCAATCCAAAGCGCATCAATATCATATTCTAAACATTGTTCAATATGATATGGGGTTGCAATTTCGGTACAAACTTTTAAATTAAAATCTTTTTGTATTCTTTTTAACCACGGCAAGCCTTTTTCTCCAACACCTTCAAAAGAAGAAGGCATTGTACGAGGTTTCCATAAGCCTGCTCTAAAATAATCAATCTTGCAAGGCTTTAAAAGAGAAGCAATAGTGGTTAGTTGTTCTTCACTTTCAGCACTGCAAGGACCACATATAATTATAGGATTATCAATTAAGGTTGATTTTGATGTTTTCATCAAGTGTTTTACTATGAACTTCTGTTTGTAATGAATATTCAATAAGTGCGTTTATTACATCATCACTTGGATAAGAATCATTGTTCTCTTCTCTTATTTCAGAGTCCAAATCATTTTCCCATTCTTTTAGTTGTTCATAAAAATAATAATACTTTTCCATTCTATTACTTTGCGTTTTTAATAAATTCTTATTTTATTTCAAAACGCAAAGTAGAATGCTTTATTATAAAATTTATTATATTTTAATGTTTTTTAAGATAAATACTACATAGACAAACTCATTGAGTTTTCTTCTGCTAATCTTCTAATGTTTATAAGAGCATAACGCATACGTCCTAATGCAGTATTAATACTCACACCTGTTTTATCTGCAATTTCCTTAAAACTCATATCAGCATAATGTCTCATTACTAATACTTTTCTTTGTTCTTCCGGTAATTGCTTGATAAGAAAATGAATATCTTTATAGATTTGTTTCTTTATTATTTTATCTTCTGTTGATATATCTAAGTTGTCAATAGAATCAAATACATTATAGTCATCATTTGAATACACAAAATGCACTTTTTGATTTTTGCGAAAATCATCAATAACTAAATTGTGTGCTATTCTCATAACCCATTGTATGAATTTGCCTTCATCGTGATAAGTTCCACTACGAAGAGTGTTAACTACTTTAATGAAAGTATCTTGAAATATATCTTCTGCTAATGCTTTATCCTTAACATAAGATAGAATGTAGTTGAAAACTTTTTGTTTGTGGCGTTGAAGTAATGTTTGAAAAACTTCTTTCTCCCCATTTTGATAAGCTTTAACCAATTCAAAGTCGCTTCTTTCATCTGTTGCTATCATAAGAATATTATTTTTATTGTTTGTAAAGTATTAATAAATTTCTTTTAATTTAATATATGTATAAAATTAAAAAATAGTATTCTTATTTCATTCGTCATTAATTGGTTATTGTTTTATTTTAAATTTCGCCACAAAGATAATATTTTTTTTAATACTGACAAAATATTCTTTAAATTTTTATTAATTTTTTTTAATAAAATATCTTTAAACTAAGATGTAGTCTTGCTAAGATGTAATACTGTTATTTAATTTTATTAATTTAAAATATTGAATAAAAAAGCAAAAAAAATATAACGACGTGAAAAATGATTATATCGCCGTTATATTTTTTTATATTGAAGAGTTAGCGTCTAAAAAAAGACGATATATTTTTTTGTTTTAAATTGTCTTATATAAATACATTAAAGACAACCTTCATCATAGGCTTTTTCTCCTAATATTGCACTATCAATACCTTCTAATTCATCTTTTTTACTTACTCTTACAGGTGTTATCTTGTTAATAATCCAAAGAATAATATAAGTAAAGATAAATCCATAAGCTGCGGCTAATATTGTTGTTATTGTTTCTTTCCAAAAAAACGAACTATTTCCAAAAATTAAACCATCATTACCATTACTATTAATAGTTGTTGAAGCAAATATTCCTAAAAGTATTGTCCCTATAAAACCGCCAACACCATGAACACCCCAAACATCTAAAGCATCGTCCCATTGACGAGAATTTTTCCATTCAACAGCAAGATAGCAACCAATGCCTGCAATTATTCCAATGATAGGAGATGCCCACAAAGGAACAAATCCAGCACAAGGAGTTATAGTTGCAAGTCCGGCAATACTCCCAGTTAAAACGCCAACAAGTTTTGGCTTACGACTTCTAATCCATTCAATAACTAACCAAGTAACAAGAGCAAAAGAAGCAGCAATATCTGTATTAAGAAAAGCAGTTGCGGTAACGGAATCAACTTTTAATTCACTACCAGCATTGAAACCATACCAACCGAACCAAAGAAGCCCACTACCTATTGCAACAAGAGGAATACTATTAGGCGTTGAGTTTTTATCTACCCTTGCACCAACAAAGAATACAGAGGCAAGAGCAGCAAAACCAGCTAATGTATGAACGACAATACCACCAGCAAAATCTAAAACACCCCATTCTGCTAATAGTCCGCCACCCCAAACCATATGACAAAAAGGATAATATACTAAGAATTGCCAAAGAGTAAGAAAAATAAAATATGCTTTAAATGTGATACGATTAACAAACGCTCCAGTTATTAAAGCAGGAGTTATTATGGCAAACATCATTTGAAATGAAATGAATACCAATTCTGGTATATTGCCATTACCATTTAATGGAGTAGAAGGAGTGATGCCATGGAGAAAACATTTATTAAGGTTTCCAAAAATACCAAAAAAGTCGTTGCCAGTTGCCATTGTACCACTGAAACATAAAGAATACCCAATAATAAACCATAAAAGAGTACTCCATCCTAATGAAACAAAACTTTGAATCATTATTCCCAAGATATTTCTCTTGGTTGCCAAACCTCCATAAAAGAATGCTAAGGCTGGCGTCATTAACATAACAAGACTTGATGAAAGTAACATAAATCCTGTTGAACCTGAATCAAACATAATCTTTAATTTTTTTTATTTATTAATAATTTAATTTTTCTATAAATTTATTTGACTACCAACGATTAAGTATATCTTGTTATTGGCAGGATTAGAAATTATACGAGAATATATAGGGAGAATAAAAGAATTAGAAAAGGTAATGTTTTTTGTTGCTCCAAATGAAATATTAACACATTCAACGCCATCATTACCATAAAATCCGTTTTTCTTATCATTAAAAGCAATACCTAAATTAGCATCAAATTTTGTTTTTATTTTTTCTATATTAAAATTATATTTCAATTCACCATAAGTAGAATAAACAATATTGCCACAAGAGTCTTTTTTATCATTACCAAAGAAGTTAGTATAAACACCCAAAGAAAGATTAGTTGTTGGGATATTAATTAAAAGACCACCTTCTAATATATGAGTTGTTTTATCTTTATTATAATTAAAATAATTGAAACTTTTTTTATAAGTAGGATTGTCATAATCTGTTATAATCAAAGTAAAAATATCATTAATAAAAGTATAAGATAAAGCGAGGTCAATTTCTTGATAATCTGGATTAGAAATAGAAAAAGCGCCCCAAACATTTGCATTAAAACCTTTATAATTGAAATTCATACAAGGCTGAATACTTGGAGATGTTCCTCCTAATGCTTGCCCACGCCAAACATATCTACTTTGGAAGTCTGTTGATATATTAAAATTGTATTGACTTTTAATAGTATTTATTGAAACAACCATAATAAATAGAATAAATAGTGTTAATCTTTTGTCCATTTTTTATTTTTATTTTAAATTTTGACAAAAGTAATTCATAAAACAAATAAAGGCTGTATGAATTTTCAAAAAATTGTCAAAAAACTAAAAAATTACAGTAATGATTTGTAATAGAATAATATTTTTTGCTTATCTTTGTTGTTTAAAATAAGAAGTTTATGAATAGAAATCTTAAAATACTTTTAGCATTATTTTTATGTATTATTAGTGGCTGTTTTTTCAATAATTTATTTTGTCAGGGTAAATCAATAAAAAGAATAGAAATAGATGAAAATCAGGCAAAGACTTTGTATAATAAAGGCAAATATAAAGAGGCTTGCCAAATATATATTGCCACTACAAATAAACGAAAGAATGTTCAACGAGATAAAATAGAACAAGCAATATTTATTTTCTTTCTTATTGATGCACTTGGATTATTCTTGTTTTTGTATCTTGAAAAACGAAGAGCATACAAAAAACTTGTAAGTAAAAATATGGAATGTGCCAAACGACCGATGTTGATTATCAAAGATTTGGATTTGGATAACATTAATTTTTCAGACATTAAAGATAAACAAATATTGATTGCATTGCAAGATGCTTTTGAAAAAGATAAGGTTTTTCTTAATAAGGATATAACTATTAATGACTTATCAAAACAATTAAATACAAATAAGAATAATCTTTCTAAACTTATAAACACATATTTAAATAAAACTTTTCCAACTCTTTTGAATGAGTATCGTATAAATGAAGCCATTAAGTTGTTGGTAGATAAAAAGACATGCAATTATAAAATGGAGGCAATTAGTGAGATGTGTGGATATAATAATAGGCAAGTTTTTCATTGTGCATTTAAGAAAGAAACAGGAATAACGCCTAATGATTTTCGTAAAATGAGTCAGTAAGAGGTCAAAATATCTTTATATTATGATAAAAAACCAATCATTTAAATTGTTTTTTGAAGGCATTTAAATAGATCCTTATTCTAGTAAAATAGAATCAAAAGATAAAAAAATAGTTCTTTATTCCAGTAAAATAGAATAAAGAACTATTTCATTAGAATAGCGATTTATTTTTTTGTTTTCTTTTGTCCTTTTTCTTCTTTGAGTTTTTTCTCCATTGCCTTCTTATTTTCTTTGGCTTGTTTATCTTTAAGTTTTTGTTCTTGTTTAAGTTGCTTTTGCTTAATCTTCAATAGTTTTTGCTTTTCTTTCTGTTGATTTTTTAATAGTTTGATTTTTTGTTTTTCTGCCTTAATTTTTTCTTTTTCTATCTGCTTTGGAGTTTTTTGAATTGTTTCAACAGTATTTTGATTTATCTCACTATCATTTTCTTCTACCTTATTCCAATTCTCTGGTACATAAGATTTTTCTTGTTCTATTATATTCTCTTGCTTATCAGGAGAAAGAATAACAATAGTAGAAAGTATTTTGTTTATTGTTTCTCTATCTTTTGGCATATCTTCGCCATAGAACTCAACGCTATAAGTATATCCTTCTTTAACAAAACCATATACTCCACCTTTATATGTATCATTAAGATAAGTGTTGCTATATTGAAGTAATTGACAATCGTTTCCATGAAATTTATTTTGAGAAACTTTGTCTATTTGCATATAATCAAAGTTTTGTTTTTGACTACGTATTGTCGCAACTTCATTAACTCTTATTTTTGGTTCAATAACCTGAGTTTTACAAGTGATACTAACAAATTTTTTGCTGTTAGAATCTTTGGCATAAATAGAAAAATCTCCTCTATCTTTGTTAAGAACTGTTGCCATCCAACCATCTGGAATCTTTATGCTGACATTTCTAACAGGAATGAAATGATAATTTTTTTGAGCATTAACATTCATAATACAGAACATTAATATGAAACAAATATAAGCAAGTTTTCTTTTCATCTTTCTTTGAATTTTTATTTTTGCAAAAGTACTCAAATAATTACTTTTAGACAATATTTTAGTTATTTTTTTACTTTAACATTTCTAACTAGTCTCATACCAGTGCCAATGCCTATTGACTCACTGCCAGAGCAACGTCTATGATGAACGTTCATTAATTTGTAGTCAAAAGCAAAGCAACCTCCACGATTAACTTTACCTAAGCCTTCTTTATTCCCTTTTGGGTTCTTTGTTGGTGAAGATTGATAATAAAAAATCTCATAATTATCACTGCACCATTCCCACGCATTGCCACTCATATCATAAATACCAAGTTCATTAGGCTGTTTTTGTCCAACGGAGTGAGTCATCTTGTCAGAATTTTCAAAACTCCACCCAACATCATTATAATTGTTACTCCCTGAATAAATATATCCTTTGCTTTTTCTTCCACCTTTGGCAGCATATTCCCATTCTGCTTCTGTTGGTAGGCGACAATTCATCCAAGAAGCATAATCTACTGCATCTTGCCAAGTGATATTAACAATAGGATTATCATCAACCCAACCCCAAGGTGGTTCTTGTGGCATTTTTCTGTTTGTTATTATACAAAAAAGTCTATAATCGGCAACTGTAACTTCGTATTTGCTTATTTCAAATGTTGAAAGAATAACTTTATGACTTGGTCTTTCGTCAGGATAACAATCATTATCGCTTTCATTACAGCCCATCATAAAACTACCTCCTTCTACTCTTACCCAAGAAACAATAGGTTTATCTTGTGAATAAGAATTAAAGGTAAATAATAAAATGATTAATAATAATGTATGTTTAATTTTTTGCATTATAACGTTTTGCTATCTCAATAATTTCTTGTTCATTATCAACGTGTCTATCTTCCATAAGTATCTTGCCATTACATATTACACCATTAATACAAGTACTATCAGCAGAATAAACCATATTGTAAATGATGTTATAGTTTGGTACCATTCTTTCATTATTTAAATCTACAATGATGCAGTCTGCTTGCATACCTTCTTTAATTTCGCCAGCGTTAATGTTATAATATTCGGCTCCTTTCTTTGTCGCGATATCAAATATCTCATTAGCTGTTAGTGCATCGGCTTTTTTGAAAGATACTTTGGCTAAAAGACATGCCATCTTCATCTCTTCCATCATAGAAAGGTTGTTGTTTGATGATGTTCCGTCAGTTCCAAGAGCAATTTTGCAGTTATATTTTCTATTTTGTGGCATATTAAATACTCCAGATGATAATTTCATATTACTACAAGGATTATGTACTAAAACAACACCACGATTTGCTAAGATTTTTGAATCATTCTCTGTTAAATAAACGCAATGAGCTGCTATTGTGTTATTGTCCAAAACACCTGCATTGTCAAGATATTCAACAGGAGTCATACCATTATGTGCTTTTTTGCAGTCATTAACCTCTTGTTCTGTCTCACAAAGATGTGTTTGAAGAAAAAGATTATTCTTCTTTGCATTATCATAACATTCTTTGTAGAGTTTATCATCACAAGTGTATATTGCATGTGGAGTAGGGCTTACTTTAACAATCTCATTCTTGTCTTTACTATAATTATTTAAGAAATCAAAATTTTCATCAATTGTTTTTCTGTCTAATTTATTCATAAACGTTAATCCCACATCAGCTCTTATGCCCATATCTTTTGCTGCACGAATAACATCTTTATGAAACCAATACATATCAGCAAAAAACACTGTACCACTTTTAATCATCTCTAAAATAGCAAGACGAGTACCATTATATATATCTTCTCCTTTTAATGTGTCTTCTTTTTTCCATATATTTTGTAGCCATTCAAAAAGAGGTAAGTCTTCACAAAAACCACGTAAAATATTCATTGCTGCATGACAATGAAGATTATAGAAAGCAGGAAGAATAGCTTTGTCTTTGCCATTTATAGTCTTGTCAATCTTTGTTTTCGTTGTATCAACCTTACCTATTGTTTTAAATTTATTATCTTCTATTAAAACATCAACAGTTTTATCATATAAAAGAATGTCTTTAATTAGTATGTTCATTTTTCTTGATTTTATTTAAGTGTTATTTTTATAATAAACAGCAAAAATAATCATTTTTTTTTGAACTAAGAAATAAGAGTAAAAAATAATGAATAGTTGATGAATTATTTCTTTAAGAAAATTGCATAAAACGAAGAAATAATTGCATAAAACGAAGACTTTTTTTTATGCCTTAAAACTATTTGATTTACAGATAGTAATAGCGTTATAAAAATATGTTTATAATATATATCAAAACAATGTATCTCAATAGTTTGCCCATCAACATAAAAAGACAACTTAAATAAGGATTAACTCTAATGAATCCCATAGCGATTGCGATTATGTCTCCAATAAAAGGTAGCCAAGTAAAAAATCCTGCATAAACTCCATAAGGTGCAATCTTTTTGTGGATATATTCTATTTTTTCTTTTTTAACGTGAAAGTATTTTTCAAGCCATTGCCATTTACACCAATAACCAAGCAAATAAGAAATCATTCCTCCACAAGTATTACCAAGAGTTGCAACAATAACACAAGCAAGTTTATTATATTTTAGTAAGATAGCTGATGTTAAAATAGCTTCCGATGAGAATGGAATAATAGTAGCAGAAAGCAAACAGCCAATAAATAAACCAAACAGTCCAAGTTTTTCTATCATAAAGATAATGTTTTGTAATAAAACTAAAAAAGAGAAGAGTTATTTTATTAAAACAACTCATTCTCTACAAAAAAAACAACAACTTATGAAAACTAATTTATTATTAGTTACTTATTAAACATCAATTACTTCCCAAAAGAATACTCTTAATCCTTGTTGTGGAGCAGAATGGTCAAGACCTTGAATACGCTCTTTAAGTATTGGAGCAATATTGTCTTCTACAACACAAAGCGTTGCCATATTTTTACTTGGCCAAGCGTGAGAGCCAAGATGTGGTTCTCCTGTTTTTGTGCCTCTTCCTTGAATTTCGCTCCAACGAGTAAAACCTCTAATAGATAATTGATTTAGTATTTTTTCAACTTCTTCAACAAATGCTTGATTGTATGATATAAAAGCTGCTTTCATCTTAAATTTCCTTTCTTTTTATGCATTTAATAATTTCATTTTCTTTCTCTCTCTATCAACTTTTCTTGCGGCGAAAACGCAGTAAATAGTAGGTATTAAGACTAAGGTAACAAGTGTTGATACAGTAAGACCGCCTACGATAACAACTCCCATAGGTTGCCAAAGTTCGCTACCTTCTCCAACACCAAAAGCCATTGGTACCATACCAAGAACAGTTGTTGCTGTTGTCATAAGAACAGGCCTTAATCTTGATTTACCACCGCTAACAACGGCAGAGATTATACCCATACCTCTTTCACGGTTCAAATTAATATAATCCACCAACACAATACCGTTCTTTACCACAATACCAATCAACATAATAACTCCAATAGCACTCATCATATTTATTGTTCCTCCAGATATCCACAAACTGATTAAAGAACCTGTTATGGCAAATGGGACAGAGAACATAATGATGAATGGCGAACGAAGACTTTCAAATTGACTTGCCATAACAATATAAACAAGTAATATGATAAGAATGGCAAGAGTACCTAAGTCTTTAAAAGTATCTTGTTGATCTTCAATACTACCACCAACTTTAACAGATACATTTGAAGGTATATTCATTTGAGATATTTCTTGATTTAATGCTTTTGTTGCTTTATCCAATGTTGTTCCGTAAATAGAGGCTGAAACTTTAACAATTCTTTCACGATTTTGTCTTTCAATACTTGGAGGAGCAAATTTTTCAACAACTTTTGCAACTTCACCAACTCTAATAGCTTTTCCTTGATTATTATACATTACAACATTTTCTATATCATCTACACTTTGACGAAACTCTTGTGCATAACGTACCTTAATATAATATTCATCTCCTTCATCTCTAAATATAGATGCAGTCATACCTCTCATTCTATTTTTGATATAATTAGAAGCTGTGCCTACATTTAAACCGTTTTCCGCAAGTTTCTCTCTATCAAATTGAATATCAAACTGTGGAGTGTATTCTTGTCTTGAAATGGTAACATCTTTTAAACCTTTAATGTTCTCCATTTTCTTTTTGAATTGATTAGCTAATGCTGTTGTGGTATTGAAATCATAACCAATTATTTCTACATCAACATTACTACCTGCTGTCATACTACCACCTAGACTACCACCTGCTACAATATTAAACTTACTTATTTCTGGATATTGTTTAAGATCTTTTCTTAAAGAATCTGAAATATCAAACATATTTCTTTTTCTATCTTTTAAATCTGAAAGTCTAAAACGCATTGAAATATAATTGCTACCAGAAGATTGCATAAGAGAAAATGCGTTTGATTCGTCGTCAGAAGGAACACCAACAGTATAAGTCATATTCTTTATCTCAGGATATTTTTCTTTTACTTCTTGTTGAAATCTTGTTGCGACTGCTTTTGCTCTATCTACATTGGCTCCAACAGGAAGTTCTATACTACCAGTTATTTGTCCATTATCACTTGCTGGTACAAATTCTGTTCCTATAACTTTCATTAATAATAATGAGCCAACAAAAAGAATTATAGCAGCAGTTATTGTTTTACCTTTATGTCTAACAGCCCATGAAAGAATTTTTTCATAACCATTATCCAAACTATCCAAACTACGTTTAAAAGGAGCATAGAATTTATTAAATCTTTCACTTGATTTGTTTTCTTTTTTCAATAAAAGAGAACAAAGCATAGGAGTTAAAGATAAAGCACATATAATAGATACAACCATAACGATGCAGACCATCCAACCAAGTTGTTTAAACATTATTCCCGCAAGTCCTGTAACCATAGTGAAAGGGAAGAATACAGCAAGAAGAGTTAATGTACTTGCGATAACAGCTGTTGCCACCTCATTAGTTCCATATATGGCAGCTTCTCTTGGTAATGCTCCTCGTTCTATATGTTGTGTAACATTTTCCAGCACCACTATCGCATCATCAACAACCATACCAATTGCAATACTTATGGCAGATAAAGATATTACGTTCAGGGTATTGCCCGAGGCATACAAATAAATAAAAGCACCAATAAGTGATACCGGTATAGTTATCAATACTATTATTATTGCTCTCCATTGTCCTAAGAAATAAAGTACAACAACAACAACAAACAAAAAGGCAAGCAATATTGTTTCTTTTAATGAACCTATACTCTTTTTAATGTTATCAGTAGTGTTCATTATCTCTGTTATATGAATATCACTTGGAAGACTTTGTTTTATAGAAGGCAATGCTTTTACTATACTATTCATAACTTCAACAGAGTTAGCACCATTTTGTTTTTGAACTACAATAGTTGCACCTTTTTTGCCATTAACATAACTTTCTTGTATCTTTTCTTGCAAAGAATCTCTTACTGTTGCAACATCTTTTAAATACACAGGCATTCCACCATTGTCGCTAACAACAATGTTTTTCAATAAATCGCTTTGCTTAAATTCTCCTTCAATACGAAGAGAATAAGTTTCATCACCAACATCATAATTTCCAGCAGGTGTATTAATATTTTCACTTGCAATCTTACTACCAATACTTTCAACAGAAAGATTATATGCTTCAAGTTTTTGAGGATCAACATTAACAGAAATCTCTCTTCTTGGAGCACCAACAATAGCAACGGTACCAACACCTTTTATTCTTTGAAGAGGATTAGAGAAGTTATCATCAAGAATTTTGTATAATCCTGCTGTTGATTCTTTTGCATCTACTGAATAAATAACGATAGGCATCATATCTGTTGATAACTTAAATATCATAGGAGTAGAACATCCATCAGGAAGCGCTTGTTTGATAAGTTCCAATTTATCTCTTATATCATTTACAGCTGCATCAAGATTTGTTCCCCAATTAAATTCTATGGTTACAACAGAAGTATTATCCTTAGAAGTAGATGTTATCTTTTTTAAATCACTAACTGTTGAAAGAGTCGTCTCTAATCTTTTAGTTACATTAGTTTCCACATCTTCTGCACTTGCTCCTGGATATGATGCAATAACCATTACTTGATTCATATCAAAAGATGGCAAAAGATCTATACTTAATTTACTTAATGAAAACAAACCAAAGACAATTATCGCAACAAATATAAGCGATGTTGTAATAGGTCGTTTTACTGAAGATTCATATATTTTCATTTTCTTTTAGTCTTTTTAGTGTTAGTCTTAACTTTATTATTTTACAACAATGACTTTACTACCATTTTTTAAACGAGTTGTACTTGAAATAACTACGTTCTCACCATCATTAATTCCACTAAGAATTTCGTATCTATCATTAATACGTCTTCCAAGTTGAACTTGACGATATTCTACTTTTCCATCTTTTTCTATATAAACATATTTGTCATTCGTTCCAGATTGTTTTACAATAGATTTGTCAGAAACAAGAATCTTGTTAGCTTTACCAAGATTAAGTTGAACTCTACCAAACATTCCAGGACGAAGTTTTTGATTACCATTAGAAAATTTAGCTTCAACATAAAATGTTCTTGTGCTTGGGTCAATAGTAGGAGAGATTAGACTGATTTTTCCATTGAATTCTTCATCACCAAAAACTTCTACTTTAGCTGTAACACCCATTCCTATTTTTATTTTATTGTAAAAACTTTCATTAATATTAAATCTTAATTTTACAGGAGATATTTGCATTACTTGAAGTATTGGCTGAGCACCTGCAACATCACCATTGTCAAAATTCTTTTGAGTTATAACTCCACTGATAGGAGATGTAAGAGTGATGTTTTGTTTTAGATTGGAAATATTCCTTTTAGCAACATCATATTGAACTTTAATTTGATCAACTTGTTGTTTGCTTGCACCACCACTTTTATATAAAGCTTGAATACGATTAAGCTCTGTTTTTATATTATCAAGTTGTGCGTTAGAAGTAGCCAAAGATGTGTTCTCCATTCTAACCAAGACTTGACCTTTCTTAACATGAGAACCAACTTCTACATATATTTTTTCAATTCTTGTTCCACCAGCGGAAGAAATATAATTCTTTACATCAGCTTCTATTGTTGAAGTAAAGTCATATATTTGATCAATTTCTTCACTTTTTGCTGATTCTATTTGAACTTTTTCTATTTCGTTCTGTTTTGTTGTGTCTGCTTTTTTATTCTTAGAGCAAGAAACTAACATAATTGGCAAAAGAGCTGCCAAACAAATAACTGTTTTTGTTCTTATATTTTTCATACTATATATTTTTCTAATTTTATTAATTAATTCTTTTAATATTTTATTCTTTACCTAAAACTTTTTCAAGATTTGTTTGTGCTGAAAGGTAATTATAAAGTGATTGTTGATAGTTGAGTTTGCTTTGAGTTAATGAAAGTTCGCTATCATTTAATTCAAGTATCGTTCCACTACCAGTATTGTATCGTACTTTTGCTATCTCATAACCTCTTTGAGCTTGATTTATAGCATCTTTATTTGCGATAAGTTGTTCATTTGCTGCTCTCATATTATTAACAGCAGATGTTATTTGAAGATTCATTCCGTCTGTTGTATAATTTCTTTGAAGTTCTAATTCTTTTAGTGCAATCTTTACTTGTTTTGCTTGATTAATTACTTTATTACCTTGAAAAATAGGAATATTAAGTTGAAGTCCAACTGCGGCAGAACTAACCCAATCATAATCTTTAATACGAAAATCTTCTGCTTGTGTTAAGTATTGATATTGTCCAAAGGCAGAAAGCGAGGGTAAATGTTGACTATTAGTCATCTTTAATTTGTGTTGAAGACTTTGAATATTAAGATCTATTTGACGAAGTTCTGTATTGGTTGCTAATATGGTATCTTTTTCATAATTATTAAGAAGAGATACGTTGTTTTCATAGTCTTCAAGCTTCTCCGTTATGTTTATTTTTTGATTATTTGACAATGAAAGAATCATCTTTAATTGAAGTATAGCTAAATCAACACTATTTTTGGCAGAGATATAACTTGGATTAAGATTATTTACTTGAACTTGCGCGCGAATGTAGTCATATTCTGATGAAAGTCCATTATCATAAGAGGCTTTGGTTGTCTTCAAAACTTCCTTTGCATTAGCAATACTTTGTTCAAGAACCTTTAAACTACTTTTTGCAAGCAAAACTCCATAATAAGCATCTTTTACTTGCTTAGTCATATTAATCTTTGAAGAGCGAGCTTGTTCAATAATTAAATCAATATCTGTTTGCTTACTTTTTATTTGTTCCCAAAGAGAGAAGTTAATTAAAGGAAGCGATGCAGATACTGTTCCTGTATAGGAGTTTTTGTACCCTATTTCCATATAACTTTGACCTCCAAAAGCAGCAGCCATTGATGCTGGGACGAACATTACTGATTTCATAATGTTATTAGTATATTGCCCAGTGGCAGATACATTAGGAAGCAAACTACCAAGATTTTCTTTTTTAGAATAATCAACCCTTTGAATTTCTAAATTTGCAATTTTAATCGTAGGATTGTTGTCGTGAGCAATTTTGAGGGCTGTTGCTAAATCAAGATTAAGTACTTGATTAGTGTCAGTATTGTTTTGTTGAGTCGTTTGACTAAAAACGTTTTCTCCAACAAACATTATTGACAAAGAAAGCAACAAACTACCAATGTTTTTCATTCTTTTTCTCATATTTTATACTTTTTTATTTATTCAAACTTGATATTAATATTCTCAAAATCTTTCTTTTTAAATGTTTTACTACAAAAGTCATTAAATATTTTTAGTCCTTTTTCTGTGCATAAGCCTCTTAATATAATAAATAAGTGGATTAAGTAAAACTTAAACATCTCATCAGAACTTTTTTCATTATTCAAAGTAGTTATTGATATGTTATAAACGTTAAGATACAATAACTTTATTACCATCTCAATGCTAATTTGTTTAATTAAGTATCCTTCTTTTTGTGAGTTAGATAAAAGATTTCTAACAAATTCTTCTTCAAATTCTTTACGCGTAGAGAATAACGAATCAAAGATTGAAGGGTAATATTGTTTTAATTCATAAAGTCTTTGAAATTTTACTTGTGAAGCCATTTTTATATGATATAAAGTGCCAACAATAAAACCACATAAAACATTATTTTCACCCATTACTTTTTTCTTATATTCTTCTTGACCTTGTTGAACATATTCTATTAAAATACTATAGAGCATTTCTTCTTTATTTGCATAATTCTCATATAATGTTCTTTTTGATATGCCAATTTGTCTAGCAACTTCGTCCATGGTAATATCTTTGCAACTTTTTAAAAGGAACAATTCAATTACTTTGTCTTTTATTTTTTCTTTAACTTCCATTAGATATTTTACATTAACTAAACTTGTGGCAAAGATACAGAAAACTTTTGAAACAAAAATAGTCTTTTGAGTTTTTGTTTTATTTATTTTAATTTATTTTTGTAAGTACCTAAAAATCAACATTGTTTTCTTGCTGAAAAAAATCTTCGTTTTTTGCAATTATATTGAAGAGTTAGCAAAATATTATGAAGAAATATTCTAAAAAAACAAAGATTACAAAAATTGACATTAAAAATGAACTTAAATTTAATAAAAATATATGTATCTTTGCAAATTGAAAAGTAATAAAAAATGTTGCGGGGTGTGGCACAGTTGGTAGCGCGCTTGCTTCGGGAGTAAGAGGTCGTCCGTTCGAGTCGGATTACCCCGACACAGATTTAATAATTTATACCATATAATAATAATGTATAGAATAATAAAAATATTAACAGTTTTGTTTTTGACTGTTTTAGTGATTTCTTGTGGGAAAAAACAGAGTGAAAAAGATTTTAACAAGTTGTCAGATAAGGAAAAAATAGATCTTTTGGACGCAAAGATTAGAAAAGATCCAAAGAACGCAGAATTATATTATCAAAGAGGTAAGGTGTTTGCTCATATGGAGAACACAAAAGAAGCATTGTTTAATGCACAAAAAGCAATAGAATTAGATAAAAAACAAGTTAAATATTATATTTTTGAGGCAGATGTTTTGTTTTCAAGAGGTGAGACCACGCTTGCTTTTAATTCACTTCAAGAGGCTTTGAAAGTAGATAATAAATCAACAGAAGCATATTTAAAAATTGCAGAACTTAGTCTTTATATGAAAGATTATACAAAATCAATGGATAATATAAAGCAAGCACTTACAATAGATAAACTTAATCCTACTGCATATTTTCTTAGAGGATATATAATGAAAGAAACAGGAGATACAGCAAGAGCAGTTATTGATTATAAGAAAGCAATAGAGTTAAAATCTGATTATGAGAAACCTTTTGAAGAGTTGGGTTTATTATATGCAGCCAAAGGAGATGGACTTGCTGTTGAATATTTGAAAAGTACAATAAATATTAATCCCAAAAACACTAATGCAATGTATGCTTTGGCTTTGTTTTATCAAGACCATGGAGCAATGCAAGAGGCTTTGGATTTGTATAAAAGAATATTGAAGATAAAACCAGCAGATGCAGACGCAATACATAATGTAGGTTATATTAATTATGAATATAAACATGATTATGTTACTGCGTTAGATTGTTTTTCAAAGGCAATAAAAGCAGATAATTCATATATTGAGGCATATTATAATAGAGCAAAAACTTATGAAAAGTTAAATAAAAAAGCAGAAGCAATACAAGATTATCAAAAAGTATTATCATTAAACCCTGAAAATCAAGATGCCAAAACATCATTAAAAAGATTAGGAAAATAAAATGAAAAAAAATCTTTGAGAAATAAAAATAATTTGTACCTTTGCATACAATATGTAAATAAATAACAGCAGTAATGAAAAAAGAATTAACATATTGGAATATAAATAGAAAGAGTGTATCTCTAAACAATATTTGTTTTTGATATTTAAAAGGCGACTTTTTAATTAAGGTCGCTTTTTTTTTGTACTGTAATGAAAAAATGATAAGCAATAAAATAATAAACATAAAACAGAATAATAAAATGAGCAGTTTAAAAGGTAAAAATCTAATTTCAATCACAGATTACACAAAAGAAGATTATTTACAAGTGTTGGATTTGGCTTCAAAGTTTGAAAAGAATCCTAATCAACCAATACTTTCAGACAAAGTTGTTGGTTCACTTTTTTTTGAACCT
>JAKVOZ010000022.1 GCA_022482545.1 Bacteroidales bacterium
TGTACTGTCAATACATCGCAGTTGTATTTTTACAAAACTGCATTCCTTGTTATTATCTATTTATTATATTTTTATTTTATTTAAAGATATTAGTTGCATGTAATGACATAAGATTTTTTTATGTTATTGCAACAAAATAATTGCTTTTTACGTCTTCATTTTAAAAGAAAATTATTAACTTTGCACCCATTATTTAATAAAGAACTAAAATGAAGAAAATATTTTATCTATTAATTATACTATTAATGTATTGTAACCTTGATGTGATGAGTCAAGGCTGTACAAATGTTACAATATACAAATATGCATACAGAGGAGATACTACTTACATAAATACAAGTGGTGATACCGTACATCAAACTCTTTACAACAAAACACCATTCACTGCTGAAGAACTAACTAATGGCGTTCAACTTAATTGTGATCATCCATTTGATACTATTATTGCCATTGCAGAAAATCTTCCTCGTCAAACTACATCTTACGCATGGGATAGTATAGAATATAACCCGCCTTACGCTTTTAACTCTGGAACTAATTATGTGTTACCTACAGATGATGTATGGGGCGAATTGTTCTCATTAGGTTTTGGTCGTCCACCTGAACCTCCACTACCTGATGGAAGCCCTACTCCTACATTTAAATTTAACTTCTATGGTAATGATTATCTTAATGTTGTTGCAGGCTCAAACAACCTATTATCTTTTGATATTTCTGTTGCATCTGGGTCTCCAATAGCAACAACTACAAATAGGAGTAGTTGTGCATGGTCTTATACTGCATCTATACCATCAACATCTTTATATAAAAATACAATAATGGGACCTTATCATGATATTGATTTTAATTATGGTGGCCAAATGCACTTTCAAGTTGTAGGTAGTTATCCTTGTAGAAAAATTATACTTAGTTTCTATCAAGTACCAATGTATAGTTGTCATACTCTTTGCACTGATATGATGGTTTTGTATGAAACATCTAATGTTATTGAGTTTTATTTAAAAGACAAACCTCTTTGTGCCTCATGGAATGGTGGAAGAGGAATACTTGGAATACAAAACTCAACAGGAACACAAGCTTGTGCAATACCAGGATTAAACTCAACTCAATGGACTGCAACAAACAAAGCATATCGTATTTATCCAACAGGTCCACAAAATGATGCTGAAATATTTTGGTATAAGAAAGCAACCAAAGGAAATACTGCGACAATTCCTTTATCAACAGATGCACTTTTCCGTGAATTAGCACATCCTTCAATGGCAGATAGTACTACATATTATATTGCCAAAGCTCATATTTACCGTCTTACTGGTGAGGAATTTGATGTTTATGATACTGTAATTTATAAACCTTACGACATAAGAGAAATAAAGATTGCTCACAATAGTAGTAATCCTTTGACAGTTGCATCAAATAGTGATAGTTTAAGTTATAGAGATACTATATGCACAGGAGATAATGTTACATTTAATCTTCACGGTGGAGATAAATATTATTTCATTCAACCTTCTACTTTAACTAACACAACAATAAATGATAGTTCTATAACAATTCAACAAAATACAAGCGTTGATTCTGTAAAATATATTTTCAGAGTAGATAACTTAAATTCTGATGGAACAATATCTTGTACAAGAACAGACTCTTGCGTAATATATAATCATAGTTTTTCTATTGATTTAGGTAAGTCGGACACTATCTGTAAAAATAAAACAGTTACATATACCGATATTCTCAATCAAGAAAGTGGCACATACCTTTGGAGTACCGGTGCAACAACAGATACTCTAACATATTCTCCACCATCTACTGGGTATCTTCATCTAACAAAAACAGATAAGTTTGGATGTAAAGCAAGTGATAGTGCATTGATTGTTGTTAATGATGCTCCTATTATTAATATAACAGGAACGACATCTATCTGTAATGGTACTTCAACAACACTAACAGTAAGTTCTTCTTTAAATAATTGTATTTATTCTTGGAGTAATGGAACAACCGAGCCAAGAATAACAGTGTCCCCTAATGACACAACAACTTATACCGTAAGTGTTAAGTTTCCTCCTGCAATGTGCGAAGCTATTGACAGTATTAAAGTTAAGGTTTTTAATGCTCCAAAAGTTACTTGCTGTGAAGATAGAAAACTTTGTAATGGAGATAATACAACAATAAACGTTGTTGGAGATGCTTCACGTTATGTTTGGGAATCATTTGACAATTCAGTTAATAATGGAAATGAAACAAATTATACTGTTTCTCCATCTTCAACAACAACATATATTGCTCATGCTTACAATGATATTAATTGTCATAGTACAGACACTGTTATTGTATTTGTTGAACAAAAGCCAGAACCTGTTATTTCTTTCAATCCTTCTTATATTGATGCTTTAACTCCGCAAGTTGTATTTACTGACCAAACATTAGGAGATAATTCTCGTTTATGGGAAATTAGCGATGGAACAACATCAACAGACAGAACATTCTTACACACATTTGTTCTTGAAGATTCGTCTATTGCTTATACTATAAGTTTAACAGAGACATCAAGTTTTGGTTGCGTTGATTCTGTTTCTACAATAATTAGAGTTAAAAGAGATCATTATTTATATGCTCCAACAGGTGTTTATCTTTATGATAACAATGAAAGAAATCGTACATTTAGATTATTCATTGACAATTTAAGTGAATATAATTTAAAGATATTTAATCGTTGGGGAACATGCGTTTATGAAACTAATGATATAAATAAGGTATGGGACTGTACTTATAAAGGTAAGATGGCACAAGAAGGCGTCTATGTTTGGAAAGTTCAATATAGACACAACGATTCTCCTAATCATTTAAGGAAAGACTCAGGCTCTTTTGTTATTTACAACTAATATTCATTTTTAGATTGCATATATATAATAAGGTATAGAATGGAAAACTTAACTCAAAAATATCAAACTATTAAAGACTTTACAGAAAAAGAAGATTACTCTAATGCTATCAAGTTAGTAGATGAGTTGATAAAAGAAAATAATAAAGATGATATGGCTTACTATTTGAAAGGCAACATCTTTAAAAAGCAAAACAATTGGCAGGAAGCAATTAACAACTATACTCTTGCTATTGAAATCAACCCTGAAAATCCTGCAACAACAATGCGTAGAATATGTATTGATATACTAAATTTCTTTAATAAGGATATGTTTAATCATTAAAACATTAAAAGTTTTTCATATTATTAACGGTGTTGATTGCTTTTCTTGCTTTTTCATTACCTTGTGTAGATGCTTTATTAAACCAAAACAAAGCCTTTTCTTTACTTTTTTCAACACCATGACCATAAACATAACATAGTCCAAGATTATATTGTGCCTCTGCATTTTGATTTGCTGCCTTAGTGAAATATTCAACTGCTTTTGCATAATGATTAACATCTGTTGATTTCTCCGAATAATAATAACCAAGATTTAATTGAGCTCTATTAGAGCCTTTATCTGCTGCCTTTGTCCACCAATAAACAGCCTTTTCAAAGTTTTGCTCAACTCCATTACCTTCAAAATAACATAACCCAAGATTATATTGTGCATCTTCATCTCCATTTTGTGCTGATTTTTCAAACAATGATACTGCTTTCTTTTGGTCTTTCTTTACTCCATCTCCATTATAATAACAAAGTCCAAGATTATATTCTGCCTTAACATTACCTTTTTCAGCTGCTTTACTATAAAGTTCGGCTGCTTTCTTTTTATCTTGTTTTACACCATCTCCATTACTTAAACATTTTGCAAGATTATATATTGCATCTTCATCTCCTTGCTCTGCTGCCTTATTATAATATGATATAGCTTTCTTATAATCTTTACTTACCCCTCTTCCTTTAAGATAACAATCTCCAAGCATACTTGCCGCCTTTGCATTACCAAGATTAGACGCTTTTTCATAATAAGATACTGCCTTAACAACATCTTTTTGCGTTCCATAACCATTATCATAACATTTAGCAAGAGCATAAGATACATCTTTATTTGATTGAACATCAGATTTCTTTAACCAATAAAACGCTTTCTCATTGTCTTTCTCTACTCCTTGTCCATTGAAATATGCTAAACCAAGATTATACTCTGCTTCAACAATATTTTTTTGTGCTGCCTTCTTATAATATTCCACCGCCTTAACCATATCTTGTTGAGTACCTTTACCTTCAAAATAACAATAACCAAGATTATATTCACTATCTCCATCACCTTGAGATGCTGCCTTATTGAACCAAAAAAATGCTTTATTATCATCTTTTTCAACACCTTTGCCTTGCTGATAACACATCGCAAGATTATATTGAGCATAAGCCAAACCCTGATTAGCAGACTTTGTCCACCAATAAACAGCCTTCTCATAGTTTTGCTCAACGCCCTGTCCATTAAAATAATATAACCCAAGATTATATTGAGATTTTGGCAAACCATCTTTTGCATTTAAAATAGTTTGCTCTATATTTTGTCCAAAAGAATTAACACTCATTACAAAGAAAAGCATCGCCATAATCAAAAATAAGTTGTATTGCTTTTTCATGATATCTATTATTTTATTTTCATTATTAATTTTTGCAAATATATACAGTTTTTTCAATCATACAAAATTTTATTTTCAAAAAATAGTTTCTTATATTTTTCTTTTCAGTAATAAATGCCTTATTATAAAGAACTAACTTAATATAAAAAGTATATATTAAAATAAAATGCAGTTTCATTAAAATACATTGCTGATGTACTACCAGTACAACAGCGATGTACTGTCAGTACATCAGCAATGTATTTTATTAGTTCTTTAATCCAATAAAATAGAATAGCAATCCATTCAAATAGAATAAGGAACTATTTTTTTATTAATGATATTAAATATAGATAGAAAGACATATTATTGGTAAGAAACTCATTTCACAAAATTTTAAATGAAATGAGTTTTTTATTATTTAAACATATAAATGGTATCAAACATATATACAGAATCAAATCCTAACCCTATTTTTTTTAAATCATTAGGAATTTTTGATGTTATAGCCGATAATGAAAAAGAATACAAATTGGTATCCTTACCATCATAAATAATTTTTTCATTATATAAATCCTGCAAATAATTCGCAACAGCATACAACGAAGAATTATTTATATATGTACTATTTTCAAGTCGTTCAAAAGAAAATTTATCTTTTTGATTTGTTTTATATTTTGTAAGCAGACCTAAATTATAAATCTTAATTCGTTTCAAATATGTTTTATACACTTTTTTTTCATATTTTAATTTTAATATATTTGGTATATCTTGCAGAATGAAATTATTATTTAAATATCCTTTTGATTTTATACTAATATTAAAAGAATACCCAGAATAACTTCTATTTTCCACTTTAATATTGTTCATAGGAATATCAAACAAAATACTAAAAAATTGGTCAAGAGAAACTCCTCTCATTGATAATGAAGAATCTGTCCTTTCCATATTTATATAATTTGCACATTGTTTTTCTCCTTTCCCATTAGTTTTTATATATACTTTTTCAATAAAATAATGAATATTATTCATAGAATAACCTTTATATATAGTTTCATTTTTTATGTGCTTATCATTTTTATTTAATGATAAGGAACATATAAAAACTATTAATATTAAAACTATTAATATAGCAAAATAAATATTTTTATTTTTCTTTAATAACAATGAACACATAATCTTTTGTTTGATATACTTTATATTCTCCTACCACACTAATAGGTGTTTTAACTCCAAGCTCTTCCAAAACACTTGGGTCATCAATTAAAAATTCATGATCTATTGTAATGACATTTGAATAGAAAAATTTATCAATAGCACTTGTATCTTTTTTGCTTATTGCATAAAGAATGCCAATATCTGAATTTAGTATCTCTGAATTAAAAGTGTATGAAACTTCCGCACCAATATTTTGATAAGCTTTTGACATACTTACACCATTTACTTTTTTTGCATTAATTGTGCAATGACCAAAAGTCCCCTCGCACCATCTTTCAATTGATTTTATTTTTCCATTTGGATAATATATTCTTCTTTCATGATATTTTCCATCTAATGCGTCTGTAATACTACTTATCGTTTTACTAATTGGCCCTATTAATGTCCACCATGGGAAAGCTGATTTTTGCTTTAAAACAACTTCTTGTTCAGTATTCAACATTTCATCTTTATCATTACAAGATATAATACTAATTCCAAATATTACTAATAATGCAATAACAATTATACTTTTTTTATTTTTTTTCATTTTTCTTTTTTTTATGATTTATTTATAGTTTATATATTTTATATTTTCTTATTTTTTTGTTTGACTATTGTCGCTGAGTTTATAGAAAATATTAATAACAACTCAGCTTATATGCCCAAATTAGTTTTACCAATTATCCAAATATACTCTGAAGCATATCTTGTAATTAAAGCATTGACATAATAACTCTTTTGCAATACACTTTCATTATTGCAAAACTCAAATTTTGATGATATATAATTATTATGTCTCATAATTAAAAAATAAAAATTAATTCTATTAATTAAATTTGATTACAAAGATATAAAATATAATCGATATTTGTCATTTTTTATTTATTTTTTTAATCTTAATTAAGAATGTCTTTATTTTTTTATTAATGTACAAATGAATAGTAAGGTTCTATGTTGTAAATGCTTTGAATAATAATTTATAGCAATATCTTTATTCCAATTTACTCTCTTTAAAATAAGCGAAGATATAATATAATTTGCAACTACTTATATATTAACAACAAATAATCTTATTAACTTTTCTTGTTGATAAGTTAGAAAAAAAAACACCTCACATCAATTTTAAAATAAAAGAAAAAATATACCTTTGCATCTACTAAAAAAACAATAATCAATTACACCAAAAGAATAAAAACTATTAATATGAGCGTAATACATATTTTAAAAAGAAATGGGCAACAAGAAGATTTTTCTATTGATAAAATAAAGAATGCCATTCGTAAAGCCTTTTTGGCAACAGGTAGTTTTGCGACAGAAAGTGATTTAAATGAAATTCTTTCAAGAGTTAATATTAAAGATATGATAACTGTTGAAGATATTCAAAATCAAGTTGAAGTTGCTCTTATGGCTGAAAAGTATTACGCAGTAGCAAAATCTTATATGCTTTATCGTCAAAAACATTTGGAGGATAGAGGAGTAAAAGATAAATTAGAATTCTTGATGGATTATTGTGAAGCAGAGAATGCAGCAACTGGTAGTAAGTTTGATGCAAATGCTAATGTTGAAGCAAAAAACATTGCTACTCTTATAGGCGAACTTCCAAAACAAAACTTCATTCGTTTAAATAGGCGTATGCTTACTGACCGTTTAAAAGAAATGTATGGTAAGGAGTTTAGCGATAGATACATATATTTATTAGAGCATCACTTTATTTATAAAAATGATGAAACATCTCTTGCTAATTATTGTGCTTCAATAACTATGTACCCTTGGCTTTTGAATGGAACAGCATCAATTGGTGGTAACTCTAAGGCCCCAACGAATTTAAAATCTTTTTGTGGTGGTTTTATCAATATGGTGTTTATGGTTTCAAGTATGCTTTCTGGTGCATGTGCAACACCTGAGTTCCTTATGTATATGAATTATTTTATTGAAAAAGAATATGGAACAGAATATTATAAACATTCAGAAGATATTGTTGATTTATCACTTAAACAAAGAACATTAGACAAAGTTATCTGTGATTGTTTTGAGCAAATAGTTTATAGTATTAATCAACCAACAGGTGCTCGTAATTTTCAGGCAGTATTTTGGAATATAGCATATTATGACAAACCATATTTTGAATCATTGTTTGGTAATTTTCGTTTTCCAGATGAAACAACACCTCATTGGGATTCTCTTTCATGGCTACAAAAAAGATTTATGAAATGGTTCAACAAAGAAAGAACAAAAACAGTTTTAACTTTTCCTGTTGAAACAATGGCTCTTTTAACGAAAGACGGAGATGTGATAGATAAAGAATATGGAGATTTCACTGCACAAATGTATGGAGAAGGACATTCATTCTTTACTTATATGAGTGATAATGCAGATTCTTTAAGTTCTTGTTGCCGTTTAAGAAATGAGATTCAAGACAATGGATTTAGTTATACCTTAGGTGCTGGTGGAGTTTCAACAGGTAGCAAAAGCGTTTTAACAGTTAATATAAATCGTTGTGTTCAATATGCAAAAAAAGAGAACATTCCTTACTTGCAATATTTAGAAGGTATAATTGATTTAGTACATAAAGTTCAAACAGGATATAATGAGAACTTAAAAATGCTTTATGATAAAGGTATGTTACCATTATTCACTGCTGGATACATTAATATTAATAGACAATACTTAACAATAGGTGTTAATGGCTTAGTAGAAGCAGCAGAATATTTAGACATAGAGATAAATGACAATCCTGATTATGAAAGATTTGTTAAAGATGTTTTAGGAATTGTTGAAAAATGCAATAAAAAATATAAGACAAAAGAACTTATGTTCAATTGTGAGATGATTCCAGCAGAAAACGTTGGAGTAAAACACGCAAAATGGGACAAAGAAGATGGATATAAAGTAAATAGAGAATGTTATAATAGTTACTTTTACAAGGTTGAAGATAATAGTTTGAATGTTATTGATAAATTCCGTCTTCATGGAAAAAGATATATTGAACATTTAACAGGTGGTAGTGCTTTGCATTTAAACTTAGAAGAACATTTAAGCAAAGAACAGTATCGTCAATTGTTAAAAGTTGCTGCTATTGAAGGTTGTAATTATTTTACATTTAATATTCCAAATACTATTTGTAATGATTGCGGACATATTGATAAAAGATATTTAAAAGAATGTCCTGTTTGCCATAGTAAGAATGTTGATTACCTTACTCGTGTTATTGGTTATATGAAACGAGTTAGTAACTTCTCTGCAGCAAGACAAAAAGAAGCAGAAAAAAGATACTATATCAACGTTAATGAACCAAAAGAAGTTGAATCAAAAGAAAGTTTAACTGTTTAATAATGTTAAAATACTTTAATTATGATATTGTTTTTCAAGAAGTACCAGATGAAGTTACTTTGGCAATAAACATATCTAATTGTCCTAATCATTGTAAAGGTTGTCATAGTCCTTGGCTTCAAGAAGATAAAGGCGAAATACTAAATAAAGAATCCTTAATAACAATTGTCAAGAAATATATTAACGATATTACTTGTGTGTGTTTTATGGGAGGAGATAATGATGTTGTATCAGTAGAAGACCTTTCTAATGTTATTCATTCAACATTTCAAGATAAAAAAACAGCATGGTATTCTGGTAAAGAATCATTGCCAAACAACATCTCTATCAATTCTTTTGATTACATTAAAATTGGAGGATATAAACAGGAATATGGCTCTCTAAAAAGCAAGACAACAAATCAAAGACTCTACAAAATTGACCGCATAAATTCTAATAAGGAAGATATAACTTACCGTTTCTGGAAAAAATAACAATAAAAAAAGTCTAATAAAAAATGCTTTATTAGACTTTTATCTTTTATTAATACAAGTACTTACGTTATCTAATTGAAGAAGAGAAGCCTCTTATTAAGCCTCTTTCTGCTTTTTCCATAAATTCTTTTATTATTGTATTATATTTTGTTGGAGTAAGTTTGCGTATTTCCTCCAAAGCTTGCGAATAATTCAATCCCTTTTGAAATACTATTCTATACACATCTTGTATTTCATTTATTTCTTCTTGCGAAAAACCTCTTCTATGCAATCCCAATGAGTTTATACCACAATATGATGCAGGGAACTTGCCTACTTTTATAAATGGTGGAATATCTTTATCAACCAACGAGCCTCCCATCAATATTGTATGTTGTCCAATACGAACAAATTGATGTATCGCACTCATTCCTCCTGTTATTACATAATCTTCTATTTCTATATGTCCTGCAAGTGTTGTATTGTTTGCTAAGATACAATGATTACCTATCAAACAATCGTGAGCTATATGAGCATAAGCCATAATAAGATTATTGTTTCCTATCTTTGTATATCCTCTTGCAACTGTCCCTCTGTTTATTGTTACAAATTCTCTTATTATATTATTATCTCCTATCTCAACTGTTGTATATTCCCCAGCGAACTTCAAATCTTGCGGAATTGCTGATATACTTGCTCCTGGAAATATCTTACAATTGTTTCCTATTCTTGCACCAGGAAAAATTACTGCTCCACTCCCTATTTCGCAATCATCTCCAATAACAACATCATCGTGGATAACAGCAAAGGGCTCTATCTTTACATTCTTTCCTAATTTTGCTTTTGGATTTAAATAATATAGTTGGTTGTTGTCCATTTTGTTTTGTGTTTTTATTCTGCTTTTGAAATCTTTGCCATCATTGTAGCCTCAACAACTACTTTATTACCAACATATGCAATACCTTTCATTCTTACAACACCTCTTCTTATTGGTTCTAAAAGAGAAAGTTTTAATATAAGAGTATCTCCTGGAACAACTTTATTCCTAAATTTCACCTCTTCAAACTTCATAAAATAAGTATTGTATCTTTCTTCGACTTGCTTATCTTTCAAAACCAACATACCGCCTGTTTGTCCTAATGCTTCAACAACAAGAACGCCTGGCATAACTGGTTCTTCTGGAAAATGTCCATTAAAAAAGTCTTCATTACCTGTTACATTCTTCAATCCAACAACATAATCTTCTCCAACTTCAATAACTTTATCTATAAGCAACATTGGAAAACGATGTGGCAAACGTTTTTTTATCTCTGTTATATCAAATACCGGCTCTTTGTTTGGGTCATAAACAGGTATGCTATCTTTATTATCCATAATATTTTTTAATTTTTTTGCTATTTCTGTATTAGTTGTGTGTCCTGGACGTTTAATAATAAAATGCCCTTTCACATTCTTTCCCATCAATGATATATCTCCAATAAAATCCAACAACTTATGTCGTGCTGGCTCATTATTAAATAATAGTTTTGTATTATTTAACACTCCTCTTTCCACCTTTAAATCATCAACATTCTTATTAAAAAACTTTGCTAACAACTCTTGCTTGTCTTGTGAAAGCACCTTATCAACAAAGATTATCGCATTATCCAAATCTCCTCCTTTAATATAGTTGTGTTCAACCAATCCCTCTATCTCGGAAAGAAAAACAAACGTACGACAATTTGCTATCTCTTTATCAAAATCACTTAATGTTGTAAGTTCTGCCATTTGCGTGCCGATAAGGTCTGAATTAAAATCAATTATTGCGCTGACTTTAAATTCTTCACTTGGCATTACCCAATACTCTATCTTATCATCATTAAACAAAAAATGCTCTGTTTGTTTTATCTCGTAATATTGTTTTTCGCTTTCAAGTTCTTTTATTCCTGCCTTATCAATTAATTCCAACCAATACTTACTACTTCCATCAAGAATAGGCACTTCCTCGCAATCTACTTCAACAATAACATTATCAATTCCTTTTGCGTACAAAGCAGATACAAGATGCTCAATTGTAGAAATGCTAACATTGTTTTTTGTTAATGTTGTTCCTCTTGTTGTATCAGTAACAAAAGTAGCCAATGCAGGAATAACTGGATTGTTTTCAATATCTATCCTCTTGAAACACACACCAGTATTATCAGTTGAAGGAACAAGATTAACGTGAGAATGTTTCCCACTATGCAATCCTCTTCCTTCAATACTTACTATTTTATTTAAAGTTCTTTGTTTCATAATATAATTGGTTGCAAAAGTAATAATTATTTTGCATATATTTGTCAAAAAATCTCCATTTTAGTAAAAAAAATAGCAAATTCTTCTTTCAACTCAAACTATCATTCAATCAATCATTAATTTATTGTATTTATTGATAGCAATCTTCATTAAAATTAAGCACTATAATAATATATTAAATCATTTAGCCAATTAATTAATTTATTTTCAAAAGATAACAACAACATAATGCCATTTTATTAATAACATAATGCCATTCTATAAAAACATAATGGCATTCTATTGCAACATAATGCCATTCTATCACTAACATAATGCCATTTTGTTGAAATAGAATAAAGAAAGAATTTTTTATCTCTTTAATCTATTTTACTCTCTTTTGATTCTATTTTACTTTAATCAAACAATCTTTTAGCCTTTTGTTATCAACATTTTTTATAAGAAAGATTAATAAAATTTTGTTTTTTTTATGATATTCTAAAATTTATAATTACTTTTGCATATTAAATATTAATTTTAACTAAAAATGAAAAAATTAGGAATATACATTACTTTAATATTAGGGATAATCGTAAATGCTTACTCACAAGATAGTTCAATAAGCAAAAACAATTATTACCCATATCTTTTTACTAAGGACTATGTTGTTGTTGGCATAAACGCTAAGACAACAGACAAACAATTGCTTGAAATTAGAAAAAATATCTTAAAATATACTTCAATAAGATTTACAAATTTTGATGTTATTAGAGGGAAAAATGGAGATATTTATTTTCTTTCAATGGCAGTAGATTGCAGAGATGGCTATAAGGGCGACATTTCGCATTCTTTCGAAAAAGGAGATACAACTTATTATGGTTTTGTGAGGGATTATTCTCTAAATACTTATAAAAGGGCTTTTTATATTGGTGATTTAACGTCAGAATTGTCTGGAATTAATCACGTGAAAGAATATTTGGAGAAAAAATCACTTGAAAATGAAAAAAAATCAGAATAATTTAGGTAGATTAAAAAAAAGTATGTAATTTTGCAACCTCAAAAAAAATTAGAATTGACCTATGGCAAAGAAATCAAAAGACGTTAGAGTTCAAGTAATACTTGAATGTACAGAGCAAAAAGCATCTGGTGTTCCTGGTATATCTCGTTATATAACAACAAAGTCAAAAAAGAACACTCCAGATAGATTGGAATTAAAAAAATATAATCCATATTTAAAGAAAGTTACAGTACATAAAGAAATTAAATAATAAGGAGATTGAGAAATGGCAAAGAAAGTAGTTGCAACATTAAAGACAACAGAAGGTAATGCTTATGCAAAAGTCATAAGAACAGTACGTTCTGAAAAGACTGGTGCTTATGTTTTCACAGAAGAATTAATGCCTTCTGAAAAAGTTAAAGAATATTTAGCAAAAAAGAAATAATAATATTTTTAATTAAATATTTAGCATAAGAAATATTAGTTGTTTTTTCTTTAAATAGGGAAAAACAACTATTTTTTTGTTAAAATGGAAATAAATTATTACCTTTGTATTTTCAATCTTAAAACAAATAATTATGGGTATTTTTTCATTTTTTAAAAAGCAAGATAAAGAGACACTCAACAAAGGCTTATCAAAAACGAAAGAAAGTGTTTTTGGTAGGATTTCAAGAGCTATTGTGGGTAAATCAACAATAGATGATGATGTTCTTGACAACTTGGAGGAGATATTAGTAGAGAGCGATGTCGGAGTTGAAACAACATTAAAGATTATTGACAGAATACAAAACAGAGTAGCGAAAGACAAATATCTTGGAACGAGTGAATTGAATAGAATATTAAAAGAAGAGATAACATCATTGTTGCAAGAGAACGAAAAGCATCAAGTAAATAATTTTAATGTAGAAAAGAAAGGCGTTCCTTATGTTATCCTTGTTGTAGGAGTTAATGGTGTTGGCAAAACAACAACAATAGGCAAGTTGGCTCATCAATTCAAAACAGCAGGAAATAAAGTTATTCTTGGGGCGGCAGATACTTTTAGAGCAGCAGCAATAGACCAGTTAAACATTTGGGCAGAAAGAGTGGGCGTTGAAATAGTCAGTCAAAGCATGGGCTCAGACCCTGCATCGGTTGCTTATGACACACTTAAATCTGCAATAGCAAAGAATGCAGATGTTGTTATCATTGATACCGCAGGAAGATTGCATAATAAGGTTGGACTAATGAACGAATTAGGTAAAATAAGAAAAGTTATGCAAAAACTTATCCCTGATGCTCCACAAGAAGTCTTACTTGTACTTGACGCATCAACAGGACAGAATGCTATTGAGCAAGCAAAACAATTTACTGCTGCAACAGATGTAAATGCAATTGCTTTAACTAAACTTGATGGTACTGCAAAAGGTGGCGTTGTTATTGGAATATCTGATATGTTTAAGATTCCTGTTCGCTACATTGGTTTAGGAGAAAAAATGGAAGACTTACAACTTTTTGATAGAGAAGCCTTCGTTGATACATTATTTGAATAGTAGAATAAAATTAAATTAAAAGAAATAAAGAATATGAAAAAGACATTATTAATAATCACTTTCACAATGCTAACATTTGGTCTTTTTGCTCAAAAAGATTCATCAATAGTTAATCCTCATCATTTTTCAATGAAGATAGGTTATGGATTTATGCCAAGCACTTCGCATAATGATATATTTGTTAATCTTAATGCAAACAATGACCATAATAATAAGGTTCGTAATGGTATTAATTATGAATTTAATTATGATTACAATTTTAATAAGAATTATGCTTGGGGTTTAAATTTTTCAATGTTTAATGCTTTTGATTCTTATATGCCAACAGATAGTGCAAAATCAAGTTTTTCTGATGATAGATATGTGTTCTATGCTGGACCAACATTTCTTATTCATTCTAACTTAATAGATAATCATTATACTTTATATGCAAGAGCAACTGCTGGTTATATGGGGTTTCGTAATTCAATGAGATATTCTGGTTCAAAAACATTAAAAGGTAGTTGTTTGGGATATGGTGTTAATGGAGGAATAGATTATATTATCAATGACTATATTTCTTTTGTTGGTGAGGTATCTTATCTTGGTGGAGTTTGCAAAAAAGTTAAGGACAATGACAAAACCTACGACTTAGATAATACAAAAGAAAATCTTTCAAGGTTTAATTTTTCTGTTGGTGTTAAGATAAAACTATAACATATTGTTTTGAATGAAAGGAAAGAAAATAAACATTGTTAGTTTAGGCTGTTCAAAAAACACTGTTGATAGTGAGAGTTTGGCTGGTAAATTAACTAATGAAGGTTTTTCTGTTGAGTTTAATTCAAATGAAACTGCTTTTGATTTTGTTTTGATTAACACTTGCGGATTTATTGATAAAGCAAAAGAAGAATCTATTAATACAATTTTAGAGTTTGTTAATATTAAAAATACTAATAAAAACTTTAAATTAATTGTTTTTGGTTGTCTTGCACAAAGATATAAAGATGATTTATTGAAAGAAATACCAGAGATTGATAAGATTTTTGGAGTAATGAATCAAAAAGATATTTTAGATTATATTCTTTGCTCTAATAAAAATACAGAACAATTAACAGAGTTGAAACCTTTAATAAATAGACAACTTTCAACGCCAAAACATTATGCTTATTTGAAAATTTCAGAAGGCTGTGATAGAAGATGTGCATTTTGTTCTATTCCTTTAATACGTGGAAAGCATGTATCTATTCCTATTGAAGAGATTGTTAATCAAGCAAATGAACTTATTAAACAAGGAGTAAAAGAAATAATACTTATTGCACAAGATACAACATATTATGGTATGGATTTGTATGGTAAAAGGCGCCTTTATGATTTGCTTGTTGCTCTTTGTCAAACAGATATTCACTGGATTAGACTTCAATATGCTTATCCTAATCAATTTCCAGAAGAAGTTTTGTCTTTAATGCAAAAAGAAAAGAAAATATGCCATTATCTTGATATGCCACTTCAACATATTAACGACAGAATTCTTTGCTCTATGAAAAGGAATATTACAAGCAATGAAATTATTTCGCTCATCAAAAGAATAAAAGATAAAGTTGATGATATTGCTTTTCGTACTACATTAATAGTAGGTTATCCAACAGAGACAAAGCAAGAATTTAATGAATTATTATCTTTTGTTAAACAAGCAAAGTTTGACCGTATGGGAGCTTTTACTTATTCTAAGGAAGAAGGAACAGAGGCTGCTCTATTAGACGATAATGTTAGTGAGAAAGAAAAACAAAAAAGACTTGATATTCTTACTGATATTCAACAAGAGATTTCCTTTGACCTTAATCAAAAGAAGATTGGTAAGACAATGGAAGTGATTATTGACAGAAAAGAAAATGATTATTACGTTGGACGAACACAGTATGATTCACCAGAAGTTGATAATGAAGTGTTAATTAAGTCTAAACACAAACTAAACATTGGAGAATTTTATAATGTTAAGATAACTTCCGCATTAGAATTTGATTTATATGGAGAAGTTTCTCTTTAAAATAATAATTAATTCTCAAAAATATTTTTAATTGCTTTTATTCTTTTTTACAACATCATCATTACGATAAATTATGATATTAAAATTGCGATTATGATGATTAATCTTTTGCATTAATTTATCTAATCCACTCGGTTCTACCGTTGTTTCATATTCTAAATGAGGGTATCTTCTTTGTATTGATTGCTTTCTTTGTTCAAGGTTTTGCTCTGAAACAAAAAGCACAAATGATGGCTGATATTTATAATCTTGTGTCATTATATTAGTAGTGTCAGAAATAATATTGTATTGCTTGCTATCTTCTCCTAAATATGTACGAGGCATAACCGAACAAGAACCTTCAGGGATACCATCAACAATAAAAGATTTAACATTTCCTTTGTATTGATGTAAATAAACCATTGACTCTACTCTTGCTCTTTTTGAATAATGGCAAGTAACAGGGATAAGCAAAACAACATTCAATACAAACGATATAATAAAACATACTTTAATTATTTTTCTTAATTTCAGTTGTTTTGGATACTTTTCTAACAAACTATTCAATCCAATAACACCTAAAATAATGATAGATGGTACGATTGGAAAAATAAATCTTTCTTGTTTATTTGGAAATATTGAATGAAAAAACAAGAAACAAAATGCAGGTAAGAAAAGAAATAGTTTTTTGTAGCCATAAAAGAAACCGAATAATAACAAAACACTTATTGGAGGTAGCAACACGCCAAGAATAACTCCAAAATATTCAAAGAAACCTCCTGTTATATATTCTTGAGAGTGAGTAAAATTGTATCTTATATATTCTTCCATCTCTGCAAATGGTCTATGCCACAAAAAAACATCAGATATTTGAGAAATAGAAAAAGCTAATAAAAGAAAGATTGTCCAAACAACAGCATTTTTCCATTGTTTATAAAAAAGCATAGCTAAACCAAAGCCTCCAATAAAAAATATTAATTGAAAACGAAATGCAAAAGCAACGCCCATAAGTATTCCAGAGAAAATAACATTCTTTATTGGCATTGTTTCGTCCTTAATATATAAGTATGTACTCCAAAGAATGAATGGAATACATGTTATTTCCACAAGATTTCTTACGCTCAACCAAGGCATACACCAAAGCAAAGCAATAGACCACCCAACAATATTAGCAAGAAATGTTTTTTTACTTGCTTTTAATGTTATTTTATAAGCAAAGAATATTGTTAATAAAGAAAATAAGGCATGAATAAAACGAATAAAATACATTTGAGAATTTAAATCGCTAATACCAAAAAAACTTAGTATTTTAAAGAAACAAAACATAATCAAAGGATAAGTAAAACTATGTCCTTGTGGTATAGCACTAACACCCTGAGTTGATGGCAACCAACCTTGAAAATCCATTCCATCTGCCCAAGAACGTGATGTCTCAACAATAAGAAAATGATCATCATGCATACCATACCCTTTTGCAAATATAACACTAACTAAACGTACAATCAATGCTACTATTAATATCACATTCAATGGATTGCTTTTGTAATAATCAATTATTTTCTTTTTCATTTTATTATGTTTACTTTATTAAAAAAAGAGATACGAATCCATAAGAAAGGTATCTCTTTTTATTATAATATTAATTATTTTTTATTTTGCGTAATTAACTGCTCTTGTCTCTCTAATAACAGTAACTTTTATCATACCAGGGAAAACCATCTCTGTTTGAATTTTCTTTGACAAATCAAAAGACAATTGATTAGCTTCTTGGTCAGTAAGTTTGTCTGCTGCAACAATTACTCTCAATTCTCTTCCAGCTTGAATTGCATATGTTTTAACAACTCCATTATAACTCATTGCCAAATCTTCTAATTTATTCAAACGATTAATATATGCTTCAACAACTTCTCTTCTTGCTCCTGGTCTTGCTCCTGAAATAGCATCACAGACTTGAACTATTGGTGCATAAAGACTATTCATTTCTACCTCATCGTGGTGAGAACCAATTGCATTACATATTTCTGGTTTTTCTTTAAACTTCTCTGCAAGTTTCATTCCGTGAATTGCGTGTGGTAATTCTGGTTCATCATCTGGCACCTTACCTATATCGTGTAAAAGACCTGCTCTTTTTGCTATCTTAGGATTAAGTCCAAGCTCAGAAGCCATAGTTGCACAAAGATTAGCAACTTCTCGTGAGTGTTGTAATAGATTTTGTCCATAAGAAGAACGATATTTCATCTTTCCTACCATACGTACAAGTTCATGATGTAGATTAATTATTCCAAGGTCAATACAAGTACGTTTTCCTGTTTCAATAACCTCTTGTTCTACTTGTTTCTTTGTTTTTGCAACAACTTCTTCTATTCTTGCTGGATGTATTCTTCCATCTGTAACAAGTTTATGTAATGCCAAACGTGCTACTTCTCTTCTTACTGGATCAAAACATGAAAGAAGGATTGCATCAGGAGAATCATCAATGATTATTTCCACACCTGTTAGATTTTCAAGCGTTCTAATATTTCTACCTTCACGTCCAATTATTCTTCCTTTTACTTCTTCATTTTCAAGATTAAATACAGATACAGTATTTTCTATCGCTGTTTCTGCTGCTGTTCTTTGAATTGATTCAATAACTATTTTCTTAGCTTGTTGATTTGCTGTCATCTTTGCTTCTTCAACAATCTCCATAACCTTACCCATAGCATCAGAACGTGCTTCCTCAGTAAGTGTTTCTACTAATTGTTGTTTAGCTTCTTCGGCAGACAATCCTGCTATCTGTTCTAATTTATGCACACTCTCTTGATAGGTTTTCTCTACCTCTTGTTGTCTTGTTGCAAGACGGTCTGCTTGTTTCTTTAAGTTATCTTTAGCTGTGTTATATTCAACACTCTTTTTCTTTAACTCTTCTACCTCTTTGTTAAATGCTTGCTCTTTTTGTCTTAGCTTGTTTTCATTTTGAGCTATCTTGTTATTCCTTTCTTGAAATTCTTTATCATATTCTGATTTCATTTGCAAGAATTTCTCTTTAGCTTGTAGAAGTTTTTCTTTTTTGATTATTTCAGCCTTTGATTCGGCATCTTTTACAATGCTTTCACTCTTTTTAATTAAAATTGAACGCATTTTTGTTGTGGCTATCAATATTCCCACACCTATAGCTGCAATCGCAATAATAATACCTACTATTATATTCATATTTTTTTAATTAGTTTTATTATTGTTCAGAAACTTTTCTTTAAGAGAATAACATAAAAAAAACCGCATTTCTTTCGAGAATATGGAGTATCTAAATAAACTCCGATATGAAAGATTTGAGTGCCACACGCTGTCAAACTTCCACTGCTTTTTACAGATTCACAACCCTAAGATTATGAATTGAGGCCTGTTTTGGACGTGTTGAGCTTTCTCGTTTCTAAATTAATAGTGTTGAGTTTACGAACTGTTATTCCTAAAATCAATGCGGCTATTATTTTTTTTATTATTTCAAATACCTAAGTATGTTTTTTCATCATCATTCTACATGTGATGAAAGATAATCATTAATCTCACTTATTTTATTTAATGTTTGCTCATCAAATGATTTACTTTTATTGCTCTCATTTAGATAAGAAATAACATATTGTAGTAATACCATAGACAATAAATCTTGTTTATCTCGATAAGATTTTTTTGTTGCATATCCTTGAATAGCGTTCTTTATCAACACGGAAGCTTGACGAAAAACTTGCTCGTCTTCTCTGTTAACTCTAACAGTATAATCCCTCTCTGCTATCTGTATTGTTATCGTTAAATATTCTTCCATATCTTTTCTTACCTCAACTTCCTTTAATTTATTACCCTAAAATTATCATTTATTCTTTGATGAAATTATTGAAATACTTTTATCTATCTTCTTTAATAAATTATTTATTATTATTCTGCTTTCAGAAATATCTGAACTGTTATTTATTATATTTGTTATTTTTATTAATTCTAATTCTTCTTTTAATTCTTTGTTTTGTTTTACTAATTCACTTATTTGATTTTCAAGTTCTTTTATTTCATCATTTGATTTTTTCAACTCCAAGACAAGATTATTTTTGTCAGATACTATTTTTCTAACTTTATAATCTATCTCTGATAAAATTTTATTAGCACTTTCATCAATTATTTATGTTTTATCGTTTGCAAATATAATGTTTTATTTTTAAACAAAACAAATTTTATATATTTTTTTTATTTTAATGGAAGTTTATGTCCCATTTTTTCTTTCTTTGTTTTAAGATAATCTTTGTCGTATTTTGTTGGCTCAATAACAAGAGGAACAGTTTCAACTATCTTAATACCAAATCCTTCCAAACCTATTCTTTTCATTGGATTATTTGTCATTAATCGTATTTTTCTTGCTCCCATATCTCTTATTATTTGTGCTCCTATTCCATAATCTCTTTCATCTGCCTTAAATCCTAATGCTAAATTAGCATCAACAGTATCCATTCCTTGTTCTTGAAGATGATATGCGTGTAGTTTATTAATCAACCCAATGCCTCTTCCTTCTTGATTCATATAAACTATCATTCCTTTGCCTTGTTCATTTATCGTCTCCATCGCTCTATGCAATTGCTCCCCACAATCACATTTCAATGAACCAAATATATCTCCTGTTGCACAGCATGAATGAACTCTTACCAATATTTCTTCATCTTCTGTCCATTCTCCCTTCTTTAAAACCATATGAGTTAAGTCTGTACCGTTTTGAGAGTAAGCTATAAG
>JAKVOZ010000023.1 GCA_022482545.1 Bacteroidales bacterium
TTCATATATTCACAAACAACCTGTTTCACAAAAATATAGTAGTCTTTCCACATGGGGCGAAAAACCAGAATGGAAAAAAATACTTGTCAAACTGTCTCTTCCTGAAAGATTGAAGGGGTTGCAAAGGCTTTCACAAAATCTTTGGTGGAGTTGGAACTATGATGCTTTTGAATTGTTTTCAAGAATAGATGAGAAAAGATTTCTTTCATTTGAGCGTAGTCCTATTCATCTTATAGAATCATTAACAAATGATGATTGCAAACGATTACTTAATGATGAAAGTTTTCTACAAGATATGGATAATGTTGTTAATCATTTTGATTCATATATAAAAGAAAGAGAGAAAAAGAATAATGATATTATAGCATATTTTAGTATGGAGTTTGGTATTCACGATACTTTGAAAATATTTAGTGGAGGATTGGGAATGTTGGCAGGAGATTATTTAAAACAAGCAAGTGATTCAAACAAAAATATTGTAGGAGTGGGACTTCTTTATCGTCAAGGTTATTTTAATCAACATATAGATAAAGAAGGAAATCAAGAAAGTATGAGATTTCCGCAAAAGTTTTCTCATTTACCAATACAAGCAGAAAGAGATGAAGATGGTAGATGGAGAAAAATAGTTATTAATCTACCTTCGAGAAGTGTGTATGCAAAAATATGGCGTTGTGATATTGGAGTAACAAAACTATATCTTTTGGATACAGATATTGATGAAAATAATGAACAAGATAGATTGATAACATCACAATTATATGGAGGAGATAATGAAAATCGTTTAAAGCAAGAGATACTTCTTGGCATTGGTGGCGTGAGATTATTGAAAGAATTGCATATTGAACCAAAAATATATCATAGCAATGAAGGGCATTCTGCTTTTTCTTCATTAGAAAGATTGAATGATTATATAAATAAAGAAAATATGTCTTATTCTCAGGCAATGGAGATAGTTAGAAGTTCAACACTTTTCACAACGCATACACCAGTGCCTGCTGGACATGATACTTTTAATGAAGAATTAATGAGAGTGTATTTTGCTCAATATTCAAAAAATATAACATTAGATTGGAATCATTTTATGTTACTTGGTAGAAAAACCAACGATAATAGTGATGAAAAGTTTTCTATGAGTGTGCTTGCCATTAATTGTTCTGCCAATGTTAATGGAGTAAGCAGAATACATGGTAGAGTAACAAGAGAAATGTTTGCTTATCTTTATGATGGATATTTTCCAAGAGAGTTAAATATAGGATATGTAACTAATGGTGTTCATCTTCCTACATGGACGGCAAAACAATGGGAAAACATTTATTTGAAATACTTTGATACAAAAGCAGTAAAAGACCAATCTAATGAAAAATATTGGCAAAAGATTTATGATGTTGATGATAAAGAAATATGGGATACACATAAACAATTAAAGAAAGAACTCATTGCTTTTGTTAAACAAAGACTTGAAAAAGAATTGCGTCAAAGGGCAGAAGACCCAAAATTATATTTTAAGACAATTGCTCCTCTTAGTGAAGATAAACTTACAATAGGATTTGCAAGACGTTTTGCTACTTATAAACGTGCTAATTTAATCTTTTCAAACCTTGAACGTTTGGAAGAAATAGTTAATCGTGGAGTGCAATTTATTTTTGCTGGTAAAGCACATCCAAATGATGGAGCAGGCCAAGACCTTATTCGTAATATTATTCGTATATCAAAAATGCCACAATTTATTGGTAAGATAATATTTATTGAAAACTATGATATGTATGTTGCAAAACAATTAGTAAGGGGAGTTGATGTTTGGTTAAATACTCCAACACGACCAATGGAAGCAAGTGGAACAAGTGGAGAAAAAGCAATAATGAATGGTGTGATTAATTTTTCTGTTCTTGATGGTTGGTGGGCAGAAGGTTGGAACAAAGATGCTGGTTGGGCTTTGCCTGAAAAACAAACGTATAATGAACAAGAACCACAAAATATTCTTGATGCAGAAATGATTTATGATATATTGGAACAAGAAATAATACCTTCATATTATAATAATGATGAAAACAATATTCCAAAACAATGGTGCAAGTATATCAAGAATACAATAGCAGAAATAGCACCTCATTTTACTATGAAACGTCAATTAGATGATTATTTCAATAAGTATTATAACAAAATGTTTGAAAGAGTAGATTTGATAACAAAAGATAATTATTGTTTGGCACAAGAATATTCTTCATGGAAATTAAGAATGGAGAGGAAATGGAATACAATAGAATTAATATCTGTTCAAGTTCCAGATAGTGATAATAATAGTTTTTCTATCAATGAGCATTTTAAGGCGAAAATAACTCTTCAAATAGGCGACATTGATGCAAAAAATATTGGGATAGAGATTATAATAACGCACAAAGATAATAATGAAATAAAAGATTATGATAGAATAGAACAGTTTGAACTTGTTGGAAATAAAAACGGGAGAGCAGAATATGAGTTAGATTTTATTTCTGATGTTGTAGGTGTTCATGATTATGCTTTTAGAATTTATCCAAAGCATGAACTTATGCCATTCAGACAAGATTTACCATTAATTAAATGGATATAATTGATGTTAAATAAAAAATGTTTTTATTTAACTGTTGCATGGAAATGTATAAGATATTGTATTGTGTTAAGTGTTAAGTTCAAAAACTCTTTGAAACAAATTTCTTATAACATTAAACACTTAAATGTTATAGGAATATAAACATAATCGGCGATACCATTAATTAGCAAATTCTTTAATCCATTATGTTGCTTTGGGCAGCCCTGTTTGAATTTTTTCTCTCACGGTTGCCCTTTTTTAATTGATTAAAAGATAGATAGATAAAAATATTTAGAAGAAAATGCTTTTCTGATAAGCACCTTTTTGGATTTTTTAATTATCTTTGCAAAAATAAATAAAAATAGATATAAATGTTTTACGATACTATTAGAAAAAATGTAAATCTATGGCTAACATCTGACGAATGTAAGATTAAGGATTTAATATCATATATAGAAAAGCAGAATAAATTAAGAGATACGCAATTAGAGGCAATAAAAACATATTTATTTTTAAAAATAAAATGTGATAATAAACCTTTGGCAGATATATTTTCTAAACAATTATTAATAGATAATTCATTAGATAATACATCGTTAAAGTTGAAAGAAAATACTTGTAATTATTTAAAGGATAATCCGCAAGAGTATAATAAAATATTTGATAGAAGTAATTATACAGATTATCTTTTTTCTTTGCCAATGGGTGCAGGAAAAACATATCTAATGGCAATGTTTATATATCTTGATTTATATTTTGCATTAAACGAAAGAGACAATAAAGCATTTGCACATAATTTTATCGTTCTTGCTCCTTCTGGATTAAAAACATCAATTATTCCAAGTTTAAAGACAATACAAAATTTTAATCCTTCTTGGATAATTCCAGAGCCTTATTCCTCTAATTTAAAACAATTAATAAAGTATGAAATATTGTTAGAAAATTCTTCTGATAAAAAGAGTAATAAAACTAATGATCCTAATGCTGCAAAAATTGCTTTACATCAACCACTTGAAGATTTAATGGGATTAGTCATTATTACTAATGCCGAAAAAGTTATATTGAATAAATATAAAGAAGATAAAAATGGTAATGTAGATACAAGATTATTTTCAGAGGATAGGACAGAAGAAGAAAAAAATGATGATATATATAGATCTAATGAATTAAGAAATTTAATTGGTAAGATACCATCTTTAGCAATATATATAGATGAAGTACATCATGCACAAGATGATGAAATAAAATTAAGAAAAGTTGTAAATTCTTGGAGTGAAAAAAATACAATTAATTCTGTTGTGGGCTTTTCTGGAACTCCTTATTTAGCTAAAGATACAAATATTAAACTTTCAGAAGGAATTAATATTAAGACTAAAAGTATTGCTAACACAGTATATTATTATCCTCTTGTACAAGGAATAAATAATTTCTTAAAAAAGCCAACAGTAAAAACCATCACAAATGGTACTTCAGAAGAGATAATAGAAAAAGGTGTTAGAGATTTTTTAGATAATTATAAAGATACCGTTTATTACAATAATACAGTTGCAAAACTTGCTATTTATTGTGGACAAATAGAAAAATTAGAAAAAAAAGTATATCCACAAGTATCGCAAATAGTAGAAGATTATGGCTTAAATCCGAATGAAGTAATATTAAAATATCATGATGGGAAAAGTGATAAATATAAATTACCAAACGAGAATACACGAGAATATTTGAATTTAGATAATAATGTTATTCCATCAAAAAAGAAAATTATACTTCTTGTCCAAATAGGCAAAGAAGGTTGGGATTGTAGGAGTTTAACAGGTGTTATTCTTTCTCAAAAAGGCTCTTGTCATAAAAATATGGTTTTGCAAACTTCTTGTCGTTGTCTTCGTCAAATAAAAAAAGGAGAAAAAGAAACAGCTGTTATTTGGTTGAATGAAGACAATAAGCAAGAATTAGAAAAACAATTAAAAAAAAATCAAGATATAACAATAAGTGAATTTCAAACAGGGCTACAAAACGATTATATTTCATATACAGATAGAAGGAAAAAATTAAAATTAACTCCTTTTTCATACATTAATATTAATATTGAATACACATCTGTTATTGAAAATAAGATTACAGATTTACAAACAAAACAAAAGTTAGAGAGAATATTTGCAGAATTAGATGATAAATATAAACAAAATAGTGATATTGTTGTGTCTGATTTTAATAGAAAAGTACAAAGAAGTACTAAAATAGAAGATTATGGAGAAGAAGAGACTAATTTTTCATTATGGTTACTTATGATTATTAAAGAAAGTATGGGTGGAGTTGATTTATTAATGCTAAAAAAGAATGAAGATATATTAAAAAAGATTTTTGACAAAATAATAACAACAAACAATAATTCCATATTCTTAAATGAGTTGTATTTACAAAATAAGATAAGAAGTGATATTAGACTATCATATTATGATAAATATACATTAAATAAGGAAGAAGAAGAAGTTAATCATCAAGCAAGTATTTTAAATATAACAAATATTGAAGAGAAAAAACTATATAATTATAGAAAAGAATTAATGTATCCAGAAACGAAGGATGAAATAGAAGAAATAAAAGGATTAGACGAAGGTACTAAAAAACCAGTAGAAGAATTATCAAAAGAAGAACTATTACAATTAATAAAAAATCAAGGAGTAAATTCTAATATAGGAGGTACACTTGCTGTTCAATACAGAAATAAAACACTTCATTATATACCTTATTATTTTTCTCAAAGTAAATTTGAAAAGAATTTTTTAGAGATAGTGCTTGGTTTAGATAAATTTCAAGACAAAAAATTAGAGATTTATTATAATGGAGAAAAATCTTTAACAGATTTTCGTATTAAGACATATTCGAATGATACAAATTATATAGGAATATATACGCCTGATTTTCTTATTATAAATAGAGATAATGAAAACAAAATACATAAAATTTTAATTGTAGAAACAAAAGGACAAGGATTTGCTAATGATATTAATTTCACAACAAGAAAAGATTATATTAGTAATAAGTTTATACAATTAAATAATAATAATGCTAAATATAATAAGTTTGATTATTTATATATAGAAGATTCTAATACAGAAGAAGACATAAAAACAGAGTTAAGAAATAAAATAGAACAATTTTTTATAAACGAATAGGAGGAAAAACAAAATGCCAATAAAATATGTACCTTTATATAAAGACCCAATAAAAGGGCAAGCAATTTTAGATAATTTTACTCGTACAAAAAGAGTATTAAAATATGGTAAGAATGAAGAAGTATATGATCATATAAATAGAGGAATGCCATATTATGAATTAGAAGAAAATGAAATAGTAGGAAACGATAAAGATACAAAAAATCTTCTTGTGAGAGGAGAATGCATTTCTACTTGTGCTTATTTGAAAGATAAAGGGATAGAAGTTGATTTAGTATATATAGATCCTCCATTTGCAAGTGGAATGGATTATTCTAAAAAAGTATATATTAGAAAAAATCCTAAACTATTAGATAAGATTAAGAAAAAAGAAGAAAAACTAAAAGATGAAGAATTGCAAAGTTTTGATGAAAAGATGTATGGTGATATATGGAATAAAGAAATGTATTTGAATTGGATGTATGATAATTTAATGGCTATAAAATCTATTATGAGTGATAATGCAAGTATTTATGTACATTTGGATCATCATATTTGTCATTATGTAAAGATACTTTTAGATGAAATATTTGGAGAAGAAAATTTTGTTAATGAAATTATATGGTCGTATAGAAGCGGAGGTGCTTCAAAAAGTGAAGCATTACCTCAAAAACATGATGTTATATTCCTATATAAAAATGGTGATGAAAATGTGATTAATAATAAAATAGAAAGGCAATATTTGGATAAACCTTTCATGGATACAAAAATAGATAAAGACGGAAAATATTATGTTGATACAATATTAAGAGATGTATTTGAAGGTGCACCTTATATAATGAATGAAAATAAACTTGAACAATATAATATGAGACCTGTACTTAATTTATCAAAAGAAAGATTAGATTATGATACACAAAAACCAGAAGGATTATTAAAAATATTAATAGAAATAGCATCTAATGAAGGTATGGTTGTGGCTGATTTCTTTGGTGGTAGTGGGGTTACGGCAAAAGTAGCAAATGATTTGAAAAGGAATTTTATTTCTTGTGATGTAGGTATTAACTCAATTCAAACAACAAGAGATAGGCTTGTTTCTGAAAATGCTAATTTTAAGATAATGGACATAAAAGACGGTGTTAATTTATATAGAAATCCTATTCAAACAATGGACAAATTAAAACATCTAATTAATGGTCTTAATGATGATAATACATTAGATAGCTTTTGGATGGGTAGTATAAAAGATTCAAAAAAAGGGAAAATACCTGTTTATGTGCCAAATCTTATTGATTCAAGTACTCGTGTTCTTGATTTGCATATTATAGATGAAATAATGAAAATTTATATGCAAAATTTAGATAATGTAGAAAAAGTTATAGTTTATTATATAGATATAGAAGACGAAGAAAAGATAAAAAAATATATAAAGGATAATAATAATACAGGAATAGAAATAGAATTAAGAGATTTAAAAGTAATATTATCACAAACTATTATTGATGATAAGGTTGATTATTTATCTTTTGACAATAAAGAAGATTCAAGGAAAAAATATGGAATAGAAATAAAAAGATTTATTAGCGATAGATTAAGTAATAAAATAAGTGAATATAATCAAAAAGGTTTTTTAAATCAAGAGAAAAAGAAAGATACAGATAATAAAAAAGAATTTAAACCAATAATAATAAGTGAAGAAGGATTGGAACTTATAGAATATATTAGTTTAGATTGTACAAATAAACAAGGAAAGTGGCAAAGTGATGAAGAAATAAAGATAAGTAAAGAGGGATATGTTATAACAAATGGGAAGAAGACAAAAACATTTTGGAATGGAAAGATAACATCATCAAAAAAGCCATTAAGGATGAAAGTTAGAAATATAGCAGGAGATGAAGTGGTATTGCAAATAGAAAATTAGTAATATAACTTTTTCTTTGAAAAATTTTCTTATAAATGAAAAAAAAATAGTATATTTGCAAAATTAAGTAAAAAATTGTGAGAAAAGAACATTTGAGTAGCTTGATGAAAAATAAAAAACATAAATATAAAAATTTTTAAAATTAAAATTAAAATGGCACAAGTACATATCTTTAACGCAGGACCATGCGTTTTACCAAAAGAAGCTACTGAAGCAGCAATCAATGCAATTCGTAACTTTGACAACACAGGAGTTGGAGTATTAGAAATATCTCACAGAACACCTGGTTGGGAAAAAATAATGGAAGAAACAGTTCAATTATGGAGAGACCTTTTGAACATACCAGAGAACTATAAAATAATATTCCTTGGTGGTGGCGCTTCAACACAATTCTTCACAGTTCCAGCTAACTTATTAAATAAGAAAGCAGCATACCTTCAAACAGGTGTATGGGCAAAAAAAGCTGGTAAAGAAGCAAAACTTTTTGGAGAAACAGAAATAGTAGCATCAAGTGAAGATAAAAACTATTCTTATATTCCAAAGGGATACAAAATACCAACAGATGCAGATTATTTCCACATCACAACTAACAACACAATTTACGGAACAGAAATAAAAGAAGATATAGATTGCCCAATCAACCTTGTAGCAGATATGTCATCAGATATTATGAGCCGTCCAGTAGATGTTAAGAAATATGCTTTAATCTATGGTGGAGCACAAAAGAATGTAGGACCTGCTGGTGTTACTTTCGTAATAGTAAGAGAAGATGTTTTAGGTCATATCCAAGATAGAAAAAATCTTCCTGTACTTCCAACAATGGTAGATTACAGAACACATATTGAAAAAGACTCTATGTTTAATACACCTCCAGTATTTGCAATATATGTAATGCACGAAACACTTAAATGGTTAAAAGAAAATGGTGGAGTAGAAGGAGCTTACAAACGTAACTGCGAAAAAGCTGATACACTATACAATGAGATAGATAGAAATAAGATGTTTGTTGGCACAGTAGCAAAAGAAGACCGTTCAAGAATGAATGTATGTTTCGTTATGGCTAAGGGTTATGAATCAAAAGAGGCAGACTTTATGGCTTACGCAAAAGCTAACGGAATGGTTGGTATAAAAGGACATAGAAGTGTAGGTGGTTTCCGTGCTTCATTATACAACGCTTGTACTCTTGATGATGTAAAAGCACTTGTAAAATGTATGCAAGATTTTGAAAAACAAAACGCTTAATTTTAAAAATTAGGATTGTTGATTGTTGAGTTTTGACTTATTAGGTTATAAATCAACAATCAACATTCAAAAATAAAAATTAAATATAATGACAAAAGTATTAGTAGCAACAGAAAAACCTTTTGCAAAGGCAGCTGTTGATGGAATAAAAGATATATGCAGTAAGGCTGGCTATGAGGTAGCATTACTTGAAAAATATACAGACGTAAATGATTTCTATAAAGCAGTAGCAGATGCAGATGCTTTAATAGTACGTTCAGATAAAGTTACAAAAGAAGTTATTGACCACGCTAAGAACTTAAAGATAGTTGTTAGAGCAGGAGCAGGCTTTGATAATCTTGACCTTGCAGCATGTACAGCAAGAAAGATAGTAGCGATGAACACACCAGGACAAAACTCTAATGCAGTAGCTGAGTTGGCATTAGGTCTTATGATTTATATGGCAAGAACTAACTTCACACCAGTTGCTGGAACAGAACTTCTTGGCAAACGTTTAGGTATTCAAGCTTTTGGACACGTTGGCAGACTTGTTGGAGAAAAAGCAAAAGCAATGGGAATGAAAGTTATGGCTTTTGACCCATTTGTACCAGCAGACGCTATGAAAGCAGCAGGAGTAGAAGTAGCAAAAGATCTTGATGATTTGTATTCTAATTGCGATTATGTTTCATTACATATACCAGCAAATGACCAAACAAAGAACTCAATCAATTATGCTCTTCTTTCAAAAATGCCAAAAGGTGGTTGTTTGTTAAATACAGCAAGAAAAGAAGTTATCAATGAAGCTGATATGGAAAAGATGTTAAGCGAAAGAGAAGACTTCAAATACGTTACAGATATAGCACCAGCAAACGATGCAGATTTAAAGAAATTTGCTCCACGTTACTTTGCAACACCTAAAAAGATGGGAGCTCAAACAAAAGAAGCTAACTTCAATGCAGGACTTGCAGCAGCTAACCAAATAGTAGATTTTCTTAAAAACGGAGTAACAAAATTCCAAGTAAATAAATAGAAAATTTTAATAATTTTTCATAATAAGTCGGAGGTGGATTATTAATTTAATTCATCTCCTTTTTTTATTGCAATATGCTTTAATTATGAAAATAATTATTTATCTTTGCAATCAATAAAATATTATAAATATAGAAAAATAAAAAAAATAACAATAGATAAATAAGAAGCGTTTTGCTTTATTCTTTTTGCTGTGAAAATTTGGCGATTTGAAAAGTATATAAAAGAATAAGTTTAAAAAATGCTCACGCTTATGCGTGTGCTTAACTTATTTCATATATACGAGGTTACGCCAAATACCTCACAGCAATGATATACGGTTGAGTATCACGCTTTTTTTATGCTGTAAAAATTTGGCAAAATGACACAGAATAATTTAGAAACAACATCTGTTATTCCAAATATAATAGATGAGATATGTCTTTATTTAAAAGATACTGGCATAGTGCTTTCTTCACCATTAGCTGATGGGAGAATAAACGCATCAATTAATGAAGATGAAATAATTAAGACTATTCAAAGAAAATACACAATACAAGTGCCTAAAAGTAGAGCATGGTATGATTTTGCAATAGAAAATAACAATGAATTTTTTCCTGTAAATATTAAGGTTACAGATACAACCCATGCAGATAATCTTAATTGCAAATTGGGGATATATTATTCATTAACAGGATTAATGCCAAATTTTCCAAATGAGACATCATGGTTAGAGTTTTTTTGAAAAACTAAAATTAAATTTTGGTAAGAAAGAAGATAAAGATTATTATTTCTTGATTTTTAATAAAAAAGATAATCAAGATGTATTTTGTACTAAATTAAAAGGATTAAAGAGTTTGCAAGCTAATGGAAATAATCTACCATTTCAAAGTAAATGGGATTTGAATAGAAATATATGTCAACGTTCATTTGATGAGGCAGCAAAGTTTATTCTTTCAACATTTGGAAAGAGTATTAAACTACGCTCAGATATTTATTTTAATTTCAAAAAATACTTTCCACAATATGTATAATGTAAAACAATTAGGACAAGTATTTACTCCACAAAATATTGTCTCTCAAATGTTACTCTTATGTAGAAATAATGGTCGTGTATTAGAACCTTCATGTGGAGATGGAGCATTTTCAGATAATATACCTTCGTGTGTATCAATAGAAATAGATTCCAAATATTGCAAACACGATACATTGAATATGGATTTTTTTGATTACCCAATACAAGAAAAATTTGATACAATTATAGGAAACCCTCCTTATGTGCGTTTTCAAGATATATTACCACAGACAAAAGAAAAACTATATTCTAATCTTTTTGATGAACGGAGTAATTTGTATTTGTTTTTTATAGAAAAATGTATTAATCATTTGAATGATAAAGGAGAGCTGATATTTATTACTCCACGTGATTTTCTTAAAGCAACATCAAGTATAAAATTAAATAAATTTATATATGACAATGGTACTATAACAGATTTAATAGATTTAGGCGATGATAATATATTTTCAGGTTATTCTCCAAATTGTATAATATTCAGATTTGAAAAAGGGAACTTCTGTCGTAGAACAAACATATCAAAGGAATTTGTATTTTGTAACGGACAATTACTATTTACTAATAATGATTATCCATTAATGTTTAATGATTTGTTTTTTGTTAAAGTTGGTGCGGTGAGTGGATACGATTCAATTTTTATTAGTAAAGATTATGGTAATATGGATTTTGTATATTCAGAAACGTTTAAGAATTCATCTACAAGAAGAATGATATTTAATGTAAAAAATCAATATATAGAACAATTTAAGGATAAATTAATCAAAAGAAAGATAAAAAAGTTTAATGAAAATAATTGGTGGCAGTGGGGTAGAATACATTATATTTCAAGTGAAAAGAGAATATATGTTAATAGCAAAACTCGTAATGAACACCCTTTTTTTACATATCCTTGCAACAATTATGATGGTTCAATTTTAGCAATTTTTCCTAAAAATCAACAATTAAATATAGAAGAATTGAAAAATGAATTAAATAGAGTTAATTGGTATGAATTAGGTTTTATGTGTGATGGGCGATATTTGTTTTCACAAAGAAGTTTGGAGAATTGTCCATTGCCTAGTAGTTTTTCTAAATATGTTATTCAACAATCTTTATTTTGATATTTTATGATAATTTAATCTATTTTTTTATATCTTCATTATATTTTAACGGATTAAGGAAATATTTTAATATCTCTTCATTTTATTTTATTTATATAAAATTCATGCAAAGTAATGATAAAAGATATTTATCAAAAAGTATGATTAATAAAAAAGGTAGTAGTCTTAATGATTACCACCTTTTATGTTTTGCAAATATTTTTCAATCTATTTTTTGTAACCAACGGTTTGAAATAGAAATATTTTCTCAGAAGATTGTAGTTTCATAATGTTTTTTAAAGGTTCTTCATCAAAAGAAGCACGAACCACACTGCCAAGGTTTCTTTTCATACCAGCACAACACAAGTAAATGTTTTCAGAAACATAAGCAGAAGAGAAAGCACCATACATTAATGCTCTATCGGGTCTGTCTTGGTATTTATTAAGGTCGGAAACAATAGCAATGTTAAAAGTGTTATTCACAAATTCGCCTTGTCCTTTTGTTGTCATACTTCTTTTGTCGCCTTTTTCAACAAGAATCAATGTGTTGTTTTCTGCATCGTATTTATATATGCCGTCTTTATTGAAAACATAAAGAGTTATATCTTGACGATTCATTGCTGTTGGAGCAGTACGGCGGTTTTGACTATAACCAAATCCAGCCCAAAGAATAGTAGATACATCTTGCAAAGACACTTCTTTATTTGTAAAATCCCTATCGCTACGTCTTATGTCAATAGTCTTCAAAATATTTTCTCCACCGTCTTTTTGTGGAGCAGGTAACTTAATCGTTTCTTGTGCATTCATACTTGTTAATCCTATTAATGTTAATAAAAATACTTTTAGTTTCTTCATAATATAATGTTGTTTTATATTTTTATTGAAAACGTTCCAAAACAAAAAATATTTTTTATAATTTGTTTTTATAATTTTCAAATATAGTCTTATTGTCAAGCTCCAATCGTCTATTTTTACTTATTTCTAAAAACTCTTTTTCTTTTTCTATCCCTAAAAATTTTCTATTTAATAAGTTTGCTGCAATGCCTGTTGTACTACTACCAGAAAAAGGATCTAAAATCCAATCATTTTCTTTTGTTGAAGAAAGAATAATGCGAGATAAAAGACGTAAAGGTTTTTGAGTCGGATGCTTTCCACAAGACTTTTCCCAAGGAGCGATTGCAGGTAAAAGCCAAACATCTTTCATCTGTTTTCCGCCATTTAGGTTTTTCATTAATTCATAATTACAATAATGTTTACTATTCTTATTTTTACTTGCCCAAATAATAAATTCTGTTGAATGAGTAAAATATCTACAAGTTAGGTTAGGAGGTGGGGTTGGTTTTTACCCAAGTAATAACATTAAGTATTTTAAAATCTAAATCAGTAAGTATATCTGCTATAGAAAATATATTATGAAAAGTTCCACTAATCCAAATAGTGCCATCATTTTTTAATTTATCTTTTACTATATTGAGCCAAGCATAATTAAATTCTTTATCTTTTTCTTTACCATTGCTTTTATCCCATAAACCTTTATTGACACTTGCAACTTTGCCATTTTGAATAGTTATACCATTATTTGAAAGGAAATAGGGAGGATCGGCAAAAACCATATCAAATTTAAAATCAAAACTTTTCATTACTTCAATGCAATCACCTTGAATTAAAGTAAAATCATTATTGTTTGATTTAAAATAAGAATTGATCATTAGATGTCTAATATGGCATTATAGAGCATTTCCCTACCTGATTTAGCCCAATATGTAATATCTTGTTCTATAAAAAACCATCTATTTAGTTTTAATAATAGTTCATAATTCCAACTGTTTTCAATATTTTTTATGTTTCGTATTATGTTATATGAATTTAAATATGTGTTCAAATTATAAATAGATGTTATTGCTTTTATTAATAAATTATAATCCATAATATTTAAATGATCTTTTTTATATTTAATGTCAGTTACTAAATCATTAAATTTTGGTGGCTTATCATTGCTATTATTAAATAATAATAAATCTTCAACATAAATCACAAAATCACATCCTTTATTTAATCGTCCAGGACGTTCAATATATATTCTTCTATTATCAGATTCTATTTTTTCAACAAAATATCTATATTTTTTTTGCAATCTTCTTTAATAAATGTTGTTAACATATGCTCTCTTAAATCTTTCCTATTATTAATATTGTCTACTGTTATTAATAGATTTTCTATTGAATCATCTTGTCTTATTGCCATAATTATACTCTTATTAAATTAGTGTTTTCTATATTAGTTATTATTAATTCATTTAGTTTTCCTCGTTTATCTGCTTTAGCATTTATCATACGAGAAGCCAACACTCTTTGTATTTGAAATTGAGAATAAATATCTTCAAAAAAGTTATCATTTTGAAATGTTTTAACGTCAGAATTACTAAGAATGAAGTTGCTTTTTAAAGAAGATATTTTATTACAAAACTCTCCAAGACGTATTTGTTCATTATCATTAAAAGTCTCTTTTGAATATGATGTAAATGAAGAAGTTGTTGTTATTGGTTTATATGGAGGATCTAAATAAAAAAACGTATTTTCATTAGCAAAAGAAAGAGTTTTTTCAAAATCTCCTGTCAATATATCAACTTTTTGCAATAAAGAACTATCTTTTAGTATTGTTTCTTCATCACATATAAGAGGATTTTTATATTTACCAAAAGGAACATTAAATTCTCCCTTGCTGTTTTCACGATAAAGTCCATTAAAACAAGTTCTATTTAGAAATATAAACAAGGCAGAATTTTCTATTTTAGATAATCTTTCTTTATTGAAACGTTGGCGTTGTATTAAAAAATAATCTTTTCTTTTACTTTCATCTAATGTGCAATATGTATTTTCAATATCTTTTAATGCAGATATTAATTTATTTGGCTTGTCTTTAATAATTGTATAAGTTGAAGTTAAATTAGAATTAATATCGTTAATTATAGCCTTCTTTATATTAGGATATTTTTGTAAAATCCAAAACAATATAGCACCACCTCCAACAAAAGGCTCAATATAAGTCAAATCTTTTTGCAAAGAAAAGTCTTTTGGTAGTAATTTCTCAATATCATTAATTAATTGAGTTTTTCCACCGACCCATTTCACAAAAGGTTTAGCTATATGTTTTTTCATTTTTTTTATAGATTATCTCTTAAATATTGTTTTACGTTGTCAATAGGGATACGCTCTTGCTCCATAGTACTACGTGAACGAATTGTTACTGTGTTATCTTTCAAAGTGTCGTTATCTACTGTTACGCAAAATGGTGTTCCTATTGCATCTTGTCTTCTATAACGTTTGCCAATGGTATCTTTCTCTTCATAATGTGCCTTAAAGTCTTTTCTCACATCGTCCATTATTGCATGCGCTTTTTCTGGTAAGCCATCTTTATTGACAAGAGGTAGGATTGATACTTTGTTTGGTGCAAGGATATTAGGAAGATTAAGAACTACACGAGAAGAACCATCACTTAGTTGCTCTTCTTTGTAAGCATAAGAGAAGATAGCAAGAAAAGTACGGTCTAATCCGATAGAAGTCTCAACACAATAAGGAGTATAACTCTCATTTGTCTCACTATCAAAATACTGAATCTTCTTGCCGGAAAACTCTTGATGACGTTTCAAATCAAAATCTGTTCTTGAATGAATACCTTCCAACTCTTTAAATCCAAAAGGAAATTCAAATTCTATATCTGTTGCAGCATTAGCATAATGAGCAAGTTTTTCGTGGTCATGGAAACGATATTTCTCTTGTGGTATTCCAAGAGATTTATGCCAATTCATACGTTCCTCTTTCCAATATTCAAACCATTTCATCTCAGTTGTAGGACGAACAAAAAACTCCATCTCCATCTGCTCAAATTCTCTCATACGAAAGATAAACTGACGTGCAACAATCTCATTACGAAAAGCTTTTCCTATCTGTGCAATGCCAAAAGGTATCTTCATTCTACCTGTTTTTTGAACATTTAAGTAATTTACAAATATACCTTGTGCTGTTTCTGGACGAAGATACAAGACATCGCTATCATCACTCACACTTCCTACTTTGGTAGAAAACATAAGATTGAATTGTCTTACATCAGTCCAATTTCTTGTTCCAGATATAGGGCAAACAATACCAAGTTCTTCAATAAGAGATTTAAGTCCTGCAAGGTCGTTATCATTCATTAACTTTGAATAACGATTATGTACGTCTTCTTTTTCCTTATTATATTCTATAACTCTTTGGCTTGTAGAAAGAAATTGCTCTTCATTAAAACTATCTTTAAAACGTTTTCTTGCCTTTTCAACTTCTTTATTTACTTTGTCTTCCAACTTAGCAATATAGTCTTCAATAAGTACATCAGCACGATAACGTTTCTTTGAATCTTTATTATCTATCAAAGGGTCATTGAAAGCATCTACGTGTCCGCTTGCTTTCCATATCTTCGGGTGCATAAATATTGCAGAATCAATACCAACAATATTGTCGTGCATCTGCGTCATACTTTTCCACCAATATTGTTTTATATTATTTTTTAGTTCAACACCGTTTTGAGCATAATCATAAACAGCACCTAAACCATCATATATCTCGCTTGAAGGAAAGATAAATCCATATTCCTTTGCATGAGAAGTTATCTTTTTAAAAAGGTCTTCATTATTTGCCATGATAATACAAAATTTTATTCTTTTTATAATCTTCTAACTCTTCTTTATATTTAATTATTTCTTTAAAATAAAAGAAAATTTCTTCGTTTTTTTTATGAATTCATATTAAGTAAGAATTCTGCATTAGTTTTTGTAACTTCCATACGTCTTTTTATTAACTCCATAGCCTCATTTGGATTCATATCAGCAATATAGTTTCTAAGAATCAACATATGAGAAAGAGTGTTGTCTGAAAGAAGAAGATCATCTCTACGTGTAGAAGAAGAGACAAGGTCAATAGCAGGATAGATACGTTTATTAGATAGTTTTCTGTCAAGTTGAAGTTCCATATTACCTGTACCTTTAAACTCTTCAAAAATTACTTCGTCCATCTTAGAACCTGTTTCTATCAATGCAGTAGCAATAATAGTTAATGAGCCTCCATTTTCAATATTTCTTGCTGCACCAAAGAAACGTTTAGGTTTTTGAAGTGCGTTTGCTTCCACACCTCCTGAAAGAACTTTTCCACTTGCTGGTGCTACTGTGTTATATGCTCTTGCAAGTCTTGTAATAGAATCCAACACAATAACAACATCGTGTCCGCATTCTGTCATACGTTTTGCTTTTTCAAGAACGATATTAGCAATTTTTACGTGTCTATCAGCTGGTTCATCAAAAGTAGATGCAATAACTTCTGCATCAACCGTACGTTGCATATCTGTTACCTCTTCTGGTCTTTCATCAATAAGAAGAACAATAAGATATACTTCTGGGTGATTAGCAGCAATTGCGTTGGCTATCTCTTTCAAAAGTGTTGTCTTACCGGTTTTTGGTGGAGCAACAATAAGTGCTCTTTGTCCTTTGCCTATCGGTGTAAAAAGATCTATAATACGTGTAGAAATACTTTCTGCTCTATGTCCTGTAAGTTGGAATTTCTCTTCTGGAAACAAAGGCGTAAGATAATCAAAAGG